>JAZDPX010000017.1:0-115491 GCA_043797125.1 Candidatus Omnitrophota bacterium
CTCAAAATCAGACCCGGACTTGGTTATAGATCACTCCATTACGCTTGATGGCTTACAGCCAAACACCTGCTATCATTTTAAAGTAAGCAGCACAGATGCATCAGGAAATACCGCTGAAAGCGGCGGCTACGGGTTTACTACTACCAAAGATACAATTCCTCCGGTTATTTCAAATGTTCAAGCGGTCTATATTGTACTAAACCAGTCAGCTTTTATCTACTGGGATACAAACGAACCTGCTACATCGCAGGTTGATTATAAAAAATATGGCAGCGCAGACTACGAAAACAGCGTATCTGATTTAAAATTAGTTGAGCACCACTCCATACTGCTTACTAACTTAACTCCGAACATGTCGTATTATTACACAGTAAGCAGCACCGATAAGGCAGGCAATACTGCTAAAAGCAGCGAATATAAATTTTATACCGGCGCTGATACCACGCCACCTGTTGTATCTTTTTATTACCCCTCAAGCGGTTTCATGAATTATGTAAATCATAATGAGATCGAAGCACTGCTTATCGCGACAGATGACAGGGAAGTTAAATCGGTATTTGTAAAAAGCCCTGTAAATACCGTAGAGGCTGTTCGCGAAACACCCGGCAACGACACTAACTATATGTGGATCGCAAAAGGTGTCAAATTAGTTCTGGGAGAAAATAAATTAGAAGCAACTGCGGAAGATTTTGCTGGAAACAAATCGATGTGCGAGAGCAAAATTACAGTTGATACGACCGCACCCGAATTAAACATAACAGCTCCGCCAAGCGGTTCTAAATTTAATTATGAATTCAATATAACGGGGACTGCCTCTGATAATTACGGGCTGGGGGGGGTATGTGCAATTTTTGAGCAGTATACAGATTATGAACAGTTTGCAGAAACCTCAGATAATTATCGAAACTGGAAAATTTTCATTCAGTCAAGGCTTATGGGTGATTTCCAAGGAGGAAAAGCAAATTTTGCAATAGTAGCAAGTGATTTTGCAGGAAATGAAACATCGCTTCCGCTAACCGTTTATATTGACATACAGCCGCCGACAATAACCATAGCAAACCCTCTTTCAGGAGCTAAATTCACCAGGTCTCCTATTGAGGTAAGCGGCAATGCGCAAGATGATGTGGAAATAAAATCAGTTACAGTAAACAATAAACTCGCGATATTAAGTCAAACGCTGAGCAGCCAGGGCGTATCTGCTGATTGGAAATGCACTGTTGATTTAGTAGAAGGTGAAAATACAATAACAGCGACAGTAAAAGATTTGTTTGATAAAACAGCTTCTTGGGAAATAAAGGTGACAAAATCAACGCCGCCGCCTATTACTGTTGACACAACACCGCCGGAAATCAGTGGTATTGACGCAATGGATATAACTTGCGACAGCGCGGTTATTATCTGGAAAACAAACGAACCTGCCACTTCCAGCGTTAACTATGGTTTTATAAGTGGGTACGGAATGTCACAAGGAGGGCTTTTAGGGTATACTATAGAACATAGAGTTGGACTTAAAAATCTACGATCCAATTACGAATATCATTACCAGGTAGTAAGCGCTGATGAGGCAGGAAACGAAGCAAAAAGCGCTGATATGACCTTTACTACATCAGCTGTTCCGCCACTTATAGTGCCGCCAACAGTGAAAATAACATTTCCTGAAAACGGAACTAGCTATAAGAATACAAATAAAATTTTGGTTAAGGGAGAGGCATCGGATGATAGGCAAGTTGTGTCTGTAACCGTGAACGGCCAGCCCGCGAACCCAAAAGGCCTAAACCCAAATGGAATGATGAGCTGGGAAATATGGGATATAGAAATAAACCTGCGAGCTGGCTCAAATATGATTATGGCAGTAGCTACGGATAACGAGGGCAATACAGCTCAGCATGTAATTATTGTATTTTATACGCCGCCGGCTATCGGCGGATAACAATTGTGTTTAAGTAATCAGGAGGTGGTAGGGATGCGGGGAAGTGAAAAATTAAAAATGCAAAATTAAAAATTGTGGAAAAAAGAGCATGGTAAAACAAAAGGAGGCAACATGAAAGCGATTAGATGGATGTTGATAGCGATGATAACGGTGATGTTCGCGATGCCGGCTGCGCAATGTTTGGCGCAGGAAGAAGAAAATAGCCTGACAGAGGCGCTGGAAGCCGCTGAGTCAGAAGAAATAGAGGTCATTGAAGAGCTGATGGAAGATGAGGCTGTGGAAGAAGCTGAAGAGGATACTTACAGCGACGCTACAGCTGAAATTAGCGAGTCATACTTTGAAAATGGCGAGCTAAAAGATAGAGAATACCGCGATGCGAACGGCATATTAAGAAAAGTCGAGCATTTCGATGTCGCGGGTAACTTAATAGATACAGAGCTCTTCGACGCCGAGGGCAATATAATTGTGCCTGAAGCGGAAGAGATTGAGGAAGAGCTTGAGCCGGAGATAGCGGATGATCTTGTTGAGGAAACCGGCGAAGATATGGGAGCTCTTGAATAACAGAATAGCAAAAATCAGGGCGGAAGCGATCCTTCCGCCCTGGTGGGAGCCGCCTCTGGCGGCGAACAAAGGAGGAGAAGATGAAGATACTAAGATTGATGTTGATAGGGTTGATGGTGATTAGCACATTGTATACAGCAACATGTTTTGCTGGAACCACACCTTTAATGGCAACTGAATACCTTTATCAGGATATAGAAAATGGTACTTTTGATGGGAAATTTAGCATAATAGAATATTCTGGAGAAGTAGTAGGTGGCAAAATAGCATATGTATTCTTGTGCGAAGGAAGTGTGGTTGGCTCACCAGAAACAAAGTTTATACTCCGTTTTAAAAAAGAGGATCTAGATGAAAAAGCACAAGAGGTAGTACTACAGGCCATAAATCTATCAAGACCAGTACATCTTATAATATTGGATGGAAGTATTATGCGGATAGAGGTTATGCTTAATGAAGAATGATAGCATACAGACGTTTTCGCATGGAACCAGTAGAACGCAGGTGTTTTCGCAGGTAATCGGGACAGTGTATCGGAGTTGTTCGTAACGCTGTCCTTTTTTTGTTTGTAGGAAAAATCGTAGCAGGAGAAAAATAAAGAGGTCACAAGACACAGCGAGAGAAAGCAGAAGAGGTCACAAGACACAGGTAAAAAAATTGTGACTTGTGACTGGTGACTTGTGACCTTTAAGGTATTCCTATTATGCTTGGTTGTCATTTAGGTTGTCATTTGACATTAACGTGAGGCGACTTAATCCTGTTCGCACAAATTATCTTGCTATGTATATGCGTTTGTTATAAAATAACCCATGCAAAAGGAGTATAATTACAATGAAAAAGATAGAAGGCATAAAAAAGAAATTGCTGCAGCATAAAACAGAACTAAAAGAAGGCTTTAAAGTAAAAGAGATAGGCATATTCGGTTCGTATGTAA
Organism: Candidatus Omnitrophota bacterium; assembly: GCA_043797125.1. GTDB lineage: Bacteria > Omnitrophota > Gorgyraeia > JABMRG01 > JAFGKX01 > JAZDPX01. The sequence goes on from JAZDPX010000017.1 coordinate 3,423, forward strand.
GGGGGGAATATAAAAAAAATAGCGATCTCGATATACTTGTGGACTTTACAGAAGCGCCGGGATTGTTAAAATTTATTGACCTTGAAGATTATTTAAGCAAAATTTTAAAGATTAAAGTAGACTTGGTTATGAAATCCGCCCTAAAACCCCTAATAGGTAAGCATATTCTGGATGAGGTTATTTACGCATGAAAAGAGAACATAAAGATTATATAGCCGACATCGTTAATGCCATAACAGAGATAGAAGAATTTACCAAAGGGCTTACTTTTGCAGAGTTTGAGAAAGATAAAAAAACAGTTTTCGCGGTTATAAGGGCTTTAGAAATTATTGGTGAAGCAGCAAAGAAAATACCGCTTGCAATAAAAAGTAAGCACAAAAATATTCCATGGAAACAGATAGCTGGTATGCGCGATAAGTTAGTTCATGAATATTTTGGTGTTAATGTAGAAGTCATTTGGAAGACCATAACAGAGGATATACCGCCGCTAAAACCTTTAATCGAAAGGTTATCAGACAGTAGTCAAAAATAGCCGTTTTCGCAGGTAATCGGGACAGTGTGTTGTTCGCAACACTGTCCCTTTTTGTTTCTGCTCCTAAGCACCTCTATTAATATCAATAAAGCCTTTGGGCCTTGCCTCAAAAACACGCTTCAGATTTGGGCAAAACTATAGTCGTTCGGCTGGGGCCCCTCCGAATTCACCTAAAAATAGTAGCGCAGGCTTAAGCCTGCGCTACTATTCAAGGGTTCATTCGGTTTCCCCAGCCTGCCTGCCTGACGGTAGGCAGGCACTCCTATGTTTTGCCTATAACCAAAACAAGTGACCAAATCTTCCGCTATTGTTTTTTCGGCAATGCCCAAAGGCTTTATTGAGATAGACAAGTGCGGCTTCGGTAGAAAATATGTCATGACAGTGGTTCCTCATTTGGAGGTGAGGACAACGGAAAGCAAAGGCCTGGGCAATGCGAGCAGGGCTTGCGAGGCCGAAGCGGGCATGGTTCGCCCTTGTTTCTATATAGGCGAGAGCGAAGGCCGAGGTCAGAGCGAAAAAATCCACGCTGGGGATTTTTTTGCGTCCCTGCGAGAATTGCCCAGGCCTTTGCTTGCTTGGCAATATCGCTTGACAATCGCTAAGCCATTATATATAATTAGTTTTACACTTTATCCGCCTTCGTGTACCGGGTCAGTTTCATTGTAGGCCTGCCTGCCGGCAGGCAGGTAGCCTACGGCGGATAACCCCTTATTACCCAGCATCAGAAAGGAGCTTTTAGCTAATGGACACCAAAGACATCAGGAACATCGTATTTATATCCCACTCGAACGCAGGAAAGACCTCTTTAATAGACGCTATTCTATTTGCCGTTAAACTTAACTCAAGGCACGGCAAGGTTGACGACGGCACCAGCATGTGCGATTTTAATGTTGATGAGATAGACAGAAAAATCACAATTGACCCGAAAGTTATTACATTTGAGAAGGACGGCAAAAGAATAAGCCTTTTAGATACCCCGGGTTACGCTGATTTTATCGCGGGCGTTATTTCATCGGTGTACGGCGCAGATTGCGGTTTATGCGTTATATGCGGGGTAAACGGCGTTGAAGTAGGCACTTCGCGCGTGTGGGAAATGATAAAACAGCAGAACAAACCGGCGTTTTTATTTATAAACAAACTGGATAAAGAACATTCAAACTTTGAAAAAGTAATTGTATCGATACAGCAGGAACTCGGTAAAAACTGTTTTCCCGTTACATACCCGATAGGCAAGGAAACTGCTTTTACAAAAGTGGTTAACCTGCTTGATAAAGCCGGCATTGAAGCCCTGCAGGGTGAAGACAAAAAAGCAGCATTAAAATACAGGGAACAGCTTATAGAAGCAGCTGCAGAGACCGACGACAAATTAATAGAAAAATATTTAGGGGGAAACGAACTTACGCAGGATGAAATCATATCCGGCATTAAAAAAGGCGTAAGCAAAACGAGTATATATCCAGTATTCTGCGGCTCAGCGAATAAAGAAATCGGTATTGCCGAGCTTATAAACGGCATTGTAAATTTCGGCCCGTCACTTTTAGATGTTGCCGCGCCTTCGGCATTTGCGCTTGAGGGCAGCAATCAGATAGAATACAAGGTTTCCGCAACTCAGCCTTTCGCGGCGCAGATATTTAAATCTTTAATAGACCCATACGTAGGACAGTTAAATATTTTTAAAGTTTACTCGGGCACATTGCATTCCAACACAGGATTTTACAATTCCGATAAATCAGTAAAAGAGAGAATCGGCCAGCTTTTCCTGCTTAAAGGCAAAGAACAGGTTGAAATTGACAAGGTCCAGGCAGGTGACATTGCCGCAGTCGCAAAACTAAAAGAAACCGGCACCAATGATACGATGTGCGATGAATCTCACCAGCTTAGGTTTCCTGCTTTGGTTATGCCGGAGCCTGCAATATCATTATCACTTAAACCAAAGACAAGGCAGGATGAAGAAAGAATTATGACTGCTCTGGCAAAAATAGGCAGCGAGGATCCTACTTTTAAATACGGTAGGGACCAACAGACAAAAGAACTTATAATATCAGGCCTGGGCGATTTGCATCTTAAGGTCATGATCGAGCGGCTTAAAAGAAACTTTAAGGTCGATGTTGATGTAGGCACTCCTAAAGTCGCTTATAAAGAGACAGTGCGCAAAAAGGTGCAGGTCAGCTACAAACATAAAAAACAATCCGGCGGCCACGGCCAATACGGAGAAGTTTATCTTGAAGTTGAACCACTTGTGCGCGGCGCGAATTATGAATTTGTTAATAGAGTAGTCGGCGGCGCGATTCCAAGGCAATATTATCCGGGCATTGAAAAGGGCGTAAAAGCAGCTATGGAGGAAGGCGTATTGATAGGCGCGCCTGTTGTAGATGTAAGGGTTACGCTTTACGACGGATCTTTTCATACTGTTGATTCTTCGGAAATGGCGTTTAAGATCGCTGCCGGCACCGCGATGAGAAATGGTTTAGAGCAGGCAGGCCCGGTGCTGTTAGAGCCTATTATGGATGTTGAAGTTGCTGTTCCTGAAGATGCCATGGGAAATATTACGGGTGATTTAAACTCCCGCAGAGGTAGGATCATGGGTATGGATAATAAAGGCTCAAGCCAGATTGTTAAAGCGCAGGTTCCTTTGGCAGAGATGCTTAAATACGCGACTGAGCTGCGCTCCATGACATCAGGCCAGGGCACATACACCATGAAATTTTCATATTATGAACAGGTTCCGGATAAAGTAGCGCAGCAGATAATAGCGCAGGCAAAAACAGTAAAAGAAGAAGCTGCTAAGTAAATATTCGTTTTTCAGCACAGATTAGCACAGATGAAAGGATGCAAGATGATCACAGATATAATATCTGCGGTCATCCCTGCCTACCGGCAGGCAGGCGTTTCATCTAATCTGTGATCATCTGCGCAAAACAATAGGAGTGAACAATGTCAGGTCATTCAAAATGGGCAGGAATAAAACATAAAAAGGCTTTAATTGACGCAAAACGCGGAAAAACATTTTCAAAGCTGGCCAAAGAAATAACTGTTGCAGCTAAAGGCGGCGGAGATCTTAACGCCAACGCGAAATTAAGGCTGTCAGTTGATAAGGCAAGAAACGCGAACATGCCGGCAGATAATATTGACAGGGCTATTAAAAAAGGCACCGGAGAGCTGCCCGGGGTAACTTATGAAGAAGTAATATACGAAGGATACGGGCAAAACGGCGTAGCCATTTTAGTTGAAGTGCTTACAGATAATAAAAACCGCACAACATCCGAAATAAGGCACCTGTTTCAAAAAAAAGGCGGCAGCATGGCAGGACAGGGCAGTGTCCAGTGGATATTCGCGAAAAAAGGTTTTATTATTGTCAATAAACAGCAGGTCAATGAAGATACTATCATGACAATTGCCTTAGATGCCGGCGCAGAAGACATGAAAATCGAAGGCGATACATATGAAATTACCACAAGCATGGCTGATTTTGATAAGGTAAAAGCAGCTTTTGAGAAATCCAATATCAAGATTGGGTCCGCGGAAATAACCATGATTCCCTCAAGCACTGTCAAGGTTGACGGCAACACAGCAAGGTCTGTCCTTGCTTTAGTAGAGGCATTGGAAGACCATGAAGACGTGCAAAATGTATATGCGAATTTTGATATACCGGATGAGATTATGATGGAAATGGAAGCAGGCGGATGAACAGAATCCTGGGGATAGATCCAGCTCTTAGCGTAACCGGTTACGGCGTTGTTGCGCAGGAAGGCGAACATATAAAAATTATCGAGGCAGGTACAATAAGCACTTCAATTAAGCAGGATTTGCCAACACGCCTTAGCAGTATATATACACAGCTTTCGGATCTGATTAAGGAAACAAAGCCGCTTTTTTGCATTTTAGAAGAATTATATTCGCATTATAAGCATCCAATGACAGCGATACTTATGGGCCATGCCAGGGGAATCGCAGTCCTTGCAGCGAGCCTTGAGAATTTAAAACTGATAAATTACCCTGCAAAGACAGTAAAGCGCGCTGTAACAGGCAATGGCAACGCTTCAAAACAGCAGGTAAGGCAGGCGGTAGAAAATTTTTTAAAAATGCCGCATATCGCAAAAAGGCCTGCTGATGTAACAGATGCGTTGGCATTGTGTTTAACGCATATTTATCATAGCAGAGGAAACGAAAATAAATTAAAAATTTAAAATTCAAAATTAAAAATTGCAATTCAAAATTAAAAATTTTACATTTTTAATTGTAATTTTTAATTTTACATTTTGAATTTTGAATTAAAACTATGATATCCAAAATAAGAGGCAAATTAATAAAGAAACTCGATTCATGCCTGTCGCTCGAGTTAAACGGCGTTACCTATGAAGTGTTTATTCCTTTAACCGTGCTGAATGATTTAAAAAATACAGAACTTGGTACGGAGATAGAGCTTATCACATTTCATTATTTTGCAAATGAACCCAGCCGAAGTATGCCTGTGTTAATCGGTTTTAGAAGCCAGATAGAAAAGGAATTTTTTGAGAAATTCATAACTGTTTCCGGCGTCGGGCCAAAGGCCGCGATAAAAGCGTTGAGCGAGCCTATATCAGTGATTATCCAGGCAATTGAATCAGCTGATCTTTCCCGGCTTAAACAGCTGCCGGGAATAGGCGAGCAAAGGGCAAAGCAGATAATAGCGAAACTGCAGGGTAAAGTAGGCAGGTTCGGGCTTATAAAAGATACTTTTGAGCCTGAACACGCGGCATTGCAAAAAGATATTGAGGAAGAGGCAATCGAAGTCTTAAACCAGTTGCAGTATAAAAAGCAGGAAGCAATACAAATGGTAAAACGAGCGCTCCAGCAAAGCCCTGATATAAAGACCACCGAAGAACTCCTAAATGAAGTTTATAACCAGAAACACGGAGGCGGGTAATATGAATAGAATTAAAAAGCTTAAACTCGGGTTTACAATGGTAGAGTTGCTGATGGTTGTTGTTGTTATCGGAACTCTTGTTACAATTTTGTATCCGTCATATCAGGGTTTTATATTAAGGGGAAGGCTGAAGGAAATTATACATACTGTGCCGATGATTGTTGCTGCGGAAAGATATTATAATCTTAAGGAGGGTAGCTACTTTCATTTTGACAGAGGCGGTAATATTGATGGTCATAATTATCGCGCTGCTGAGGTAGCGCTTAATATTATTATACCGCCAGGAAGACCGGGTTTGGAATTCGATGTTACTTATGAAGCTGATCTTGGTTTTGATCCTCTTACGGGTGTACGTGATGACGAACATGTGGTTGTTCGTGCTCCTAGTGTAAATGTGGATTGGCTATATTACTGGTCGGAACATACAAGGCAGTCATATAAGAATGGGGCCCATCCTTACAGCAGATATATAACTGCAGATAATACTCAATGACCTTAGCATGAAAGACAAAAACGCAATACCACAAAGAGAAAAGATAATACTTGAGCAGGAGACAGAAGAAGATGTTATTCTGAATCTTTCCCTGCGCCCTACGAAAATTTCTGATTTTGTTGGCCAGAAAAAAACCCTGGAGAACCTGCTTATATCCTTGCAGGCAGCGAGACAGAGAAACGAGCCCTTAGAGCATATGCTTTTTTCAGGGCCTCCTGGCCTGGGAAAGACAACAATTGCCCACATTATAGCGAATGAGATGGGTTCTAACATCACCGCTACATCAGGCCCTGCGATTGAAAGGGCCGGGGATTTAATAGGCATACTTACAAACCTAAAAAAAGGCGACGTGCTTTTTATTGATGAGATTCACCGCTTATCCAAAGTTATCGAAGAGTTTTTATATCCTGCAATGGAAAACTTCCAGATAGACTTTGTAATAGATAAAGGCCCTTACGCGAAAACTATTAAATTTAATTTAAAACATTTCACTCTTATAGGAGCTACAACGCGCTCCGGGCTTTTATCCGCGCCGCTGCGCAGCAGGTTCGGGATATTTTTTCATCTGGATTTTTACGAGCCTGAAGACCTTGTCAAAATAATAAACCGCTCCGCAAAAATTCTGAATATAAATATTGATAAAGAAGGCGCGACGGAAATAGCCACCCGCTCAAGAGGCACGCCGAGAATCGCGAACAGGCTTTTGCGCAGGGTAAGGGATTTTTCGCAGGTGAAAAAATCAGGCGCTATAACAAAGCCAATTGCCGATGAAGCGTTAAATGTGCAGGGCATTGATTCCTTCGGCCTGGATATAATTGACAGGAAAGTATTAAAGGCAATTTTTGATTTTTACAGCGGCGGCCCGGTTGGCATCGAATCTTTGGCAGCATCTTTAAATGAAGAGCCTGACACGATCATAGATGTTGTAGAGCCGTTTTTTCTTAAAAGCGGCTTTTTAGAGCGTACCCCACGCGGCAGGAAAGCAACGCAACTGGCAGCCAAGCATCTTAAAGTTGTAAAGGAAACGCAAAGAGAGCTATTTTAAGCTATAATCGGTCTATGGTCAATAGTCTATGGTCTATGGCAACTGTTGACTATCGACCATTGACCATCGACTATAGACTAACATGAGAATCCTTCTCCACATATGCTGCGGCCCATGCGCAATACATTGCGTAAATACCCTTAGAGAAAAAAGCCATACAGTGCAGGGATTTTTTTATAATCCAAATATACACCCTTTATCAGAATACGATACAAGAAAAGAGTCCGTAACCATAGCCGCACAAAAGCTTATTCTGCCTGTCCATTTTCACAGAGACCATAAGTTTGAGGATTTTTTTAGAAAGATAACTTTTCACGAGGATGATGACAGGTGCTTTTTATGCTGGCAGACCAGGCTTAAGCACACTGCGGAATTCGCAAAAAAAGAAAATTACGAAGCCTTTACAACAACTCTACTGATAAGCCCGTATCAGGATAAAGACAAGATAAGGGAATTAGCGCAATCTTTGGCCCAGAAATATGAAATTCCCTTTTTTTACGAAGACTTTAGCATAGGCTTTAGAGAGTCGCATGAAGCATCAAGGGAAATGGGGCTTTATCATCAGAAATACTGCGGATGCATTTATAGCGAGAGGGAAAGGAACGCGCAAATTAAAAATTAAAAATTTAAAATTAAAAATTGCAATTCAAAATTGAAAATTTTACATTTTTAATTGTAATTTTGAATTTTACATTTTACATTTTGAATTAAGACTATGAGCAAAACACTTATTATATTCGGCTTATCATTAGCCATAATCGGCCTTTTTCTTCAATTCGCCGGCAAAATTCCCTACATCGGCAAGCTGCCCGGAGATATTTACGTTAAAAAAACAAACTTCCAGCTCTATTTCCCCATAACCACCTGCCTTTTAATCAGCATAGTTGTTACAATTATATTCTACCTGCTAAATAAGCGATGAAACCCCGTTTAAAAGTTACGGTAATCTTGGCATGCCTTGCATTATTATTTTGCTTCTGCAAGACGGCGTTTACCTTGTCAGTCCAGGTGCCTGATAAAATACGCGTTGCAATTGTTGATAAGGCAGGCCAAATCGATATAGCAATTAAAGGGCCATATAAAATTACGACAATACAGACTAATGAAGTGCTCAAACAAGGCAAGGTTCTCTGGCAAGGCAAAATAACACCGATAAACGCAGGAATAAAACTTAATACATACAAGGACGAAGAGTTTAAGGTATACGGCGTAAATATAATACCAGCAAAAAGCCCTTCCTTATATATAAACAAAAATCTTTACCGCGGAACCTTGCAGATAGTCAAAACAAAAGATGGCCTGCTTTCAGCAATAAACATGCTTGGTATTGAAGATTATATTAAGGGCGTGCTTTACCATGAAATATCAAACAAATGGCCTATGGAAGCGATAAAGGCGCAGGCTGTAACATCCAGGACATTTGCCATATACCAGGCGCAGCAAAATGCAGGCAATGATTACTACTTAAACGCCGATGTAAAATCTCAAGTTTACAGAGGCGTATTTGCCGAAAAGTACAGGACTGACAAAGCTGTTGACCAGACAAAAGGCGAGATACTTATTTGCGGTAATAAGATTTTACCTGCATTTTTTCATTCAACCTGCGGCGGCAGCACTGAAAACGTCAGTAATTTATGGAAGGTTTCGTCAAAGGCGCTTAAGGGAATAAGATGCAGCTTTTGCGGCAATGCCCCGCTTTTTAATTGGAAGGCGGCAATTCCTTTAACCGAGATAGCCGATAAAATCAGCAAAACGAAAGGCCGGATAAGCCAAATTCAAACCATAAATATATTAAGCAGAAACCGCTCCGGCAGAGTAAGCAATGTGAAAATTATTGCAGATAAGAATATTGTTATAAGCGCTAAAGATCTGCGCGAAATTTTAAGCCCCAGGATTATTAGAAGCACAAATTTTGTAGTCACTATTATCGGCGACGCCGCGGTTTTCCATGGTCGTGGGTGGGGCCATGGCGTCGGCATGTGCCAATGGGGCACATTTGCAATGGCGAAAAAAGGCTATGACTACAAGCAGATACTTGAGTATTATTATCCAAAAGCAGAGGTCGTAGAATTGACAATTGACCATTGACCATAGACCAAATATGAAACTTTCCGATTTTGATTATACCTTGCCGCAAGAGCTTATAGCGCAGTATCCAGCGCAAAAAAGGGATAGCTCCCGTATGCTTGTCTTGGATAAAAATAGCGGCAAAATCCAACATCGTAATTTTACAGACCTGCCAGATTATTTAAATAAAAACGACGCAATAGTTTTCAATGATACAAAGGTTTTTAAGGCAAGGCTAATCGGAAACAGGCAAGGTTTTAGCGGCAGGATTGAATTGCTGCTGTTAAGGGAAAATCCCGCAGGCACATTTGAATGTTTGGCTAAACCTGCAAAAAAACTCTCCAAAGGAACAGTTATAGAATTTGCTGATAGTAAACTTACGGCGACAATTGTAGGCGCAGAAAGCGAAACCCGCTACGTAAGTTTCCAGACAAACGGCGCAAGTCTAGATAAATGCATAGAAAAAATTGGCATCATGCCGCTGCCCCCGTATATAAAAAGACAACCAGTCCTTGATGATGAGAAAAGATACCAGACAATTTATGCTAAAAATTCAGGCGCTGCTGCCGCGCCTACTGCGGGCTTGCATTTTACAGATACGATAATAAAAAAAATCACGGCAAAGGGCGCAAAAACAGTTTATATAACATTGCACGTCGGATACGCGACTTTTAAACCTGTAACTGCAGACGCTGTGGAGGCGCATAAAATGCATTCAGAATATTTTAAAATTTCCAAAAATGCTGCAAGCGCAATAAACAAGGCCGGGCAAAATAACGGAAAGGTTTTAGCAGTCGGCACAACGGTCTGCCGTGCCCTCGAGTCCGCCGCCGGCGTACTCAATGCTCAATACTCAATACTCACGACTCAAAACGAAACAAAATTATTCATTTACCCCGGATATAACTTTAAAATAACTGACATGCTTTTGACAAATTTTCATCTACCAAAAACCACACTTTTAATGCTTGTGAGCGCATTCGGCGGTTATGATAATATTATGAGGGCGTATCAAGAGGCCATTGAGCAGAAGTATAGATTTTATAGCTACGGCGATTGTATGCTGATAGTTTAGTCGATAGCGAAGTCGGTAGCGGAGCCTTAAGGCTCCGCTACTATAATACTGGGATGACATTCGAGATAATATGTTTAAACTGATAAAAAAAGAGAAAAATACAAAAGCGCGAGTAGGCAAAATCATTACCGCGCACGGCGAGATTGATACGCCTAATTTCGCTCCTGTTGCTACAGGCGGCGCTATAAAGACACTCACCGCTTCTGAGGTAAAAGATGCCGGAGTGCAATTTATTCTCTCCAACGCGTACCATCTTTATTTAAAACCAGGCAAGGAAGTGATTCAAAAGGCCGGCGGATTGCATAATTTTATGAACTGGAAAGGCCCCATAATAACCGATAGCGGCGGTTTTCAGGTTTTTTCTCTTGCGCCGTTAAGAAAAATAAAGGCAGACGGAGTGGAATTTCAATCGCATATCGACGGCTCAAGACATTTTTTCACACCCGAGTCGATAATAGAATTCCAGCAGGTTTTAGGAAGCGATATTATGATGGTTTTGGATGAGTGCGTTGAGTATCCTGCCACTCGAGATTATACCGAGCAATCGCTTAAGCTCACTACAGACTGGGCTAGAAGGAGTAAAGCGTTTTTCTCAATACACAATACTCAATACTCACAACAAGTCTACAGCATTGTCCAGGGCGGAACCTACCCTGACTTGCGCAAGCAAGCTGTCGAACAATTACTTGATATCGACTTTGATGGTTACGCCATTGGCGGCTTAAGCGTAGGCGAGCCGCGCGATTGTATGTATGAAATTATTAATATATGCGCTTCTCTTTTACCCGAAGATAAAACAAAATATCTCATGGGTGTCGGCATGCCGCAGGATATATTTGAGGCAATTGAAAACGGTATTGATATATTTGACTGCGTTGTGCCAACAAGAAACGGCAGAAACGGCACAGCCTTTACAAGTGAGGGAAAATTCATAATAAGAAACGCTGCGCATTCGAATGATCAAAAGCCTTTGGATAAAAACTGCTCCTGCCCCTGCTGTAAAAATTACACGCGCTCTTACATAAGGCATCTGTTCAGTATAGATGAAATATTAGGACTTAGACTATTATCATTGCATAATATATATTATTATGCTAAACTACTAAGAAATATTCGCGAGGCAATTTTATCGGATAGCTTCGAAAAATTTAAAAAAGAATACTTAAAGGCCTGCCTACCGGCAGGCAGGGAGGCAGATTATGTTATATGATACAGCTTTTATTTCTAGTCTGACAGCGCAGGTTGCGCCGCAAAGCGCGCCAAGCCCGTTAGCAAATTTTGTGCCGCTTATATTGATTTTCGGCATATTTTATTTTTTGCTGATAAGGCCGCAGCAAAAAACACAAAAAAAGCACCAGGAAATGCTTACCAATCTTAAAAAGAACGATGATGTCATTACCACGGGCGGTATTCACGGCACAATAGTTAATGTAAAGGACTCGACATTTACTGTTAGAGTTGATGATAACGTAAAACTGGAAATATCAAAATCTGCCATCGCGGGTTTGAAAAATAAAACACAAGGAGAATAACGAATGCGCAAAGATGTTAAATGGAAAATATTGCTAATTGTAGTTATTGTTCTGCTATCAGTATGGAGCCTTTATCCCCCGTTAACAATAAAGGATAAAGACGGCAATGTTATAAAAGAAGGCAAGATTAACCTTGGGCTTGATTTGCAGGGAGGCATGCGCCTTGTGCTTAAGGTTGACACATCAAAACTGCCTAAGGAAGAAGTAAAAAACGCGCCGGATGTGGCACTGGAGATAATACGAAACCGCATTGACCAGTTCGGCATTAAGGAAGTTGTTATACAAAGACAGGGCATAGATGAAATTGTGGTTCAGCTTCCCGGTATAACTGACAGGAAAAGGGCTTTGGAGCTTATTGGCGAGACAGCGCTTCTTGAGTTCAGGCTTGTATCCTCGGATCCCGAAAAACTAAAAAGCGCTCTTGGCGGTAATGTGCCGGAAGGTTATGAGCTTAAAGTTGGAGAAAGGGACGAGCAACTTCTTCTTGAAACAAAGGCCGATGTGACCGGAGCTGATTTAAAAGACGCAAGCGTTAAATTTCAGCAGACGCAGTTTAACCAGCCTGTTGTCGGCATTACTTTTAATAAAGACGGCTCCAGAAAATTCGCGGCGCTAACAAGAGAAAACGTAGGCCAAAGGCTGGCAATAGTGCTTGATGGAAATGTAAAATCAGCGCCAAACATAAAAGAGGAGATTCCGTCAGGGGAGGCAATTATAGAGGGCAGGTTTAATACTGAAGAAGCAAATGACCTGGCAATTGTATTACGCGCCGGCTCTCTTCCTGCGCCTGTTATTATAGAAGAAGAAAGGACAGTAGGCCCGTTATTAGGCCGCGATTCAATAAAGGCAGGTTTGCAAGCTGTTGCTTTAGGATTTATTTTGGTTATTGTATTCATGCTTATCTATTACATGGTAGCCGGGTTAATTGCTGATATCGCGCTTTTATTAAACCTCGTAATCATGAGCGGCATAATGGGTTTTTTTGGCTTTACATTAACCTTGCCGGGAATTGCGGGTTTAATTCTAACCATAGGTATGGCGGTTGATGCAAATGTTTTGATATTTGAAAGGATGAGAGAGGAGTTTGCGACAGGTAAAACCTTGCGCAGCGTAATCTCTATTGGATATTCTAAAGCATTTAGCGCGATTTTGGATTCAAACCTAACCACTGTGATAGCCGGAGTAATGCTTTTTCAGTTTGGCACAGGCCCTGTGCGCGGGTTTGCAGTAACTTTGATTATAGGTATCATAACAAGCATGTTTACGGCACTTGTTGTTACAAGGGTGATATTTGATCTTTTAAGCCTTTCGCCTAAATTCACCAAACTGCGAATGCTCCAGCTATTGCCAAACACAAATATAGACTTTGTCGGGATGAGAAGAATTTGTTATGTGCTATCTGGTTTAATTATTATTGGCGGCGCCGCTATCTTTATGATGAGAGGCGATAAAAACTTCGGCGTGGATTTTACAGGCGGGACTTTGCAGGAATTTAAATTCCAAAACCCTGTTGATATCTTGACAGTGCGTAAAGCATTAGGTAAAATAGGGCTTTCAGGCGCGTCAATACAGCAATTTTCAGGAAACCGCGACGTGCTTATTCGAACATATTCCGACACATATGATAAAATAAATGATACATTAAATAACGAATTCCCGGATGATAAACCCCAGACACTCAGAATTGACAAGGTAGGCCCGTCTGTAGGAAAGCTTCTGCGTAAAAACGCGAGTACCGCGTTATTATTAGGGCTCGCTGGCATACTTATTTACATCGCGATAAGATTCAAGCGCTGGGAATACGGGCTTGCCGGTATAATAGCGCTTTTTCACGATATATTAGCCAGTATCGGAGCAATGGCCCTGACAAACAAGGAGATCGATTTGACGATTGTGGCAGCGCTTTTAACAATTGCAGGTTATTCTATAAACGATACTGTTGTTATTTATGACAGGATACGCGAAAATATGCGGCTTTTGCGCAAGACCGATTTTGCAGGCCTGATAAACGCAAGCGTTAACCAGACATTAAGCAGGACTATTCTTACCACGTTCACCACCCTTTTAACTGTCATTTCCATCTATTTTATCGGCGGTGAAGTATTGCATAATTTTGCGTTCTGCCTTTTGATAGGATTTATATCAGGAGTGTACTCTACTGTATTTATAGCAAGCCCGCTTCTTATAGCTTGGCATAGGAGAAAGAAATAGTGTAAGGTGTGAAGTGTAAAGTGTAAGGTCTGAAGCTGCTATATGGATAAAAGATCAAATCAGATAAAAAATATATTGCTGCTGATACTGGGCCTAAATTGGTTAGTTGCTCTGGCAAAAATTATTTACGGATACAAGAGCAGCTGCTATTCCATGGCTGCTGACGGGTTTCATTCTTTTGCAGACGGCGCTTCCAATATAATCGGTTTAATAGGCATTGTCGCAGCATCCCGCCCTGCCGATGAAGATCACCCATACGGCCATAAAAAATTCGAAACGCTCGCGACTATCGCCATAGCAACTTTGCTTTTTTTAATTTCATTCAATTTAATTGAAGCTGCGGTTGCGCGTTTTAAAAATCCGCACATACCGCAGGTTAATATAGCAAGCTTTGTAGTTATGATACTTACAACCGCAGTGAATTTTTTTGTATATGCTTATGAAAGAAATAAGTCTGAACAACTTAATAGCGACATATTACTTGCGGATTCAGAGCATACAAGAAGCGACATACTTGTTTCTATTTCGGTTATACTCACCCTCTTCGCGATAAAGGGAGGTTTCCCAATTCTAGATACGATTGTTGCCTTCATAATCGCCTTTTTAATAGGGAAGGCGGGCATAGATATATTGCGCTGTTCTTTCGGAATTCTATGCGACAAGGCTGTTATTGCACAAAACAGGATAAGGGAAATTGTTATGCAGGTAGCAGATGTAAAAGGCTGCCACAATATAAGGACGCGCGGCCGCACTGATGATGTTCACGTGGATTTGCATATTCTTGTTGATATGTCCATGCATGTCAGCAGGGCGCACAGTATAGCCGAGGAAATAGAAGAGAAAATAAAAAAGGTTATAGCCGGCGTTAATGATGTTGTTGTCCATATCGAACCTGATAAACCGAGATAATAAGATATGCTGAAAAAATGGCTTATTAAAGAGCAAAATCCGAAAAAACAAAAGGTTTTTTCGGACGAGCTATCCCTTTCCCAGATAACTTCCCAGATTCTTATAAACAGAAACATACATGCTGTAAAAGAGGCCTTAGATTTTCTTAAGCCAAGCCTGCTCAATTTAATAGACCCGTTTTTAATGAAAGACATGCGCAAGGCTGTATCCCGCATAAAAAAGGCCTTAGAAGAGCGGCAGCTGATCATGATACACGGCGATTATGACGTAGACGGGATTTGCGCTACCGCGTTGCTTATGATAGCCCTAAAAGGCTTGGGCGCAAAAGTTACTCATTATATTCCTGACAGGGTTGAAGAAGGCTACGGGATTAATAAAAACGCTATTAAACTCGCGATAAGCAAAAAGGTAAAATTGTTTTTAAGCGTCGATTGCGGCATAACAGCAAGCCAACAGGTGCGCGCGCTTAATGAAGCAGGTATAGACGCTATTATAACCGATCATCATCAGCCATCAGGTGAATTGCCTAAGGCTCATAGCATATTAAACCCGTTACAGGCGAGCTGTCCGTATCCGTATAAAAATCTCGCCGGGGTAGGTGTTGCTTTTAAGCTTGTCACTGCTTTATACGGCGAAGGCGCGGACAAAATTTATGAACATCTTGATTTGGTATCTCTTGGCACTATCTCTGATGTGGTTCCGCTGACAGGAGAGAATAGAATACTTGCGAAAAACGGGCTTATCCAGCTAACTCATACTAAAAAGAAAGGACTGCAGGCCCTTATATCTGTCGCTAAGCTTAAAGGTAAAAGCATGACCGCTCATTATGTCGGCTATATATTAGGCCCGCGCATAAACGCGGCAGGCAGGCTGCAATCGGCAGATATAGCTCTTAAGCTGCTTCTTACCGACGATGCTCAAGAAGCGCAGCAATTGGCCCAAAACCTGGATGCAGAAAACCGCAACAGGCAAAAACTGGAACAAACAACCCTTACGCAGGCGCTCGCCAAAATAGACAGGTATGTTGATTTTAAGGAAGATAGAATAATAGTGCTTGATGACGAAGGATGGCACTCGGGAGTTATAGGAATAGTGGCATCCAGAATAGTTGACAGGTTTCATAGGCCCACATTAATCATAACCACAAAAGGAGACCACCTGGCGAAAGGCTCAGGCAGGTCGATAAGGAATTTTCACCTTGTAGAAGCGCTAGGCGAATGCGGCCATCTTCTCCAAAACTTTGGAGGCCATCAATACGCGGCAGGCCTCACTTTGCGCAAGAGCGATTTAAGCGATTTCAGAAAGCTTATTAATCAGGTAGCGCAGGGTAAAATCAAGACAGAGGACCTTATTCCGACTGTTGATATAGACATGGAGATTGATTTAAGCCAATTATCCGATAAAATTTTTAAGGAGTTGGATGAGCTGATGCCTTTTGGCATAGGTAATCCTAAGCCTGTCTTCGCTACTAAAAATCTTAGTATAAAAAAGCAGGCGCAGGTAGTTGGTAAAGATACCGTAAAGATGTGGGTGACAGACGGAGATAAGGTGTGCGAGGCAATAGGTTTTCGAATGGCTGATATAATGCCGCAAGATTTGGAAAACAGTATTGATTTGGCTTATACGCCGTGCCTTAACACTTATAAAGGCGTGACCTCTATTCAGCTGCAGCTTAAGGACATGCGCGTGAGAAAAATGGAAGTTATGCTTTCTTGATTCTGCCTGACTTGATACACTGCGTGCAGACTGTCATGGTCTTTACAGTCTTATTGACAATTACTCTGACTTTTTTAAGATTAGGGAGAAACCTGCGTTTATTCACACGAACAGTCTTTCTTCCTACACCGCCAAGCCTTTTGGCCATACCTTTGCGTATTATTGTCCTGCCGGACGAAGGCCCTTTTTTGCATATCTGACACACTCTTGACATAGTTCACTCTCCTGGATATTTAAGTTTTAGAATGAGCATATTAGCATAGCGCCGATTAAAATGCAAGCAGAAATTAAGATAACATCCCAAAGCCCACAGCCCAAAGCCCATAGCCCAAAACGATGGGTTGATACCGCAACAACCTCCGCCCGTTACATAAAAGGCGTAGGCCCGCAGAGGCTCGCGATGCTCAAGAGGCTTGATATAGCGACCGTCGCCGATTGCCTTAACCATTTTCCGGCAAGATATGAGGACAGAAGCAATATAAAACCCATTTCTCAGCTTACAGACGCAGAGCCGCAGACATTCGCAGGCAAGATATTAACCAGCTCAATATTCAGGACGAAAACAGGGCACACCATTTTCCAGTTGGCGATATCAGACGACACGGCGTCAATATACGCTCTCTGGTTCAACCAGCCTTATA
Organism: Candidatus Omnitrophota bacterium; assembly: GCA_043797125.1. Lineage (GTDB taxonomy): Bacteria > Omnitrophota > Gorgyraeia > JABMRG01 > JAFGKX01 > JAZDPX01. Next base: position 20,550 of record JAZDPX010000017.1, read on the forward strand.
TGAAAAAATATTTCAATAAAGGCGATAAGGTTATAATGTTCGGCAAGGTACAGCGAAAAGGAAAATTGCAGATAATTCATCCCGAATATGAAATTATAAAAGATGATGAAGAAGACAAAAATACGAAAGTTCACACAGGCAGGATTGTTCCGATATACCCATTAGTCTCAGGCATAAATCAAAGAAGGCTGCGAAGCATTATGAAAAGCTGTATTGATCAATATGGCTTTTACGCGCATGAATATATGCCTGTTGATATGCAGGCGCGTAACCACATGCTGGATTTTAAATCCGCGATAAAAAATATTCATTTTCCGGTAAATGAGAGGCAAAGGCAAGAGGCGAGGCGCAGGCTTGTGTTTGATGAATTTTTGTTTCTTCAACTTGCCCTGGCATTAAGGCGCCACAAGATAAAAACGGAAACTCCGATTAAAAGCCATGATATTGCAAATGAGTTTAAGCAGGAATTTCTTAAAACTCTTGATTTTTCTTTGACCAAGGCCCAGGTTAATGTTATAGACGAGATAGAAAATGACATGGCCTCTACAAAACCCATGCATCGCCTTTTGCAGGGAGAAGTTGGCTCAGGAAAAACCGTTATTTCAGCGTACGCTCTGGCTTTAACCGCAAATAATTTGCATCAAGGCATTATTATGGCCCCGACGGAAATTCTGGCGCAGCAACACTACGTAACAATTACAAAAATTTTAAGCCCGCTTGGTATCGAAGTTTGTTTGCTGGTAAATGATATGCCGGCGAAAGACAAGCAAAAATCGCAGGAAATTATTCGCTCGGGCCAGGCGCAAGTTGTCGTCGGAACGCATACCTTGATACAGGAGGGCATTAATTTTAAAGACCTTGGTTTAGTGGTTATTGATGAACAACATAAGTTCGGTGTCGAGCAAAGAGCCACGTTTAAAAACAAAGGCTATAATCCGCATATTTTAGTTATGAGCGCAACTCCGATACCGCGAACTCTCGCGATGTGCGTTTACGGTGACATGGATATATCCGTTCTTGATGAGCTGCCGCTTGGGCCGCGTAATGTTGAAACATATTTAATACAACCTGATGAGCTGGAAAAGGTATATGAATTCCTAAAGCAGGAAATCGCTAAAGGCAGGCAGGGTTATATTATATCTCCTGTAATTGAAAAATCTCTGAAATTAGAGATAGAGGGCGCTGAAAAATTATTTGAAACGCTCACGCAGAAATTTGATAAGTTAAAACTCGGGCTTATGCATGGCAGGCTTAAGGCTGACCAAAAGACAAAGACTATGGCAGCTTTTAAAAAAGGGAAAATTGATATTTTGGTATGCACAACTGTAGTTGAAGTCGGTATTGATGTGCCAAACGCGACAGTTATGATTGTTAATAATGCCGAGCGTTTCGGTTTAAGTCAGCTTCATCAGCTAAGAGGCAGAATAGGCAGAGGAAAATTTCAATCTTACTGCATATTGATATCAGAGCAAAAAACCGAAGAGGCGCAGGCCAGGTTAGAGGCTATGCTAAATACAGATGATGGCTTTAAAATTGCCGAAGAAGACATGGCTATACGCGGAACCGGCGAAGTCTTCGGCACACGCCAGCACGGCATGCCGGAATTGCAGCTTGCAAACCTGGTAGAGGATATAGAAATACTTGAGCAGGCGCGAAAAGAGGCATTCGAGCTTATAAACATAGACCCAAATCTTCAAAATCCCCGCAATAAGCTTTTAAAGCAGCGGCTCGCAGATAAGTTCAAAGATACCTTCAGGTTCGGGCTAACTGGCTAAATCCTATAGGTTCGGTTTTTGCAATGTTCGGTGCTGAAATTTTTTTCCGTCTTTTTGAACTTATGGCTTGGTCACTTTCCCAAACATCTAAACTTAGCCGTTCCCTCACCATAAGTTCTAAAAAGACATTTGGAAAAAAATTTCTAATGCACCTCACATTGCAAAAACCTCACCTTACAGACACCCACAGCCAAATGGGCTCGGGACCCCGAGGCGCATGCAGCACCTAAATGCAACAAATCTTGACTAAATCTCGAATTTTATTGCAAATCGCCTATTTATGTGGTATCTTATTACTGTTGAATGAAAAGGGCATCCCGAAGGTAAAGCTTCTACGAAGCTTCTACATTCGGGATGTATTATTTTGGGCTTAATTAAGGCATTTAATTAAAGGTGATAAAAAGAATAAAGGTTGTGCCGTGAAGAAAATTTTAATAATATTGCTTATGATTATACTAGCAATTCCGCAGTCTGCCTATTCCTTGCGGCCGATGGCAAGCCAGGAAATGCCGCCAAGAAAGAATATGCGTGAAGGCGGTTTTCTTGATGGATTTAAGTCCATAATAAACCCTTTTAGCTGGTTTTCAAGGAAAGGCAAGGATAAAGAAGACAAACAACCGGATTTGGGGCATGAATACGCGCCAACCGATAATATTACTACCAATGAAGCAGAAGAAATAATCATACCGGAGGGCGTTAAAAACGATATTAAGAAGATAATTGGCGAAAAACAGCAGCTTGATAAGACAGGTAAGAGAGCAAAAGCGATAAGAGAATACCTACAACAAAACAATAATGACTTATTTAACATATTAGGCGACGCTCTTAATGGCCTTGAAGCTTTATGGAAAGAAATAGGCGGGCTAAGGCAAAATGAAAAAAGGGTTAAAATTAATGAATTCATAGAAAGTTTAGCAGGGACGTATAATCTTTCAGGTGAATTTTTTGAAATTATGAAACAAATATCAGATTCTCCGCTTTCTCAAAAAGAATTAGAAGAATTAAAAAAAGAGCAATTAGAAAAATCGAAAGAAAAACAGTTGCCTGATAAAAAAATTGAAGACATGCCAAAAGAAGATAATATTTTTAGTGTTGATCTTTTAGAATCTTCCCAAGATTTTTCATTCAATACCGTAAAGGACGAGGAAGGCAAAATAATTGAGCTTTTTTACAATTTCTCCTACGAAGACCAGAAACTACAATTAGTATTAAGGGAGCAAAAATATGCCAGATATAATGTTTTACCGGGCATGGACGCGCGCTTTCTTCTTGATGGAAAAGAAGAATACCTTAAGATTACAGAATTAAATACCTGTCAAACTAAAATTGAAATAAAAGGTAAGAATATCGGCCAGATGCTTTTAACGCTTGTGGAGCCTTCGTATTCGATAGACGTGGGCGGCTGGTGGCAATTTTGCAATAAATTTCTCATTAAGGCAGCAGAAATTTATGCTGAGAAAATTGTTAAGATTTTGAAAAATAGAGGAATTGGGCCTGAAGATTTTAATTTTAGCAGCATACATAGGCTCTTTTCTGAAAGATCCCGTCTTTACGAAGATATAGGGATACGGTATAAATTTAAATCAGGAAAAGAAAAACGTTTAGAGCCGACAATAGATATTAATTGCTTTAGCGCTACAAGTTATTTCGGTGACGATTATGACGCAAGATGGGAAAGCGAAGAAACGCCGACACTATATAAATCAGGCAAGGCAGAAACCATAAGAAACCCACATGTTCAACTTCCGCAGTATCCTCTAGAAAAAATAAAACAACTCATCCCTGCTATGAAAGTTAGAATTTGCACCGTAGAAGGACTTAATTTCCCGCTCTCTAGTCGCGGACCTCGAACCATTTCTGATGCAATAGATAGAAGCGATAAAATAAGACGTGACATTGATGACGTAGCTTTTGTAGAGACCGGGGAGCTATTAGATATTGAAAATTGGGATAAAAAGGAGTTGCCGGACCTTTTAGTAATAGGGGTGAATGATGAGTATCGTACAGAAGCCGGCATCAACAATAATCAGTTAATAGAAATACGCAAAAAAATACCTGAATCATGCGATATATGGATTTACGACTTTAGAAGAAAATCGCTTCTTTCTTATAACGAATACGTTAAGCAGTATAATATAGCCGAGGGTTTATTGTCACCAAGGCAGGTTGCCGGGAAAATGTGCGATATTATAGAAAGGGACAAGAAAAAATTATTGCCTTTCTTTTTTATCCCTTCCTCATATGATGCTGATTTTAAAAATCATATTTTAAATATTTGGAAAGAGAAATGTCCGCAGGATGCTGACAAAATAAAGATGATGCAAGAAGGCCAAGATATAACGCGTTTCTTTGATTACGACCCTGACCATGATTACGCCTATAATGAACTTACCGGGTGCGGCAAAATACATCTGCCAAAAGGCTACCAGGCAATTTTTATATTAGATAGTTTTGGAAAGATTCCTTCAGTTTTTAAACACTTTCCTGTCTCTAAGGTATTTGCTTACTTTAAGCAAGATAGCATGTTTGCTGAAGTAACAGATGAGATAAAGCAAGATGTCGAATATGCACTAGAGAATGTATCTATGTGGGACACCGGAGAACATTTTGCAGCAATGCTTCCGGCTTGCATCGAAAAAGCGAGAATTGAGAGAAAACTGCCGGAAGTTATGAAATGGCGTAACTTTATTAAAGGTTTCCTCGCTGCGGCAGAGACTCAGGTAACGATTGAAGCGGAGATAGAAGCAGCGACAGCCAGAGATACGGCTGTTACATTTAATAATAAACCTTTCTATTATTTTAAATCTGAAGCAGGTGAGCACAAATCCCTGCGCCTGGTTTTTGAAAACCCTGAATTTCAGCGAGACACAAGCGGAAATATTCTACGCGCAAGAGAAGGGGACGAGGTAATTGTTATGTGGGCCTCAAAGGATGACAATCGCAGGAAAGCAGGCATACAAGACTCATTTAAGGCAACCGTAATAAGCCTTGATGAGGATAAAGTTGAGCTGCAGCCTGAAAGGCATGTTGATTTAAAAAACTTGCCTCAAATTGGCCAGATAAAAAAAGAGTTTAACGGAGCTATCTATGCTACGCAGATTGAATTTTTACGCGACCTTATGCGCTATATGAATAAAAACGAAGAAGGCAGGCTGTCTATGGGTAGGCGAGCTGAAACTATTGATGTAGTAATGGGGCTTAGGCTTCCTGCCTTTACGCATAAGGAAGCGGAGAGAATTAAGTTAAAAAATATAGACATTGCTGATAATGAACAGCAACTCAAAGTCTTGTCGGCAGTATCATATGGCGGAACAGCTGAACTATGTCAAGGCCCGCCAGGCACAGGGAAAACAACACTTTCCTGCGAAGCGGATTATCAGCTGATATGTCCTTACTACGGGAGTCTTCTAGTAGCATCGCAGACAAACAGAGGCGTTGATAATTTATTACTTAAGATTAAAGATAGCGGAATAAAAGTTTATAGGGTTGGCAATAACCCCTATATTATCGACAGCCGCCTTAGAAAAAACTGGCTGTTTGCGGGAAAACCTATAAAACCAAAAGAACCACGCAGAGGGACGAAAATGACTGACGATGAATGGAATAAAATTAGCGGGGATTACGGAGAAAAATGTGATAAATATAGAAAAGATCTCAAAGAGTGGAAGCAGGAATTTAATGAAAGGCTGGAGCAGATTCGAGACGGAAGAGCGGTGGTGGGCGGCACCTGCATGGGCATAGCGCATGAATTTGCGCTACGAGACATCCATTACAAACATATTATAATAGAAGAGGCAAGTGTTGCTTCTTTTGTTGAAGCAATGCTTGTTGTATCAAAATTAACAAAAGACGGTAAGCTGCTGTTCATAGGAGACCAAAAACAGCTTGGCCTTCCTCCCATGCCAGAGTATTTAAAAGATAAATTAAGTGAAGTAAGCTATGCGCAAGACTATATAGAACCGCTGAATAAAAGCCTGTTCGAACTTCTAATCGATGAGGGTGTGATTAATATAACCATGCTCAAGGACTGCTATAGAATGCTGCCTAATCTCGTAGGATTTACGAATATCTTTTATGACGGAGAATTAAAAGCGCAGAGGGTGCCGCGGCATGAATTAGAGGATAAGACAGCTGTCATTTTCATAGATACTAAAAACATGGCAAAAAATGCTGAAATGCCTTGTGGGTTTTCCTGGCAGAACCAGCTTGAAGCAGAATTAATCTTGTCGTGTATTGATAAAATCAAATCATGCGGAATTAAGTTAGAACCCGAAGATTTAGGCATTATAACACCCTACGCAAGGCAGGCAGGCCTTATAAGGCAGCTTTTGGCAAAAAAAATAAACGATAAGAACGAGTTAATCCGATACCTGGCGAATGTTGGCACAGCATGGCCGTTTCAAGGGCAGGAGAGAGATACGACCTTTGTTTCACTGGTAAGGTCCGGGGGCAGTAAAACAGGTTTTATAAACGAGAATATGTATAATGTAATTACATCGCGCGCAAGAAACCGCATGATAATTATTGGAAATTCCGACACGTTTTTACGCAGCCCAAACAGGGGCCTGCGCGATAAGTTTTCCGAGACATTGGAATATGTTAAGAAAAATGCCGTATATTTAGCCCCCACCTCAAAAGATGAATTGGACCTGTCATTCTTAATTGAAGCAGAAAAGGGGATACAAAAAGCCAGTATGTCTGACATGGAGCGGCTGGCTGAAATATCAAGAAAAGACAATAACATGCTCCAGGAAGCTGGATTTAGAGCGCCGGAGAAAGGGAGGCTATATAAAGAGGAGAAAGAACACTTTATGGAGAATATATATCAATGGTCTGAAGACGCGCATCCTACCATACTGATTTCTTCGGACTTGTTTTTGCAAAAAAAGATACCATACGAATTCTTAGATTTTTTAGCGCGCAAAAGGCTTATCTCTTGCGTTAAGATATTAGCTCGAAACCAGCGCGAAAAGAAGAAAATAAACGATATGGGCCTGGTTATCACCATAAGGGGCGATGAACTTTTTAATGTCATAACAACCCCGCTATATGACGAGATTATTGTTGTTGAAGATGAGGATATAAAACAGGAAAACTGGAATATGATGCCTCAAACCCAGGAAGAAATAGAAATCTTAAGAACAAAGCTCGCCATAAAACTTGTAAAAAATAAGGCATATTTAGATGATATAGACATGGGGATTGTTGTGGTTTCAGGGCCCTTCAAAGCCAAAGAAGGGTGGAATCTTGAAGTTTTTAAAAATAATATAAAAATTCCTGGGGTTATTATGACAGTTTTGACATACAAAGACAACGCTGCCATAATACCATCGGACTATAGTCTTTTTTATACCTGCAATAGATCGTTCGGAGGACTAAGGCACGAAGATACTTTAATAATCCAAATTCCGGCATATGGTTTCACCATACCCAATGTACAAAAAATTGAAGTAATGGAAGCGATATCTGCAATTACGGAATGCGCATAACTATCCTATTGTATTGACAAAAGAATATTCGCTGATATAATTAATGATATAACAAATTTCTTATACAGGCGGCACACGTTGCCATAATAGGGAAGCCCGTTAAAATCGGACACGGTCCCGCCGCTGTAAGTGCATACGAAAGTCCAAAAAAGCCACTGTGCTGAAAACTCACGGCATGGGAAGGCATAAGACGAGTAGGTTTTAAAGCACAAGTCAGAAGACCTGCCTGTATATTAAGTCAAGAGGCTTCGAGAGAAAGCCAAAAGACGCATATAGTCGGGAGAAAACGGCCCCGAATGTAGAACTTCTAAAGAAGCCTACCTTCGGGGTTTTTTATTTATCCCGACGATGCTCCCAAAGGTCGCATTGTCGGGACAAAATTTGTTTCACAAATTTTGGGAGGCAGCTTAATGAAGAAATATATATTTTTAAGTATAACAATATTTTTTTTATTTATTAATTTAGTGCTAGCGGAAGAAAAAAATGTCACTGAATTAGAGCCTATTGTTATCACGCCGTGGCGTGTCGAAGAGCTTGCAGCGAATGTAAGCAAAAATACAAGTGTCACAACCGAAGATGATATTAACAGGACATCCGCAAAATATCTTTACGAGGCTGTAAAAGATAAGGCAGGTGTAACAATATCGGAGCAACTCGGCAACCCAAAAGGAACTGTAATGGATATCAGGGGTTTTGGCGAGGCAAGCACATCTAATGTGCTCGTGCTTTTAGACGGAAGACGCACCAATCAAATTGACCTTTCAGGCGTTGATTGGGGCCAGATTGATTTGCATTCAGTTGAACAAGTGGAAATTATTAAGGGCCCGTCGACAGTGCTATACGGCGATAACGCGACCGGAGGATTAATTAATGTCATTACAAAAAAGAAGGGCTCAAAGAAGTTGAACCTTGATATCGGCAGCGAGTTAGGCAGCCATAAATATCACAAGGAATACGGCAACCTTTCTGGTTCAATAGAGAGAGCCAATTATTTCTTTAACTATTCCCATACCCAGACCAACGGATACAGGGCTAATAACGCATATTGGGCTAACGATTATTTTTGCCGCACCAATGTAAATCCATTGGATGATTTTAATCTCGGGCTTTCGCTCGGTTATCACAGGGACCGTTACGGAATGCCCGGCGCTCTTTATTTGGCAGGCAATCCCTTCGCAACAATGCCAAAAGGCTTAGAGCAGGTAGGAAGAAGAGGCACAGCCTTTCCTGATGACAGAGGGTACACGCAAGACATCTTTGCAACGGTTGAGCCTGAATTTTCTTTCACATTAGGCGATCACGATATAATAGCCAGCATGTTCGGTTCTTTCAGGCAAAGAAGAAACAAGAGCCTGAATATACCTGAAGAAAATATCTGGATGCCGCACAGCGAATATGAGACAATACATCATATAAAGACTTTTGACTTGAGGCCTAAAACAGAGTTTGATTTAAGTTTTTTTGATTCAAAACTTATTAATAAACTTACGCTTGGTTCTGATCTTCTTTTCGCGACAGATCAGATATTAAGCGGTAACAGATTGACCGGCCAGGACCAGACTACGATACAAAAGGACGCAGTCGGCTTGTATCTGCATGACAGCGTCAGGGTTTCAGACAGGCTGCTTTTTAATGCCGGCGGCCGCGGCGAATGGGCGGATTATACCTTTGACCAGGAAAAAATAGTGACCGGATACAGTACAGCGTCACTGAAAAACGCAGCTTATGAATTTGGCAGCGGGTACAAATATAGCGATTTCTCGCAGGTGTATATAAATTATAGCAGATCATACCGCAACCCCAACACAGAGGAATTTTATCAGAATAGATATTTAAATACATGGACAGGCAATGTTGAAGGCGGGCTTAACGCAGCTCTTAAGGCTCAAAAAGGCGATAATATAGAAATAGGCGTAAAAGACGCTACTTTTAAACCGTTTAGAATAAACGCTGATTATTTCTGGATGAAAATAAAAGACGAAATATACTATGATCCCGCGACATTTACCAACTCAAATTATACGCCTGAAACAATACACCGTGGCTTTGAGGTTGAATCCGCTTTAAACCTTTTTAACGATATTTTGAACCCATATGTTAACTTAACGCTGCAGGAGGCATATTTTAAGGGAGGCCAGTATGCCGATAATTTAATTCCGCTTGTACCTAAGGTAAAGGTTGGAGCCGGCATATTGTTCATCCCATATAAAGGGCTTGAATGGTCTTTTTCAGGCAGTTATGTCGGCTCGCGTTTTAAGGTCAGCGACCAGAATAATATTGCCCCCAAGCTTAAACCATATGCAACCTTTGATACAAAACTGTCATATACATGGTGTGATTTTACGATTTACAGCTCTATCAGCAATTTGTTTAATGAAAAATATTACGGCTACGCGGTAACCAACAGCACGGGTACGGCAGAGACATTTTACCCTGCTCAAGAACGCTCTTTTGAAGCCGGAGCAGCTTTTAAATTTTGACATCATTGACAATAAAAACCAAAAAGACTATAATAAAATTATGTTAACAGACAGGATATTCAGATACTGTATTCTGTTTTCACTTTTAGCGCATGCGATTCTTTTTTTGAATATTAAACCCTTTGGCATCTTCAATAATACGCAGTCGCTTGAGAACATAGAAGTTACTTATATGGAAAAAGCGCTTAAAGTAAACGGCGTTTTGCCTGAGGCTATTGTAAGTAAGCATGAGAAAATAGCAGGCAATGTGCCAATTAAAGGCGAGGCAAAGGCCCTTAACGCTGAAAAGGTTAATATAGCAGATAGACAGATAGTTAGTCAAACTCCCAAGCCGCAGGCGGCGCCGGCTGCAGAAAAGATACAGCCGGTCAAACAGCTGATACCATTGCCTGAAATTGAGCTGACGCAAAACCAGATGTTAATCTACAACGCAAACAAGGATTTTTCAAGCGACCCGTCTTATCTAAATTACCACACAATTGTAAGGAATAAGATTAAGAAAATGGCCAATGCAAGCAAGCCCTACATATTTAAAGTTGGCGAGGTCACATTGCTCTTCACTATCCTTAGCAGCGGCGATTTGGAAGACGCGTCCATAATAGAAGAGGCCTCTGCCTCTGACCTAAAATTGCGGCAGTGCGCATTAGATAGCGTGTATGCCGCTTCGCCGTTCCCGCTCTTCACCAGCGACATGAAAGAATCCCGCCTTAATCTCCAAGTCACGATTTCGTTTGAGAAATAACTGAAGCGAGGCTTTTGCATGTTCGGCACTGAAATTTTTTGCCGTCTTTTTGGACTTACGGCTCGCTCGCTTTCCCAAACATCTAAACTTAGCCGCTCCTCGCCGTAAGTCCGAAAAAGACCTATTGGCTTCTTCGGTGGCAAAAAATTTCTGATGTGCCTCGCATTGCAAAAGCCTCGCTTATTTAAGATAGTGTAAGCCTTTAGGCATAGCCGAAAAAACAATAGCGGAAGATTTGGTTCACTTGTTTTGGGGGTTGGCAAAACTACAGGAGTGCCTGCCTACCGTCAGGCAGGCAGGCTGGGGACACCGAAACTGAACCCTTGGATGGTAGGGCAGGCTTAAGCCTGCCCTACCATCTGTAGGTGAATTTCGGTGGGGCCCCAGCCGAACGACTTTAGTTTTGCCCAAATCTGGAGCGTGTTTTTGAGGCAATGCCTAAAGGCTTAAATAACGGTGCAGAATAAATTTGACAATAATAGTGTATGTGTTATAATATGCGGACTAAACGAAATTAAAATTTGAAAGGGGGAGATGGTCTTGCCGAGAGTAGAACTAAGAGAAAATGAACCTGTTGACCGGGCATTACGCAGGTTAAAGAAGAAGATAGAGCGCGAAGGCATCCTCAGAGAGCTTAAAGCCCGTAAGCATTATGAAAAGCCAAGCGTAAAGAAACGTAGAAAACAAAAAGAAGCCAGAAGCCGCAAAAAGAGATAATTTCCATACCAAAAAAGATGTCAAACAGGAAAAGAGCTGCTTTTAAAAAATTCATTTATTTTAATATTATAGTAGCTCTTTTTTTATTTACCAGCCCTCTAAGCGCCGCGGAAAAACTCTCTATCGCTGGAAACGCAGGCTTGTTATCAATTGGCGCTGAGAGTTTTTTGCTCGATGACGGCCTGAAAGTAATCCTAAAAAAAGATTCCCGCACACCGACAATAGCATTGACGCTTTTAGTTGGAACAGGTTCAGCTACAGAAGGGGAGTATTCAGGCACGGGTATCACGCATTTCATCGAGCATATGATTTTTAAAGGCACAGCAGATTACTCAGCTTTAGCTATAGAAAACCAATTTAAGGCTCTTGGAGCCGAAACAAATGCTTTTACCGGATATGATTATACATGTTTCAAACTGGAAGCGCCTGCTGCTTCATTAGGGCAACTGCTGCATTTACTATCTATTATAGTTTCATCGCCTTTGTTTCCTGAAGAAGAATTTCAACGCGAGAAGCAGGTGATTTTAAGAGAAATTGACATGGGTGACGATGACCCGGATAAGGTATTATATAAATTATTATCTCAAACAATGTACGCGCAGCATCCATACAAAAATCCTGTAATAGGCTTTAGCGAACTTTTTCAGCAGCTCCAGATAGATGACCTGCGCAATTATTACAAAAAATTTTATGTGCCCAATAATATGGTTATCTCTGTTGTCGGCGATATAGATACGCCTGTCGTGTTGCAGACGATTAAAGATACATTCGGGGCATTAAAAAGGTCTAAATTTAGTTGCCCTGTAGTCGCGCAGGAGCCCCACCAGCTTTCAAGCAGGCGGCTTTATAATAATTTTGATGTTTCGCGCCCGATGCTGTTGATAGGATTTCATTCCGTGCCGATAAACAGCGATGAGCTGTACTCACTTGACGCCTTGGCCAACATATTGGGTTCCGGTAAAACTTCTCGCCTGTACAAGGCCCTGTATGATGATAAAGCCCTTGTGCATTCCATAGTTTGTTATAATTACACGCCAAGAGACCCGGGGTTTTTTGTCATTTCCGCTATTTTACAGTCAAACTCCATTAACAAGACGGTTGACGCCATAAAAGAAGAAATTGAAAAGATAAAACAATCGCTGCCGAAGCCAGGCGAGCTCGATAAGACAAAGGCGCAGGTATTAAGTTCATATCTAAACGGGTTAGAGACACAGCTCGGAAAAGCTGATGCATTGGCTACAAGTTTTGCTTTAACAGGAGACCTGGATTTTGCAGGAAAATACGTTAAAGGTATAGAATGCGTGACTGTTGACGATATATCAAAAGTCGCAAATAAATATCTTACTGAAGAAAATATGACAATTGCGGCCTTATTGCCTGAAAATTATATTGACCAAGACCAGCCCTCTCAGCCAATAGAAGCAGAAAAGTTCAGCACCGTAAAAGAAACACTGAATAACGGGCTTGTGGTGCTTATAACCGAAAATCACGCTATTCCTATGTGTTCAGCGGTTGTATCAATCAAAGGCGGCTTGCGCGCTGAAAACGAGGCAAATAACGGCATTTTAAATTTAGCGTCTTCCTTATTATTAAAAGGCACTGCCCGGTACAATAAACAGCAAATAGCTGAACAGCTGGAATCAGAAGGCGCTGACCTTACGCCGTATTCCGGCAATAACAGCTTTGGCTTAAGCATGACCTTTATGAGCGAAGATTTAGAAAAGATGCTCACTCTTTTATCAGCCGTATTGTTACAGTTGTCATTTCCCGATAACGAGTTAGAGCTGCTAAGAAAAGATGCAATCGCTGAGCTAGACCTGCTAAATGACGATATTTTCCAGTATACAAATATACGGCTTAGAAAATTACTTTTCCAGAATCATCCATACGCATATATTTCTAGCGGAAATAAAGATGCGCTTGCAAACATTAAAAAAGATGGCATAGTTGAATTTTATAAAAAGCTGTGTGTCGCTAAAAATGCGGTGCTTTCTATCTGCGGAGACATAGACCCAAAGGCAGCCTTAGATATTATAAAAGGCAAATTCAACGATATGCCGCAAGGCGAAGCTTTTCAGCCCGACGTGTTTAGCGCAGATTCCCCGAAGCTGCCGTTAAAGCAAATAGAAAATGTTGATAAAAAGCAGGCCGTGGTAATGATAGGTTTTGAAGGCGCCAGCATGTATAACAATGACCGGCATCCATTGCAGGTGCTTTCATCAATTTTTTCAGGCTCATCGGGCAGGTTGTATTCGCAGATAAGGCAAAAGGAAGGCCTCGCATATACGCTTGGCACATTCGGGATGGTTGGCCTGGACAAGGGCATGTTTGTTTTTTATGCCGCGACAACGCCTGAAAACGCAGATAAGGTATCGAAAAGCATAGTTTCCCAAATTGAGCAGATAAAATCAGAAAAGCTTGAGGATGAAGAAATTTCCGCTGCAAAGAAAATACTTATCACCAAACAGCAGTTATCGCTGCAGACCAACAGTTCCCTTGCCATGCAATTAGGGCTTGATGAATTGTACGGTTTAGGCTATGATTATTACAAGCAATATACAGAAAGAATAAATTCTGTCACAGAAAAGGACGTCAAGGCGGCATGTAAAAAGTATTTTAATTTAAGTAAGTCGGTAACGGTTATAACAAAACCGAAATAATGCACATGCGTAAAACACCCGATAACTTTTGCGGCTTGGATAAAAGGTATTCTGAATACGGCAAATCAAAGGCCGTTATTATGTCCATTCCCTATGAATTTACTACAACATATATCAAGGGGACAAGCAAGGCTCCTAAGGCGATAATAGAGGCGTCAAAGTATTTGGAGCTTTATGACGAAGAACTTGATCGGGTGATATCTGAAATAGGCATAGCCACGTTAGCGCCTTATAAGCCGCCCATTCAGCCTAAGGCCATGGTTAGCGGCGTAAAAAAGCATTGCCTTAAGGTTATAAATGACGGCAAGTTTCCTTTGGTTATCGGAGGCGAACATTCTATATCCGTTGGTTTTCTTTTAGCGTTAAAGGAAAAATACCCTGATATTACAGTCTTGCAGTTTGACGCTCACGCTGACCTGAAAGACAAATACAAGGGCTCAGAGTATAATCACGGTTGTGTAATGGCCAGGATCAGGCAGCATTGCGATGCTGTCCAGGTAGGCATAAGGAGCTTGTCAGTCGAGGAGGCCGAATCTATCAGGGCAAAAAAGTACAAGATACTGTGGGCGATTGATAAGCTTAACATTAACAATTGGGTAAATGAAATTTTAGACTCACTCGGTAAAAATGTTTTTATAACTTTCGACCTTGACGTGTTTGACCCGAGCCTGATCCCGTCATTAGGCACTCCGGAGCCGGGGGGCTTAAGCTGGGAAGATGTTTTATTTATAACAAAGGCTGTTTTTAAGCAAAAGAATGTTGTGGGGTTTGATGTTGTCGAGTTATGTCCGAATCCGGCTAATAAGTCTTCGGATTATATAACCGCAAAATTAATCTATAAAATGCTTGGATATAAATTTTTCAAATGATACCGTCAAAAATATTTCTTACAAAAGGATTAGGAGTTCACAAGGACAAATTGGCTTCTTTTGAGGCAGCCTTGCGAAGCGCAGGAATTCACAGGTGTAACTTAGTCTGCGTATCGAGTATCTTTCCGCCCAATTGCAAGACTATAAGCAGGGAAGAAGGACTAAAACTCCTTAGGCCGGGGGAGATCACCTACATAGTCTTGTCTAAAAACGAAACCTGCGAGCCAAACAGGTTAATTTCCGCGGCCATAGGTTTCGCAAAGACAAGCGACCCGAATCTATACGGCTATATTTCTGAACACCACGCGTACGGAGAAGTTGCTAAAAAATCCGGCGAGTATGCCGAAGACCTGGCTGCGACAATGTTGGCTACTACTCTCGGAGTGCAATTTAATCCTGACACTGCATGGGATGAAAGAAAACAAGAATATATCGCCAGCGGTTATATAACAAGGACCACAAATATCTGCCAGTCTACAGAGGGGAACAAAGATGGGCTGTGGACAACGGTGCTTGCCGCCGCTGTTTTTATAGAATAACTTTAAGGACAAAATGATACGCCTGCCTCAAGTAGCCGGGCAATTTTATCCCGGCACAGAATCATCCTTAAGGCAAGAGGTGCAGCGTTTATTAACCATCGGCGCAAGCCCTGCCAAGGAAAAGGCATTGGGTATCATAGCGCCTCACGCCGGCTTTATGTATTCAGGCGCTGTAGCAGGACATGTTTATTCCGCGATACAGGTTCCCGGCACGATATTTATTTTGGGCCCTAACCATACAGGTATCGGTAAAAGATTTTCGTTGCATAAACAAGGCCATTGGCGCACGCCTCTCGGCGATGTTGAAGTTGACAGCGAAATCGCCCAGCAATTACTTAAAAGCTGCAAGTACTTAGACGATGATACGGCTGCGCACACATATGAACACTGCCTTGAAACCCAGCTTCCGTTTTTGCAGTATATAAAAAGCGATTTCAAGATAGTTCCCATTGTTTTATCCGCTTATAATAGCGATGCGTACCGAAGCTTAGGCGAGGCAATTGCCTCTGTTGCCAAAAATTTAAAAAAGGATTTTTTAATTATAGCAAGCAGCGACATGTCGCATTACGAGGGACAAAAAGATGCGCAGAAAAAAGATAAAAAGGCTATAGACGCAATATTAAAATTGGATGAACTGCAGCTTATTAACTGCGTTGAAGGCTTAAATATAACGATGTGCGGCTATATACCTGCGGCAATTATGCTTATAGCCGCAAAGCTTCTGGGCGCAAAAGAGGCACGCCTTGTTAAATATCAAACAAGCGCTGATGTAACGGGAGATTATAACGCAGTAGTAGGATACGCGGGAGTGATTATAACATGATAAAACCACCTGATAGAAAGATTACGCTGGTATTGGGCGGCGGTTCAGCAAGGGGTCTGGCGCATATAGGCCTCTTGAAGGTGCTGGACAGGGAAAAAATTCCTATAGACTTAATCGTCGGCACAAGCATCGGCGCTTTAGTCGGCGCGACATACGCGCTTGGACTTGACCTTGCAAAAACAGAAAAGATAGCGCTAAGGACCAAGTGGTGGCATATAACAGATTTCGTTACATCCAAGATAGGCCTGCTTAAAGGCAATAACCTTGCTAATGTAATAAATGAAGCCGTAGAAAATAAAAATTTTGAAGATGCAAAAATTCCATTAGCAGTAGTTACAACAGATATCGAAAGAGGCGACCGCGTTGTGCTCACATCGGGCAATTTGACAGACGCGATAAGGGCTAGCTGCTCCCTGCCCGGGATATTCGTACCTATAAGGATAAACGACAGGTTGCTTGTCGACGGCGGGCTTATGGAATCCGTCCCTGTAAAGGCCGCGCAGCAGCTGGGCGCTACTTTCACTATAGCCTGCGATGTAGGATTTTGCGTAAAAAAAGAAAAGATTACAAACCTGTTCCAGATGATATTTCAATCTATACAAATAGCGGGAAACGAGCTTAACAAGCTTCAGGCAAAGCCCGCTGATATAACAATTATGCCTAAACTGCCTAATGATATAGACCAGATGGCTTTTGATAAGGCGGAATTGATTATTTATAAAGGTGAAGATGCGGCAGAGCAGGCAATCCCGTTAATTAGAAACAAACTGCAAGAGGCTGGGCTTATATGAACTTTCTAACCTTATTTCTTATCGTAATGTCGGTTATTATTGTCGCTCTGCTTGTGTTTTTGATTTATAAGCTTCGTGCCAATAAAGGCAAAGGGCCTATTAGTGAGGAGTTTTTGACAAGCATATCGGATTTTGGCGCGTTAAAGACTTTGTTAGCTTCAGTAGAAACAAACCAAAAACTTCATAGTCAGCTCATATATGAGTTAAAAGGCCTTGTGTCAAGCGACTCAAAGACACAAGGCCGCTTGCAGGAACATATGGAGCAGGCTTTAAAAGGAATAGATAATCTACGCCAATCCAACGAGGCATTCCAGCAGAGAGAGCGTGAAAACAGGGAATCTCTAAGAAGGATGGAAACTGTCATAGCTGGGACAAAATTAAAAGGCATGGCAGGTGAAAATATTTTAAAAGAGGTCTTGAGCTCATTCCCTCCGAAAATGGTGCAGCCAAACATAAAGATTAAGGGAAAAGAAGTCGAGTTCGGGCTTATACTTGCGAACAACAAAATAATGCCCATCGATTCAAAGTGGCCGTCAACAGAGCTTCTTGACGAATTTTCGAAAGAAGAGGACCATGTTCAAAAGGAAAGGCTATCTAATCAGATACAAAAAGAGGTTATACGGCGCGTAACCGAGATAAGGCAATACATAGACCCCGAGACAACAACGCCGTGGGCTATAGCCGCCATACCGGATTCCGCTTATATGATTTGCAAAAGCGCGCATTTTGACGCGTATAAGCAAAATGTCATATTAATTTCATACAGCATGATAGCTCCGTATCTGTTAATGTTTTTCAGCCTGCACCTTCAGTACAGCGGCACGGTTGACCTTGATAACCTGACCCATTACATACTTGATATAAAAAGGCAGATTGAGAAGATGTCGGAAATACTGGAAAACAAGATATACCGCGCTTCAACAATGATTATAAACGCTTCAGACGAATACCGTCAATTATTAGGCTCCGTAAAGGGGTCTTTATCGGCGCTACAGACCCAAGGCGCATTAAAAGAAAATAATGTAAAATAGCATGCTTGATATTTATGTATACACAGATTAGCACAGATGAAAGGATACAAGATGATCACAGATATAAAATCTGTGCTAATCTGTATCTTCTAATCTGCGATCATCTGTGTAAAAACAAGATTTTTAGCACATTGAAAGAAAATGAAAAATAAGATTTATTTGTTTTTGCGCGTTTTAGTAAGCCTGACGCTAGTCTTTATTTTGTTGTGGATGATGAGGGGCAATCTCGGGCATGTAGTCTCGACGATAAAAAACGCCGATCTGGCTTTACTTGTTTTTTCTTTCTTAATTTACGTTCTCACAATTGTCCTGATGGGAGTGCGCCTAAGAATGGTCCTGTTGGTTCAAAAAATCAATCTCACCTTAAAAGAGGTGGTATATCTTTGCTTTTTAGGGCTTTTTTTCAATAATTTTCTTCCCACGACTTTTGGAGGCGATTTAGTGAAGGCGTATTATGCCGGCAAAAAGTGCAACAGAAAAAGCGCTGCTTTCACCGGCGTATTGATGGACAGAATACTTGCGATGCTCCCGTTTACATTTTTGCCGGTTTGCGCGCTTATCTTCACTCGCGATAAGATTGAAAATCCTGTAATTATGTACTTTATTTTAGCCGTTTTTGCGATTACTATATTCGTATTGCTGCTGCTTTTTAATAGACGCGTCGCTTCATTTTTTAAATTTTTAATCAAACCCTTCACAGGAAAACCTGTTTATCAAAAGATAATAAAGATATACGATTCCTTAAATGTTTACAGGCATCACAAGATTATTTTAGCATGGACGTTTTTAATATCTTTATCGAGCCAGGCCTTGTTTATAGTTTCGGTTTTTATATCTGCCAAGGCTATAGGAATTAATTCCATACCTTGCGGCGTATTTTTTCTGCTAGTTCCGATAGTAAGCGTTATGGGCATGCTGCCGTCTGTTAACGGGCTCGGAATACGCGAGGCGGGCTTTGTATACATGTTTAAGAGTTATGTTTCGACCAGCGTAGCTTTCGCCTTATCAATTTTGGCTTTGGCAATGCTGATCGGCGTAAGCATAATAGGGGCATTTATATATGCCTTTAAGAAAAACTTATACAGCTTCAAACCTGAAAACGAAGGAGACCTGTTATGATTGACAAAGAACTTCTTAATATACTTGCGTGCCCCGCATGCAAGGCTGATGTAAAACTTGAGAACGAAAAAATTGTCTGCACAAAATGCAAACTGCGTTATCCGATAAAAGACGGAATTCCTATCATGCTTATTGATGAAGCTGAAGGAGGTAAGGATAGTTAATAGTCGATAGTCTATGGTCTATAGTCGATGGTCTATAGGCATTAGGAGAAGATAAAATGAAGAAAATTTTAGTGATACATGGACCGAATTTAAATTTATTAGGCACGCGCGAAACTTCTGTATATGGAAATAGGACCCTTGATGATATTAACGATATGCTTAAAGACGAAGCTAAAGTGTCCGGCGTCGAGCTTGAAACATTTCAGTCAAACCATGAGGGTGAAATCGTACAAAAAATCCAGGACGCCAGAAAGAGCGAAATAGCGGCAATATTAATAAATCCAGCCGGTTATACGCATACAAGCGTAGCCATAAGAGATGCCATAAGCGCAGTTTCAATACCCGTAATAGAAATCCATTTATCCAACATATATGCGCGCGAGGATTTCAGAAGAACTTCGCTTATATCGCCGGTATGCGTAGGCGTAATAAGCGGTTTCGGCCACCAGAGTTACCTTTTTGCCCTAAAGGCTGCCTGCGAATTAGCCAGATTATGACCGCCTCAATTAAAAGTGTGTGCCAAAGATTAAAGAATGATAAGCTGGATGCGTTTTTTATTTCATCCCCGGATAATGTTTCGTATTTAAGCGGCTTTAAAGGTAAGGATTCCTTTTTGCTTATCACGCACAGCAAGGACCTTTTCTTTATTACCGACCCGCGCTACAGCCACCAGGCTCAAAAAGAGCTAAAAGGCTTTGAAATTTTTTCCGAGAACCTACCAGTAGCTCGCAAGATTAAAAGCATAGTCAAAAGGTTTAATATTAGGAAGATCGGGTTTGAAGCATCGCATTTATCCTATAATAACGTAAAGAAACTGCAAGCTGCTTTTAAATCAAGCTGCAGGCTTTTGCCTTTAACCGACATAATTGAAAACTTAAGAATAATCAAGACAAAAGATGAGATAACTTCAATTAGAAAAGCTATCTCCATAACAAAAACAGCTATCAAAAAGGCGCTAGATTACATAAGGCCTGGTATGACAGAGGCGCAGATTGCGGCATTCCTGGAATATCAGATGAAAAAATCTGGAGCGCAAGGAGAAGCGTTTCCCACAATAGTCGCCTCAGGCGCAAATTCATGCATGCCTCATGCCGTTGTATCACACAGGAAAATAGCGCTGCATGAGCCGATTATTATCGACTGCGGATGCTGTTACAACGGTTATAATTCTGACTTGACAAGAACAGTCTTCTTGGGTAGAATAGACGCTCAATTTAAGTCTATGTATAATATAGTCAGAGACGCGCAGCTTAAGGCTATATCAAAAATCAGGCCTGGGTTAAAGGCATCAGCCATAGATAGAGCTGCAAAAGATTATATAATACAAAAAGGTTACGCTAAATTCATCACGCATTCATTAGGCCACGGCGTCGGCCTGCAGGTACACGAGGCGCCTAAAATTTCAGAAAAAAATAATTTATATTTGCGTCCCGGTATGGTTTTTACAATAGAGCCTGGCATATATGTTCCAGGCGCAGGCGGCGTAAGAATAGAAGACATGGTTTTAGTTACAGATAAATCCCACAAGGTCCTTAGCTAATGATAAGCACAAATCAATTCAGGCACGGATTGGCGTTCTTATACGAAGGCAAGATCTACCAGATTGTCGAATTCCAGCACATAAAACCAGGCAAAGGCGGCGCCTTTGTCAGGACAAAATTAAGAAATGTAGAAAACGGCGCTATTGTAAGCAGGACATTCGATCCTAATGACAGATTTGAGCCCGCGAATATTATGCAGCATAAGGTTCAATATCTTTACCATTCGGCAGATTCCTATTTTTTTATGGACACTGCAAGTTTCGAGCAAATTACTATCGAGAAAGATTTGCTGGGCGATGCGGTCAGGTTCTTAAAAGACGGCATAGAGATATTAGCTTCTTTTTGCCAGGAAAAACTTATTGGAATTGAATTACCGATAACCGTCGAAATGAAAGTTGTGCAGACCGAGCCAGGGGTGCGAGGCGACACTGCCCGCGCTGCTTATAAACCCGCGACATTGGAATCAGGCGCTGTAGTACAGGTGCCTTTGTTTATAAAGACAGACGACACAATTAAAGTAGATACGAGAACGGGCGAATACACCGGAAGAGTTTAGGGGGCAAACATGAATTTAAAAGAAATCAAAGAAATGATAACCCTGATGAATGAAAATGACTTAAACGAGATTGAGATTGAAAGGGACGGGTTGAAGATAAAGCTTAAAAAAACGCATGAACACACCTCAGAAGTGATAATGGAGCGGGTCATGCCGTCTCAAACAAGGCAGCCTCAAGCGCCTGTTGGAATTGAGAATGCCGCAAAAGAGGCTGCGGAAAAGCGTTTAGTCGAGATTAAAGCCCCAATAGTAGGCACATTTTACAGGGCGTCTTCGCCTGAAGCAGAAGCGTTTGTTGAGATTGGCCAGGAAATCGAGGTCGGCCAGGTCGTATGCATTATCGAGGCTATGAAACTGATGAATGAAATAAAGTCTGAGGTAAGAGGTAAAATCATTGATATCCTGGCTGAAAACGCTGACCCGGTTGAATACGGGCAGATATTATTCCTAATTGAGCCGTATTAAATTCAAAATTAAAAATGCAAAATGCAAAATTATGTTCTCGAAAATATTAATTGCAAATAGAGGCGAAATAGCCCTACGGATTATCAGGGCATGCAAAGAATTGGGCATCAGGACAGTCGCGGTTTATTCAGAGGCTGATGTGAATTCTCTGCATGTCAGATTCGCCGATGAAGCTATATGCATAGGCGCCGCTAAAAGTTCGGAGAGCTATCTAAATATCCCCTCGATTATAAGCGCCGCGGAAATCACCGATGTCGAGGCTATCCATCCCGGCTACGGTTTTCTTGCCGAGAATGCCCATTTTGCCGAAGTCTGCCAGTCATGCCAAATCAAATTTATCGGGCCGACTGTCGAAAACATGAAATTAGTCGGAGATAAAATGGCGGCAAAACAGGCAATGAAAAAGGCGGGCCTGCCTGTTATACCCGGAAGCGATTCCATTGTTAAAGACAAGGATGAAGCCTTAAAGATTGCAAAACGTATCGGTTACCCTGTAATTATTAAAGCAGCGGGCGGCGGCGGCGGAAGGGGTATGAGAATAGCGCATAATGACATACGCCTGGCAAGCGCATTTTATATGGCGCAAAGCGAGGCTGAATCAGCCTTTGGCCTGCCTGATGTTTATATCGAGAAATACGTTGATAAACCGCGCCATGTTGAATTTCAGATTCTGGCCGATGAACATAAAAATTTGATACAACTAGGCGAAAGAGACTGCACTGTTCAAAGACGGCATCAAAAGTTGATAGAAGAATCACCCTCGCCTGCTGTTGACGCTAAATTACAGAAAAAGATGGGCGACGCTGTCATTAAGGCGATGAAAAACATCCGCTATGTAAATGCAGGCACTGTCGAGTTTTTGCTGAATAGAAAAGGCGAATTTTATTTTATGGAGGTAAACGCCAGGATCCAGGTAGAGCACCCTGTAACGGAAATGGTAACCGGCATCGACCTTATTAAGGAACAGCTTAAAATAGCATCCGGTGAAAAATTAAGCATAAAGCAGGAGGACGTGCGTTTCTTTGGCCATGCTATTGAATGTAGAATTAACGCGGAAGATTCGGATAATAAATTTATGCCGTCTCCCGGGCGCATAGAGACATACCACATCCCCGGCGGCAAGGGGGTAAGGGTGGATTCTCATGTATACGTTGGTTACGACGTGCCGCCTAATTATGACTCCATGATCGGCAAATTGATAGTGCACGGCAAAAACCGAAAAGAGGCTATTAGCATAATGCAAAGGGCTCTCGACGAATTTATTATAGAGCCGATTAAAACTACGATACCTTTCCACAGGCGCGTATTTAATGACAAAATTTTTATAGACGCTGACATACACACAGGTTATGTTGATAAACTAATCGGTGAACCGGAGGCTTAGCAAATCATATGTCTATGATTGAAAAGAAACGTAAAATGACCGATGTAGGCGATGTAAAAGTGCATAATGACGCAATTGTATCGATAACAAAAATCACTATTTCTAAAATCAGCGGCGTAGTCCGCATTAACAAAAGCGCGTTTAAGAATTTCCTTGAGATTATCGGCGCTGACAAGATGCTTAATATCGCCGACGGCATCAGGGTTGTGACTACAGAAAACGGCACAAAGATAGCTCTTGATATTGTGGTAGCGTACGGCGCTGACATTTCAGAGCTTGCATCCAGAGTGCAGGATGAGGTGCGCCAGGCTGTGGAACGCATGACAGGCATCACATCAGTAGAAGTTGATGTTAATGTAACTGGTGTCGAACCAGACACAGGAGGTAGCATATGAGACCATTTCAAACATTAGCCATTATTTTTTATACTTTTATATTTATACTGATCGGTGCAGGGCTTATCGCTGTTTCATGGGAGTTAATCACACTCCAGCAGGTAGAGGACCTGTATACAACGTATAACCTAGGCGCAAGCACGGGGATAGCCGGTATCGCTTTTATACTGATTGCATTGATTATTACGCATTTCACCTTTGGCGGCATTCAGAGGGAGAGGACAATAGCATTTAATACTCCTGACGGACAGGTGATTATCTCTCTTTCAGCAATAGAGAATTTTATAAAGCGCCTTGCTACCCAGACAGCTGAGATAAAAGATATGCGCTCAAACGTATTAGCGACAAAAAAGGGTGTTAATATATCAGCCAGGGTTTCTTTGTGGTCTGATGCGAATATACCGGATGTTACCGAAAGGATCCAGGGTTTAATTAAAAATAAAGTTCAGGATATGCTTGGTATCGAAGAGCCGATAACAACAAAGGTGCATGTCGCGAAAATTGTTCATAGGGAGCCGCCTAAGTCAAAAAAGGTTTATGTTGAAGAAGAGGAGTCGTCCCCACAACCACCATATAGAAGCTTCTAGGCGAGGAAAGGAAGGATATTAGACATGGCAAGCACAAAAAGGATCGCGTTACTTACCGGCGGCGGAGATTGCCCTGGTTTAAACGCGGTAATAAGGGCAGTTGTAAAAAAGGCATCCACATATGGTTTTGAGGCTATTGGTATTTTAGACGGCTGGAAGGGCCTGACGGAAAACAGGACAATGGCTTTAGATGAAAAAGCAATTTCAGGCATCCTTCAAAGAGGAGGCACAATACTAGGAACAAGCAGGTTTAATCCTTATAAGCAAAAAGAGAATATTGAAAAGATTAAAGCGAATTTTAGGAAACTTAAGCTCTATGCCTTAGTTGCTATCGGAGGAGATGACACTTTAGGCGTAGCTAACAAACTTTTTTTACAGGAAAACCTACGCATGATTGGCGTGCCAAAAACAATAGACAATGACCTTTCAGCGACAGATTTCACATTCGGTTTTGATACCGCTGTCAATATAGCGACAGAGTGCCTTGACAGACTGCATACTACCGCCGAGAGCCATCATAGGGTTCTTGTTGTCGAGATTATGGGCAGGCATGCAGGATGGATAACAATATACGCAGGTATCGCAGGCGGCGCGGACGTAGTACTTATACCAGAGTTCCCAATAGATATTGATGAGGTTGTAAAAAATATAAAATCAAGGCAGGCTAAAGGCAAAAGATTCAGCATAGTTGCGGTTGCAGAGGGCGCGAAATTTAAAACTGGCACGGAAGTCACTCAAATCAAAGAGCTTGATGCATTCGGTAACGTACGCCTTGGCGGCATTGCACAGATGTTGGCAGATAAAATTCAAGACCTCACTAAAATCGAAACAAGGACAGTTGTGCTCGGGCATCTGCAGCGGGGCGGGACTCCTACCGCGGCAGACAGGGTGCTTAGCACAAGGTACGGCATAAAGGCCGCGGAACTTCTGCATGAGGGGAAGTTCGGGTATATGGTATGCTTAAAAGGGAATAAAATTACATCTGTAAAACTACAAAGGGCAGTTGCGAAGACAAAGACAGTCGACAGAGAACTGTATGAAATAGCGCAGGTATTCTCGGGGTGAGGTGACATAAGATGGCAGACAAAATAACACAGATTATAAAAGACAGCATTGCGATAAAAGAGCAAATCCTTAAAACAATGGCGCCGGATATCCATAAAGTTTCCGACGCTATTGTTAAAAGCATAAAATCCAAGGGAAAGGTAATCCTTTTCGGAAACGGCGGCAGCGCAGCGGACTCACAGCATATAGCCGCGGAATTTGTCGGGCGTTTTAAACTCGAGCGCAGCGCGCTGGCAGCCTTGGCATTGACAACCAATACCTCAACGCTGACATCCATAGGCAACGATTACGGATACGAGGAAATATTTTCCAGGCAGGTTGAGGCCTTAGGCAATAAAGATGATATTGTAATAGCAATTTCTACAAGCGGAAATGCAAGAAATGTCATTGCCGGAATGCTTGAGGCGAAGAAGCAAAATATAAAAACCGTCGCTATGACCGGCGAAGACGGCGGCCAACTAGCGCCGCTTGCTGATATATCTTTGCTTATCCCATCATCAAATACCGCGCGCATCCAGGAAGCGCATATTTTAATCGGCCATATTATTTGCGAGATTGTAGAAGATAAATTATTCGGTTAGAAAGGCTTTTTGTGAATACCTGTAAAATTATAAAACCAGAACAGCTTAAAGGGATAATTTCCGCTCATAAAAAAAACGGCAGGAAAATAGCCTTTACAAACGGCTGCTTTGACCTGCTTCACCCGGGTCATGTCAGCTACTTGACAGCTGCAAAAAAACGGTGCGACATCCTGATCGTTGCCTTAAACACAGATTCGTCGATTAGGCAAATTAAGGGTGATTTAAGGCCCATCATGAAGCTGGCGGACAGGCAAAAAGTTGTGGCAGCCCTGGAGGCTGTTGATTATGTAACATCATTTCCGCAAAAAACACCTCTAAAATTGATAAGCGAGCTTAAGCCTGATTTCGTAATAAAGGGCGGCGATTGGAAGGCGAAAGATATAATAGGCGCTGATATTGTAGCTTGCTATGGGGGCAAGGCTATAAGCGTAAATTACAAAAATGGCTACTCAAGCAGCGATATAATAAGAAAAATTGTTCAAAGACATAGATAAACAAAAAATCCTAAGAATAATAGACGCAAATTTAAACCGCACGCGCGAAGCCTTAAGAGTATGCGAGGATATATCCAGGTTTATTCTTGAAGATAAAAGAATATCCCGCAGGCTCAAATTAACCAGGCAAAAGGTATTTACGGTAATAAGAGATTCGGGCCTTGACTATTTAAAAATTCTTGAAAACCGAAACTCCGTCGACGATGTAGGAAAGCGCACTACAGCTGCAGAAAGCACAAGGGCTAACTGGCAGGCTGTCTTTCTTGCAAACATCGAAAGGGCGAAAGAGGCGGCGCGCGCGCTAGAAGAATTTTCAAAAATCATAAATAAGGAATTAGCGCAGCGTTTTAAAAGAATACGCTTCACAATTTATGACATCGAAAAAGAAACTATTATCAGGTATAAGTCTTTATCCCGTACTTGATATAACAAGCCAAAAACAGCAACAAGCTCTTTTGAATAAAACCCGAAGCGCCTTGAAAGCAGGTATTAAGATATTGCAATTAAGGTGCAAGCGCTTTGATGACTCATCTTTTCTGGATTTAGCTCATTGCCTAAGGCGCCTCACAAAAAATTTTGGCGCGGCTTTTATTGTTAATGACAGGATAGACATAGCCAAGCTCAGTAAAGCTGACGGGGTGCATTTAGGCCAAGATGATTTACCGGCAGCTTTCGCGCGTAAGATTTTGGGAAAAAAAGCTATTATAGGTAAATCCGCATCTACCATAGGGCAGGCAATTGTGGCGCAGGACGATTTAGTAGATTATATAGGTTTTGGCCCGATTTTTAATACAAAGACCAAGAAAAACCAAAGCGGAGTCGGCTGCCTTCCTTTAAAACAACTGGCAGAAGAAATAAAAATCCCGGTTTTTGCAATAGGCGGCATAGATCAGAAAAATCTTGATATGGTTCTTTGCGCCGGCGGCAAAAGAATAGCTGTCTCAAGAGCCGTTTTCTCGAAACATAATATCCAAAAAACGGTTAAGGCTTTAAATTTAAGGCTTTCAAATGACACAATTAGATTTCGCTAGAGACAATAAGGTAACCGCGCTTATGAAAACAGCGTCTAAGGATGAGTCTGCCGGTGCGGAATTCATCAGGCGCGGTATTGCGAAAGGCAATATAGTGCTGCCTGCCAATAAAAACCACCGTAATTTAAAAAAACCCTGCGCTATCGGTAGCGGTGTTTCCACAAAAGTTAACGCGAATATAGGCACCTCTGAAGCAGTTAATGACATCTCGTTAGAATTGAAAAAACTGCAGGTTTGTATAGAATATAAAGCGGATACGGTAATGGACCTTAGCACGGGAAAAAACCTTTCTTTAATTAGAAAAAAGATGCTTGCCAACTCGACCATCCCGCTGGGCACGGTTCCGATATACCAAACAGCAAGCGAGTTTATCAATAATGGAAAGGATATCGCAGATATTTCTGTCGAAGACATGTTTGACGTCGTGGAACAACAGGCAAAAGAGGGGGTCGATTTTTTTACAATTCACGCTGGGGTCACAAAGTCATCTGTCAAAGTGCTTGAGCAAAACAAGCGCTTAACCGGAGTGGTAAGCCGCGGCGGCGCGATAATGATGAAGTGGATTAACGCGAATAAAAAGGAAAATCCTTTTTTTAAATATTTTGACAGGCTGCTATGCATCTTGAAAACATATGACGTCACATTGAGTTTAGGGGACGGGCTGCGCCCGGGCTGTATCGCTGACGCGACAGACAAGCCGCAGTTAAAGGAACTTTCCATTCTCGGCAGCTTAACGAAACGCGCCTTTAAGGAAGGCGTCCAGGTGATGGTCGAAGGGCCAGGGCATATTCCGATTAACGAGATCAAAAGAAACGTGGATATACAAAAAAAGCTCTGCAATGGCGCGCCATTTTACGTATTAGGCCCGTTAGTCACTGATATCGGATGCGGATATGACCATATCACCTCAGCAATAGGCGGCGCTCTGGCAGCAAGTTTTGGCGCTGATTTTTTATGTTATGTCACTCCTTCGGAACATCTGGGGCTGCCCAGCGTTGAAGATGTCAAAGAAGGCATAATCGCGGCACGCATAGCTGCCCATGCGGCCGACATAGCTAAAAACATACCAAATGCCGACAGAAAAGATTACAGGATGTCAAAACTTCGCAAGCAAAGAAAGTGGAAACAGCAGATAGGGTTATCGTTTGACCCGAAGCGATCAGAAAAAATTTTTTCAAGGCTAAAGACAGACACAAAGGACGTTTGCAGCATGTGCGGCGATTTTTGTCCGATGAAGGCAACATGAAGCTTTTGATAGTTGGTACTATAGCGTTTGATACTATAGAGACCCCATTCGGGAAAAACATAAATGCCTTAGGCGGGTCAGCAACTTATGCGGCTTTAAGCGCCTCATATTTTACAGACGTAAAAATTATAAGTATTATTGGCAACGATTTTCCCGAAAAACACATACGTTTATTCAAAGCAAAAGACATCGATGTATCGGGAATACAAATAAAAACAGGTAAAACCTTTAGGTGGGAAGGCAGCTACCTAAAGGATTTAAATTCCGCCCAGACAATAGCGACCCATCTTAACCTGCTGGCTGAATTTGACCCGAAATTAACTATCGACGATAAAAAAAGCGCTTTTTGCCTGCTTGCAAATAATGATCCTGACCTGCAATTAAGAATCATTAAAGAATTGATTTCACCAAAAATGATTGCGGCGGATACGATTGAATTCTGGATAAGGCATAAAAGGGGCAAGCTCCTTGAGGTGATGAGGCAAGTTGACATGCTGATAATTAATGATAGCGAGGCCAAGCTTCTCGCAAAAGAAAAAAACCTTATCGAGGCTGCGAAGAGGCTCACAGCTATGGGCGCCAAAGGCCTAATCATAAAAAAAGGCGAGCATGGCCTGTTGCTTGCCCATAAAAACAGCCTTACGCTATGCAGCGCGTACCCTGTCCAAAGGGTATGCGACCCAACCGGCGCAGGAGATAGTTTTGCGGGCGGATTCCTTGGTTTTCTGGCAAGCCAAAAACGCTTAGACGCCAAGGCCTTCAAAAAGGCTCTAATTTACGGAACTATAATGGCATCATATAATGTTGAAGGTTTTGATATTAAGGTTTTATCGAAGCTGAACAAAAGGCTCATTGAGAAAAGATGCAGAGAGTTTAGAAGGCTTATATGGGTTTAGTCCCTCCAATGCTCCCATAAGGTCGCATTGTCGGGACAAAATTTGCTTCGCAAATTTTGCGGGTGTGATTCTATGGTATAATGAAAGCTTCCCAAGCTTTACACGGCGGTTCGATTCCGCTCACCCGCTCCACGAACCACTCACAAAAATTTCTTGTGAAATTTTTGTTCGGGTTCGTGGCAGGCCATTATAAATTTTGTGAGTGGTGAAGTGCCCCGTACCTGAGGAAGCCCTGAACCTGAACAAAGTGAATGGTTCAGGGCTGACGAATGGTTCGGGGCAAAATAAGCAAATTATGAAACTCATAGTAATATTACTTATATCCATAACCTTGACAGGTTGCGCAACAGCGCCAAGAGTCGTGACTCAAACACCCCTTCCGCATGCTGGCGAAAACGGCATTTATCATGAAGTCGCGCTAGGGGAGACAATCTGGCGCATAGCAAAATCCTATAATGTGGATGTCGCAGCAATAGCAAGGGTAAACCGGCTACAAGATACTGCAAAAATTGAGGTTGGCCAGAAGCTTTTCATACCTTTGGAAAAAATTGAATATGACATTCCGGAACAGGATATTGCTGATATTCCAAGCGAGGCAGGCTTTATCTGGCCGGTTAAGGGCAGGGTTATATCGTACTTTGGCCAAAAAAGACATAACGCTGTAAATGACGGCATTGATATATCATCATCGGATGGTGAATTGGTAGTAGCCTCAAAAGACGGGGTTGTTACTTTTTGCGACGATAAAGTGAAAGGTTTTGGCAAAACAGTTATAATTGATCATGAGAACGGCTATTCAACAGTTTACGCATATAATTCCCTGAATTTAACCAAGGCCGGAGACAGGGTAAAACAAAACCAGCCAATAGGCAAGGTAGGCAAGTCATCAAGGTCTGATAATTACGCGCTTCATTTTGAGATCAGAAAAAGACAAAAGGCAGTAAACCCGTTTTATTATTTGCCATGAGTATATTCAGTAATCCGGTAACGCATGAAAAATTTTTCGGCAGAGAAAAGGAA
Organism: Candidatus Omnitrophota bacterium; assembly: GCA_043797125.1. GTDB lineage: Bacteria > Omnitrophota > Gorgyraeia > JABMRG01 > JAFGKX01 > JAZDPX01. The sequence goes on from JAZDPX010000017.1 coordinate 51,010, forward strand.
CTCGCCTTCCTCGACAAAAAGGTCAATGACCTTAAGAGCGGCTATAGGCACAATGTCGCGATTTTAGGCAAAAGGCTTATCGGAAAAAGCTCGCTTTTATTGGACTTTCTTTTAAGCATTGATGACCCGAGCGTGCTGCCTGTGTATTTAGATTTATCAGCGCTTACCTTTAATAACTTTCTCGATCAATTTATAGGCATGTTGTTATATAACAATTTCAAGGCCCAGATACCGGCTGACACAAAACCCCATTTGCAGACGCTTATAGACGCTTATGGCCCGTCTATTCCAAAGACGCACAAAAAAATCAAGGTTTTATACGCGCATTTAAAGAGGCAGGATCAAAAACAAGCCTATGATGATCTTCTGGATTTGCCGGGTTGCTTATCATCTGAAACAGGCAAGTTTTGCGTTATAGCGCTTGATAACTTTAGCAAACTTTCAGATTATGCAATAGCGGACCCATATTCTGTTTTGGGCGAGAAGGCAATGCTGCAAAAGATGAGCTTGTATATACTTTCCGGCTACCAAAATGCCGATTCGATGAACATACTTTCTGAAAAACTGGCTTTGCTTTTCGGAAAATTCCATATAATCAACCTTGAGGCATTCAGCGCTTTAAAGTCATTGCAGTTTATAAACTCAAGACTCAAACACCTGCAGGTGCCTGTAGAGTTAAAACAATTCCTTGTTTATTTAACTAACGGTGAGCCTTTCTATCTAGATATCCTGACTCGGGAAATATACGCAAAAATTACGCAATCCGCGCAAGTTGTAATAGAACCGGAAAATTTTTATAATATAATTTCGGAATTTATATTCTCTGAATCTTCCGTCGTAAATCAGTTTTTTTCGATTCTAATAGAAAGGTTTTTTGAGGAATCCGACGCAAAGACCGCGCTCAAGGTTTTAAACGCGGTCCTGCTAAATAATAACATATCCGACATAACAAAAGCCGCCGCCGCGCCCAAGACAGTAGCATCCAAAATTTTAGAAAGGTTTACACAGCAGAATTTAGTTGTTAAAAACGGCCCTCTATTCACCATAGAAGATGAAATATTTAAATTATGGATAAAATCCAAAATTATTAAGTCCTCTGCCAGGCTGAAGCTTACACAGCACGAATATAACGATAGTTTCCAAAAAGAAGTAATCGGCCAAATTGATACATACAATAAAGAAGCTCGAAAGCTTAATAGCAATAAAATTTTGAACTTGGTTTCAGCTTTTGGCAATGAAAAATTAACTGTAGGCAAGAGAACTCATATCCTGCCGATGTTTAAACACGTAAACACAGAAAATATTAACCAGGAAGGCTTTTTTGTTTCTGCGCATGGGAGTAAGCTGTGGATATTTTCCGTTTTTAGAAAACAAATTGCAGAAGATGATATTCTGGACTTCATTAATTATTGCAAAAACCAGAAACATAAAGTCAGCAGAAAGGTTTTGATAGTGTTGAATGACATAACCCCGGAAGCCAAGCTTCTTGCCTTGGAAGAGCGCATGTGGATCTGGTCCCTTAATGAATTAAACGCTCTTTTAAATTTATACGGCAAACCAAAAATGGCGGACTTATGAAAATAGCGGTTATCTCTGACACTCATTTAACGGCGCAGCAAAGTTTCCCGTCCAATATAATAAACTGCCTAAAAGATGTTGATTTAATCCTGCACGCAGGCGATATTGTGGAATTAAACACATTAAGAGAGATAGAAAAGTACAAACCAGTAATTGCCGTATCAGGCAATATGGATTCAGCTGATATAAAACGGCTTTTGCCCGAAAAGAGACTGCTGGATTTCTGTGGTTTTAAAATAGGTTTAATGCACGGGCACGGGCCTGCTTATTCGGTCTTGGATCAGGTGAAGGACGAGTTTAAAACAGAAGAAAATTTGTCATGCGTAATTTACGGGCATTCTCACGCCCCGTGCATAACTAACATTGGCGGGGTAATTTACTTAAACCCAGGTTCGCTGACTGATAAGGTTTACGCACCTTATAATTCATACGCGATACTGGATATAGGGAAGAAAATCAAAGCAAAAATAATAAAGATAGCATAGAGCTAAGGGCAAAGGGCACAGGGAAAAAATGATATGGGAAACGGATTACCGGTAATAAATATAACTGCTAAGACACTGCCAGAGGCATGGGAAGAAGCTGTAATAAAGACATGGGAACTCGGGCTTTCGATAAAGACAGAATACGATAAGCCGGATGACCCGCCAAGCAAGGATGCGACAGTGATAATGACAGCGCTTGAGCCTATGCTTGAGCCAAGGATACACAGGGCATTTCCCGGCGGCCTTGAAGATCTTGAGGTTTACAGGCAGGAGGTTGTAAACGGCATCCATGATCATTGGATAAATCCTGCAGAAGGCAAATGGACCTATACCTACCATCAAAGAATCGCTTCCTATCCGTCTAACGGGCAGACAATAGACCAAATGGCTTATATAATAGCTAAATTAAAAGACAAAGAATACACGCGCCGCGCCCAGGCAATAACATGGTCTCCTAAGCTCGACTCGGTCGCGGATGATCCTCCGTGCCTCCAGCGTATATGGTTCAGGATTTCAAGGGATAAATACAACAAGGCGGTTTTAAACATGAACACGCACTGGCGCTCAAGAGACGCGTACAAGGCCGCATTTATGAATATGTTCGCGTTAACAGATTTACAAAAAATAATTGCCCAAAAGCTTAGCAGTGAATTAAACGAGCAGGTTTCGGTAGGCAGGTATACCGACGTAACGGATAGCTTTCACATATACGGCAGTTATCATGAAGAATTCGGCAGGTTCCTTGAAACAGTAAGAAAAAGATCTTTTAAAGAGCGCACATGGAACAGCAAATTCGCAGAGCCGTTTTTTGAAGAAGCACGTAGGAAAATAGAAAAGGAAACAAAATGTTAGAATATCGGATTACCAGATTATCAGAGCGAGAATATCAGAGAAACAGATTGTCAGATTTTAACACTCTGATATTCTAATACTCTGATAATCTGATACTCTCGTTCTGATACTCTGATTTTCTGATACTCTAACTCAGGAGTTCATCATGAAAAAAATATGGGCGCCATGGAGGAGTAAATTTATCTATGATAGAAAGCAAAGAGGGTGCATTTTTTGCAAGGCTGCCAAAAGCAAAAACGATAGGGCAGATTATGTAATAACCAGAGACGAGTTCTGCTTTTCAATCCTCAATATATACCCGTATAATAACGGGCATATAATGGTTGCCCCTTACAGGCATAAAGGCCGCTTGGAAGACCTCACGAAAGGCGAATTATACGGCCTGATGTTGTTAACAGAAAAAACAACTTGCTTGCTGGATAAAATCTTAAAACCTGATGGCTATAATATAGGATTAAATATCGGAAAAATATCAGGCGCAGGTTTTCCGGGCCATCTTCATGTGCATATTGTGCCTCGCTGGCAAGGCGATACAAATTTTATGCCAGTATTAGCCCAGGCTAAGATAATATCCGAATCGCTGGGCTCTTTGTACAGGAGGCTTAAAAAGTGATGAAGTCTAAGCAATATTACGAATACGAAAAGCATTTCTTAATGCCTTATGCTACAAAAAGCGCCTCATCCAAGGGCAGGGTCCATAAAGAGGCCGAGCACCTGTACCGGCCAATTTATCAACGCGATAGGGAGAGAATTATACATTCAACCGCGTTCAGGCGCCTGGAGTATAAAACGCAGGTTTTCGTGAACCACGAGGGAGATTATTATCGAACGAGATTAACGCACACCCTTGAAGTCGCCCAGATAGCGCGTTCAATAGCTCGAGCCCTGGGCGTAAATGAAGACTTGTCCGAGGCTATAGCCCTGGCGCACGATTTGGGACACACGCCATTTGGCCACTCGGGCGAAGATGCGTTAGCTCAGATAATGAAAGAACACGGAGGGTTTAACCACAACGTTCACGCGCTAAGAGTGGTGGATCACCTGGAGACAAGATACCCTAATTTTAGAGGCCTTAATTTAACAGCTGAAGTGCGTGAAGGTATTATAAAACACACGACATCGTACGATGTCCCTGAAATAGCAGCGGAATTTGAGCCCGAGCTTTCAGCTTCATTGGAAACCCAGATAGTTAACGCTGCTGACGAGATTGCGTATGACAGCCACGATTTAGATGACGGGCTCGCAAGCAACATACTTTCGGAGGGTGAATTAAGAAAAGTATTGCTGTGGAAGGAAACTGCTGCTAAAATAAAGAAAAGCCATAGTAATTTAAAAGAACAGGTCAGGCAATTTCAGGTCATTAAAGAAATTATAAATAGCCAGGTTACGGATTTAATAAACACCACCGAGGCCAGGATAAAGAAAAACAAGATACGCTCATACGAAGACGTTAGAAGGTTTTCACAGAAACTTGTGACTTTCAGCACTTCTATGCATGAAAAAAGAGAGCGGCTCAGAATATACCTGTATGACAATTTATACCGTCATTTTCGAGTCTTAAGGATGGCAAACAAGGCAAGACGATTTATTACAGAGCTTTTTGAGGTTTATATTTCCCAGCCTGAACAGCTCCCCTTAAGCTATCGCGCCAGGGTTAAGGTAGAAGGCGGATATAGAGTGGTATGCGATTATATCGCCGGCATGACAGACCGTTACGCATTAAACGAGTATAAAAAACTTTTTGAACCGTACGAGAAGGTATGATGCAGGACATAAATAAAGCTTATAAAGATGAGTTTCTTAAGCGCCTTACGCAAAGCGCGGTGTTTAAGGAAGAACAGGACGCCTTTAACAATGTGATCGGCAAGGCAAACTGGCTTTTGTTTGCGTCGGACGATAAAAGGCTTATTCAGAAGCGTCTGCAAGAGGCTGTGGTTACGGCAAAGAAAACAAAAAAACCTGTCGTATTCAGGACCGGCGAGTCTCACTCGGCATGCCTTACAATCGGAAGAGGGGATAGTATCTATGGCTATCTTTTGATAAGCCCGGTTAAATCAAAAATAGATGATCATATCCTTAATTTATTGGCAAGTTATACAAACACCGTAATCGAAGAAATCAACAAGGAAATCGAGTTATCCAAGTTATACGAAGTCATAAGGCCCCGCGCAATCGCGCTTTCCACAATACATACCGTACACAGGCTTATCGGCTCAACCCTGGTTATAGACGAATTATTACCAAGGATTGCCAGACTGGCTTTACAGGTCCTAAGGGCTGAAAAGGCAGCTATATACATGAAAGATATTCAGACAAACAAGCTTAAGTGCGTCACAGAGGTAAACTTTGCTAAAACTAAGGATTTCTTCAAGATAGGAAAAAGTCACAGCCTGTTAGCGCAAAGGATAGCTACAACTTTTCGTTCGGTGCTTAAAAATGATACATTAGCCGTACCGTTAATTGAAGAAGATGTTATTGGGGTTATTATTGTCAGGTATAGAATCGACAAAAAAAGCTTTACGATTTTTGACCAGGAAATACTTACCACCCTGGCAGAACAGGCTGTCATAGCTGTTCGAAACGCGCAGTTATATAAAGAGCAACAGGATATTACCACAGGCAGCATTAAATCCCTGGCTTCTGTCCTTGACCTTAAATTACCCGGGGTTTACACGCACACAACTTTGTTTGTTGAGTTGATGCTAGCATTAGGCAAAGAGCTGAAGCTTAATCAGGACCAGATGCATAACCTGCATTATTCGGCATTGCTGCCTGACTTGGGCAAGGTGTTTTTGCCTGAACGGATACTTAAAAAGCCTTCGCCTTTGGATAAAAAGGAAAGAAGTCTTATAATGATGCATACGGAGAAGGCTGTTGAAATAATGCAGCATTTAAGCGGATTAAAATCTACAATACCTATTATATTGCATCATCATGAAAGGCATGACGGTAAAGGCTACCCCTATCAGCTTAAAGGCGACCAGATCCCGATAGGCGCGAGGATAATGGCTGTAGGCGACGCGTTTGAGGCAATGTTGCGCAGGCGTTTTCACCGCAAACAGCTTACTTTGCCCAAGGTGGTATCAGAAATAGAATCGCAGTCAGGCAGGCAGTTTGACCCGAAAGTAGTTGACGCCTTCATGAAACTGTACAAAGACGGAAGGCTTGACAATTTAGTAAAAGGGCATAAAAATGAGCTTGAAAAAGTTTTTTAACTCACCCATACACAAGAAAATAATTATTTTCTTTCATCAAAACCCGTCCAGTATCGATAGCCCGAGGGGCGTGGCTACATGGATTAATTACGACCGCTTAAAAGTAATAAAAGCGTTAAAAGAGCTTACCAGGCATAAAATCCTTAATATTCACAAGTCAGCGGCCATCACAGGCTATTCATACACAACAGACGCGAAAATAATAAAAGAAATAGAAAAACATATCCACTCAATTGAAAAAAACAACTAATACAGTTCTCATAATTACAGTCGCGGTTGTATTAGCCTTTGTAGTATTCCTGAAAACGCCTCTATTAAAACAATCCATACGCATATGGTTTAAGTGGCGCTTTAAACAAGCTGAACTATCGATAAATAAACTCTCATTTTCATTTACCCAAGGCATAAAAGCTAAAAACATAAGCCTGCGGGATAAATCAAACACAAAAAATATCAACATAGAGGATGCGGTTATAAAGTGCAACTTTCTATATTTATTTAAAGACGAACTTTATACAACCCTTGACCTGAAATCCGTAAAGATTTTATATCCTGCATCAGGAGTTGTGCAGTCTATTGTAAATTTATTGGCTCTGGACCCTGCTATTCCTTTTGATTTTGATACTATCGAAGGCGTCCTGTATTTAAAGAGGAATGAGGTTACTATAAGAGGCCTCAAGGCTCAGGGAAAAGACTTAAGCGTTTTTATTGACGGCACAGCAACTGCCTACGAATATGTCAACTGCACGATAAGGCTGCTTTTGTCTGACAAAATAACATCTAATGCGCCGGAAAATGTGCGTAAGTTTCTATTTAAAACCAGCGAAGAGCAATCAATGGTAGAACTGTACGTAAGCGGCAGCATAAAGAAACCCTATATAAACTTCTCAGCTCCCTTATTTAAATTAAAAATCACCTGAAAATAATAATTTCCTTGACAAAGAAAAACTTTTTTGTTATACTATAAACACTTTTTAATGAAGTTTAAAAATAATTAACCAATCTCATAAAAGTCTACGAAAAACGAACGGGATTAAGGGGATGTCAAAAGTTCTTCTAATTGCTCTATTAGTATTATTAGTAGTAATAACTTCTACTATATACGGCCAGACTTTAAGCCTGTTTGAGAAAAAACCTATCTCTCAATCTGAACCGGCCCGGATAATTGAAACTTTAACTATCCCCCCTGCTTACGGAGAAATTTCTGAGTTTTATTCCGCCGGACAGGGAAAAGCGCAAAAACTTATCATACACATACAAGACGTCCACAGCCACTACCAGACCCAGCTAAGCATAGCAAAAATTATCGAACGTCTAATTAAAGAACATGGCATAGACCTTATACTTGTCGAGGGAGGCACAAAAAAGGATAACCTCACTCATCTTAGGGAGATAGGCACGCAACAGCAGCGCGAAAAAGTAGCAGAGAATTTCCTGAAACAGGGCAAAATCGCCGCTGAAGAATACATGGATATCGTTTCTCATTACACATTCGATATTTACGGAATAGAGGACAGGGAATTATATGATGAAAATATGGCGGCTTTCATACAGGTTGACTTGTTTAAAAAGCCTGCCGAAGAAGAGCTAAACATCATAAAATCCGAAATTGCAAGGTTAAAACAAAAGATTTACCCCAAGAGTATTATCGAACTTGAAGAAGCGCACGAACAGTTCCTTAAAAAGGCGATAACCCTGCAGGAATTCATACAGTTTCTCAACAACTCATACCCGCAATTCATAACCGCAAATAACTTCACAAACCTAAACGGTTTTTTGGAAATCGTCCGTTTGGAGGCCGATATAAATTTTGAGGCGCTTAAGGAGCAGCAACAGCGTCTCTTAAAAGAGCTGGCGACGCTTTCAAGCAAGGAGGGCGTAAAAAACCTTTTTTTAAAAACAGCCGCGCATAAAAACAAACTTATAAGCGACCTCGAATTTTACGGATTTTTAGAGAGGGCATCAACTGCCTGCGGCCTGAAGGTTTCAGAATATCCGTTTTTTTCTACTTATATCGATTATTTAAAACTATCGCAGCGTATAGACGAAACCCTGGTGGTAGACGATGTTGTGCTGCTGTATAAAGACATAAAAAGGAGCCTTCTAGTAACAGAGGAGCAAAAAAACATGGAAGTTGTCGAGCGCAAAATAGATATTTTAACATCATTGGTCACCCTGCAGATGATGCCTGAAGATGTGTTTTTCTTCTCGGACAACAAACAGGAATTTTACGCGGATAAATGGTCGGGCCTTTTTAACATTGACGTTAAAAAAACCAGGCTTACAAAACAAAACATCGACGCCCTAGAAAAATTTTACGCCTCGGTCTTTCAGAGAGACGACGCCTTCATCCGCAACACCAAGAAGTGGATGCGGCAGAAAGACAGGGATGTCGCAATATTAATCGCCGGAGGATTCCATACGGAGGCGATAAAGAGCAGGTTAAAAAATGAAGGGCTTTCATATATAGTAATAAAGCCGCAAGTCGGCGATTATATCGATAATAACATATATCATAAAAATTTAGAGGATAAGTGGAGGTGATGTAAAGGGCGCAGTTAAATGTGCGGGGTTGGGTGTACTTACATTAAAAAAAGGGGAAAAAAATGAAAATTATCAATTTTAAAAATATTTTGAAGTTATGCAGCATGCTGCTTGTTTTAACAATGTCGTTACCGCAACCTGCGTTTGCCTTAAAGTTATACGATTTAAGGCCCCGGGCGGCTGCGGAAGCAAAAACTGGCGAGCAATTTACCGCCATACTTGGCGAAGTTACCGATCGTCAAACAAAAGACATCAAGAACGATACGAAAATGTATTTAAGAAAGGCCGGGAATGAATTAAGGATTATTACAATATATTCACCGACACAAGAACAGCCAAGCGTCGAAGACCAGCTTAGGGAATATAACTCGATGAGGACAACAAGGCAGCTGCCGCCGCTTGAAGAACCGGATCTTCAGCTAGTAATAGGATTTGTCGAAGCGGTAAAGGCGTTTGTCCTACAATGCAAATCTTCAATCTCGCATCAGGACATTCAAGATTTCGGAATTAGGAAAACAAAAAAGGCCTTAACGGATGATATTGATGAAGTCAGGATCGCCCTTGTAATTGACGAGTCCGGAACGCCTGCTGCTGATTGTAAAGACATTAAAGACAAAAAGATAATTCCTTTTGAGGACTCGCAGCCTTTCTTTGTGTATCTGGAAAGCGATGTGGAAGGTATTATGCCAATAGTTGTCGGTTCAGCGGGCACGCATGAATACAAGGGTTTTAGAACAACCCGCATGTATGAGCGCGGCGACGACCCTGAATCAATGTATCTGCCGCTTTCCTTATTCGCAAAGTACAAAGAACTCCATACTGAGGGCAAACAGGCATCTGTTGACACGATTATTCATGAATACCTTGATATAAAAGCCAAAGAAGAAACAGGAATGCCTTATATAGTTCAGACAAGAATGAATGATGTTAATCTGGATATAGTAGATCAATGGAAAAAAGATCAGGAGGAAAAGCGAATAACGCAAACGGTGGCTAAAAAAGACCAATTCATTGCTGAAGAAAGGCACCTTAATCTGTCGCAGTTTTTCGCGCCAAAATTGAGCAAAGAAGGCGCGGTGCTTGCCAAGTCAGTTGCAGCCAATAAAATGAAAAAATATCTCAAGCAGCTTGTCAATGAAAAAGTGCTTGTGGATTACAAGGTAATTGTTGCCGGCGACTGCCTGCATATATATACGACAAGGCGCAATAAGACCTTAAACCAGGATGCTATGCTGGTGAATAACCTGTTGACATTTGGTTTTATAGACGCGATTGATGAGGCTGATAATGAATCCCGGTTTTTTAACAAAGACCTTGTTGCAGAACTTAAGCTGATGGATTATACACAAGCTGTTGAGCGCATGCAGATAGTCGCAACCATGAAGCCGCTCATTTTTACAAACAGAAAAGCAGACCCCTTTGCGGTATTTATCGCCGCAAATGCTGACATTGGTTCACATAACCTCGCGATATGGGAAATGCTGTGTAATCCAAACACAAACGCTGGGCTTACAATTGACCCTGCGGGCAACAGGGGCTATCTGATCGAGGTGTGGGACAGGGTTGATGACGTGATGTATAAGTTTGATTCAATAACTGAAAACCAAAAACTCAGAACCTTAATCTCAGAACCTCACAGGTATGTAATTGTAGCCGCATATACAAAAAAGGAACACAAAATACCCGAAGGCGAACCTATCTTGGCGGTATCCTGCAAAAGAATTTTTGACAAGAAAAACCAGGATGTCGTTGATGATAACCCTGTTCTGATTGTCAGAGCGCAAAGCGGGCTGCCTGCCTGGGGCGAGGTATTGGAAGCTTATACAAAAGCATCGCCTTTGCTTACTTACGGAGGCAACAAGCACAGGGTTATGCAAGCCATGTGCCCTGTTACCGAAGAAGAGGCAATAAATGGATATATAGTTGTTGCTGACCGCGAAGACCCTTCTATCACAAGAAATGTTGAACTCGGCAAATTTATCGCTCCTGTGGTTGCTTTCGGATACCAGTCTCACCAGGGCAGGATAGGGCATAATGAGCCTGTTGTAGATAAGACAGTAGAACTTGTAAGGCAAAACTCGCTTAAGTGGGACGCGCTTTGGAATTCTTTGCCAGCTTATATGTACAATGCGCTTATTGAGCCTTTAACAAGGCCCCACGCCTTTAACAGAAAAGATGACAATATACAGGTGCAGAAAAAGTTAGCAGAGAGGTTCTTTGCCACTCCAGGCCCAGTGGAAGATGAGGCCGGAAATAAAAAAATGGAGGTCATGAGCCCGATATTAACCAAAAAAGGCCTGACCGCAAGCAACATAAAGGTTGATATAGGCTCAGTTCCAGGCCATTTCAAGCCGCACCCGAGCCTTTTTGATGGGGTGGAAGAAGTCGCGAAAATGGCTCAAGAACACGGCATAAACTTCGCCTTGAAGTTTTTGACAGAGGACGCGGTACAGCTCTATAAGGAGCTTACCGCTCGTTTTAAGGACGGTGAAGAATTCACGCCCGAGCAATGGGAAGAGGAATTCTCAAATGCAATGAAGGCTTTCATAGCAAACAACAAACCCGAAAAAGGCGATGAGAAAATCGCAGATTTCAGAATATGGCACGCGGGCGATGATATACAGTTTACGATAATGCATAATTTAGGCGCAGAAAATCCGCTCATACACAGGCTGGCATTTCACGCGTTTACATACGCGGCGGACAGAAATGAGCGTTCGCAGGTTTACGGCCACAAGCAGGACATACTTTTAAACAAGCTTGTGTCAGGCAATGTTCAGGGCGCTGGCCCCGGTTATGCGGAAATAAACAACCTGAAAATAACAGACAGAGTCGTAATGCTCTCTGCCGATAAAACAGCCCCTGGAGCTTTTACGGTTCCTTTATTAGCTTACAGCAGGTTAGCCATAGATAAGGGAAAGTTTAAGAACGGGCTTTTGGCTGAGATACAGGACATCAACAACGCAAAATCTATATTCTTGGACCTCGCAAACGACGAGGACTTCCAGGACGCCGTTACGTTGTTAAGCGCGCCGGAAGAATTTGCCATAAAAAGGATATGGACTACCACGCAAAAATGGGACAGGCAATCAGATGCACGCCTGGTGTTAGACAGAGTTGTTGCCGCCGCATCAACAGAAAGGCTAGTCAATGTCGCGGGCAAGTATGTAGGAAAAGATGATCCTACAATGCTTATCGTAATATCCGATGACGGATTCGCGGAAGATGACGTAATCGAACTTTACAAAAATCCTATCTTAGCGTTAGGCTTTATGAGAGGCTCGCACTGCGGGCAGCTTACGCCGGATGTATTAGGAAAGGCATTGCCAAACAGGTTTGACGGCCCGCCGCCCTTATGCGGAATGATAATCGACAATCTAAACGGCAAAGCCGGCAGCCTTGCAAAAGCAAGGGACGCCTTCAAGGGTAAGGCATGGCTTAAAGATATCCAGGAAATAGCAAACTGGACTACCGAGATTTTAAGGAGGCAGGGTTTCATGCCGCCAGGCGTTGTTTCGGGCGAAGACAAAGAATACACGACAGCAAGAGAGGTCATTGCCGCGCTTAAGGGCGAACGAAGGCATTATCCTGCTGACAATGGGGTTGAAGAGGCATATCGTTGGTCAGCGCCTGGCGTAATCAACTCGCAGGCAATAACCTGGTTGGGGCAGATAAACCCGATAGCGGACAAGGCCTACAGCGCAAATAAGGACCTTAGAAGTGTTATTTCGGATAATGTAATAACAGAAAATCTTAAAAAAGGCTACGTTTTTACGGAAGACATTGTGTTTAACTATGGACTCGGGGCTTTACTGCCGGCCATAGCAAAACAGGTTGCGGAAGCCTCTAAGAGCAAAGTTACTGTAATTGCCCCAACAGGCGCGCAGAAACAGATGATAGATAAGTTAAATCAGGGCTTGGATCAGGAAAGCAGAATAATGGCTTTTGACACGGCTTCAGCAGCGGTGGAATATCTGCAGGAACAATCCATTCACAGCATCGATTATATTGCGCACGAAAACGACAACACAAAGCTGAACGTGCCTGATGGTATATCTCTAACCAGAAAGGCTATCACAAATAGCATACTTAGAATGCTGGGCAAAATTGCTAAAGTTAGCGAACAGGATTACGTAGAAGCGTTCAAGCAAATACACATAATATTGCAACAGCCGTAATCGACGCAAAGACAAAAAAAGCCCCCGCGAAATACGGGGGCTTTTTTTTGGAACAGCCTTTTTTGGATGTTGACGTCTTTTAACTTTGCTGCTATAATACTAATTCTTATGGAAACTAAAAGAGACGTGCAACAGGAACTTTTTGAGGAATTTTCGCAGCCTGCGAATACTAAAAGAAAAAGGCTAAGCCATGATACCGCCAAAAAGATATACACATTTACATTTTCAAACGAGCAAATGATTTTCGGATCCATAGGGTTTATTATCCTGCTTATAATATGTTTTTCTTTGGGCGTGGAAAAGGGAAAAAGGATAAACAGGGCTGTTCAGCCGCAGATAAAACAAGAACAAGCAGCTGTTATCCCCGCGCCGGAGAGCGCAATACCAGCGAAAAAAATAGAACCAATAAAAAGAGCGCCGCTCTTAAAAGCGGAACCGATAAAGCCTAAACAAGAGCCGGTGAAGCCTGCTGTTTCTGATTATGTTGTCCAGTGCGCGGCGCATGCAAGTAAGGCCGGCGCAGAGAAAGAAAAGGCCTTGTTAGTAAACAACGGTTACCAGGCGCTGGTTATAGAGAGCGGTAAATATTTTGTCGTATATGCAACAGGGTTTTCAAACAAGGAACAGGCAAAGGCAGCCTGCGAAAAACTAAAAAGCAAATACAAAGATTGCTTTGTGAGGAGGAAGTGATATGTCGCAGCATCCGAGTCTAAAAAGTAACGAATGGGGCAAGAAAAACCAAAGCGTTTTAAAGCGCCTTGAGAGGCTTATACAGCTTAAGAAACAGGATAAATGGAAAGAAGGTGATTCTGTTTTTGGCTTGCAAAAGGTTAAAATATTGAAGTTTAAGGTTAAAAAGGAAAAGAAAGAGGCAGCTGTCGAAGGTGCGGCCCCTGTTGAAGGCGCACCGGGAGCAGCTGCGCCTGCCCCTGGCGCCGCTGCGCCTGAAGCAGCAAAGACTCAAAAAACTACTGAGAAACCTTCAAAAAAATAACTTAACTAAGAGGTTTGATATGTTGACATTCGAGGACTTCAAAAAGCTTGAATTAAAAACAGCGAAGATAGTTGATGTTAAAGATCACCCGAACGCTGATAAGCTCTATGTTATTACTATTGATGTCGGGGGCGAGAAAAAAGATATAGTAGCCGGCATAAAAAGCTTTTATACGCCTGAAGAGTTAAAGGGGAGAAACGTAGTTATAGCAAATAACATTGAGCCTGCAATTATTAGAGGGGTTGAATCCAAGGCAATGCTGTTAGCCGCATCTTGCGCGGATGGCCTTTCGATTGTCACCCTTGACAGAGACATGCCTTCAGGCAGCACGGTAAAATGATTTTAAGCATGCTCTTTCAATTTGTAGTGCTTGCGCTCGCAATTACTACGCACGAATTTGCCCATGGCTGGGTTGCGTACAAACTTGGCGACCCTACAGCAAAGTACGCAGGCAGGCTTACCTTTAACCCGCTTGCCCATATCGAGTTATTTGGAACAATAATACTGCCCATTACAATGGTTATGCTAAAACTTCCTCCAATAGGTTGGGCAAAACCTGTGCCGATTAATTTCCAGAGCCTGCGAAACCCAAAAAGAGACATGCTATGGGTAGGAATAGCAGGCCCGGGCGCCAATTTTTTAATTGCATTGCTTTTGTCATTGCTTTTAAGAATCCCTCAAATAAGGGAAATTGCATTTTTCATGCAGCTGTTAACGCTTGGCATATTCATGAACCTTATTTTAGCAATATTTAACCTTATACCTATTCCACCTTTAGACGGCTCGCGAATAATCGCATCATTGCTGCCCTGGCGCTATATGTTTATATACAACAGGATAGAGCCTTACGGCTTTTTTATAATTATCGGGCTTTTATGGCTTGGCGTATTAAGGACATTGATTCTTCCGCTTGTGATAAAATTGGCAATGCTGCTTGATGTTGTAAACCTAACGGGGGTATTATGAAAGTAATAAAAGTAAATCTTAAAGAAAGAAGCTACCCCATAATCATCGGTTTTGGCCTTTTAAACAAAGCGGGAAAATTTATTAAAAGAATACCTAACGTCAAAATTGCGCTAATCATTACCAACAGCAAAATAAAACACCTTTACGGTAAAATTTTAGCAAACAGCCTTCAGTCAGCCGGTATAACGCCTTATTTTGCCTTAGTTGCGGATTCTGAAAAAAGCAAATCAATAAAGACATGGATACAGGTAATAAACAGGATAAGCAGAATTGATAAAGGAAAAGGCGTCGCTGTTATCGCCTTAGGCGGCGGAGTAATAGGAGACTTATCGGGCTTTGTGGCAGCTACGTATAAAAGAGGCGTGCCATTGGTGCAGATACCTACCACGCTTCTTGCGCAGGTGGATTCAGCAATCGGAGGAAAAACCGCGATAGACCTTAGTTTTGGCAAAAATCTTGTCGGAGCTTTCTACCAGCCGAAAATGGTATTGTCTGATTTAGGCCTGATAAAGACTCTGCCCAAGCCCCAGATAAGAGCGAGCCTTGCTGAAATAATTAAATACGCAGTCATATTAGACAAACAACTATTTGTATATATAGAAAAAAATATCAAGAAAATACTTGATTTGGACAAAAATTGCATTCTTAAGGTTATTTCTGCATGCAGCCGGCTTAAGGCAGATGTGGTGGCAGCTGATGAAAAAGAAACATCAGGCTATCGCTCAATATTAAACTTCGGCCATACTATAGGCCACGCATTGGAGTCTTGCAGCTTGTACAGCAAGAACATGCCTCACGGAAAAGCAGTAGCAATTGGTATGCTGTGCGCATGCGACATAGCCGTAACTAGCGGTCTTTTAAATATGGCCGATGCCAAAAGAATTGAAGCGCTAATAAAGAGGACAGGCCTTCCGACAGATGCTACATCATGTTCGCCATCTAAGGCGCTTGCCGCTACTTCATTCGATAAAAAAATAATAGCCGGCGCAAAAAGATTTATACTGCCTGCGCGAATTGGGCACGCTCTTGTTTGCAGCAACATTCAAAAAGAATTAATAAAAAAAGCTATTTATTCAAGAGTGAAGGCTTGACATTTGCCATCACTTGTTATATTATTAAGTAATGGGGACGGTTCACTCCCAAGATTGTGAAGTGTCCCCATTTATTTACTCCCACGCGATGGGGACATTTCACACGCTTGAGAGTGAACCGTCCCCAAAAAGGTTTACGTAAATGTATATAAGGTCATATAAAAAAGAAGATGCGCAATCAGTTAAAAATCTGATAACCTCAATAATGTCTCAGGAATTTAGTGATGAGCAAAAGGCATATCAATATAATGACCTGGATTCTATTGACCAGGCCTACGGCAGCGTAACTGAAAAATTCCTGGTAGCAAAAGAAGATTCAAGCGTTATAGGCACGGTTGGGATTAAAGAAGACACAAAAAGTAACGCGCTTTTAAGAAGGCTTTTTGTTCACCCAAGCCACAGGGAAAGAGGCATTGGTTCCATGCTTGTAGATACGGCTTTGGATTTCTGCAAGTTAAGCGGATATAAATATGTAAATTTCAGGGCAACTTCAAAAATGAAGGCTGCCATAGATCTTTTGTGCAAAAAAAAGGGATTTATTGAAAAAGACCGCTGCTTTCTTGACGGGATAGAAATAATAAACCTATCATATAAAATCAAATAATATGCGCGATAATTCAAAGATCAAAAGTGAGCTGGTACAGCTGTTATCCAAAAACCAAAGCTATATCGTATCAAGATGGGCCTCCCAGATACTAAAAGTCCCGGGTCATAAAAGGCACAAAGATGTCGTGCCTGTAAGCAGGCATAAGGTAGGTATGACAAGGTTTTTTAAGCTTTTTATTTCTTTCTTAGACAATCAGCATGACGCCAGGGCATTAAAATATCTGACTTCTCTTATTCTTGACGGTTTTTTAAGCATAAATACTGCCGAAGATGTAATTCACGGGCAAATGCTGCTGCGCAAGATAATCGCAGAGCTTCTGATATCTAAATACAAGCATGATTTTGAAAAACTTTATCAGACCATAAGCATTGTAACGCAGGCTATTGATAAAAATATACTGCTTGTCTCGGCGGTATATAAAAAGAGGGATTTTGACAGGCTGCACACTTTGGTGAAATCAGGTAAAAAGCTGGTCGGAATAAAGGAGATGAACCACCTTTTAGAGGTAGCGGTTAACATCGCGGTTAAAGAATCGGATGCGGACAGAGGCTCTATCATGCTTTTGGATAACAGGAATATCCTTAAAATCAATGCATCCGTAGGAATACCTGAAAAAATAGCAGAAAGCGCAAAGGAATATTTAGGCAAGGGCATAGCAGGAACAGTTGCCAAGACTAACATGCCTATAATGATAAATAAAGGGCAGTTAGTTGATAAAGATATAAAGAAGCACCTAAAGGGATTAAAAGCTGTTTCCGCCCTTACCATACCCTTGTCTACGGAAGGCTCTAACGTGCTGGGAGTGCTTAACGTAGTTAAATACCCCGGCAAAGCGCTTTTTAATAAAAATGATCTTGAACTTTTATCTATTTTGGCATACGAAATAGCAACCTCAATAAAAAATTACCAGCTAAATCTAGAAACTGAAAGCTTATACATCGGGACTATTTTCGCTCTGGCAGCGGCATTAGACGCAAGAGACCATTATACGCACGGGCACTCAAGAAAAGTAGCGCGCTACGCTGTGAGCGTTGCTAAAAGACTGAATATGCCAAAGCACCAGATAGCCATAATCCGCAGGGCGAGCCTCCTGCACGACATAGGAAAGATAGGAATACCAGATAAGATATTAAACAAACCTGCCAAGCTCACTAAAAAAGAATTCGAGATTGTTAAAACGCACTCTGTAATTGCACTCGATATATTAAAACCCATACCGCAGCTGCGCGATATTTTGCCGGCAGTTTACCACGAGCATGAACGTTACGACGGCAAAGGCTATGTCGCTGGTTTAAAAGGAGAGGCTATTCCTATTGAGGCAAGAATTATCGGCGTGGCAGATGCTTATGACGCTATGACTTCTGAGCGGCCGTACAGAAAAGCGCTTACTAAAAAAGAGGCTATTTGTGAACTTAAGAGAAATGCAGGCACTCAATTTGACCCAACGGTTGTAAAGGCATTTATCAGGACTGTTAACCAATAGGCTTATTTTACCTTCAGTATTATTTCCTCGCTGTCTCTTTCAACGCGAACTTCATTAATACCGATTTTTACGATTTTTGCGCCTTCGATAATCTCGCCTTCCTTGCACAAAACATCATTAATGACGGCTATTGAACCGTTTTCGCTGTATGATATGCCTGATAAAATGAGCTCGCTCTTAGTCGTTTTGAAAAGTACAGGTTGTACTGTCGGCAAAGACGAGGCCCGGTCTGCCGGAGGTTCTTTTGCGGGTTTTGCTTGTGTTGAAGCCTTTTTTTGCGAAATGCTTTTAACTTTAGCTTTTACTTGTTCTTGAATCTTGGGCGGTATTAATGTTTTTATTTTAACTATAGCCTTGGATATGAAATCTGACGCCTGAGTATTATAATTGGTTAATAAATAATAACTGCCCGCTGAAAGAGAAAGCAATATAACTGCGATAACAGCAAAAACAAAATAATTCTTCTTAAGTTTATGCTCGGGCTGCTGATCAGGTTTTTGTAACGGCATTTTTTGCGGCTTTGCGGGTATGACTTTATTTTCTAAATCGTTATTCTGTTCTTTCTGCTGAGAATCTGTTGTTTGGTCATCTTTTTTATAATTACCTGCCTTATTAAGGGCATCGTTTATTATGCTCATGTAACAGTAACCCTTCCTTCTATTTCATCTATTGATCGGTTGACCATCTCATCGTTTATCTGAAAGCCCTCTACAACATAGCCATGCAAAAGGGCCTTGTCGCAAACAACATTTATAAGCCGCGGTATTCCTGAGCTGTAGGCATATATAATTTCTATTGCGCTGTCTGTGAAAACAATATTCCCCGAGGAACCTGCGATTCGAAGCCTGTGATAGATATAATCTTTAATTTCATCCCCGTCTAGAGGCGGTATATGATATCTTACGGTTATTCTCTGCCTGAGCTGTTTTAAGTCATCGCAAGCTAGTTTCTCATTAAGCTCGGGCTGGCCAACAAGCATTATCTGTATCAATTTTTCTTTTTCGGTCTCAAGATTGGAAAGCAGCCTGACCTGCTCGAGCACTTTTCCATGAAGATTTTGAGCCTCATCAATTATAAGGACCACGTTGTTTTTGCGTGTTAATTCTTCGATAAGAAAATTGTTCAAGGTTTTTAACATCTCAAATTTGTTTTTTGTCTTAACTTTAAGCCCTAAGTCTTCAACAATACTCTGAAGCAGCTGCAGCTCCGAAAGGGAGGGGTTTAATATAAAGGCTGTTTTAATATTAGGGCTGATATCTCTAAGCAAAGCGCGGCATAGGGTTGTCTTGCCCGCGCCGACCTCTCCTGTTATTTCAATAAAGCCCTTGCGCTGCTTTATGCCATAAAGAATATGAGAATAGGCTTCCTTATGGTGCTTGCTCATATAAAGATAGCCTGGATCGCTGGTTACGCTGAATGGATTTTCTTTTAGGCCGTAAAATTGTTCGTACATTTCAGTATTATATATACACCTTATGAAACAAAAAGTAAAGCAGATTTTTTTGTTTTTGACTGGCTTGGGAATCTATGCTATAATCCACAGATTATCACAGATTAGAAGAAGCACAAGGAGGTTTTATATGCCAGACATAAATCAAAGAATAGAACCAACATTGCTTTTCTCGGTTCTGTGCGATGATGTACGCAGGGAGGATAACGGAAAATTCCTGCTTATAGGCCTATTTGAAACAATCGGGGCTGCCAGTTTTCCTGTACAGCACCGCAAGCTATTTATCATGAACTGCTGGTGCAGCGGCATGGGCGATTTTGATCAGAGGACAAGGATTCTAACGCCTAGCGGAGAGAAGCTTATCGAGGATAAGAGTTCGAATTTCACGCTTAGCAACTTGCGCTCAAAACATAGAATTGTAGCAAGGTTCAATAATATACTTTTTAAGGATCCCGGAGAATACTCTGTCGAGGTGCTTTTAGATAATGAATTAAAGGTGCGCTATCCTCTGGTAGTTGAGAAAGTCAATCCATAAGCCATGGGGCAAGTAAAAAGAATTCAAACTGTAAAGTTAATCTGCGGACTGATAAGCGTTGACGCAGCGCTCTTTCAAAGATCGGCAAAACTCTTAAGCGGAAAATTCGGCGCTATAGATTACAAAAGCCCGATATTTGATTTTGACTTTACCGATTATTATAAAGAGGAAATGGGCACAAACCTTAAAAGGCAATTTTTGAGTTTTTCAAGGCTTATTAATCCGGAGCTTTTGCCAAAAATAAAATTATATACAAACAAGATTGAGGCGAAGTTTGCACGTAATAATAAGCGCACGGTTAATATTGACCCGGGTTATATTACAGCCGCAAAATTAATTTTAGCAACAACCAAGGACTATAGCCACAGGATATATCTTAACAGGGGAATTTATGCCGAAATAACACTGACATATAGGGGCGATAGTTTTACTCAGGGCGAGCTTACGTTTCCGGATTACAGGACAGAGCATTACATAGAAACGTTTAATAAAATAAGGCGGATTTATATGGGGCAAATTAAACTATGATACCTCACGACAAAATATACATACATATGCCCTTTAACAACCTGATAAATAACCTGGATGAATTTTGCCGGCTTAAATTTAACTGCGAGATTTATTTTGCCGCTGATGCGTTGACAACTATCCGGGGGGGCCAGATAAAGAGGATTAATGCCGCGTTTGACAAAAACAACATAAAAAGATCCATACATGCGCCTTTTATGGACCTAAACCCGGGCAGTTATGATATGGAAATAAGGCAGATAAGTATTAATAGATACAAACAAAGCATTGATGCATGCGTAAAACTTAAAGCCGAAAGAATGGTTGTTCATACGCACTACAGCCCCATATTCCACAGAGGCCATAAAGAGGCATGGCTTGCCAATACAGCCTCGGGCATTAACAGTGTTTGCGATTACGCCGCTAAAAAGAGCGTTACTATAGCTGTTGAGAATTCCCTTGATGACTCAAGCTGGCCTACCCTTGAATTGCTAAAGCAAGTAGGCAGGCTTAAGGCGTGTTTTGATGTTGCCCATTATAATGTCTTTAGCCCGCTTGGATGGGAGGCGGAGCTCGCGCAGTATAAGCCTGATTCAATTTTGGAAGTGCATCTTTCCGATAATAACGGTAAGGCAGATGAACATTTGCCGCTCGGCGAAGGCATAATTGATTTTAAAAAATTCCTAAAAATAATTGCAGAAAAAAACATATCGCCGTTTATAACTATCGAGCCGCACGATAAGGAAGGGCTGTATAAGGGGTTGGAGTATATAAAGAAATTAAAAATTAAAAATTAAAAATGCAAAATTACAATGCAAAATTAAAAAATTAAATAATTTTAAATTTTTAATTGCAATTTTTAATTTTACATTTTGAATTTTGAATTAAAACGCTCGATAACACTATGAAGATTGCGAGATTCACATATAAAAATAAAACCTGCTACGGAAAGGTTTCCGGAAAATATCTTAATATTATAAGCGGGTCGATTTTTGGAAAATTTAAAATTACAAATAAAAAAGCAGCTATTTCAAAAGTCAGGCTCCTTGTCCCGGTGCAACCGAGCAAAATAATATGCGTCGGCTTAAACTACAAAGACCACGCAAAGGAATTAAATATGCCAATTCCTGAAGAACCTGTAATATTCATAAAACCGGCGACTTCAGTTATAGGCACGGGCGACAAAATTAAATATCCTAAATCTGCAAATAGAATTGACTACGAAGCCGAGCTTGCTGTTGTAATTAAGAAAAACGCAAAAGATGTTAGTGCTAAACGAGCAAAAGATTATATTCTCGGCTACACCTGTTTAAATGATGTAACAGCAAGAGATATACAAAAACGCGACATGCAATGGACAAGGGCAAAATCTTTTGACACCTTTTGTCCTGTCGGCCCGTATATCTCTACAGGCATAGACCCAGATAATCTATATATAAAGCTATTTCTGAACAACGAGCAAAAACAGTCCTCTAACACGTCTAACTTAATATATAAAATTGACGAGCTTATCAGCTTTATATCAAGCGTCATGACGCTAAAACCGGCTGACATCATTGCAACAGGAACACCCCCCGGCGTAGGCCCTATGAATTCAGGCGATAAAGTGCAGGTAGAGATCGAAAAAATCGGCGTTCTTACAAATTTTTTGCTTTGACTTTAATGCAAGAACTGGTATATAATGTGTATTTAATAGTAGGGCACCCTTAAGGGTGCCCTACAAATTTATATTCGGGAGCTATCTATACAATGGATATCATAGAAGCATGGGAAAAGGCCTTAAAAAATACTGAAATTTTCAGGACAAGGATACGTTTTCTGGAAACTTTCATTCACACAGATATTCCCTATATCTTTTTGGCAGAATCGTCGCTTAACATTGGAGACACAATAGTGAGAAACGGCAGGGTTATTGTGGAAAGGCCTTCTATTATCCTGCCTGGGAATATGCCGCAATTTTTGGGTTTTGATTTTGAAGACTCTCTGCACATAGATAGCAATAAAATAATCGATTTTTTATTGATCAGGGGAGTGCGTTTTCCTTCGCTGAAATATAATAACAGTATTTCACACGTAGACATATACGAAGGCCCCCTGAAAAAGGCCATAGAGCATTATAAAGAAAAGCTGCAGAGAGTAGAAGACACCAACACGGGATTAATTATCGGGCCTGAAGATTGCTGGCAGTTGTCTGCGCTAATTTTTATAAGCACCATTGTGTCCAGATCGGCAGAAGAGGACATAAGAAGACTTTTTGATCAATATAAAAACAACTAGTCGTTATCCCTCCCTTATCAGTTCCACTAATACATATAGATATACTAATTTATTTCACGACTTGACTTTAAAGTTACCGTGTAGTAAACTATTTAATTAATGTTATAAGCGGAGGAGTGCGTGTCAAATTTTATTGAGCAGGTATCATTAGTTCCAAGGCCTTTGCGCTATAAACTTATGGTAGCTTTTGCGCTTATGTCCGTAATCCCTTTGCTTGTTTGCGTATATCTGGTTATCAATTTTGTTTTTCCCAAATATGAAACCATGATGGGTTCTGTCAGCGCGCTTATTTTAGTCACTGTTTTCTTAACGCTTTCAGGACTGCGCCTTGCAAAAGAAATGATCATGCCCATTGTGCGAATGTCCCAGGATGCAAAAAAAATAGCAAACGGAGATTACCAATATTCCGTTAATGTCGTTGGGGAAGACGAGATATCTGATCTGGCCAAGTCATTGAATACCATGTCGCAGGCTATTAAGGACAATATAGCGGAACTTAAAAGATACGGCGAACGGACAAAAGACATAAATATAGACATAAACAAAAAAATACTGGCGTTGTCCGGGCTTTTGCAAATCGGCAGCCTTATTTCATCGGGCACGGAATTAAAAAACATAATCGAGATACTAGTCGCAAAAATAGCTGACATAGAGAACGGTTCACCGACAGCAATAATGCGCTTGAATGATGAGACAGATATGCTTGAACCAATTTCCTTTCTCAATTTTAAATCTGACAATGCGATAAACCAGGCTGTTACCTTAGGCCGCAGCCTGCTTGGCAGGGTTGCTGTTGAAACAAGAGAAATAATTATTGACTCAAATACGCTAGAAATTGCCCCTGATACAAAAATGCTTTTAAAAAATTACAATATCAATAATCTGGTTGCGATACCTCTTATCATAAACAATAGATGCAAGGGTATTCTATTAACAGGGAACTCAAAGCCTTCATATGTATATACTGACGACGATATAGAACTCTTAAAAGTTTTTGCAAAACAGGCTGTCATAGCCATAAGCAACGACAGCCTTAATAGAAGGGCCGCGGAATTGGAAATTGTAGACGAACTGACTGGGTTGTATAATCAGACATATTTCATGGAAAGATTTGACGAAGAAATCAAAAGGGCTATTATGTATCAAAGGCCATGTTCGTTTATAATTTTAAAAATAAACCAATTTGACGCATATTGCGAGAAAAATAGCAGAATGGCGGGTGAGGCAGCGCTTCGAAAAATAGGCAAGCTGGTTATTGAAAATATCACCGCGGTAGATAAAGCAGCCAGGATTGCTGATGATGAATTCGTTATAATGCTTCCCGAGAGGAATAAAAGGGAGGCCAGCGTGATAAGCAAGGAGATAACAAGAAAGATATCAGAGCTTGTCATAGATAAGAGTGCGCAAGAAGAGCCTCACAACCTGACGGCCTCTTGCGGCATTAGCGAAAACCCGCTTGATGGCGCAACCAGAGAAGAGCTTGTTACAAAGGCCCGCAACAGGCTTGATGAATCTATGAAGGTACAAAAGTAGGGCAAGGAGCTTATAAAGTATGATAACGCCTCCGAGAAGGATGATATCAAAGCAGCTTGGTGAATTGCTGATTGAACAGAAAATAATAAGTGAAGCCCAGCTGCAAAAGGCCCTCCAGGTTCAAAAGGAGAAAGGCGGGCTTATCGGCAGCATCTTGGTTTTGCTGGGATTTGCTACAGAAGAACAGATAGCCCAGGCTTTAACAGCGCAATACGGTTTCCCTTATCTGCCTCTTCAAAACTATGACATAGACCCGGAAGTAGTTAAACTAATACCCAGGAACGTGGCTGAGCAATATGTTTTGATCGCTATAGACAAAATCGGGAATTCCCTTACAATTGCTATTGCTAACCCTCTTAACTTACACGCACTCGAGGATGTTGAGCTTATTACTAATTGCAAGGTTCAAACTTTTGTAAGCACTCAGACAGATATAAAAGAGACGATCAAAAAATATTATGGTTCAAACCCTTAAGGAAAAAATAGTAGAGACTCTGCTTGCAAAAAACCTACTGACTCAAAAACAGCTTGATGAGGCATTAAAGACCCAGAAACAACAAGGCGGAAAGCTTAGCAGTATATTGATAAAACTGGGATTTGTTGCAGAAAAAGACATAGCTTATGTTTTAAGTCAAAGCCTTAATATCCCGACGATAAATCTGGAAAAGTATAAAGTCGACCCCGCCCTAATAGAACTAATACCTAAACAAACTGCCTATCGTTATGAGGCAATTCCAGTATCAAAAATGGAAAAAACGCTAACCATCGCTATGGCGGATCCTTTGAATGTCTTTGCGCTGGACGACCTTTCTTCTTTGACAGGTTTTCAGGTACGGGCTGTGATCGCGACATCCAAAGAAATCCTGGAAGCTATTGAAAGAAGTTACACCACCCACACGCACGCTGCCCTGGAAGAAGTTGTCGGAGATATGCTAAAACCTGACGAGCTTACCACGCATGTCCTTGAGTCAAAAACATTAGACACGGTAGAGCTCAAACATATGGTGAACGAAGTCCCTGTAGTAAAGGTAACTAATATGATACTGGCAGAGGCAACTAAACTAAAGGCGAGCGACGTACTAATTGAACCCTTGGAAAGCCTTACAAGGGTAAGGTACCGCATAGACGGACTTTTGCAGGAAGCAAGGACTTTGCCAAAAAATATGCATGACGCTGTAATCACCAGGATAAAGGTCATGTCAGAATTAAATATATCGGAGCACCGCCTGCCGCAAGACGGCAGATTTAAATTAAAATATAAAGACAGGTACGTTGATTTTAGAATATCTGTTTTACCCAGCAGCTACGGAGAGAAGGCGAGCATGAGAATATTGGATAAAGCACAGGTCACTCTTGATATAGAAAAGCTTGGCATAGAGGGGAGTTCGCTTAAGGAAATAAACACTGCTGCCATGCGCCCGCACGGCATGATATTATCATGCGGGCCAACAGGCAGCGGCAAGACAACGACATTATACTCAATTCTTAAAAAAATTGATTCTCCCGACAGAAATATTATAACTGTTGAGGACCCGGTAGAATTTGACTTGGCAGGCATAAATCAGGTAAATGCCAGGCCGGAAATAGGCCTTACATTTGGCGCTGCCTTGCGTTCGATATTAAGGCAGGACCCGGATATTATTATGGTCGGCGAAATAAGAGATTACGAGACAGCGGATATCGCGATAAAGGCCGCGCTTACAGGGCATCTGGTATTAAGCACATTACACACCAATACGGCTCCCGGAGCAATTACAAGGATGGTCAATATGGGCATTGAACCTTTTTTAATCGCGTCCAGCGTTGTTTTAATTGTCGCGCAAAGGTTAATACGCGTAATCTGCCCGAAGTGCAAAGAACACTATGAAATAGACGAAGCTATTAAAAAAGAATTTGACCTGTCAAAAATAAAACAAACCGTATTTTATAGAGGTAAAGGATGCGAGGCGTGTTTAGGCACAGGTTATAAAGGTAGAACTTGTATTGTCGAGGCCGTTGCCCTGGATGCAAAGGTAAGGTTGGCTGTCATGAATAAGGCCTCAGAACATGAAATCAAAGCTATTGCCCGGCAAAACGGCATGGAAACCTTGCGAGAAGCAGGGCTTAATAAGGCCATGAATGGCATAACATCACTCGAAGAAGTTATACGGGTGAGCGTTGCGGATAAATAAGGTTAAAGGATAAAGGTTAAAGGACGAGAAAATGGAGTTAATACATACGGTTAGGGTAACGGACGCAATTATGGCTTATGCGACTGCTGTAATGGCGGTATTTACAATAGTTATTTTTTTGGCTTTGATTTATTGCGCTGCTTTGATAAAAAGGGGCCTTGCGGGTTTGCGCGTCTATTTGAAATTTGCAAGTATGCAACAGGCAATAATGAATAAAAATATAATTAATTTATTTCCCGGAACAGACCAAGAGAAGCAAAGAGCAAAAAAGGAGCTGGATGCTGTCACTGGCAACATACTGAATGATATAGAGACGTTTTAGGAAAGGTTAAAGGATAAAGGATGGTAGAAACGAAAAAAATTTTAATAGTTGATGATGACAAACAGATAAGAGACCTGCTAAGCGATTACCTGACAAAAAAGGGCTTCATGGTAAGCACCGCTAAAGACGGGCTAGAGGCGATAAGTAAGTCTGAAGCAGAAAAATTTGATTATATTTTTCTAGATATAAAAATGTCCGGGCTAAACGGCGTCGAGGTGTTCAAACATATAAAGCAAAACAAGCCCCAGACAAACATAATTATAATGACAGGTTTTCGCATTATGGCTGAAGAACTTATGTCTGATGAATTAAAAAAACAGATCCATACAATCTTGTATAAACCGTTCAGCATGAAGTGTGTTTTAAAATGTGTCGGGAGCAAGTGCGAATAAATGGGATTATTCCGGTATATCCAAAGAATTTCTTTGCGTAGGAAGTGGCTCCCCTTTCTAATAATACTTCCTTTTTTTGTGCCTATTCAGAGCGCAAGGCCTCAATATAAAATCATGCTGGATATCAAACTTGACCCGCCTAAGTATATACAAACTAACCAAGAACGCATAAAATGGATAGACCAACAGATAGACTCACTTACAAACGAGTTTGGCGAAAAACAACTCCCTTTAATAAAAGAGCAGCTTTTCATCTTTCTCGGGGCAAATAATACGCTGAAAGTTGAAATAACCAGTTTCCAGCAGCAAAACCTTAAACTTGCTGTTAATAAGATAGTGTCTACTTATATGGATAAGGCGAATAACCGCGAACAGGCGGTTCAGTTTAAGACATATGAATCAAGAAAGAGCGACCTTGATCTGCTAAGCGATAAACTCGCAAAGGCGCAATCTCAGGCGCAGGCCTGCGCAACCGCATTAACAGACTTTCAGAAACAGAAAATTGCGGATAATACGCCGCAAATAACAAAAGAACTTGATAATATCAAGGTAAAGCTTTCAAGCATGCAGGCAGTATATACTGTTGAACACCCAATGATAAAGGATATACTCATACAAGCTGGGCAAAAAGAGGCGCAGCTGGCTGCTGCTACAGCTGAGTTGGCCAAACAGCAGCAAAATGAGAACAAATTAAGCGAGGCCAGCAAAAATACAAACAAGGTAGCAACCGATCTCTTAAACGATTATGATGCGTTGAAAAAAGAAACAATCATGCCGACACTGCAGGACCAAAATGTTGCAGCAATAGTAAATGAACCGCTTGTTACCTCCTTGGCTGACCCTAAAGCAAAAATGGCAGACCTTTCATCCAAACTGCTGGTAGGGCTGTTGGCTGCATTTTTGCTGGGCTATGTTACAGAGGCATCTGATAAAACCGTCTGGAATGAAAGCGAAATAAAAAAAGACCTCGGCATAAGAACGCTTGGGACTATTGCGGCAGTAAAAACTGGAAATATTGCAACAAGGCTGCTTATAGACTGCGATAAAAACTCTGAGATTGTCAGGTCTTTTGAGTCTTTTCGCTCAAATATACAATTTATAAATCTTGCCATCACGCTGAAGACAATATTATATTCTTCGTTGTTAAACAAAAACGTGGATTTTTTAGCAGGAAATCTGGCAATATCAATGACCATGATTGGCGGCAGGGTCGGGCTACTTAATATAAGCCGCGCCCCATTAAAATACGAGAAATTGCTTTTACCGCCTTCTGAGGAAAACCTCCAATCTACAAAAGGCGAATTGGATTTTGCTGACACTAAAGTAAAAAATCTTAAAATTTTAGCTTTAACAAATACTGATATTTTTGATAAGCAAAAGGCGCAAGAACTGTTTGCAGGCATAGAAGATAAGTTTGACGTACTTATCATTGACGCACCCGCTGTCACGGATTCCGTTGGTACTGCCGCCCTGGCGTCTATAAGCGACGGCGTGATTCTAGGAGCGCAAGCTAAACAGACGCAAAGAGACTTTATATCGAGAAACTATAAAATACTAAATGAAATTAATACCAGAGTGCTGGGAGTAATAGTGCAATGAAAAAAAGTTTTGCAGAAAAGTTAGTCGATATATTGAAAAAAAGCGGGTTGGTAAACGAAAAAGACCTCAATGAAGCTATTGAGAAGCAAAAAAAGGCCGGCAGCAATATCGCAAAAATTCTCATAGATAAAGGCATTATCAGCCAAAAGGATTTAGCCGCGCTTTTAAGTTCGGAGTTAAACATCCCTGTGCTGAATTTATCGAGGTTTAAGATTGACCCAAAGATTGTGAAGATGGTCCCTGAAAAGACAGCCCGCCAATATGTTATAATACCGACCTCAAAAATAGGAAACAACCTGACGGTCTGTATGGCAGACCCGCTGAATGTCCTTGCGATAGACGATATAAAGGCCCTTACAGATTTTAAGATTGATATAGTTTTAAGCACGGAAAAGGAGATCCAGGACGCTATAAACAATTATTATACTACCGACACATCACAGCTATCTGATATTTTGCAGCAGGTTTCAAGCGTCGATGACGCAGACTCCGTAGAAATAACAAAGGATGAAGATGTCGGCGTGGTCAATATCGAAGAAATGGCCCAAAAGAGCAAAATAACCCCTATAGTAAAAGTGGTAAATCTGATGCTCAGCGAGGCCCTGGAAAAACGCGCAAGCGATATACATATAGAGCCGCAGGAACATCATTTGCGCATAAGGTACAGAATTGACGGGAATATGTGCGAGGCATTTCAGATTCCTAAAAAGGACCAAAGCGCGATACTTGCAAGGTTGAAAATAATGTCCGGGCTTGACATAACGCAGTGGCGGCTTCCTCAGGACGGCAGGTTCAGGGTTACAATGCGCGAAAAGGAAATAGATTTTCGCGTATCAGTATTACCCCTGACGCACGGCGGAAAAATAGTCCTAAGGGCGTTAGATAAATCAGGCTTAAGCCTTGGGCTTGAAAGGCTTGGCTTTTTGCCGGAAACACTTAACATACTTAATGATGCTGTTTCGCGGCCATATGGCATGATATTAATAACAGGGCCTACGGGAAGCGGAAAATCCACAACGCTTTATTCTCTGTTAACCAGGCTTAACAAGCCGGACAAAAATATTGTCACAATTGAGGACCCTGTGGAGTATCAGATAGAAGGAATGACGCAGATGCAGGTTAATCCCGATATAAAACTTAACTTTGCCGATGGTTTACGCGCTGTGTTAAGGCAAAGCCCCGACATAGTCCTTATAGGCGAAATAAGAGATTTTGAAACAGCTGATATTTCAATTAAGGCATCATTAACAGGGCAGCTGTTACTTAGCACTCTGCACACAAACGACGCAGTAGGCTCAATTACAAGGCTTGTTGATATGGGTGTTGAGCCGTTCTTGGTTGCATCCAGCCTTATTGCTGTCGCGGCGCAAAGGCTTTGCAGGAAGATCTGCGCTAATTGCAAAGAGCCGGTAGAAATCCCTGCGGCTGTCTTCGAGCGGCTTAATCTAGGTTCTGATTTAAAAAAACGCCAGTATTATCACGGAAAGGGCTGCAGCAAATGCAACTCTACCGGATATTACGGAAGAATGGCTACGATGGAGATGTTTATACTTGATGACGACATGAAACAAATGATAATCAAACGCACATCGGAG
This sequence comes from Candidatus Omnitrophota bacterium, assembly GCA_043797125.1. Classification (GTDB taxonomy): domain Bacteria; phylum Omnitrophota; class Gorgyraeia; order JABMRG01; family JAFGKX01; genus JAZDPX01. The sequence continues at coordinate 81,384 of JAZDPX010000017.1, forward strand.
GATGAAATAAAGGAACACCTGAAGAGAAAAGGAATGAGTTTTTTAAAAGACCTTGCAGTTAAAAACTGGGCAGCGGGACAGACAACGCTCGAGGAAGTTTTAAGGATTACGACCGAATAAAAGTTATCCACAATCGTAGCGGAGCCTTAAGGCTCCGCTACTTGAAATAATTTATAGGAGATAATTATGTCTAATTATAAATATACGGCTAAAAACAAAGATGGTAAGAGCCTGACTGGAAAAATCAACGCTCAAAGCAAGGAACAGGTCCTGGAAATTTTAAGAAAAGAAGACCTTATGCCTATTTCAATAGAACTGGCTAAGGGGTCTGTATTCGCCATCTCTATGGGCGAGAAAAAAGCAAAGGTAAAATTAGATGACCTTGCGATTTTCTCAAGGCAGCTTGCCACAATGGTTGAGGCGGGAATTCCTGTTGTCGGGGCATTAGACGCCTTGGTGGGCCAGATGGAAAACGCAAGCCTTCAAAAAATAATAGGCAAAGTAAGGGATGATGTAGAAGCGGGCTCAAGCCTTTCGCAGGCTTTAGCCAAACATTCGCGCGTGTTTGATCCTCTATATATAAATATGGTAAAGGCGGGAGAAACAAGCGGCATGCTCGATGAAATCCTAAACCGCCTGGCTTTATACCTTGAAAAAATTAACTCCCTGCAGCGTAAAATAAAGACAAGTATGGTGTATCCGGCTGTTGTTGTCTTCGTGGCTATATCTATAACCGTATTTCTCCTGGTAAAGGTTGTGCCTACTTTTAAGGGTATATTCGATATGCTTGGAGGCGCGCTTCCCTTACCTACTTTACTGCTTTTGTCAGTGAGCGATTTCGTAAGGAACTATTTTCTTCTTGGGATCGGGGGGGTGTTTGTGTTAATAATTTTCTTATCATGGTATGTTAAAACAGAAGTTGGCAGTTTCATGTTTGACGCCATGCTTCTTAGAATGCCTGTATTTGGCCAGATCTTCAGGAAATTCAGTGTTGCAAAATTCAGCAGGACATTATCAACTTTGGTGCGCAGCGGAGTGCCAATTCTGGTAAGCTTAGACATAGTTGCCAAGACATGCGGCAATAAGGTCCTGGAAAGGGCTGTTCAGCATTCCATAAAAGCAATAAAAGACGGTAAAACTATTGCTGAACCCCTTGAACAGAGCAAGGTGCTGCCGTCCATGGCTATTAAAATGATTTCTGTAGGCGAACAGACAGGCGAATTGGAGAAGATGCTGACAAAAATAGCTGATTTTTATGATGAGCAGGTGGATGCCGCTGTAAGTTCACTTGTAAGCATCATAGAACCTGTAATCATTGTGTTCTTAGGCATGGTTGTCGGAAGCATTGTTCTGGCTATCTTCCTGCCTATCTTTAAGATAACAGAGCTATTGTCCGGATAAAATAAACATGGTATCTTGACAATGGCGCCCTTGTGTGCTACACTTTAATTGTGAAGGCTTTATACATAACCTAAAAAAACGACCCATCCAGGGAAGGAAGGAGGTCAAAGAAAATGAAAAAAGGAAAAAGAGGTTTTACGCTTGTGGAAATTATGATAGTTGTAGCTATTATAGCCCTCTTGGCAGCAATTGCTATACCAAATCTGTTACGTGCAAGGCATAATTCTAATGAAGCTGCTGCGCAGGCATCGCTAAGAACCGTTAGTAGCGCATGTGAAAGCTATCTGGGTGCAAATGATGTGTACCCGGATTCGCTTGAGACACTAGCCGGCGAAACTCCTCCGTATATAGATGATACGTTAGGAGGAGGCGAAAAGCAGGGGTATACTTTTGATTTTACTCTAGGTGATGATAACCTTACGTATACTTGTACTGCAACTCCGGTAACCTCTGGCGTGACAGGAACCAGAATATTTCAAGTTGATGAGAGCGGCGTAATAGCCGTCACAGCCGAAGAAGAGGAAGCGGAATAATAATTTCGTAAGAGCGTAAATAAAGGCGAAAAGCCCCCCAAAAATTGGGGGGCTTTTTCATTGACTTTCCCTCTTTTATAATATAGACTTTATGTGAGGGGAAAATATATATGAAGATATCTAAAAGAGGATTTACACTAATAGAAGTAATGCTGGTAGCGGCGATTTTAGTAATTGCTTTATGCGGGGCGCTAGAGCTTTACAGCTACTGTTACGGCTTGTGCATACAAGCAGCGCATGTGACTTCCGCCATCGCGGAAAGCTATTCAAAAATGGAGGAAATCCGCAGGCATGATTTTGTTACAATAATTGATGCTTATAACGGCGTGGAGTTTGACCTTACGCAGTTAACCGGAACAGGCGTTACTGCCGCAGGATATGTCGCTAACACGGACTCACAATTAATTGAGGTTACAATAGATCTTAACTGGACAGAAAAGGCAAGCAGGGTTTCTACATATACATTAACGAGCTATATAGTAAATAAATAGTAATAGTTTAGCTGATGGAAGGCCTCCCGACGTAGCGGAGGCTTAAGCCTCCGCTACGTCCGAGTCGAGATACTTAGAATGGCTGAACTGTTACAATAAATAAGGATAAAAGATGGATAAAAACGCAAATAAAGGTTTTACGCTTCTTGAAACAATGCTCGCGATTGCCATATTTACAATTATGTCAAGCGCTGTATTTCTGGTATTAACATCAGGGCATAATAGCTGGTTTTCAGGATCCGCGTATAGCGAAATTGAGGACGATATAAGAAAATCGATACAATGGATGACAAGGGAATTGCAGGAGGCAAGGTTATCATCTATAACAATAGATTCGGAAGATAACAGCGTAATAGATTTTGAAATGCCGGTGTCAGTTTCAGACGAAGGCACAATAACATGGCAAGGTATCAGATATTATTGGAACGAAGATGAAAATCAGTTAATACGCCAGCTTACCGCAACAGGAGAAGAAAAGGTGCTGGCAAATAATATAGAAGTTCTCAGCTTTGAGCAGCCTGATTTAAATGATCTCGGGGTTGTAAGGGTAACTGTTAGAGCGTTTACTAACGACTTAAAAGGACGAGAAATGCGCTCAAATGTAACTTTTGATGTTACATGCAGGAATTAAAAAGGGGTGATTAAAATGTCTAAAATATTTAATCTTAAAGACAACAGAGGAATCATGCTGGTGGCCGCTTATCTTGTTGTTACTGTCCTCTTAATACTCGGGATAGCGTTTTTCTCGCGAGGCTATCACGAGAGCAAAATGGCGCTCAGGCATAAATATTCAACCCAGGCCTTGTGCCTTGCGGAAGCAGGCATAGAAAGGGCATTTTATGATTTAGACGAGGATTTTAATAACGATACTACTCCGAGCTGGGCAGACGGTGACATTAACGGTATCACCTGCGGGCCTGATGAAGATGCGTTTTATGCGCTATATGCCGCAACCGGTTTAGGTGAAGGCACATATCAGGTAATGCTGAGGAACATACCTGATGAGGAAGGCAGAATATGGGTCCAGTCAACAGGCACAGCGCATAACATCACAAGGACTGTTCAGGTGTATTTAAGGGCGAATCGATTATGTGTCTGGGATAATGTAATATTTGCAGGTACAGGCGCTACCGGCCAGGTAATTAACGGCAATGTTGATATACGCGGCTCTGTGCATATACTTGGCACAGACCTTGCAGATGGTGAATTTGCAATAGATATGTCAGGTGACGGAGGTATAGGCAACAATTATGATAATATACCGGACGCATTAAAAAACAAGCTTCCTGATTTAGAGACAGAAGAATACAACGGCGAAGATGTGCAAACCCTGGATGCTACCTTGCGCGTTAAAAACGGCTTAGTAGGTTTAAGCGGCTCTTCTACAATAGGCGACGAAGATGAACCTTTAAACGAAATTAAGGAAACAATGGATGGGGTTTATGTTACGGACGGATACGGCGGAACTCAGGACCCGCCGCTAATTTATTCTGATAACGGCAGAGACAATAGCTATGATTACGGAGATAATTTCAGTTTCCCGACCTTAACCACAGGTGCATACGGCGGGTTTGACTCATACCAGGAATATTTTGAAAGTATTGCCTATTGTATTACTGATGCGGGAAAATTAGCTCAACTTGCAAGCATTAATCCTACATCAACCTTTAATTACACAGACCCTGATGGAAAAGGCAGCATAAGCATGAATAACGGCCTTATGACTGTAAGCGGATGTATTTATATAGCCGGAGCATTTAATATAAATCAAGTAGTTGGCCATGTTGAGCATGGTGTAGATAGAACAACTGTCAATTACACAGGCACAGCAAGTATTCTTACTACAGAAGACATAGGTATAAACGCTAATTTTACAACCAGTGGCGATGATTCATTCCCAACAAATGTAATAGGTTTTATGACGCCGGGTGATATAGTATGCAGCTCATCTCAAATTGATGTTACAGGCTTGTTTTACGCTGAAGGGTCAATTTCCGCAACACAGCAGACAGATGTCGCGGGAGTTTTTGTTTCTAATTATTTTGATATGGGCGCGCAGGTACCTAGTATTTTTCAGGTTCCTGAAGTTATAAATAATCTGCCGGATGGGCTTATCGGGTCTGATTCCACGTGGACCGTGGATGTCGTGTCTTGGCAGGAGCAATAGTATGTATACACAGATTAGCGCAGATTAGAAAATACAAGATGATCGCAGATATCTGTGATCATCCCGCATCTTTTAATCTGTGATCATCTGCGCAAAAAGTCGGTAAGATTTTGGCGTAATTTATCATGCCCCTTAAAAATTTAAGGGGTTTTTTATTGACTTTAATCACTTTCTAATATAAAATGAATTTTGATATATGACTTATATATATTATAATTAAATAAACTAATACAATGCAGGTTAATAAACTACTAAAGAAAAAAAGGCAGTTAAATTTAGGCATTGATATGGCAAGCGCTTTTATCAAGGCTGTTGTAATAGATACTTCCAAGCCCAAACCTGAATTGATATCATTCGCGTATGAACCTGTTGGGACAGACAAGACTTCTGCCTTAAAAAGAGCGATAAATCAGCTTAAATTAACAAATACCGAAGCTGTAACCTCTATTTCAGGGCCTTCAGTCGCGGTAAGAATTATTGAAATGCCTCCGATGAACGACGGTGAATTAAAAAGCGCTGTTGCATTCGAAGCTGAGAAATACATACCTTATAAATTAGACGACGTTATTACAGACTGCGCAAGAATAGAAAACCTCCCCAACGGTAAAATAAGCGTATTGCTTGTAGCCGCTAAAAAATCTACAGTGACTGACGCGATACAGCTGTTAAGCTCTGCAGGTGTAACATTGCGCGCTGTTGATGTTGATTCATTCGCCGCCATGAGGACGCTTCTAAATTCCGAAAAAATTGAAGAAGGCACAACCTGCGCGCTTATTGATATAGGGGCAAGCTTAACGAATGTAAACATTATCAGAAACGGGATCTCTTATATCGCCAGAGACATACAAATAGGCGGTAACAATATAACAACCGCTATTGCAGAAAGATTGAATTTAAAACAAGAGGCCGCGGAGGCCGCAAAAATTAAGCCGGGGGAACTCTTAAACGAAATTACGCCTATAGTCAAAGGCGTCCTTATAAACCTGTTAGATGAAATAAGACTTTCGTTTGATTTTTACGAGAACCGATTCGGTAAAAATATACAGAAGGTTTTTATTAGCGGCGGGTCATCTGTTTTAAGCGTGGGGCTGGACAATTTATTAAAAGAGATATTCAGCGGAGAAGTTCTTTTTTTGGACCCTTTTAACAATCTGGATATCTCGCCGGAAATAAATAAGCAGGCGCTTGAACCATTAAAGCCGTTCTTCGCAGTCGCGGTGGGGCTTGCCTTAAGGGAAAATTAGTATGATAGAAATTAATCTACTGCCGGAAGAGCTAAGAAAAAATAAAAAACCAAAAAAAGAAGTCTTGAACCTTAAGTCTGCCAATCTGCCATGGAAAGCAATAGCAATAACGATTGCTGTAGTTTTCATAGCGTCTCAGCTTTTGGCGGCCCAAATACTTTTTTTTAAAAAAGGCACGCTTAAGAAAACGGAACTGCTGATAAAGGATACCGAACCTAAATACAAAATGGCCCAGTCGTTAAAATCTGAGATTAAGCAGCTAAACAGTAAACTTTCCGCGGTAAATGAATTGACCTCAAAAAGCATACTTTGGTCAAAGAAAATGTCTGATTTAAGCAGCGCTGTTATAGAGGGCGTTTGGTTAAAGGAGCTTTCCTTACAACAAAAAAAGGGCGTAAAAACCCAGGAGGTTTTGCTCTTAATAGGCAGCGTTGCGTCGCGCTCGCCCGGAGAAGAAGCGGCTATAATAGCAAATTTTATAAATTCGCTAAGATCAAACGGGGGCTTTTACGACGATTTTATAGATATTAAGCTTGAATCCAGCCAGATGACGAAAATCGGCGTGCTGGATGTTATGAATTTTAAGATTGTTTGTTATTTTAAAGAGGGCAGAGGTTCTTTCTTTGAATCCAAAAAATAGCATACTGAAAAACCAAAAGCTGATTATTATATTAGTAATAGCTGCGGTGATTATTGTAATCGATGTCACTTTCGCGCTTAGGCCCCTTTTTACGGGGCTTATCAAGGTGCTGCCTAATTTAAATGCCAAGGCCTCGCGCCTGAAAATCATTGACACGGATGTAAAAAATATTCCGGAATACGAAAAAGAACTTTTTGTCTTGCACGAAAAATTATCCGGCTACAAAAGGACCTTCGCCACGAAGGAAGAGATATCGCCTTTATTAAAAAATCTATCCGACACGGCAAAAGAGTTTGGAGTGAAGATTATCAGCGTTAACCCGGTGCAAAACGTTGATGAAAGCGAGACAAAGGCTTCAGGCGCATACAGCAAATTCCCGATATTTTTGAGCGCTGTTTCCGGATACCACGCGTTCGGCCTTTTTTTGAATAAGCTTGAAAATTCTGATACCTTTATGAGGATATCGGATCTAAAGATTGAAGGAAATCTTCTAGGTATAGGCGAACATAAATTCAGCGTAACAATTGTCACGTATATATTAAGCCCTGCGGTTACTATAGAAGAAGCCGAAGATGCTGCAGTTGAAAAGAAGAAGGAATCTGCCAATAAGCAACTCAAAGGTAAAAAGAAAAATAAAACAAAAGATATATAATGATAAAAACCCGCTCGACTATAATTATATTATTATGCCTCTTCTGCGTTGTCTATAAAATCGAATCCTCTAAATGCGCACAGGAGCCAGGCGCAAACCTTGCGCCGGAGGTATTTGTGTATAATGCTGAAGGCAAAAAGGATCCTTTCCTGCCTCTGGTAACAGAAGATGGCAAAATTTCCATGGGATATGATATGATAAAAACCGTAGAGGATATAAGGCTTGAAGGAATTGCTTACGATCCGGAAGGCGAATCTGTGGCGATTATTAACGGCATGATATTAAAAAGAAATGATATGGTAGGAGAAATGAAGCTAATAAGAATAAACTCGGATAGCGTTGTTTTCTTTTATGATAAAAACGAATATGTCATAATGTTAACGGAAGAACAAGGCCCTGGGTCTAGCCAAGGCCTATAGGGTAAAACTGGAGGAATTATGTTCAGAAAAATTTTGGTGATTATTGAAATAGTTTGTCTATTTTTTCTCGCGCCGGCCTTATCTTTTTCTCAAGAACCTACCAGCTCTACAGCTGCCCAAGAAACACCTGCGCAAGCTACTGTTAACGGAACTGTTAACGGGGCTGTGGAAGGGAAGACAACGGCCTCAGGCAACGTTACAATAGATTTTAAGGACGCGGATATTAATAATGTGTTGCGCATACTTTCATATAAAAGCAATGTTAATATCGTAGCCGGAAAAGATGTTCAGGGCTTAGTTACAATACGCCTTGTTGATGTGCCATGGGAAAAGGCCCTGGACGTAGTTTTAAAGACCTATGGCTTCGCATACGAGCGCGAGGGCAACATTATAAGAGTTGCAACTGTTGAAAACTTAGGCCAGGAACCCTTAAAAACAGAGGTCTTTAATATAAGCTATGGGAAGTCAAAGGATATAGCGGAGTCAATAAAAGAGATGGTCAGCGAGCGCGGAAGCGTAAAGCATGATACGCGCTCAAATACAATAATAGTAACTGACATACCTACAAATGTATATAAAATAGGCCAGATTATAACAAAATTGGATGCGCCAACGCCTCAGGTGTATATAGACGCTAAAATAGTTGAAACAGTCCTGGATGATGATGAAACATTAGGTATTGACTGGACAGTTCAAATAACTGCCAGCGGCTCTCAAATACCTACCACCCTGCCGTTTAACAGGGATTTTACGCAAAATCGTTTCATGACGCATTCAATGCCTATGGGCGGCACTGAGGATGGGTCAGCTTCAGATTTGGTTGGCGAGCATTCAACCGATGGCCTGCTAGCGCCGAGGTTTCCGACAAGTGTGCCGCAAAATTTCACATTTGGCACTCTTGACTTTACCTCGCTTCAGGCTGTTTTGTACGCACTTAACACAAGAAGTAATACCAAGATAATATCAAATCCGCGCATGGTTACCTTGGATAATCAGCCGGCAGAGATACGCATCGGAAGCTCCTTGTACATACCTGTTTGGACAGAATCTGAAACAACCGGCAGAATGGTCTTCTCAGATATCAAAAAGACCAAATTAGATACCGGGATAAGCCTAAAAGTAACGCCGCACGTTAATTCAAAGGAAGAAATTGTCGTAGATGTTGAACCTGAAATTACATCCAGGGAAACAAGAGAAATACTTATAGGGGCAACCAGCGCTACAAGCTCTGATGCAGTATACGCCTATCCAACTTCCGTGCGAAGCGCAAAAACACAAGTCATGATAAAAGACGGCCAGACCATAGCAATTGGCGGGCTTTTAAATGAAGAAAAAGTAAAGGAAAGAAACAAGGTTCCTTTTCTTGGAGACATACCCTTGCTTGGCTATATGTTTAGATACTCAAACGATGAAATAAGCACAAGAGACCTTCTTATCTTTGTTACTGTCCAATTAGTTGAGACCAAAAAAGATACGGAGCCGTTGTTTAACGACATAGCAACCAGAATGGATAAGCTTGACAATAGCCCGACGGCGTTAGGCCACCAGTATGAACCGGATACGCCTGTGGGTACAGAACAAAAGAAAAAAATAACAACCAATCTTTTAGTAGAGTAAATAATAAATAAGAAAAAATTCTAAATCTAAAAGATCAAATAAACAGGTTTAGAATTTTTTTGTTTATTAATAAATAAGGCAAATAAAAATGAAAAAACAAATATTGATAAACGTGGAAGCCGGCGAAAGAAGAATTGCCGTGCTCGCTGAAAATAAGTTAGACGATTATTTTGTCGAGCGTATAGACCAAAGAAATATCGTCGGCAATATCTACAAAGCAATTGTAAGCACAATAGTCCCTGCCATTGGCGCGGGCTTTATTAACTTCGGAGCCGAGAAAAACGGCTTTTTATACGTTACAGACGCGGCAGAGGCAATGCCTCCGGACTTTGATGAAGAAGAAATAGCGTATGACACAGAAGCAAAAAACCCAAGAGGCCATTTAAAAATAAGCGAGCTTCTGACAAAAGGCCAGCAGCTTCTGGTTCAGGTAGCTAAGGAAGAGCTAGGCACAAAGGGCGCGAGGCTAACTACTAATATATCGCTGCCTGGCAGATTCCTGGTATTTATGCCAAATTCAAATAAAATAGGCGTGTCTAAAAAAATACGCGATTATAAAGAAAGGGACAGGATAAAAGATATATTAAAGGCATTCAAGCTTCCTGACGGCGCAGGCCTTATAGCAAGGACTGCCGCTAGTGGCAGCGCAAAGAATGACTTGGAAAGAGATATAAGATACCTGACAAGGCAATGGGCGCTGATAAAGGCCCTTTCAAAGAAAAAGGCAGCCCCTGCGCTTTTGTGGCAGGAGCTGGATGTAACGTCAAAGCTTATCAGGGATATGCAGACCGAAGAGCTTGACAAAATCATAATTGACGATAAGGACGAATACAATAACGTCAGGCACGTAGCCTCGAATTTTTCACCGGAATTACGGACGCGCATTGAACTTTACAAGGAGGATGAGCCACTTTTTGAAAAACACGGTATTGAAATCGAGCTTGAGAAAATATTTCACAGAAAGGTATATCTTAAATGCGGCGGTTACATAACCATTGAACAGACAGAGGGCATGGTTGCTATTGATGTAAATTCCGGCAGGTTCACAAGAAAAAAAGACCCTGAAGAAACTATTTACAGGGTTAATATAGAAGCAGCCACAAAAATTGCGCAGCAGCTTCGATTAAGGGACGTGGGCGGGATTATTGTAATAGATTTTATCGATATGGCCAATAAACAGTACCGCAAGAATGTATTTAATACGCTGCAGCACGAACTAAAGAAGGACAAGGCCAAAACCAACATTGTCTCTTTCTCTGATTTAGATATCGTTGAAATGACAAGGCAAAGGACTCATAAAAGCCTTGAAAGCGCTGCCTACCAGAGCTGTCCTTACTGTAACGGCAAAGGGTTAGTAAAATCAGCTGATACTGTTTCTATACTTACCATGCGCAAATTAAACGAATTTATGAAAAAGACAAGAACCAGGGGCCCTATCGAGGTTGTGCTTCACCCTGATGTCGCGATAAAATTAAGAGCTGATGAAAACGGCTTTCTGCATAAACTGCAGCGCAAGTACCGCAATAAGATAACTGTCCTTGAGAATATCCACCTTCATTTAGAAGACATAGAAATCAAAAAAGTCTAAGAAATTCCTTGATTTTTTCTATCCTATATGATATACTTTCTCACTTAACGAAAACTGGTCCGCCTGCGGGCGAGAGATGGAGGCATAAGTGTTTGCAATAGCAGAAATTGGGTCAAGACAGTACAAGGTCGCTAAGGATGAAATTATTTGCATCCCGAGGATCGAAAACAAGAAGGAAATATCTTTAACTAATGTCTTGTTGATTGCTGACGGCAGCCAAGTGCAGCTCGGGAACCCTTATATTAAAAAGGCAAAGATCGTTTGTGAGGTTTTGGGCGATGTTAAAGGCCCAAAAACCATTGCCTTTAAATATAAAAGGAGAAAAAGCAGCCAGCGCACAGTAGGGCACAGGGACGCACTTACCAAGCTAAAAGTAAAGGATATAGTAAAGGAGTAAGCAATGGCGCATAAAAAAGGACAGGGGGCTTCAAGAAACGGGCGCGAAAGCAATGCTCAAAGGCTCGGTGTAAAATGCTTTGACGGTGAGCGCGTTACGGCAGGCTCTATAATAATGAGGCAAAGAGGCACTAAATTCAAGCCCGGCATTAATGTAGGGTTAGGCAAAGATGACACGCTTTTTTCAAAGATAAACGGTATTGTAAGATTTGCCAAGTCACGCTTTGTCAGCGTGGTATAATGTTCATAGATACTGCAAAGATCGAGGTAATTGCCGGCAATGGCGGCGACGGAGTTGACAGCTTCTACAGGGACAAACTAACGCGAAAAGGCCACCCGGACGGCGGCGACGGCGGTAAAGGCGGCAATGTTATTATAAGGGTGAGCACAAACGTGCACACCCTTATTGATTTTCAATACCGCCAGCATGTTAGGGCAAAGGACGCCAGTCACGGCAGCGGCAAAAAAAAGACCGGCGCTAATGGCGCTGATTGCACAATACTTGTGCCGGCAGGCACGTTAGTCTTTGATTACGCTACAGGTGAATTAATAGCTGATTTAACGCAAGACAACGAAGAAATAATTGTTGCTAAAGGCGGCGAAGCAGGCAAGGGAAACCGCAGCCATAAGGACGCTACCGAAGGCAAGCCCGGAGAGCAAAGGGTAATACGCCTTGAGCTTAAATCAATTGCTGACGTAGGCATCATAGGCCTTCCAAACTCAGGAAAATCTACGCTTATTTCAAAAATATCCAGGGCGCATCCGAAGATAGCATCTTATCCGTTTACAACCACAGCGCCCGTGCTCGGCATAGTATCGCATAATGATTTTGAATTTAAAGTAGCAGAGGTGCCCGGATTAATAAAAGGCGCTCATACAGGGAAGGGTTTGGGCGATCTGTTCCTGAGGCATGTAGAACGCACTAGTCTTCTAATACACCTGGTTGATATCTCCGAAGCTTCGCAGGACCCTTACAGCGATTATAAAGACATAAATGAGGAACTGCGGCTTTATGGCAAGGGCTTGGTTAAAAAAGATAAAATACTGGTCGCTAACAAGATAGACGTTGATTCGGCAAAAGAAAAAATTGACGTGCTTAAAAAAAAGATAGCCAAAAGTAAATTAAGGCACAACTTCTTTTCTATATCAGGCGCCACAGGCGAAGGCATAGATGCCCTGCTTGATGAGTTATGCAAAAGGCTGAAAAATGCAAAAAAATAATACAATTGTAATAAAGATAGGGACCGCTGTCTTAAGCACGCAGAAAGGCTCGCTTGACGTAAAAATATTGAAGTCTATCGTTTCGCAGGTCTATGAACTGATAAAAATGGGTTATAAGGTAATTATTGTGTCATCAGGCGCAATCGCAGCAGGCATAGAGGCCATGGGGCTAAAAATGCGCCCTAAAACCTTATCAGGCCTTCAGGCAGCTGCGGCAGTAGGCCAAGGCCGGCTTATGAAGCTTTACAATGACTGCATGCAAAATTATAACATGCATGCCGCTCAGGTGCTTCTTACCAGGGATGATTTTTCAAACAGGAAACGCTATCTGAATATTTACAACACGTTAAGCGAATTATTAAATAAATACAATGCAGTGCCTGTAATAAATGAAAATGACGCGGTAGCGACGGATGAAATCAAGTTCGGCGACAACGACACGCTTTGCGCGCTTGTTGCAAATTTGGCAGGCGCGGGGCAGCTTTTTATATTAACCAGCGTTGACGGGCTTTATTCAGGCGCTGATAATACGGTGGTGCCGTTTGTGGAAAAGATAACTCCGCAGATACAGGCTATGGCAACAAAGGAGGTGGGTTCGCTCGGCGCAGGCGGGATGCAAAGCAAACTCCAGGCTGTAAAGATGGCAACTGCCTTCGGGATATCGTGCGTTATCGCGAACGGAAAAACCAAAGATGTGATTTTAAAAATCGTTAAGGGCGAAGCGATAGGCACGAAATTTTTTCCTAAAGATCGAAAGCGCACAGCTAAAAAACGCTGGTTAGGCTTATCGCTTATACCCCACGGGACGATTGTTGTCGACGACGGAGCAAAGAAGGCCCTGATATCTTTAGGCAAAAGCCTGCTTGCCGCAGGAATACTAAGCGCGCAAGGCGCGTTTAAGGCAGGCGACATTGTAAAAATCGCAAGTTTGGACGGCTTAGAATTTGCCCGCGGCGTCAGCAACTTCTCCTTGAAGGATATCAATGTAATCAAAGGCTTAAAAACGCCCCAGATAAAGGGCTTATTAAAACAAGAAGCTGCAAAAGACGAGGTGGTGCATAGAGATAATATGGTGATACTTTAGAAGGTTAAAGGATAAAGCTGTAAAGATGGACATAAAAACATACATAGAGAAAATATGCAAGGATGCTAAAGAGGCTTCGAGAATATTAGCAAAGGCTGAAACAGAAACCAAGAATGCTGCGTTACAGGCAATGGCAAAGGCTATTATGAAAAATGCCGGCGCCATTTTATCAGCCAATGCAAAGGATGTTAAAAAAGCCAAAATCTCTAAACAAACATCGAGTTTTATAGAAAGGCTTACGCTTAATAAAAAGCGCGTAGAACAAATGGCGGTATCTATAAACGAGGTGTCTAAATTACCTGACCCGTGCGGCGAGATTATCAAGATGCATAAAAGGCCTAATGGCTTAAAGATTGCGAAAATGCGCGTGCCGATAGGGGTAATAGGTATTATCTATGAATCAAGGCCTAATGTAACAAGCGACTGCGCCAGCCTATGCCTTAAAAGCGCAAACGCGGTTATTTTAAAAGGCGGCAAGGAATCTTTAAACACAAATTCTGCAATCTGCAGCATAATTACTAAATGCCTGAAACAGTTTAATCTGCCTCAAGGCTGCATACAATTAATTGAATCTGACAGAAGAGAGGCTACAAATTATTTATTAAAAATGGATAAATATATAGACCTTATAATGCCGCGAGGCGGAGAAGCGCTAATAAAAGCAGTCGCTGAAAATTCCAGCATACCGGTAATAAAGCATTACAAAGGCATATGTGCTGTTTATGTGGATAAAACCGCGGATTTGAAAAAAGCATCTGACATATGTTTTAATGCCAAGGTGCAGCGGCCCGGAGTTTGCAATGCAATGGAAACCATGCTTGTTGATAAGGCGATTGCAGGGGCTTTTTTGCCCGGCATGGTTGTTAGACTGCAAAAGGCAGGCGTAGAGATAAGGGGCTGCGAAAAAACCTTCCGGATAGCCAAGCGTGTAAAAAAGGCGACTTTAAAAGACTTCCAAACAGAATTTCTCGACCTTATACTGGCAGTAAAAGTAGTAAACGGCCTGGATGATGCGATAAGACACATAAATACCTTTGGCAGCAGCCATTCCGACGCTATAGTCGCCCAAGATTATAATCGCAGCCTAAAATTTCTAAAAGAAGTTGATTCTGCATGCGTCTATGCTAATGCATCAACCCGATTCACAGATGGTTATGAATTCGGCATGGGCGCGGAAATAGGCATAAGCACAGATAAGCTGCACGCCAGGGGGCCTATGGGCCTTGAAGAACTCACGACATACAAGTATATTGTGTTCGGAAACGGCCAAATAAGGTTATAATATGAAGATTGCGGTTTTCGGCGGCACATTTAACCCTATTCACAACGGCCACCTTGCACTGGCAAATACAGCTGTTGAAAAGTTTGCCTTAGATACTGTGCTTTTTGTGCCTACGTATTTACCGCCCCACAAACTGGATACGGATTTAACCAGCGCAGAAGACAGATATGAAATGATCAAGCTTGCAATTGACGGCGCAGAGCATTTAGAAGCCTGCCGGCTGGAAATTAACAGGAGAAATATATCTTATTCAATAGACACGCTTACTTTCCTAAAAAAAATATACCCGGAGGACACACAAATATTTTTCCTGATAGGATCAGACGCTGCTGATAAGCTCGGCGAATGGAAAGATATAGACAAGATATTCTCACTCTGCACCTTTATAGTTGGCATGAGGCCTGATTACGCTTTTGCGGCTAATTACAAAAATATAGAGGTAATGCCGATGGACCCGGTAGATGTCTCATCAACTATGATACGCCAAATGTTAAAGGAAAAGGCGAGTATAGGCGGATTAGTGCCGGATAAGGTCGCCGGGTTTATTGAACAGTATAAACTTTATGAATAGCGCCGTATTATCAACTGAATTAAAAAATTTCACTTTATTTAAAAAGGGTAAGGTTCGCGATGTGTACCAGCTTGGCAAAAACCTGCTTATCGTGGCTACAGACAGGATCTCAGCCTTTGACGTAATTATGCCGAACGGCATACCGGATAAAGGGAAGATTCTTACCGCTATTTCAAATTTCTGGTTTAATTTTTCCAAAGGAATTATAAAAAATCACATTATCAGCACAGACTTTGATGACATTACGTCAGCTAACGAAGGCCTTGAAAAATATAAGGGCCAGTTAGAAGGAAGGACAGTACTTGTCAAAAAAACCCAAAGCCTGCCTGTTGAATGCGTGGTAAGGGGGTATTTATCTGGTTCCGGTTGGAAAGAATATAAAGCTTCAGGCTCTATCTGCGGGATCAAGCTCCCTAAAGGTTTAAAGGAATCCGATAAGCTGCCTGAGCCGATATTTACGCCTTCTACAAAAGCTGATTCTGGACATGACGAAAACATCACCCAAAACAAGGCAGCGGATATCGTTGGAAAAGATGTATTTGATTTTTTAAAGAAAAAAAGCATCGAGATATACGCAAAGACATCACAATACGCGCTGACAAAAGGCATAATCATAGCAGACACAAAATTTGAATTCGGTAAAATCGCCGATGAAATTATCATAATTGACGAAATGCTCACCCCGGACTCATCAAGGTTTTGGCCAAAGGATGGATATTCCCCCGGAAAACCGCAATCCAGTTTTGACAAACAATTTGTAAGGGATTATCTGGAAACCCTCGACTGGGATAAGACGCCGCCCGGGCCTAAGCTTCCCGAAGAGATCATTAAAAAAACGCAGCAAAAATATTATCAGGCTTTAAAACTTATTACACAAGGCTAAGCATGGATAAACAATGCGTCTTCTGTAAAATAATCAAAGGCGAAATCAAGGCAAAGGTTGTTTTTGAAAATGATTCTGTGCTGGCTTTTGAAGATATAGACCCCAAGGCGCCTGTGCATATTCTTGTCATACCAAAAATACACATTGAAAAAATATCTGACCTAAATAAGCAAAATAAGGCTGTTGTCTCTGACATGGTCATGGCTGCCAATGAAATTGCTGAAAAATTTAAAATATTAACGTCCGGCTACAGGCTTGTGCTAAATTGCGGGCCTGACGCAGGCCAGGCTGTTTTTCATATTCATATGCACCTTTTCGGCGCAAGAAAGATGAATTGGCCTCCGGGCTGAGATTGGAGTACATTATGAAAAAGGTTTTTAGGTTTTTCCTGGTAACTACCGTATCTGTGGCGCTTTGTTCTCTGAATACTCCAGCCTATGCCGCAGGTAAAGATTTAGACTACAGGGTTGAAGAAGCTGCTGATATATTCGGCGAAATTATGCAAATGCCTGACAAGGCAATACCGGTGGATTTACTTAAAAATTGCGCAGGCGTCGCGATATTTCCTTCGGTATTAAGCGGCGGATTTATTATAGGCGGCAGGTTCGGCAACGGAGTAATTCTCGCCATGGATGAGAAGACCAAAGCCTGGAGCGCGCCTGCTTTTTGCAATATCGGTGGTTTAAGCTATGGGTTCCAGATAGGCGGACAGGCCATTGACCTGGTCCTGATAATCGGGAATAAGAGAGGGTTAAAATCCTTGCTTGCAGGAAAGGTGACATTGGGCGGAGATTTAGCTGTATCAGCAGGCCCGGTCGGCAGAAATGCGGAGGCTGCGACTGATATCCTGCTTAAAACAGGGGTTTTGTCTTATTCAAGAAGCAGGGGCTTATTTGCAGGAGTGGCTTTTAAAGGGGCTATGATTTTACAGGATGATAACGCAAATGAGGCATATTATAATAAAGAGCTCTCTTCGCATGATATACTTTTTGGCCAGGACGTAAAACCAACCCCGGCGGCAATAGAGCTGATAAAGACTTTGGATAAATACTCGAAATAGGGATTCAAAAAATCCCGCTATGAACGATGACGAGCTTCTATATTCAACACTGCTTACCCTGAAAAAACAAAATAATTTTGTCTTTCTCTACAACGGCAAACCTGATAAAGAAAACAAAAACACCTGCCTTTTTTTAAATCCGATAGAAATCATATCTACTGTTGAATTTACTAACATTAAAAACTGCTTCAATAGGATAGAAAGCGCTCTTGCTAACGGCTGTTATGTCGCCGGATACATAAGCTACGAAGCCGGTTTTGCTTTTGAAGGAACCCTTCCCATACCCAAGGTAGCAACCATCCCGCTTCTCTGGTTCGGCGTATACAGAAACTTTTTGCATCCTGCCCAGGCTATGCGGCCGGTACGCGGTCCCAGCAACCTGGGCTCCTATAATATTAAAAATATACAGGCCACTAAAACTCAACAGGCATACTTATCTGACATAAAAAAAATAAAAAAATACATACGCGTTGGCGACACATATCAGGTAAATTATACTTTTAAATACAAGTTCTCATTTTCAGGCTCGCCATATAGATTGTTTTTTGATTTAAATAAAAAGCAGTCCGTGCCATATGCCGCCTTTATAAGCTTCGATAGTAATAAAATTTTATCTTTGTCGCCCGAGTTGTTTTTTAGAAAAAACGCGAACCTTATCAAAGTAAAACCAATGAAAGGGACTGCTGACAGAGGCAAAGATACATCGCATGACCTGATTAAACAGAAGCTGCTGGAGGCTTCAGCAAAAAACAGAGCTGAAAACATTATGATTGTGGATATGCTTAGAAATGACCTTGGCAGGATTTCTGTTCATGGAAGTGTTAGAACAACCCGGCTTTTTGAAACAGAGAAATACCAGACCCTTTTTCAGATGACCTCAACAGTACAGGCAAAACTTATGCCTAATACAGATTATTTATCAATATTTAAAGCCATTTTCCCGTCAGGTTCTGTCACAGGCGCTCCAAAGATAAGGACCATGCAGATAATCAACGAATTAGAAGCCGCACCAAGAAATATATACACAGGCGCTATCGGTTACATGTCACCTGAAAGAGAAGCTGTATTCAATGTAGGTATACGCACAGTGCTTATTAATGAGGGCCTAAAAAGAGGCGAGATGGGTATAGGAAGCGGCATTACTATTGCATCTGACCCAAAAGAGGAATTCGACGAGTGCGCTCTAAAGGCTAATTTTCTTGTTGATAAAAATACCGGCATGGGATTAATCGAAACCCTGCTATGGCAAAACGAAAAGATTTTCCTTTTAGATCTGCACCTTAAGCGGCTAAGAGCTTCTGCCGAGTATTTTGGTTACAAATACTCAAGAGAGCATATAGTTAACCTGCTTAAATTGCAAAGTAAGCATTTCGAGAAAAGCAGGCATTATAAAATAAGGCTTTTGCTGAAAAATGACGGAAGCGTTAAAATTAATTCAGACATTGTGGCACAAACCACAACGCCTTCAAAAATAGTTTTCTCTAAAGCGAAGGTGAATAGCTCTGATATTTTCCTATACCACAAAACGACTATCCGCGGGCTTTACAATAGCGAATATGCAAAATTCAGCAAAAAAGGCTACGCCGACGTGATTTTTCAAAATGAAAAGGGCGAAATAACCGAAGGCGCAATATCCAACGTAATTATAAAAAAAGGCAAGGCCTATTGCACTCCGCCTGTAACTTGCGGGCTTTTAAACGGCGTATATAGGCAACATCTGCTAAAAACGCGGCCATTTCCAATAAAAGAGAAGGCGCTATTTAAAAAAGATATCGTTTTTGCTGATAAGCTCTTCATTTGCAACTCCGTAAGGGGGCTTATAGAAGTAACCCTGTAATTTCTTTGATTTTTTTCTTATTGCATTGTATAATGCCTCATTCAAGGCATTAACTAAAATGGAAAAAATAGATTACGCAAAGCATTTAAACCCTGAACAGCTGAAAGTCGTCAAAGAGGCAGACGGGGCGTGTCTAGTCCTAGCAGGCGCAGGAAGCGGAAAGACCAGGACCTTAATTTACAGGGTTGCGTACCTGCTTGAAAAAGGGATATTTCCGCAAAACATACTCCTTGTAACATTTACCAACAAGGCGGCCCAGCAGATGAAAGACAGGGTCGAGCTTCTCCTTAAAAAACAGATAAGGACCTTATGGTGCGGCACTTTTCATCACACAGGAAACCGCATATTAAGAACTTACGGCAGGCACATCGGCATAAAGGCTGATTATAATATCATGGATGAGGAAGATGCAAAGATGCTAATCAAGTCATGCCTAAGAGATCTTAAAATTAATACGAAGGGCAGGTTTTTTCCGGCGCCTAAGGCCATACAATCAATAATAAGTTACTCCAGAAACAGGAAAGATTCTTTGTCAAATACAATAGGAAACTATTATCCTGAATTCGCAATAATTATGCAGGAGCTTAATGCCATATATTCGCTATACACAAAAAAGAAGGCCGCATCCTGCAACCTGGATTACGACGACCTTTTAACCGAAACTTTAAGGCTGCTTTTACAATCGCAAATAGCGTGCGATAAATTCACCCAACAGTTTCAGTACATACTTGTCGACGAATACCAGGATACAAACCGCCTGCAGTTTGAGATAATAAAGTTATTATCCGAACGGCATAAGAATGTACTAGCTGTCGGAGATGACGCTCAAAGCATCTATGCATTCCGCGGCGCTGTCATAGAAAATATACTGAATTTCCCGAAGGAATATCCCGGCGCAAAGATATTCAAGCTTGAGACAAATTACCGCTCAAGCCAAGGCATTCTTGATATGGCAAACGCCTCGATTAACTTCAATAGAAACCAGTATGAAAAACACCTAAGAAGCGTGAGGGACTACGGGACAAAACCAGCGCTTATCAATGTCAAGGACCTAAGGGCGCAAAGCAGCTTCGTCATACAAAAGGTGCTCGAGCTTGTCGAGGAAGGTTATGATTTAAGAAAAATAGCAGTACTTTTCAGGGCTCATTATCAGTCAGCGGAGCTGGAAATGGAGCTATTAAAACACGACCTGCCTTACGTAGTGCGGGGCGGCATAAGGTTTTTCGAGCAGGCGCATGTAAAAGATGTTTTGTCTTATTTGCGGATAATGCAGAACCCTGTTGATGAAATCGCCTGGACGCGCGCTCTGTCCCTGGAAGAGGGTATAGGGGCCGGATTCTCCGGGAAAATATTCAATAATTACGCCCAGCAATGCAAAGATTTAAAAGATATATTTAAGGATGCGCGCTGGGGCTTCCTTAAAAATAAGCCAAAGCAGGCATTTGAACATTTTCGTAAAACAATTTTCACTTTAAATAGCGCTGATTTAGACGGCAGGATAGACCTGATGATAGAGGCGGTAATAGAAAATGGCTATGAAAAATACTGCGCTGCGCATTTTGATAATTACAAAGACAGAATAGATGACCTGCGCGCGCTTGTGAATTTTGCCCACACCTATAAAAGTTTAAAGAAATTCCTAGCAGACACGACCCTGGGCGAAACCTTTAAAGGAGAGACTGTTATAGAGCCGGCTAAACACGAAAGCGATTTTCTTGTACTATCCACCATACACCAGGCAAAGGGCCTGGAATGGGACGCTGTCATTATAATTGGCCTAATTGATAACCAGTTTCCGCATCCAAAGGCAAAAGAGGACCTAAGGCAGTTAGAGGAAGAGAGGCGCCTTTTTTATGTCGCCTCAACCAGGGCTAAAAATTACCTGTATCTTATACACCCCATGACAAGATATGATTATAATTACGGGGTAGTAATTGCCAGGCCTTCTCTTTTTATTGAGGAACTGCCTCCCAGCTCTTACAATGAACTTGAGATAGCTAATGAAGACGAGGCTTTGGATGACAGCCAGCTTATACGCGATTATGACAGAATTTGATTGGGACATTGACATATTGCTAAAAATATGTCATACTTATAGGGTTAAAAGGGCCTGCAAACTTATCAGGCAAGGAGGGGAAATGAAAACAGTAATAATAATAGTTATAGCAGTATTGCTAATCGCTGGTTTTTGCAATACAGGCCAGTGCGCTGAAGACGCGGCGGGAAAACTGCTTAAACAGGGGCTTCTGGGCGCGGCAACCGGAGCTGTAGCCTCTAGCGCATCAGGCGGAGAAGCTGGTAAAGGCGCTCTTTACGGAGCAGGCGTCAATATTGTAGGCGGCATGGTCTTAGACGCTATAACAGGGCAGCCGGTTGAGAAACAGGAAACCGTTGAAACCATGGGTTCTACAACAGAAGCTTTCCAGCGCGGGTATGAAGCAGGATACAAGCTTGGCTTTGAAAAGGGTTATAGCGAAGGCTTTGCTTCAGGCGCAAATTCAGATACAACAAAGCAATAACACGATTCATGATTGCTTAATCTAAAGTAGGGCAGGCACAAGACCTGCCCTACTTTGCTTTCAATAACCTCACTTAGATGAAAAAACGATTTATCGCATCATTTCTGGTAATAGGCGCAAGCGGCATTACAGCCCAGGTAATACTGCTGCGCGAGTTTTTAATCAGGTTTTCCGGCAACGAACTCTCGATAGGAATTATACTTGCAAACTGGCTGCTGCTTGAAGCTGCGGGGGCTTACCTTCTGGGAAGAAAAATAGAATACATAGATAACAAGATACACGCCTTTGTAATTTGCCAGATTATGTTTTGTCTTTTTCTGGCTGCAGAGATCTATATAACACGCACCCTAAATACAATCCTCCAATTAACGCCCGGCGAAGGCTTTGGCATCATATTTATATTCTGCTCATCAATGCTGATATTGCTGCCTGTTTGTTTTTTGCATGGCGCGCTTTTTGTCTTTGGATGCAGTATATATTCAACATACGCCAAGTCTGGCAGGGACCCAAAATCAATAGCAACAGTCTATATCTGCGACGCTATCGGCATATTGATAGGCGGGGTTGTGTTTACGTATTTATTTATCAGGTATTTTAATTCATTCCAGATCGCTTTTTTTATATGCCTGCTTAATATATCCATGGCGCTTATTCTGCTTGGCGCGTTTCTAAAAGATAAACAGCCTCCCCTGACAAAGGTTATCGCGTGTATCGCATGCGCGTTTCTTTTGATAAATATTTTTCTTTTCATAAAATCAGATGATATCCATATGTATTCAATAAAAAAACAATGGAGCAGTGGAAAAATAGCCTTTTACCGGAATTCGATATACGGCAATGTTGTTGTTACAGAAAAAAATAACGAGCATACATTTTTTATTAACAACACCCCCGCGTTTACAAGCCCCGCGCCGAATATCACTTTTATAGAAGAATTTGCCCATCTTGCATTATTATCGCACCCTTCGCCTTTTGACATACTTGTTTTAGGCAACGGCGCAGGCGGGCTTATATCTGAAATATTAAAGCACCCTGTCCGAAAAATAGAATATTGTGAGCTTGACCCGCTGCTCATAAACGCCGCGAAAAAATTCCTTGATCCAGAGATGCAAAAACAGCTTCTTGACTCGCGCGTTAAAATTATTAATACCGACGCAAGGCTTTTTCTTGAAAAAGCCAAAACAAAATATGATGTCATATTTATCGGCGTATCCAACCCGCAGGATCTGCAGACAAACAGGCTTTTTACAGAGCAGTTCTTCCGTCTTGTTAAGGAAGGTTTGAATGAAAAGGGCATGGTAGCTATTACAATGCCGAGTTCCCTGACTTACCTAAGTTATGAGCTAAGAAAGCTAAACGGGTGCATTTACGATTCACTGGCTTTAAGTCTTGACTATGTGCGGGCAATACCCGGTGAAAGCGTTATTTTCATAGGCTCTGATTCCAAAGAAACCTGCTTTGCAGATACGAGCCTTATCATTAAGCGTTTCCAACAGCGTAAAATAAAAACATCTTTTTTAACTATCCCTTATGTCGAGGACAGGCTTAGCCGGCAATGGAGCAGCTGGTATCTGGATTCCATAAAAGGCACAAAAAGAAAAATCAATGACGACTTTTTGCCGATAGGGGTTTTTTACAGCCTGTCCTATTGGAACGCCCTTTTTTCTCCAAACACACAAAAGGCGTTCAGGCTGCTTGAAGGTGCAAATTTATGGTTTTTTATCATTCCTCTTTTTGTATCCTTGCCTTTTTTTAAAAAACGCGCTGTTTGCTTTGCTGTCGCAACATCAGGATTCTGCGCGATGGCTGCAACCGTTGTGCTGATATTCGCTTTTCAAATACTGCATGGCTACATTTATCATTGGATCGGGCTTTTGATTTCCGCGATTATGTCCGGCGTCGCATTGTCAGCGTATATCATGCGGTCGAATTTAGAAAAGCAAAAAGACCCTATTCGGCTCTTAATGAAACTGGAAAGCGCGATAGTCGCCTTCGCGTTAATACTCGCGTTTGCATTGCCGCGCTTAAGCTTGAATATTGCCTTTCTGGCGTTTTGCTTCGCACAAGGCGCGTTAGTAGGAGCGGAATTTCCTTTGGCTAATAGAATATACGTCAAAACCTCTAAAAGCGTTTCGCAGTCAGCGGGCGTGTTATACGCGGCTGATCTTTTTGGCGGTTGGTTCGGAGGGCTTTTAGCCGGGGTGGTGTTATTGCCTGTTCTGGGGCTGTTTCAGGCCTGTCTATTAATGGTTATTTTAAAAATATCAAGCCTTATTCTTTTAACTAAAAATAGTCTTCCTATTTAGTGATATTGTGCTATAATATTGCTCTGCAAAACTATCAGCGCCCAAATAATGAAAAAAATTACTCTCACGATTGTTTTATTATTTATATTCGCGGCATCTGAAAATTCTTATGCCGGTTACGTGGGCAACCCTGCGCGTATTTTTAAATCCGGCAGCGAAAAAAAGGTTTATACGATATACGTTGAAGAAATCACGGATATAGTTTATGACAGGGCAGCAAAACACCAGGTTGATGAGATGGAGGTTGTTTTTTTCGGGGGGGCCGCGGGATTGATTTATAACAACTGGTTTAATCTTTATGGCGGCGTAGGCACAGCTAAGGTCAAGGAGGTATATACGCCTTTTGACACAAGAGTTGAATGGGAATCTGAATACGGCTTTACATGGCTCACCGGAGGCACATTCAAACTATTTGACAAGAAACTTGACAACTTTTATAACAGCAATTTTTTAGCCAGCCTTGATATACAATACAGGAATACCGGTTTTGACACAAAGCTGATAACAATCGACAACGCGCAATATAGCATCCCGGATCCGGCAATAAGCCACTCATCTATAGAATACAACGACTGGCACGCTGCCTGCGCCTTTGGCCTGGATTTCGGGGTGTTTTCGCCCTATTCGGGCATAAAATATTCGGATTTCGAATCCTGTGTGCGCGCCGCGAGAAACGATATCGTGTTTCAGAAAGACAATGCCGAGGCAGATAACAACTTCGGGCTTTTTCTTGGAACTGGGGTTAGGCTCTTAGACTCGCTCAATATTAATATGGAAGCGGGTTTTATCGACGAAAACTACTTAAGCGGCTCATTATCTTATAAATTCTAAAATGAAAAAAATAATAACACTCCTAATAGTTTTGGTTCTCTTTTTAACAGGATGCGCCGGCATAAGCTCCTTTAATCCCGCTACAGGCAAAAAGGAAATGATATTTATATCCACTGCCTCTGAAATTAGCATGGGCCAAAACGTTCATACCGAAATGCTTAAAAAATACAAACTTTCGCAGGATAAAGTAAAAACTGAAAAGTTAGACGCTGTGGGCCAGAGGCTGGCAAGCGTCTCTGATAGGCAGGATTACAAATATAAATTTTATCTGATTGATAAGGATGAAATAAACGCGTTTACAACTTCAGGCGCAAATATATATATGTTCACCGGATTGTTTGATAAATTAAAATCCGACGATGAAATCGCTGCTGTATTGGCGCACGAGATAGGCCACTGCGCTGCCAAACACGTGGTAAAAAGAATGCAGGCAGAGCTGGGGTATAATCTTATAAGTTCCCTGTTGCTTTCGCAGATAAAAACAGAACAAAAACAAAAAGAGCAAATAGCTTCCGCAGCAGGCGCAGCTATGCAGCTGGCAACTCTCGGCTACAGCCGCCAGGACGAATATGCCGCAGACACTCTCTCGATAAAATATATGTACGCGGCCAAGTTTGGCCCCAATGCCATTATTAAGGTTTTAGAGCTTCTAAAAGAAAATTCAAAAGGCTCGCAAGGGCCTATTATTTTAAGAAGTCATCCGTATCTGGAAGACAGGATGGCTAACGCAAAAATTGAAATCGAAAAGCAAAAAGGCATGCCTGCAGGCAGCCAGGAAAGGAGCAGCACATGAGCGGGATTTTCGGGGTTGTAGCTAAGACAGGTGATTGCGCGCAAACACTATTCTACGGTACGGATTATCACTCGCATCTGGGCACTGAATTCGGTGGCCTTGCGGTGTATGGCGATGATTTTACTCGCCAGATACACAACATAAGTCAGAGCCAGTTTAAATCAAAATTCTTTCAAGATTATAAGCACATGAAAGGCAACAAAGGCATAGGCGTCATAAGCTCGTTCGATGAACAGCCGATTTACCTAAACTCCAAATTAGGGCCTTTTTGCATCGTGACAAACGGGCTTATTGAAAACACCGAAGAGCTTGCCAGAGAACTGCTGCAAAACGGCGTATCATTCAGCGAGGTCAAGGACGGCAAGATTAACTCGACAGAACTTGTTGCAAAACTGATAAGTTCAGGAAACACCATCATTGACGGAATAGAAAAGATGTTTAGCGTGATACACGGCTCATGCTCGCTTCTTTTATTAAATAAGGACGGTGTCTTTGCCGCAAGAGACAGGATAGGATTCACGCCTCTTATTATAGGCCAAAAGCAGGATACATGGGCAGTAACCACCGAAACATGCGCCTTTCCTAACGCCGGATTTAGCATTGTAAAATACCTCGAACCAGGAGAAATAGTTTTATTAAATGAAAAAGGCATGACACAGAAAAAGTCCAGCGACTGCACGAATAAGATCTGCACATTTTTATGGATATACACGGGGTTTCCGGCATCAAATTATGAAGGCATAAACACCGAAACCGTAAGGGAGCGATGCGGAAGATGTTTGGCAAAACGCGATAAAGACATAGAGGTGGATGTGGTATCAGGCGTGCCTGATTCAGGTATTGCGCACGCTATTGGATATGCAATGGAATCAAAAAAACCTTACAGGCGCCCTCTTGTTAAATACACTCCCGGCTACGGAAGAAGCTATACCCCGCCGTCGCAGGAAACAAGGGATTTGATTGCCACAATGAAACTCATTCCTATAAAAGAGATTATCACCGGAAACAGAATAGTGGTCTGCGAAGACTCCATTGTAAGGGGCACGCAGCTTAAAAACTTCACAATAAATAAACTCTGGCAATGCGGTGCAGAAGAAATTCATGTGAGGCCAGCGTGCCCTCCTTTGATGTTTCCATGCATATTTAATCTTTCAACGCGCAGCATACATGAACTTGCGGCGCGCAAGGCGATCAAAAACATTGAAGGCCATGATTTAGAAGACGTATCAGAATATATGGATTCAAATTCAGCAAAATACAAAAAGATGATTGACTGGATAACGAAGGACCTTGAGGTCACGACCTTGCGTTATCAGACCGTAGACGATATGGTCAATGCAGTGGGCCTTCCGAGAGAAAGGCTGTGCCTATACTGCTGGACCGGCGAAAACCCGGAACAGCCTGCGGACACCTCGAGAAAAGGGACATTGCGCCGCGAAAAAGTTCAAGTTTAAAGGTAACGCGGCAAAAGAGAACTGAGAATTTATCTTATAAATCCTTTGTCGGCAGGTATTGCTTCCTTATATCAAGCATGCTTCTGAATATATTCTTTTTTACAAATGGATTTCTCTTTTCAATATCCGCGATAACCTGCTTCATGTAAGCCCTATTGGCGTTTTTGCCGTATTCGCATATATACGGCGTCTTGGGTATATTGTTTGCCGCGGCATATTGTTCAATAAGGCGCTTTTCTAAATAGCAAAACGGCCTTATAAGATGAAACTTACCCTTAAACATCCTAAGCTTCGGCGGCATGGCGCTTATCTCGCCGTGATAAAAAAGATTCATCAAAAAAGTCTCTAAAATATCATCTAAATGGTGGGCAAAGGCGATTTTCCTGCAGCCAAGCCTGCCTGCCAGCTTAAACATTTCCTCGCGCCGCCTCCACGAGCACCAAAAGCACGGCCCTGTTTTTACGTCTTTCTTGCCAATATTTAAATCCAGCTTGATTATATGATATTCAATGCCGATTATTTTTAAATACTCTTCAATGACTTTTGCATCCTGGCCATTGAGATCTATGTGTACAGCTGTAAGCTTATACGTAATAGGCACAAACTTTAAGCGCTCATTAAGCACATGCAAAAGCGAAAGGCTGTCCCTGCCTGATACGCCCACCAGCACCTTGTCGCGATTGGCAATCATCTTGTAATCGCACAACGCCTTGCCTGTTATTTTACTTACCAATTTTTCGTTATATGCCGTCTTCTGCAGGTTTTTCATTGAAAGATTCCTTTTTTGCTATATAATATAGTAAAATTGGAGTATAAACAATGAAAAAATATATTATTTTAGCGTCAAAATCAAAACGTCGGTCACAGATTTTAGCGTCCTGCGGCATAGGTTTTAAGGTATATAAGGCCAACGTTATCGAGCAGTTGCGCCAAAAAACAAGCATCCCAAAGCTTGTAATCCTGAATGCGAGAAAAAAGGCGCAGTATGCGGCAAAATTTTACAAAAACGATATCATCTTGGGGGCAGATACCTTAACTTATCTAAAAGGCAAAATCATAGGCAAGCCAGCCACAAAAAAAGATGCAAGGCAGATACTTATAGACGCAAGCGCAAGTAAAATGCTCGTTTTTACAGGCCTGTGTCTGATAGACAATCAAACCGGGTGCGTTGCCGAAGGCTGTGAAAAAACAGAGCTTAAAATTAAAAAAATAGATAAAAAAGACATCGATAAATACTTAGGGCTGCTAAAACCGTATGACAGGGCAGGTGCCTTTACAATAGAAGGCATCGGCTCTATTATCTTTGATGATTTAAAAGGCTCGTATTTTAATGTCCTGGGCCTTCCAATGGGAAAATTGCAAGAGCTTTTCAAAAAAATAGGGCTTGATATACTGGATTTCGTGAAATGAGATATAAAAAGATACCAAATACCAATCTTGAGGTTTCTGTTATCGCTTTGGGCGCCTGGGCGTTCGGCAAAGAAAATTGGGGCGACATTTCAGACGCCCAATGCATTGACGTTGTATCAGCCTGTATTGACTGCGGCATAAACCTGATAGACACTGCCCCGATATACGGCTACGGCAAATCCGAGGAAATCGTGGGCAAAGCAATAAGGGGGAGGCGCGAAAAATTCATAATTTCAACCAAATGCGGCTTAAAAGGAAAAGGCGCCGCGATAAGGCCTGATTTACAAGCGGATTCCATAAAAAATGAGATAGAAGAGTCTCTGAAAAGGCTGAAAATCGATTATATTGACATATATCATTGCCATCACCCTGACCCAAACACGCCCATTGAAGAGACTATTGGCCAGATGAATAAACTAAAGCAAGAGGGCAAGATTAAATATATAGCTGTGTCTAATTTTGACATTGACTTGTTAAAAAAGGCATCACAGCTGGGTAATATTGTTTTTTCGCAAAGCCACTACTCCCTGCTTGAACGTTCTATTGAAGATAAAATTATCCCCTATTGCAAAGAAAAAGGCATATTTATACTAAGCTACGGTTCGTTGGGCGGCGGCATACTTTCGGGAAAATACACAAAACCCGCTGCTTTTAAAGGCCCTGACGCTCGAAGCTTTTTCTATAAATATTATGACGAGAAAGGATTTGCCAAGGCATCAAAAATTGCAGACAAGGTAAAACAGGTTGCCGCCAAAATAAACAAACCGCCTGCCGAGGTTGCGCTTAACTGGATCTGCCTGAAGGACTTTGTCGCAAGCGCGATAGTCGGCTGCAAAACCGTAGAGCAGGTGCGTCAAAATGCGCAGGCAGGCGCCTGGCAGCTCTCGCAGGAAGATATTGAAATGCTTAAGTAGCGGAGCCTTAAGGCTCCGCTACGGTTGTGGATAACTCGCATGATTAGTCCGGCTACTATAAAAACTTTAGTCAATAAAACCTTCCCGCGCTTCGGAGTAAACAAAAATCAGCAAATAACCCGCCTTTTATACGAAATATCAAAAAGGGAATGCATAAGCCCGAAAGAAATCCTGCAATCCTTACCCAGGAAAGCTGTTAAATTTCCAAGCCTAAAAAACTATCTCTTATCTAGGAGATTCCCCGAGGCTGCGGCAAAAGGCGTTGAGTTTTCACCGTATCTGCCTGCGCTTGAGATCGATTCAAAATACAAAGCCAAAATAGAGAAGGCAAAGCTTTCACCAAAAAATATCTTTGTAGAAGACGTGGTGCGCGAAAGTTATCTTGTCAGCCGTTTTAAGAAACGGTTTCCTGAAGCTAAAGTTAAAACCATATCCTCTCTTAAGGATTACATAAAAGAAAAAAGATTCGGCATTAAAGATTACAATAAAAGAAGAGATAATTTTTTTATTATTAAAGAAAAGTTCGATTTTCTAAAGAGCTGCCCATGCACAGCTAACTGTATTCGCTGCGGCTATCATATACTAAACCTCGGATTCGGCTGCATATATGAGTGCACGTATTGCTATTTACAGGAGTACGTAAATTCACCGGGTATAATAATTCCTGCCAATTTAAATGATTTTTTTAAATCATTTAAGCAATACAAGCACAACATAAGGCTGGGAACAGGCGAGTTTACAGATTCTCTTTGCCTTGATGATATAACGGAATTCTCACCTCAATTAGTAGAGTTTTTTAAGAAATATCCGCAAACCAGCTTTGAGCTTAAGACAAAAAGCAATAACATCAAAAAGCTGCTTTCAGTAAGCCCTGGTAAAAATGCAGTAATCGCATGGTCGCTGAACCCGCAGCCAATTATTGATAAAAACGAATTTTATTCAAGCTCTTTAAACGAACGCCTTGATGCGGCAGCCAAGTGCGCTGACGCGGGATACAGAATAGGAATTCATTTTGACCCGATTTTTTATTACAATGGCTGGGAAAAGGACTATGAAAAAGTTGTGGACTGGCTTTTTGATAAAATTCCGGGTAAAAAAATAGCATGGATAAGCTTGGGCACGTTTCGTTTTACACGCAGGCTTAAAAAAATTATTGAAAACAGATTTCCTGAAAATAACATTCTTGACGCGGAATTACTCCTTGATTTTGACTTAAAAATGCGTTATCTTAAAAACATGCGCGTTGATATCTATAAAAAAGTAATTTTTCGGATAAAAAAGCACAGTAAAACCGTGCCTGTTTACCTGTGCATGGAAAGCAAGGAAGTATGGAAAGAATGCGACTTGCCGATACAATTGACACTCACTGCCATTTAGATTCTGTTGAGCCGCTAAATGAGGCCTTACAAGCTGCTTGCGATTGCGGCGTAAGTGGTATCATCGCAGTTGGAGAGGATATAACCAGCAATACAAAGATACTTGAAATAGCCGCGCAAAAGTACCCTGTTAAAATTTATCCGGCAATAGGCCTGCACCCCGGAAAAGTAACCTTTGAAAACTATGAAGAAAATATTGAGTTTATCAAAAAAAATATAGGCAAAGTTATCGCGATAGGCGAGTCAGGCCTCGATTTTTGGATTAATTCGGCGCGCAAAGATTTAGCGCAAAGAGAGCTGCAGATTAAAAGTTTCAAAGCGCAGATAGCGCTTGCGAACAAGCATAATTTACCTTTATCAGCGCATACAAGGGGCGCCTGGGCTGAGACACTCGAAATAGCCAGGCAGGAAGGCTTGAAAAAATGCATCTTCCACTGGTTTACCGGGCCTTTTGATGTGTTAAACGGTGTTTTAGATGCCGGATATTACATTTCAGCAACCCCTGCTGCAGAATACAGCCCTCAGCTAATAGAGACAATCAAAAACTGCCCGTTTGAGAATCTGCTTATAGAAACAGACTCGCCTGTAATATACAAACCTGAAACAGGCCATTTCAAATCCCAACCTAAAGACCTAATCAGGACCATTCAAGCCGTAGCCAAGATAAAAGGAAAGCCCGAAGCGGAAGTCGCTATAGCTTGCAATAAAACAGCGAAAGAGTTATTCAACTTATCCACGTAGAAATATCTTCCAAATACCACGGGAAAGCGGTACAATATGTATACATGAGGCAATTTCGGTGTGAAGCTGAAAAATAAATGAGAAAGAAAATAACTGTTTTTATATTTTTTCTGCTTATAGGCTTGATGCCTTTTGTAGACTTCAGCTGCAGCCATGGTAAGGGGTATAGCATAGGCTTTCCGATTGTAATATTAAGCTTTTTTATAGAACCATTTTTCCTCGAAAAGTTTTATCCCCTTGGGTTTATTGACATAGCGCTGGCATTAATTGCGTTTTTACTTTACAAAACCGCTGAAACAAAACAGGCTAAAATACGGGATATACATCTTATTGGGATAAACTCATTTTTCTGCTATGCAGCAGCGCATTTTTTACTCAATCTTTTATTGCCGGTTATTGATACCTTTGTATCGCCAACCTGTTCATCGTCTGCGATGATGAATATTGTTGGTTATATTATCTTTCCCTACGCTTTGCTATCTAACAATATATCAATGTTTAATATCGATAGCTTTATAATATTGTTGCGAATAAATTTTGTATTTGCATCTATGATATATTTTTTAGCAGGCGTACAGGTTGCGAGAGTATTAAAATTAATAAAAAAGGCAAATGCGTGGCCAGGCCCAAAGAAGAATTGAACCCTGAAAAAAGGCAAGAGTGGATTTCGGTATAAGAAAAGACAAAGAGGGCGCCCTAAAAGCCAAAATGGCTTCGTTGGGTGTGAAAGAATCCGATTTAGATGAGCTATTCATACGCGCTGGGGGAAAAGGCGGGCAAAATGTCAACAAGACTGCAACGTGCGTTTATATCAAACATAGACCTACTGGCATTGAGGTCAAGTGCCAGATAGAACGTTCTCAAGCCCTGAACAGGTTTTTTGCCAGAAGGATACTTGTTAATAAAATTGAATCTCTTGTTTTAGGCGTAAAAGCCCAAGAGCAAAAGAGGATAGAAAAGATAAGGCGCCAGAAACGAAGGCGTTCCCGCCGGGCAAAAAACAAGATGCTTGAGGATAAAAAGGCGCGTTCCGAAAAGAAACTAGGACGTAGCAAAAGCGCCGCCATTGACTACATTGGTTAAAACGAGGTTAAAAAATAAATAGGATAAATAGATACCGCATCGTTCGGCAACGTACCCCCAGCGGTGACCCCATTGCCCCCATTACCCATCTGAAGACAAACTATTTCAGCATCCTGGCTATAGCTCTACTAATTGTCATAGGAACTGCAATATATTCCAATACGTTCAATAGCCCGTTCCAATTTGATGACGATGATAATATATGCGATAATTTTGCAATAAGAAATGTTTCCAATTTAAATGCCATATGGAATTTTTTCCCGACTCGCTTCATAACCTATCTATCGATATCCCTTAACTATCATTTTGGCCAGTTTAACGTCCTTGGCTATCATATCTTTAACCTTTTGATTCATCTATGTGCCGCCATAACAATATGGTGGCTTACCATTCTCACATTACAAACGCCGGCTCTTAGAGACAATAAGATATCCGGCCACTCCAATATCATAGCGTTATTTACAACCCTTATATTTGTATCGCACCCTATCCAGACCCAGGCAGTTACTTATATCATCCAGAGGGCAACATCACTTGCCACGCTATTCTATGTCTTGTCGCTTGCTTTTTATGTTAAGTTCCGCTTATTGCAATGTGAAGAAAATAAATCACGTATCCGATTTTCTTATTACGCTCTTTCATTCCTCGCCCTTATACTGGCTATGTTTTCAAAAGAGATGACCATAACATTGCCTTTTGTGATATTGCTCTATGAATTATGTTTTTTCAAAGACAAGCGCATCGAGTGGAAACCTGTTATACCGTTTTTTGTCACACTGTTAATTATCCCTATCACAATGGCGGCAACAAAATCTGTGGATTTTCACCAGATGCGGCTGGTGCGCGAAACAGGTCTAGGCGCACTTCCATCAAACTATCTTTTAACCCAATTCAGGGTCATTGTTACATACATAAGGCTTCTATTCATTCCTGTAAACCAGAATCTGGATTACGATTATTCCGTATCAAAGACATTGTTCGATTTGCCGACCTTATTCAGCCTAAGCCTATTAGCCATTATCCTGATAGCTGCCGTAAAGATATTTCGCAGGTACAGGCTCATCTCGTTTGGTATTTTTTTCTTTTTCTTAACCCTTTTACCGGAATCAAGCATTATTCCAATTCAAGATATAATCTTCGAGCACAGGCTTTACTTGCCGATGGCCGGCTTCGCAGTTTTTGTGGTAAGCGCAATCTATTACATCTTCGAAAATAGGGGAATAAAACCGGTAATCGCAATGCTGTCTATCGCGGTTATCTCTTATTCAATACTCGCTTACAATAGAAACCTTGTCTGGACAGACAGATTTATATTATGGAATGACACTGTCCTTAAATCTCCCAACAAGGCAAGGCCGTTCAATAACCGCGGAAATGCCTATGAAGACAAAGGCAATATTGAACAGGCCCTATCCGATTACAATATAGCGATAGAACTCGATCCTAAATATCCAAAGGCCTACAATAACCGCGGAAATGCCTATTCAAGAAAAGGCAATTTCGACCAGGCTCTATCTGATTACAATAAAGCAATAGAAATCGATCCTAAGCGTCCCAAGGCCTACAATAACCGTGGAAATGCCTATCTAAGAAAA
>JAZDPX010000018.1:0-14487 GCA_043797125.1 Candidatus Omnitrophota bacterium
GCCTGCCGGCACAGAAATGGTAATGCCAGGCGATAACGTGCAATTAGAAGTCACTTTAATAATCCCGATAGCCATGGAAAAGGAACTAAGGTTCGCCATACGTGAAGGCGGCAGGACCGTTGGCGCCGGGGTAGTAACGGAGATAGTGCAGTAGAAGGGCAGCAGACAAACATGCAAGAGCAAGCGCTACTCGCATGCAGCGAGTGTAAAAATAGATGGTATTCTACGTTTAAGAATAAGAAAAACGTAACAGAGAGATTAGAACTTAACAAATATTGTAAGTTCTGCAGGAAAAGAACCTCCCACAAAGAGGTGAAATAACATTTAGTTATACTGAAGGCGCACTAACGTGTCGCCTTTATGCTACTTAGGCGAACCTGCCACTATGGCGCGTGGCAGGTTTTTGATAAAAGGCCTGTAGCTCTAACTGGCTAGAGCAGTGGACTCCAAATCCGCGTGTTGGGGGTTCGAATCCCTCCAGGCCTGCCAAGCAAATTTTTGCTTTGCAAAAATTTGCAGAGCAATTGAAAATTGAGCAATTGAGCAATAGGGTTTAGGCTAAATTTTCAATTGCGGTCTATTTTCTATTGCTCTATTGTTCAAAAGCAAGGAAGGCGGGCCAAATGGCGGGCCAGCGAGATGATGAAGGATAATAAATGATAGCGAAAACACTAAGTTTTTTAAACGAAGTAAAGGTCGAACTTAAAAAGGTGAGTTGGCCTGACAGAAATGAGTTATGGGGCTCAACCACAGTGGTTATTATAGCTGTAATTGTATTAGCTATTTTTATAGGCATATGCGATTTTATTTTTTCAGCAGCTATACATTTCACTGTACGGTAGGTTTTTAAATGGCAAACAAGTGGTACGTTATACATACATTGACAGGCGAAGAGGAAAAGGTTAAGAAAAGATTGATTAGCCAAAGCAAACTTAGCCACATAGAGGATAAAATATCCCAGATTCTGATACCAACAGAAGTTATATCAGAGGTAAAGGGCGGCAAGAAAAAAATATCGGAGCGTAAATTTTTTCCGGGATATATACTGGCGCAGATGGATTTGACCGACGAAGTCTGGTATCTGGTTAAAAATGTCACTGGGGTTACGGGTTTTGTAAGCTCAGGCACAAAGCCGACACCGTTGCTTGATGAAGAGATAGCCAATATTCTTAAGCAGACAGAAGAAAAGAAGGAAAAACCCACCCCAAAAGTGATTTTTGAAATTGGCGAGGGCGTTAAGATAACAGACGGCCCGTTTACTAATTTTAACGGAACTATTGATGAAGTAAATCCGGAGAAGGGGAAGATTAAGGTCTCTGTGATGATATTCGGGCGTCCCACCCCTGTGGAGCTTGAATACTGGCAAGTTGAGAAGTTGTAAAATAATAGTAATCCCGTACCCAAGCGGTACGGGATGGAGAAATTATAATGGCAGCGCCAAAGAAAAAGAAAAAACCAATAAAGACGCAAATAAAATTATATTGTCCGGCAGGCTCAGCTACCCCCGCACCGCCGGTCGGGCCTGCTTTGGGCCAGCACGGTTTAAAGATAATGGAGTTTTGCAAGGCGTTTAATGACCAGACAAAAGACAAGCAGGGCCTTATCCTGCCTGTTGTCATAGATGTCTATGAAGACAGGACTTTTTCATTTATTGTTAAGAGCGCGCCATCCTCAGTATTGCTGAAAAAAGCTGCCAATATCGCAAAGGCATCCGGCGTGCCGAATAAAGAAAAGATAGCTACGATAACAAAGCAACAGGTTATAGACATTGCGAAAGAAAAAATGCAGGACTTGAATACCAAAAATATTGATCAGGCAGTGAAGATTATTGAAGGCACTGCCCGCAGCATGGGGATAGAGATTAAATGACAGCGACAATAAGCAAAAGAATGAAACAGGCAAAAAGTTTAGTAGATCCGGTTAAAGTATATACGCTGGCAGAGGCTGTATCAATATTAAAAAAGGCTCCGCAGCCTAAGTTTGACCAGAGCGTCGAGATTTCTATCAAGCTAGGTCTCGATATAACGGAAAAACCGCAGCCTGTAAGAGGCACTGTTGTGCTGCCGCACGGCACCGGAAAAAGCGTGAAGGTGTTGGTGTTTTGTAAAGAGAAGGATATTCAGCCCGCAAAAGATGCCGGCGCTGATTTTGCCGGAGACGCAGATATTATCAAGAAGGTAAATGACGGCTTTTTAGATTTTAATGTTGCTATAGCAACTCCGGATATGATGAAAGACTTAGCAAGGCTGGGTAAGGTATTAGGCCCGCGCGGGCTTATGCCAACACCTAAGGCCGGGACAGTAACTCCTGATGTAGTTAAGGCTGTAAAAGAGGCAAAACGAGGCAAGGTTGAATTTAAAATGGACAAGACCGCCTGCATCAACATGGCTGTCGCAAAAATATCTTTTGAGGAAAACAGTATTTGCGAAAACATACGTTCTCTTATCCATGCAGTGAAAAATAGCAAGCCTGCTAATGTGAAGGGTCAGTTTATAAAGAGCATCAGTATTTCAACGACAATGGGCCCCGGGGCAAGGTTAGATCAAGCGGAGTTTAACAAATGAAAGAAAAGCTTAAACCCGGCAAGTTGCTAAAAAACCACATGATAACTGAAATCGGCGAGCATTTTAAAAATGCCGGCAATTTTTTTATAACAGATTGCGGCTTGCTGACAAACAGGCAGATAGAAGAATTGAGGTCTAAGCTAAGAAAGACATCGTGTAAATACGTAGTTATTAAAAACTCAATGTGCAAAATTGCCTTGGAGAATAATAACCTGAAAGACTTGGCATCCTATATTAGCGGTGCATGCGCGGTAGCATTTGACTCGCACGACCCAGTTGTAGTGTCAAAGATACTTGTAGAATATACCAGGGAAAACGAAAAATTTTTATTAAAAGGGGCGTATATATACGGTGAGGCAGTTGCCCCGAAAGCGATAAAGGAACTAGCTCTTATACCGCCAAGAAGCGTCCTGCTAACCAGGCTTGTAACTTCGTTAAACAGCCCGGCGAGTTCGGTGGTTGGTACCTTATCAGGCATAATCAGAAAGTTTGTATACGCGATAAACGCAGTTAAAGAAAAGAAAGCCAAAGAAGGAGGAAAATAAAATGTCCGAGGAAACAAAAAAACAAGATCTTGAGATGACAAAAGAACAGAAGGATTTTGTGGAAAAGATAGAGAGCATGTCTGTTCTTGAACTATCAAGGCTTGTGAAGGTGCTTGAGGAGAAATTCGGCGTTACGGCAGCCGCGCCCGCAGTAACGGTAGCCGGCGCAGTGGCAACCGGTGCTGCTGCGGCTGAAGAGGTCGAGGAAAAATCAACTTTTAACGTCGAGCTAAGCGACGTTGGGGCAAATAAGATACAGGTAATAAAGGAACTGCGCACCGTAACCACATTGGGCCTTAAAGAGGCAAAAGACCTTGTTGATTCTGCCCCGAAGATAATCAAGGAAAACGCAACAAAGGAAGAAGCGGCGGATATAAAGAAGAAGCTGGAAGCGGCTGGCGCGAAAATAACCTTAAAGTAACTTGTAAAGAGGATCAAAATGCCGAAGCACAGGAAAGATTTTTCCAAGCTTAAACAGGCCTGTAGGATACCGCATTTACTTGATATACAGCTTGAGTCTTACAGAGAATTCTTGCAGCAGGATGTGTCGAAGAACAAGCGCCAGAGCCAGGGCCTGCAACAGGTCTTTGAAGAAGTGTTCCCTATAGATAGTTACGACGGCGAATATAAACTTGAGTTTGTAAGTTACGCCCTAGGAAAGCCAAAGTATGATATCGATGAGTGCAAAGACAGGGGCATGACCTACGCAGCCATATTAAAAATTAAGGTGAGGCTCAGGGGCAAAAAAGAGATAAAAGAGCAGGAAGTTTACATCGGAGAGCTGCCTCTCATGACGCCTGTCGGCACTTTTATCATAAACGGAGAAGAGCGCGTAGTAGTTAGCCAGCTGCATCGTTCCCCGGGCATATCATTTGAATGCGAGATACATATCAGCGGGAAAAAGATTTACTCAGCCAGGGTGATCCCTTACAGGGGAGCCTGGATTGAGTTTGAATTTGACGCCTACGGCGCTATGCACGCGGTTGTTGACAGGCGAAGAAAGATCCTGGCAACCACCCTGTTGAGGGCTTTGGGATTGTCTAAAGATGAGGACATCTTGAAGGAATTCGGGGGCGTGAAAGAAATAAAGACTCCTAAGGCTGCGGATTTTAAGAATCTTATCGGGCTTTTCACGGTTAATGATGTTGTAGACGAAGAATCAGATATAACCATCCTGCAAAAACGCGAGAAAATCACTACAGATATCGCCGAGAAACTGGGCCAGTATAATATTAAATCAATTAAAGTCATAGAAAACCCTGTCAAGGAAATATTGGATACATTGCGCAGGGACCATAACAAAAGCAAAGAGGACGCGCTCCTGGACATATACAGAAAACTGCGCCCGGGCGATCCTCCTACCATTGAAAGCGCGACGGCATTGCTCCATAGAATGTTTTTGGATGAAAAAAGGTATGATTTAGGCCGCGTGGGCCGTCATATCTTAAACAAAAAATTAAATTTAAAGACGCCTTTGACAAAAAGAATAATTGACCTGCCTACCATAACAGCGGTGATAAAGGAACTTATAATGCGCAGGCAGACAGAAGCCGCTCCTGATGACATTGACCATCTGGGCAACAGAAGGGTCCGCACCGTCGGCGAGCTTTTGCAGAACCAGTTTAGAATAGGCCTTGCGAGGATGGAACGCTCTGCCAAGGAAAGGCTCTCCATATACGAGCTGGAAAACATAATACCCTATAACCTGATTAATTCAAAAATAGTATCAGCGCTTATCAGGGATTTTTTCGGCAGAAGCCAGCTGTCGCAGTTTATGGACCAGACAAATCCCCTGGCGGAACTTACGCACAGAAGAAGGCTTTCCGCATTAGGCCCGGGTGGGCTTTCAAGGGAAAGAGCCGGGTTCGAAGTCAGGGACGTGCATTATTCTCATTACGGAAGAATATGTCCGATAGAAACGCCTGAAGGCCCGAATATCGGCCTTATTGCGTCGTTAAGCACATTCGCCAGGATAAACGAGTTTGGTTTTATCGAGACGCCATATTACAAAGTGGAAGACGCCAGGGTAACCGACAAGATAGAATATCTATCAGCAGATATAGAAGATGAATATCACATTGCCCAGGCAAATTCAAAAGTTGATAAAATAGGCAAGTTTGCGGAAAAGGCGGTATTTTGCAGGTATAAGAACAACTTCTTGATGACCCCGGCCAAAGAAGTCCAGTACATGGATGTTTCTCCTGCGCAGCTTGTCAGTATTGCAGCTAATCTTATACCGTTTTTGGAACACGATGACGCAAACAGGGCGCTTATGGGATCTAATATGCAGAGGCAGGCTGTTCCGTTACTATATCCCGATTCGCCGATAGTAGGAACAGGCATGGAGGGAAAATGCGCTTATGATTCAGGTTCTGTTGTTGTGGCAGAGTCAGACGGTGTTGTGAACCAGGTGCAGTCTAATTTGATAAAGATAGGAAAGACCGAATATAAATTAAAGAAATTCAAAAGGTCAAATGCCTCG
This sequence comes from Candidatus Omnitrophota bacterium, assembly GCA_043797125.1. Taxonomy (GTDB): domain Bacteria; phylum Omnitrophota; class Gorgyraeia; order JABMRG01; family JAFGKX01; genus JAZDPX01. Next base: position 5,592 of record JAZDPX010000018.1, read on the forward strand.
ACCTGCATTAATCAAAGGCCGGTTGTGGATATTGGCCAAAAAGTTCAAAAAGGCGATGTGATTGCCGACGGTTTCGGGACGAAAAACGGCGAACTTGCATTGGGCCGCGACGTGTTAGTGGCATTTATGCCGTGGCGCGGTTATAATTTTGAAGACGCAATATTAATAAGCGAGAAAGTTGTTAAGGAAGACCTATACACATCCGTTCATATCGAAGAATTTGAGATAGAGGCAAGGGATACGAGATTAGGCCCCGAGGAAATTACCAGAGACATACCAAACGTCGGCGAGGAGGCTTTAAACAATCTTGACCAGGGCGGCATAGTCAGGATAGGCGCTGAAGTAGCCGCAGGCGATATACTGGTAGGTAAGGTGTCCCCAAAGAGCGAGACCGAGCTTTCGCCTGAGGAAAAACTGTTGCGCGCGATATTCGGCGAAAAGGCAGGAGACGTCAGGGATGCTTCATTGATAGTCCCTCCCGGGGTTGAAGGGATTATTGTTGATGTTAAGATCTTCTCAAGGAAGACCCGTAAACCAAAGACTAAAGAAGAGCTAAAGAAAGAGCTTGAGCAGATTGATGAGGTAAGAAAGTTCTATACGTCGCAGTTGACAACCTTACAGAATGAAAAAACACAAAAGCTGTCAAAATTATTGTCAGGCCAGAAAGTGAGTTCAAGCCTGCTCGATGAAGAAACCGCAGCAGTTGTTATACCGGCCGGCAAGACGATTAAAGCCTCTGATATAAAGAAGCTGACAAGATGTGATTTAACCACTTTACGTTTAAGCGGCGAAGACACATTGCTCAAAGAGGAAATAGAAAGGGTTATCAGGATTTTTGACGAGCAGATTGAAGAGCTTGTTTATGAACAGGACAGGGAAATCGACAAGATTAAAAGAGGCGACGAGCTTCCTCCCGGGATACTGAAGAAAGTTGTTGTAAATGTTGCAAGCAAAAGAAGAATTTCGGTCGGCGATAAAGTCGCGGGCCGCCACGGAAACAAAGGCGTTATAGCTAAAATACTTCCGGAAGAGGACATGCCTTTTTTACCGGATGGTACCCCTATTGATATTGTGCTTAATCCTTTAGGCGTTCCTTCGCGTATGAATGTCGGCCAGATTTTAGAGACGCACTTGGGGTGGGCAGCGAAGATTCTTGGGTTTAAGGTGATAAGCGCTGTTTTTGACGGCGCATTAGAATCCGAGATTAAGGAGTATATGCAAAAGGCGAATTTACCCGGAAACGGAAAAATTATGCTGCGGGACGGTTTTACCGGAGATAGATTCGCCCAGGATGTTACGGTAGGGTATATCTACATGATGAAACTCATCCACCTTGTGGATGATAAGATACACGCGCGCTCAATCGGTCCATACTCCTTGGTTACGCAGCAGCCACTGGGCGGAAAGGCGCAGTTTGGCGGACAGCGATTGGGAGAAATGGAAGTGTGGGCATTGGAGGCATATGGCGCCGCCTATACATTACAGGAGTTGCTCACCGTAAAAAGCGATGATGTCGCGGGCAGGACCAAAGTTTATGAATCTATCGTCAAAGGTGAGCACGCGCTTCAGCCGGGAACGCCCGAGTCCTTCAATGTATTGTTAAAAGAACTGCAGAGCTTAGGATTGGATATAAGGGCCATAAAAGCGGAGAATAAGTAATGTTGGAGCATTTTGAACATAAAGACCATTTTGATAGAATTACTATTTCCATTGCGTCGCAGGAAACGATTAAGGCCTGGTCTCGCGGCGAAGTCAAAAAGCCCGAGACAATAAATTACAGGACTTTAAAGCCGGAAAAAGACGGCCTTTTTTGCGAAAAGATATTCGGGCCTACCCGCGATTGGGAATGCAGCTGCGGTAAATACAAGCGCATAAAACATAAAGGTATTACCTGTGATCGCTGCGGGGTTGAAGTCACTCTCTCCAGGGTGAGACGCGAACGCATGGGCCATATCGAGCTGGCAACGCCTGTATCGCATATATGGTTTTTTAAAGTAAGCCCGTCAAGGATAGGCACTCTTTTAGGCCTGACTTTAAGGCAGCTGGAAAAGGTCTTGTATTATGAGGAATATATAGTAATAGACCCGGCAGATACGCCGCTTAAGAAAAAGGATCTTCTTTCAGAAGAGAAATACAGGGTGCATAAGGAGAAATACGGCGCAGGTTTTAAGGCGCAGATGGGCGCGGATGCCATTAAGAAATTATTGGCTGAGATTGATCTTTCCAAATTAATATTAAAATTTAAAAAAGACCTAAAAGACACAAAAAGCAGCCAATCTAAAAAACGCCTTGCCAAGACCCTTAAAATAATAGAAGGTTTTAAAAGCAGCGGCAATAAACCCGAGTGGATGATTATGAATGTAATACCCGTTATTCCGCCGGATTTAAGGCCCCTGGTCCCGCTTGAAGGAGGAAGATTTGCAACAAGCGATTTAAACGACCTTTACAGGAGGGTTATAAATAGAAATAACAGGCTTAAGAAATTAATGGAGTTAAAAGCTCCGGAGGTCATCATTAGAAATGAAAAGAGGATGCTTCAGGAGGCAGTGGACGCGTTGTTTGATAACGGAAGGCACGGCAGGGCAGTGCTCGGGCCAGGCAACAGGCCTCTTAAATCTCTAAGCGATATGCTAAAAGGAAAACAGGGCCGCTTCCGCCAGAATCTTTTGGGCAAGAGAGTCGATTATTCCGGCAGGTCTGTAATAGTAATAGGCCCGGAACTTAAATTGCATCAATGCGGGCTTCCTAAAAAAATGGCGCTTGAACTTTTTGAGCCTTTTATTATTAAGAAATTACGCGAAAAGGGTTTTGTCCATACGATAAAAAGCGCTAAAAGAATGGTGGAAAAAGCGGAGTTGGAAGTATGGGATATACTCGATGAGGTTATAAAAGACCACCCGGTTTTATTAAACCGCGCCCCAACCTTGCATCGCTTAGGCATACAGGCGTTCCAGCCGCAATTAATAGAAGGCAAGGCCATAAAGATACATCCTTTAGTCTGTACCGCGTTTAACGCGGATTTTGACGGGGACCAGATGGCCGTGCATGTGCCATTGTCAATTGAAGCGCAGCTTGAGTGTAAGCTTTTAATGCTTGCGACAAACAACATATTTTCGCCGTCAAACGGCAGCCCTATTACTACGCCGACCCAGGACATAGTTTTGGGCCTGTATTTTCTGACAAAGCAAAGGAGCAAAGATAAAGAAAAGATAAAAACATTCTCCTCAAAGGACGAAGTAATAGTCGCGTTTAACGACAAGGCAATAGAACTGCACGATACTATTAAAGTGAGGATAAAGGACCAGATAATAGAAACCACAACCGGAAGGGTTTTGTTTAACGAGATAATTCCGGAAGGCTATAGATATGTTAACGAATGCTTAAACAAATCAAAGATACAGGATATAATCACCGAATGCTACAATAAATTCGGGCAGGAGCGCACCATAGTCCTTCTGGATGATTTAAAACAGCTTGGATTTAATTGGGCGACATTGGCAGGCTTGTCCATATCGGTTGATGACCTGGTCTTAAGCACCGAGAAGGAAAAAATTATTAAAAAGGCATACGAGCAGGTAAGTGACGTGGAATCACAGTACAAAAGAGGCTTCATTACCGACAGAGAAAGATACAATAAGATTGTAGATATATGGACACATGCTACTGACACGGTTTCCGAAAAAGTGCTGAACAGTTTAGGCGATTTTAATCCGATTTTTATGATGGCAGATTCCGGGGCGCGCGGCTCGAAACAGCAGATACGCCAGCTTGCGGGTATGCGCGGGCTCATGGCAAAACCATCGGGCGAAATTATAGAGAACCCGATTACGGCAAGTTTCAGGGAAGGCCTGACAGTGCTGGAATATTTTATTTCAACCCACGGCGCAAGAAAAGGCCTTGCAGATACAGCGCTTAAGACAGCAGACTCCGGCTACCTGACTAGAAGGCTGGTTGACGTTGCCCAGGATGTTATTATTTCGGAAGATGATTGTAATACTCTAAACGGCATACTTACAAGCGCAATAATAGAGGGCGATGAAGTTGTAGTCCCGTTAAAAGAGAGAATAATAGGCAGGGTGGCGCTGGATAATATTGTGGATATTATAACGGATAAGACAGTGGCAAAGGCCGGCGAGATGATCGACGAGGAAAAGGCAAAAAATATCGAGGCAGCCGGCATTGAAAAGATAAGGATAAGGAGCGTATTGACCTGCGAATCCTCAAGGGGCGTATGCGCTAAGTGCTACGGCAGAAATTTAGCGACAGGCAAGATAGTTGAGTTAGGAGAAGCTGTTGGCGTAATTGCCGCGCAATCCATCGGCGAACCGGGCACGCAGCTTACGATGAGAACTTTCCATATCGGCGGCACAGCCAGCAGGATAATTGAGCAGTCTAATATCAAGGCCAAAAACGACGGAATTGTTAAATATCACGCCTTAAAAACAGTAAAGAAGGAAGGCGGCAAGGAGATAATAGTTCTTAACCGAAACGGCCAGATTTCTATCAATGACGAAGCAGGCAGGGAATTTGAAAGATATGCCGTGCCGCACGGCGCGATTATTAAAGTTGAAGAAGACGCAACCGTAAAAAAAGACGAAGTTTTCGTGCAATGGGACCCTTATATGTCGCCTATTATTACAGAGGTAGGAGGCAAGGTCAGGTTTGAGGATATTAAAGAGGGGGTTACAATGCGCCAAGAAGCAAACCCTCAGACCAAACTCATTGATACCGTAATAGTTGAACATAAAGGCGAATACCACCCCCAACTGATAATTCAAAATGAGAAAAAGGAAGTATTGATTATGTATCCGATACCTGCAGGAGCGCATATTGTCGTAAAAAACGGCGCAGATATTAAAGCCGGCGATTTGCTGGCAAAGACTCCCAGGGTTGTCACTAAGACAAAAGATATTACAGGCGGCCTGCCGAGAGTTGCGGAGCTTTTTGAAGCGCGCCGTCCAAAAGACCCGGCAATTATAAGCGAAATAGACGGCATTGTCGAGTTCGGAGGCTCTAAGAAGGGGCAGAGGATACTTATAGTAAAAAGCCCTACAGGAATGAAAAAAGAATATTTAATACCCCATGGCAAGCATCTTAATGTATATAAAGACGATAAGGTTTATGCGGGCCAGCAATTGGTCGATGGCCCGATAGTGCCGCAGAATATTTTAAGGGTCTCAGGCGATAAAGCATTACAGGAATATCTGGTTAATGAGGTGCAGGAGGTTTACAGATTACAGGGCGTCAGAATTAATGATAAGCACATAGAAGTAATTGTGCGCCAGATGCTGAAAAAGGTCAGGATAGAAGATAGCGGCGACACGGATCTTCTTGCAGGATCTCATGTTGATAAAGAAATTTTTAAGGAAGAGAACCAAAAAGTATTGAAGAAAAAAGGAAAACCGGCAAGCGCCATACAGATATTATTGGGCATTACAAAGGCATCATTAAGCACACAGAGTTTTATTTCCGCGGCAAGTTTTCAGGAGACGACGAGGATTTTAACCGAGGCAGCCGCAGAGGGCAAGGTAGATTTGCTTTACGGCCTTAAAGAGAATGTAATTATGGGCCATCTTATTCCAGCCGGCACGGGTTTTAAAGCGCACAGAGACATTGAAATGATTAAGTCTGTAATGCTTACAGACGAAAAACCGCTTCAGAAAACAGAAGAAGGACAAGAAGAGCAAAAAACAGCAAAGAAAGGTAAAAAATTAAAAGTGAAAAATGAAAAATAAGTTTAATTTTGCATTTTGCATTTTTAATTTTTAATTTTCAATATGCCGACAATAAATCAGTTAGTAAGAAAAGGAAGAAGACCATTAGAGAAAAGGAGTAAGTCAAGGGCGTTGCAAAATTGCCCGCAAAGAAGAGGCGTATGCCTGCAGGTCAAGACACAGACCCCAAAAAAACCTAATTCCGCATTAAGAAAGATAGCCAGGGTCCGCCTTACAAACGGAATAGCAGTTACCGCGTATATTCCAGGAGAAGGGCACAACCTGCAGGAACATTCAATTGTATTGGTAAGAGGCGGCAGGGTCAAGGATTTACCCGGCGTAAGATATCATATAGTTAGAGGCACTTTGGACACACAGGGCGTGGCAAATAGACAAAAGAGCAGGTCTAAGTACGGATCAAAGAAAGGTAAAAGCGGACAAGCGCCACAAGCAGCGCCTAGCGCAAAACCTGAAGCTGCCGCAGCGCCGGCGAAATAAGGAAGGTTTAAACAAATGAGACGCAGAAAAGCACCAAAGAGAGAAACGCTTGCAGACCCGAAATACGGGTCAAAATTAGTTTCCCGCTTTATAAATATTGTAATGACGCAAGGTAAAAAATCCACAGCCGAGAAAATTGTTTACGGCGCATTTGATATTATAATCAAAAAAACCAATACTCAGGACGTATTGGATGTTTTTCAGAAGGCTATTGATAATGCAAGGCCTAGAGTCGAACTTAAGCCAAGGCGTGTCGGCGGAGCCACATATCAGATACCTATAGAGGTAAGCGCTGAACGCGGCATGGCAATTACTTTAAGGTGGATACGAAATGCCGCAAGAGAGAAAAAAGGCAGGCCAATGCATGAATGCCTGGCAGATGAGATTATGCAGGCCTTTCAAAACCAGGGCACTGCGATAAAGAAGAAGCAGGATACGCACAAGATGGCAGATGCCAATAGAGCATTTGCGCATTTTAAGTGGTAAAATGCATAAACATAAATTAGATAAAATACGAAACGTGGGCATAATAGCGCATATAGACGCAGGCAAAACTACGACCAGCGAAAGGATACTCTATTATTGCGGCAAGGTGTATAAGATAGGCGAAGTGGATGAAGGTACAGCTACTATGGATTGGATGACGCAGGAGCAGGAAAGAGGCATAACAATTACATCTGCCAGCACTACTTGTAATTGGAGGGATTATTCCATTAATTTAATAGATACCCCGGGGCATGTGGATTTTACAATAGAGGTAGAGCGTTCTCTGCGCGTATTAGATGCCGGCGTAGTTATATTCTGCGGGGTAGGAGGGGTTGAATCCCAGAGCGAGACAGTATGGCGGCAGGCAGATAATTACAACATACCAAGGATATGTTTTGTAAACAAGATGGACAGAACAGGCAGCGATTTTTTTGATGTCATAAAGCAGATAAGAGAAAGATTAGGCGCAAATGCCGCTGCCATTCAACTACCTTTAGGCGTTGAGTCAGATTTTAATGGAATAATAGACCTTGTAAACATGAATGCTGTAGTTTATGAAGATATAGAAGGCGCCAAATACAACACCGTTGCCATGCCTGAAGATATGCTTGACAAGGCCAAGGAATACAGACACCTTTTGATAGAGGCATTAGCAGAAGCGGACGAAAGCATTATGTCAAAATTTATTCATGACGAAGAGATAACTAAAGATGAATTAAAAGCAGCTATACGCAACAGCACAATAAAAGCTAAATTCATACCTATTACATGCGGAAGTTCATTGAAAAACAGGGGTGTGCAGCCGCTGCTTGATGCTGTTTGCGACTATCTGCCAAGCCCGCTTGAAGTTCCTCCTGTGAAAGGCATAGACCCGAAAACAAACAAAGAAGTTATTAGAAAAGCGGACGAGAAAGAGCCTTTTACCGGTTTTGTCTTCAAGATAATGAGCGATCCCTATGTGGGCAAATTGAGTTTTTTTAGAGTTTACTCCGGAAAATTTAAGTCAGGTGCAACAGTATACAATTCATCAAGAGACTTGAGAGAAAAAATAGGAAAAATTGTAAAATTGCACGCTAATAAACAGCAGATAGTGCCTGAGATCTACGCAGGAGATATAGCTGCCGCGGTTGGGCTGCGCCAGACCAAGACAGGCGATACCATATGCGATGAAAAGCACCAGATTGTATTGGAGAGTATGCGTTTTCCGGAGCCGGTTGTGTTTTTGGCGATAGAGCCGAAAACCAACAATGATCAGGAAAAATTGGGGCTTGCCTTGCATAAATTTCAGGAAGAAGACCCTTCGTTTAAGGTTAAATATGATGAAAATACTGCCCAGACGATAATATCCGGCATGGGAGAATTGCACCTCGAGATTATTATAGACAGGATGTTCAGGGAATTTAATGTGTCTGCCAATGTCGGCAGGCCCCAAGTTGCTTACAAGGAAACAATCACAACGCATGCCAGCGCAACAGCAAAGTTTGTTCAGCAGACAGGGGGCAGGGGCCAGTATGCGCATGTGGTGCTTGATGTAAGCCCTGCGGAAAAAGGCAAAGGTGTTGATTTCGTTAATAGAATTAAAGGCGGAGCTATACCAAGAGAATTTATCCCTTCTGTAAAAGAGGGCGTTATTGAAGCGGCAAAAAGCGGGGTAATCGCAGGTTACCCTGTTACAGATATAGAAGTTAGATTAATAGACGGCTCTTTTCATGAAGTGGACTCTTCTGAATTGGCTTTTAAGACCGCCGGTTCAATGGCGCTTTCAGATGCGCTCAGGAAAGGAAGCTCCGTGCTGCTTGAGCCTTTTATGAAAATAGAGATAACTTCTCCCGAGGAATATCTCGGCGATGTTATCGGAGACATTAATTCAAGAAGAGGAAAGATAGAATCTATTAAACAGCGCACAAATATAAAAATTGTTGATGGCTACGTGCCCCTGGCGGAGATGTTCGGTTACTCTAACTCCCTAAGAAATCTTACTAAGGGAAGGGCAACCTATACCATGGAGCCTGCTTATTACGAACAGGTTCCCGCGCAAATAATGGAAAAAATATTTTAGGAGGAAATTATGGCAAAGGAAAAATTTGTAAGAAGCAAACCTCACGTAAACGTAGGCACAATAGGCCACGTAGACCACGGCAAGACCACTCTTACATCAGCCATAACCATGGCGCTGAGCAAAAAGGGCCAGGCCCAGG
>JAZDPX010000019.1:0-61232 GCA_043797125.1 Candidatus Omnitrophota bacterium
GTGTGGCTGACCATCCTCTCAGACCAGCTACCCGTCAAATGCCTTGGTAGGCCGTTACCCTACCAACAAGCTGATAGGACGCGAGCTCGACCTCAAGCGGCAGGCCCTTGCGGGTCCCCACCTTTAACCTCAACCTGATAAGTCAGGTCGTGGTCCAATTGCGTATTAGCCTCGTTTTCACAAGGTTATTCGCATCTCGAGGGTTGATTACTCACGCGTTACTCACCCTTTTGCCACTCTTCCTTCAAATTTAGAACTTCTTGCGAAGCCCTATTTCCAAAAGATTCGTACGACTTGCATGCCTAAACCACGCCGCCAGCGTTCGTTCTGAGCCAGGATCAAACTCTCCAATAAAAATATTCGAGGCTATGTTCTTCACATAGCAGTGGTATTAATTCGCTAGCTTTTGGTTTTTTCAAAGAACAAATTAGATCCCTCGTCGCTTACGCTCCTCGGGATGTCGCAGTTTTAAAAGCTTATGTCGCTTCGCTCCATAAGCTTAAAAACTGCAGACAAAAAAGGCGTCGAGACGACGCCTTTATAAAGTGCATCCTCTGATCAATTCAATTAACTTTAGGTTTTATCAAGAAGCTTCTGCAAGAAGCCTACTCCTTTTACGTGGCGGTAATAACGGATATACCTTCCGCCGAAGTGAAAGATAAGATACCACAAAATTATTTAGTTGTCAAGTTTTTTCTTAAAGAATCTTTATCCTCAAGAACCTTCTTTTTCCGACCTGGATTATAGAGCCATTTTTAGGGCTAAGCTGCAGATCCTCATCCGATATTGTGACCTTATCTACCTTCACAGCGCCCTGGTTTATTAAGCGCCTGGCCTCGCTGCGCGAGGGCGCAAGGCCTCCTTTTTCAAGCAGCTCAACTATCCATATCTTCTGGCCCTTCTCGATTGTAAAAATTCCGATATCATCAGGCACGCCGTCTGAGCTGAATATCCTCTCGAATTCCTTGTGCGCCTTTTCAGCTTCTGCCTTTGAATGATAAAGCGAAACAATCTCTTTTGCCAATTTAACTTTGGCATCCCTTGGGTTTAGTTTTGCGCTCTTTGTTTGGGCTTTCATGCCGGATATATCCTCAACCGAAACATCCGTAAGCAGCTCATAATACTTCCACATAAGGTCATCCGATATAGACATTATTTTTCCGAACATCTCCTTCGCGGGTTCATTTATCCCTATATAATTTCCGAGGCTCTTTGACATTTTTTGCACGCCGTCAGTGCCTTCAAGCAGAGGCATTGTTATAACAACCTGCTCGGGCTGATTATATCTGCGTTGAATTGTGCGCGCCATAAGCAGATTAAACTTTTGGTCTGTGCCTCCTATCTCTATATCTGCGCTTAATACAACCGAATCGTACGACTGCAATAAGGGATATATAAACTCCAAAAGCGAAATATCTTTGCCTGACTTATACCTTTTTTGAAAATCGTCTCTTTCCAGGATCCTCGCTATCGTTTGCCTGGATGCTAAATCCAGAAAATTAGCAAAAGACATTTTTGAAAACCACTTGCTGTTAAAATACACCTCGCAGTAATCCAGGTCTAATATCTTGGAAATCTGTTTCTTGTATGTTTTTGCGTTTTCAAACACCTGTTCCTTGGTAAGCACGTTTCTTGTCTCGGAACGCCCGGACGGGTCACCTATCATTGCCGTAAAATCGCCAATTAAAAAGATCACGTTATGGCATAATTTTTGAAAATGCGCCAGCTTGCGCAAAAGTACCGTATGGCCAAGGTGTATATCAGGCGCACTAGGGTCAAAACCCGCTTTTACTATCAGGGGAACCTTTTTTGTAAAAGAGTTTACCAGCTTTTCTTTAAGCTGCTGTTCTTCTATGATCTCTACCGTTCCTCTTTTAATGAGTTGAAACTGTTCGTCAACAGTCATGTTTTAGTTCTCCTGTTTCTGGCTGTTATTTTAACGATAACCCTACTTTTCTCTGCTCGTTATCTATCTTGATAACGCTGACAGTTATTTTATCCGCCACCTTATATTTTGTGTCCAAGGGCTGTTTTGCTCCGTCAGCTATTTCAGAAATATGCACCAGCCCTTCTAGTTCCTTATCTATCTCGACAAACAGGCCAAAATTTGTTATCTTCGTAACCGTGCCTTCTATTTCAGAGCCTAGAGGATATTTTTTCACAAGCTCGGACCACGGATCATCCTTTAGCTGCTTAAGCCCAAGGGCTATTTTCATATTTTCCTGGTCAACAGATAAAATAAGGGCCTCTACCTTTTCGCCCTTTTTCAATAATTCTGAAGGATGATTTATCTTTCTTGTCCAGGACATGTCTGAGATGTGAATGAGCCCGTCTATGTTTTCATCCAGCTCTACAAATGCGCCGTAATCTGTAAGGTTTTTAATCTTCCCTTTCACCTTGCTGCCTGCCGGATATTTAGTAATCACCTCAAGCCACGGATTAGGCTCTATTTGTTTTATCCCCAGAGAAACCTTTTGCTGCTGTTTATCAATGCTAAGGACCACCGCCTCAACTGTATCTCCTATGGCTAAGACCTCTGTCGGGTGATTTATTCTTTTAGTCCACGAAAGTTCTGAAATATGCACAAGCGCCTCAACGCCTCTTTCCAGCTCGATAAAAGCGCCATATGGGACTATGTTTACAACTTTGCCTTTAACCTTGGAACCGACAGGATATTTCTTGTCTACCTCTTCCCACGGGTTGGCTTCTTTTTGTTTTAGCCCCAGAGAAATTTTCATGTTTGTTTTGTCAAAGTTAAGAACCATAACTTCCACGTCATCGCCTACCGCCAAAACTTCAGACGGGTGGCTTACCCTGCCCCAGCTCATATCGGTTATGTGCAAAAGCCCGTCCACGCCGCCTAAATTAACAAAAGCGCCGAAGTCGGTAATGTTTTTAACTCTTCCCTTCACCAGCTGGCCTTTTTCCAATTTGTTAAGCAGGTCCTGCTTTTTATGCTCGACCTCTTCCTGCAGCACCTCTTTTCTTGAGACTACAATGTTTTTCCTGGACTTATTGATCTTTATTATTTTGTATTCCAGCTCTTTTCCAATAAGCGTATTTAAATCTATGGGCGGCCTAAGCGTAGATTGGCTGGCAGGTAAAAACGCATCAACCCCAATGTTGACTATAAGCCCGCCTTTAACTTTATACGTGCCTTTTCCCGTGATTATATCGCCTTCCTTGTAGTTGTTTATTACATTGTCCCAGCCGATAATCTTATCCGCCTTGTTTTTGGAAAGGACAACCATTCCGTGGTCGTCTTCGAGTTTTTCTATAAAAACCCTTATCTCGTCCCCGACTTTAAGCTTTTCCTTGTCGGGAAATTCGCTTAACGCGATTACCCCCTCTGACTTAAAGCCTATGTCTATAACTACTTCCTTGCTGGTGATACTTACAATCTTTCCCATCGTTATCTGGCCCTGCTTGAGGGTCTTGAAAGTCTCGGAATAGAGCTGATTGTAATCAATGCCTCCTTCTGTAGTATTTGTGTTTTCGTCGCTTGTTTTCTCTTTCAACATGTTTTTACTACCTCCTTAAATTGTATTTTTTTGAATTTTATTTATTACTTTATCTACAATCCAGCTTGGCGTAGAAGACCCGCTTATGATGCCTGCTGATTCGCAGTTTCTAAACCAGCTCTTTTTTATTTCCTGGTCTGTTTCTACATGAAAAGTTTTTGCGCCTTCTGATTTGCAAATTTGCGCAAGCCGTTTAGTGTTGGCGCTTATTTTACCTCCTATTATCAGCATTATATCAGTCCCGGCGCTTAGCCTTGCAGCTTCGGACTGCCTCTTTAGAACATCCGCGCAAATTGTGTTAAATATGCGCAGTTCAACAGGTTCTTTATCAATAACCGCGGAAATGATTTTTTTAAAAAGCGGCTGCGCCAGGGTTGTCTGCGCCAGGAGCCCCACTTTTTTATTTTTAAGGGTAAGCCTTTTTATTTGTTTTTCATCAATCGCTATTAGCTTATTTGCGCCTGCTGCCTCCGATAAAGCCACAACTTCCGGGTGATTTTTCTCGCCGGCAATAATTATGTAAAAACCTTCCTTTTTTAGGTTATTAACAATGTTGTGCAGTCTTTCAACATAGGGGCATGTCGCGTCTATCATTGCCTTTTTACTTTGTTTTATTTTTTGCCTTACACTCGGGGCAATGCCGTGAGTCCTTATCAATATCTTGCCTTTGCCGGCATCTTTAACCTCAGAGATAACCTTAAGGCCCTTATCTGAAAGCTCCTTAACAACCAGCGGATTGTGTATTATCGGGCCTAATGAATATATATTGCTGCCGTTATTTAGGGCTTTCTGCGCTATGTTTATCGCGCGCCTGACGCCAAAACAAAAACCAACAGTGCCTGCCTTTCTAATCTTCACCATAACACGCCTTTTCCTTAAGCGCCTTAATACGCGACATCACTTCCTGGGCAAAATTATAATAATCGGCCTTTTTCGTGCCTTCACCAACGCGCAGCGGGCCGAAAGGCTCTCCGAAGACTAAAGATACTTTCCCTTTATTAAGGTGATGTGTCTTGCGGGGCATAATGCGGTGCGTGCCCTTTACATAACAAGGCACTACTTTTGCTTTCGTAATAGAAGACAACACCGATATGCCTGTCTTGCCCTCGCTTATATTATCGTCCGCGCTTCTTGTTCCTTCAGGAAAAATCACCATGCCGCCGCCCTTTTTAAGCCTTCTTATTGCCCCCCTCATGGCAGCGCTGTCAGATAAGCCTCTTTTTATCGGAAAAATGCTTAACTTTTTATAATACCAGCGGATAAATCTGTTTTTAAATAACTCTTCTTTAGCCACATAGCTAAGCCTGCCTTTATATACTGCGCCTATCAGGATCGGGTCTAAATTGCTCACATGGTTGCACACTATTACGAAAGGGCCTTTCTTCGGCATATTCTCCTGCCCTGAAACTTTTAGAGAATAGAATATTTTAAAAAAGAAATAAGCTGCTTTTTTTGTTAAATAATAAATCATTTGATATAAGAACAGACCTTGTCAACTACTTCATTTACGGCCATATCGGTCGTGTCCAGGTAAATAGCGTCGTTAGCCTTACGCAACGGCCCCGCATCTCTTGTCTTATCTTTATAGTCCCTGTCTTCAATATCTCTTTTAATATCTGGTAAAGAAATTTTTTCACCCGCATTGATAAAATCTTTATATCTTCTTTTTGCCCTTTCATCTAACGTAGCGTCAAGATAAAATTTGTATTTTGCGTTTGGGAATACAACCGTTGTTATATCTCTGCCCTCGAGCACACATTTACCTTTTAAGCCTATTCGCTGCTGCAGCTTCACCATTTCTTTGCGCACACCCTCTATCTTCGCTAAATAATGAACCCGGGCAGTAACCTGCGGGGTTCTTATAAAATCTGCGACATCTTTACCGTCTAAAAAAATTTGTAATTCACCGTCCGGGCTATCCGCTATATCAAGCGTTGTACCCCTGGCAAGCTTTATAAGAGAGGCCGCGTCATCTAAATCAACCTTGGCTTTGAGAGCTTTAAGCGTAAGCGCGCGATACATAGCGCCCGTGTCAATATACGAGAAAGAGAGTTTCTTGGCTATCAACTTAGCTACTGTGCTTTTCCCTGAGCCGGCTGGCCCGTCTATGGCTATGATGTTATCCAACACTGATTCTTTTTAGCCTTGATGCTTCTATCTTTTTTATAAGCTTGTTTCTTCTGTTATTGTCCACGTCGGATAAAAATAAATCGATTGTTTTGTTGAAGGCTCCTAACGCCTTTTTAAGGCCTGCCTTATTTTGTAAAAATATATCAGCCCACATGCTTGGATCGCTTTTTGCAACCCTGGTCAGATCCCTGAAACTATTCCCTGCCAATGGTATATGGCCCGGGTCAACTGACGCGCATACAGCAAAGGCTATAATGTGCGGTAAGTGGCTTAAGCTTCCAACAACCATATCGTGTTGGGAAGCGGGCATTGTTTTTATGCCGGCACCGAGTGCCTGCCAAAAACGCTTCACCTTAGCTAAGGATGCCTTATCGGTATATTTGGAAGGCGTTATTATGCACGCTGAATTTTTAAATAAATCCGCCCTTGCAACTGCCACGCCGCTTTCTTCCGAACCTGCCATAGGATGCGTGCCGACAAATGATATGCCTTTTTTATTTTTTACTATTTTGTCTGCCTTATCCACGATCTCGCTTTTTATGCTTGTAACATCGATAATTATGGCGTTGCCATCCAAAAACTTCACGCACTCTTTAATTTTATCAATCACAATATTTACGGGCGTGGCTACAATAATTAAGTCGCTCTCCCTTACGCCTCTCTTCACGCTTAAGGTCCCAATGTCTATTGCCCCAAGGCGCTTTGCCTTATTAATGGATGATCTGCGACGGCCAATGCCTATTACCTGCTTGGCTATACCCTCTTTTCTGCAGGCTATTCCTATTGAGCCGCCTATTAAACCAACGCCGATTATCGCTATTTTTTTAAACATAGTGTTTTAATTAAAAATTCAAAATGTAAAATTAAAAATTACAATGTGAAATTCAAAATTGTAGAAATTTTTAATTTTGAATTTCAATTTTGCATTTTTAATTTTTAATTTACTAAATCGTTCTTCCAACCGCTTTAGCGATGCTTGTCACGCCTTCCATGAGTATTTTAAAATTTACAGGCAGCAAAGACTGCACACCGTCAGATAATGCATCTTCTGGGGCTGTGTGCACTTCTATTATAAGGCCGTCGGCTCCCGCTGCGACAGCGGCGTTGCTTGCCGGCGCTACAAGGCCCCATTGCCCTGTTGCGTGGCTCGGGTCCACCACTATAGGCAGATGGCTTAATTTCTTTACTAACGGCACAGCGCTTATATCCAATGTAAAACGCGTGGCCTTTTCAAATGTCCTTATGCCTCTTTCGCAAAGCACAACATTAAAGTTTCCGTTCGCAAGTATATATTCTGCGGACATAAGCCATTCTTCCACAGTCGACATCATTCCCCTTTTAAGAAGAACGGGTTTTTTGGATAGGCCTATTTCTTTTAAGAGGTTAAAATTCTGCATATTCCTTGCGCCTATCTGGATAACGTCCGAATACCTTTCAACAAGATCTATATCTCTTATATCCATTAATTCGGTAACAGTGGGAAGCCCGGTTAGTTTGCTTACGTCGTGTAAAATTTTCAAGCCCTCTTCGCCCAGGCCCTGGAAATTATAAGGTGAAGTCCTTGGCTTAAACGCGCCGCCTCTTAAAATAGTAGCTCCCGCCTTCTTCACTAACTTCGCGATTTTAAGAAGCATTGTGTGGTTTTCTATCGAGCAAGGCCCGGCAATAACAGCTATTTTTTTGCCTCCTATCTTGACCCCCTTTATATCAACTATTGTCTTCTCTGGCTTAAAATCCCTTGACACAAGTTTATACGGAGCAAGAACGGGCATTACCTTCTCTACGCCCGGAAACACCTCTAAAGGCTGGACCCTTAAAATGTCTTCTTCGCCGATTACGCCTATGATAGTACGCTCTGTGCCCTTTGATATCATAGGCTTAAGTCCCAGCTTTTTGACCTTTTCAACTATATGTTTTATTTGCTTATCGGTTGTGCCCGGTCTTAATACAATAATCATTTCTTTTCCCCCGTAATTATTTCAAGTGTTTTAATAAACCGCTCATTTTCCTTCATGGTCCCGACATTCACCCTAAAATATTTTTTAAGGCCATAGGCCTGCATGTCTCTCACTATAACGCCATATGTTAAGAGCTTCTTAAATATTTCCTCGCCTGTCCTTTTGCCTGCATTCACCAGTATAAAGTTTGCAGGCGAGACAACTATCTTAAAACCCAAGCCCTCCAAAGACTTTGCTAAAAACCTCTTGCCATCACTTATAATTCTCGCTGTCTTTGCAACGTGCGCCTTATCATCTAAAGCCGCCTCTGCCGCGCGCTGGGCGATTGAATTGACGTTGAATGGCAGACGTATCTTTTGCATAGACTCTATAATATTTTTGTTTGATATTGCGTAACCTACGCGCAGGCCCGCAAGCCCGTATGCCTTTGAAAAGGTGCGCAAGACTATAAAATTCTTTTTAGCCGCGTATTTAATGGGATTTGAATAATCCTTTACATCAACCAGTTCCCTGTATGCCTCGTCAAAAACCGCGATCACATTATCAGGACACCTCTTAATAAACATATCCAGCATCTTTTTACTCATGTAAGCGCCTGTCGGGTTGTCCGGATTTCCTATAAAAATCACTTTTGTATTTTTGCTGACCGCGTTTATTATGGCGTTTACATCATATTGGAAATTTTTAATCGGGATTTCCTTTATCTTAAGGCCCCTGGCCTGCGATAATATAGAATATTCCAGAAAAGCCGGCTTTGTAACCAACACTTCGTCGCGCTCTTGGGTGAACGTCTTGATGATCATATCTATCAACTCATCAGAGCCGCATCCGACTATGATGTTGTCTATGTTAAACCCCAATTTCGTGCCGATCTTTTTTCTCAAGTAAAACGACGAGCCGTCGGGATACCTGTTTACGTTGCGAAAGCAAGCAGACATCGCGGCTAAAGCCTTGGCAGACGCACCGATTGGATTTTCATTCGATGCCAGCTTGATTATGTTCTTTATGCCAAGTTCTCTTTCAAGCTCCTCAATAGGCTTGCCGGGCTCGTAGGGTTTTAGATTCTGTATGTTTTTTCTCGCTAAGTTTTTCATGGACATCCCCTCAGACAGTAGCGCAGGCTTAAGCCTGCGCTACTGTTGTGGATAACTCTACGCTGCCGGATATGACCCCAGCAGCCTGTAAAAATTACAGTGCCTCTGCAGTTCCTTCAACGCCTGCGCAATCTTCGCATCCTTGATGTGCCCTTCCATATCCACGAAAAAGTAATATTTCCACGCCTTCTTTTTAGAAGGCCTTGATTCTATTTTCGTAAGGTTGATATTTCTTTTCTTGAAAGGCACAAGCACATCATGCAATGCGCCTGCCTTATCCTTCATGGAAAACACAATGGATGTCTTGTCGTTGTTTGTCGGCTCAGCCTCCTGCTTGCCTATTATTAGGAAACGCGTAATATTATGCGTGGAATCCTCGATAGAGCGGGCCAGCATATTAAGTTTGTATTTCTCCGCAGCCAGCTTGCTTGCAATTGCGGCGCTCCCCTGTTTGTTGGCATAAAGCCACGCGGCAGCGGTAGTGCTTGAAACAGGTATTAATTTCGCGCAAGGTAAGTTTTTCTCAAGCCATATGCGGCATTGGGCCAAAACCTGCTGATGAGAATAAACCTTTGTTATGTAGGATATCTTTTTGGTTTTACTTAAAAGGTAATGCTCTATCGAAAGATAAACCTCCGAGCATATTTTAAGGTCAGAATCAACAAGCATATCCAAGGTATGGTTTACCGCGCCCTCTGTAGAATTCTCTATAGGCACAACACCATAATTAGCCCTGCCTCTTTCAACCTCGGTAAAAACATCTGATATGCTGTCGCACTCAACATATTTCAATGATTTACCGAATTTTTTAAGCGCGGCTATATGGGTAAAGGTCGCTTCAGGGCCCATATAAGCAATTTCCGGCGGGTTCTGCAGAGAGAGAGAGCCGGACATCACTTCCCTGTAAATCGCCTCTAATGTAGTGTTTGGCAACGGCCCTTTATTAGCTTTTTTAATCCTTTGGTACACAATTTTTTCCCTGTCAGGAGAGAATACCGGCTTTTTGTCCTTTGACTTTACCTTTCCTATCTCGAGAGTAAGCCCTGCGCGTTGACTTAGCAGTTTTACAATCTCAAGGTCTATTTTATCAATTTTCTGACGTATCTTTTCCAGCATCATTTTCAATGCCCCCATTTTTTGCTTTAATATCAGGCCCTGGTTCTGCAGGCTGCTCTTGAGTATTTTCAACCATCATTTCATCGCCCAGCTCAATATCCTTTTCCGTAAATTCAGGCAGTTGGGGCAGGTCCTCGAGCGAATTTAAACCGAAATACTGCAAAAATTCCCTCGTGGTGGCGTAAAGAAACGGCGAGCCTATAACCTTTTTTCTGCCCGCCACCCTTATAAGGCCCTTTTCGAGCAAATTTTTTAAAACACCGTCAACATTAACACCTCTTATAAACTCTATCTCCGCCTTTGTGATCGGCTGCTTGTATGCAATGATGGACAATGTCTCAAGGCTCGGGCCTCTTAAATAGTCGCCCCCTTTTATGTTATATAATTTCTTAAGCCACTTGGCGTAGACAGGGTCTGTTGCAAACTGAAACCCGCCTGCTAACTCTATCAATTTAAAACTTCTGCCCGCCTGTAAGTATTCCGCCTTAATTTCATCGACTATCTGGCGGATTATCCTGGCATCCTCAATATCAATTATGTCCTTGAGCTCCTTAACGCTTAAAGGCCTTTCGGCGGCAAATATCAAAGCCTCCGCAATACCTTTTATCTCTTCATGCGTCAGGCCCTGCTGCGTTTTCTCCTGCATCTTTATTCTCTCCTAAATGCGCTTTGGTTTTTTCCTCGTTTCTTATTATCACTATATCGCCAAAGGATTTCTCCTGCCTGGCAATTATCTCGCTCATCCTTATCAACTCAAGAACTGCCAAAAATATGGCTATTATCTCCATTTTGCTTCTTGCGGTCTTAAATAAATTAAAAAATGAAAGCACGGGACTTTTTACTAATAAATGAAAAATATCGTGGATTTTCTCGGATACCGTGACCTCATCCTTTACTACTTCATAAAATTTATCTTTTGGTATTTCTTTTAATACCTTTGTGAATGCGGAGATTAAATCAAATATGTTTGCTTCAAAATAACTTCCTTGTGCGCCTTCAGGAATATCTTCGACAACCGAGCGGCCAAAAACATCCTTCTGCCTTTTCTCCATCTCCTGCAGTATGGCCGCGCCTTCTTTAAAACGCTTGTACTCAAGAAGCTTCCTGATAAGTTCTTCCCGCGGATCCACCTCTTCTAATTGCTGAAGCTCTTCCTGCGGAAGCAGCATCCTGCTTTTTATATGCATAAGTGTCGCTGCCATTACAAGAAACTCGCCCGCGATATTTAGATCCAGCATCTGCATCATGTCCAGGTACTGCAGGTATTGGTCTGTTATCTCCGCTATGGGTATATCGTGTATATTAAGCTCGTTCTTTTTTATAAGAAAGAGCAAAAGATCCAGCGGGCCTTCGAATATTTCCAGTTTTACTTTATAGGTCATTTAATTAGTCTATGGTCTATAGTCTATGGTCGATGGTTTATTTCATACCAACTGCCTTATAAACCTCTGCCATGGTCTTTTCAGCTACTTCTGACGCTTTTTTAGCGCCATGTTTTAAAATATTATCTATGTGCGTCTTATCTTTAAGTAATTTTTCACGTTTCTCGCGCATTGGCTTGATATACTCTATTATTGCCTCTGCAAGGTTTTTCTTGCATCCGGTGCATCCTGTTTTTGCGCTCCTACAACAGCCTTCCAGATCTTTTGTCTGCGCGGGCGTAAAGGTTTTAAAATAACAAAAGACATTGCATATATCCGGATGCCCGGGATCCTCTTTCTTAATCTTCTTCGGATCTGTCACCATGGAGCTTACCTTGTGTATTATTGCCTTGTCATCATCTGATAGCGCTATAAAATTATTATAGCTTTTGGACATCTTCCTGTTGTCCGTGCCTAAAAGCCGCGATACCTTTGTAAGCAATGCCTCTGGGCTAGGCAGCACTTTCTTTTTACATAGATAGTTGAATCTTTTCGCTATCTCGCGCGTCAGCTCAAGGTGCGGAAGCTGATCCTTGCCAACCGGCACAACCTCTGCTTTGTATATTAAAATATCTGCTGCCTGCAAAACAGGGTATCCCAGAAAACCATAAGTGGTAAGTTCTTTTCCTTTTAATTCCCTTAGCTGTTCTTTATACGTAGGGCATCTCTCAAGCCAGGATAAAGGAGTTATATCTGAAAGCACCATTGCCAGCTCGAGGTGCTCTTTGACCTGGGACTGAATAAATATAACGCTTTTTTCAGGGTCAATTCCAACAGCTATCCAATCAGCTGCCATTTCAATTATATAATCCTTGATAGAGCCTGCGTCTTTGTATTCACTCATAAGTGCGTGCCAGTCAGCAACCATATAGAAACAATCATATTTATCCTGCAGGCTGACCCAGTTATTCAGCGCTCCAAAAAGATGGCCCAGGTGCATCCTGCCTGTGGGCCTCATTCCGCTCAACAGTTTTCTCTTCACTATAATTTTCTCGCTATCTTTAGTATTTCAAACGCCTCTATGATATCGCCTGCCTGTATATCCTTAAAACCTTCAAGCCCGATACCGCATTCAAAGCCTTCCCCCATTTCTTTAACATCATCCTTAAATCTTTTTAAAGACGAAAGCTTTCCCTTAAATACCTCCTGGCCGTTTCTGATAAGCCTGCAATTATTAGTGCGCTTGATTGTGCCTTTTTGCACATAGCAACCGGCTATTATGCCGTATTTGGTAAGATTAAATACTTGCCGTACAAGCGCGCGGCCTTTAAACTCTTCTTTCAGTTTGGGCTCTAAAAGACCCTCGAGCGCTGCTTTTATATCTGATATTGCTTCGTATATTATGCCGTATAATTTTATGTCAACGCCTTCTTTTGCAGCTATCTCATTTGCTTCGGTTGTTTTTGTCGTATGCAAACCTATTATTATCGCGTTTGACGCTGCAGCGAGCATTACATCAGACTCTTTAACTTCACCAACTCCTGCAAGCATTATGTTTAATCTTATCTCCTTGGTATCTATTTTAAGCAATGAATCCTTTAATGCTTCCAAAGAACCCTGAACATCTGCTTTCAATATTATCCTTAGTTCCTTAACCTCGCCTTTTTTTATCTTGTCATACAGGTCCTCTAAAGATATTTTGACTACTCCCGGAGAGGTCTGCGCCTCTTTAATTTTCCGGGCGTGCGATTCGCAAATCTCGCGCGCTCTTTTCTCGCTGTCAATCACGTAGAAGGTATCTCCTGCTTCTGGAACGCCGTTTAATCCTAATATCTCTACAGGCATAGAAGGGGTGGCTTTTTTTGTTTTGTGTATCCTGTCATCAATAAGCGCCCTTACCTTTCCGCAATACTGGCCGCAAACTATAATATCCCCTGCTTGCAATGTCCCTGATTGAACCAAAACAGTGGCAATGGGCCCGCCGCCTTTTGAGAGCTTGCCTTCAATTATAACTCCCTTTGCAGGTTTTGTGGGGTCTGCCTTTAGCTCGAGCATTTCAGCTTCAAGCAGTAACATATCCAAAAGCGTATCGATGCCGGCGCCGGTCTTTGCAGATACTCCGACAGTTATGGTTTTCCCACCCCAGTCTTCAGCAAGTAAATCATATTCTGAAAGTTGTTTTTTAACCCTATCTATATCTATGTTTGGTTTGTCTATTTTATTTATTGCCACAACAATGGGAACCTGCGCTGCCCTGGCGTGGCTTATTGCCTCTATTGTCTGAGGTTTTATGCCGTCATCTGCAGCGACAACTAAAATAATTATATCTGTCGCGGTAGCGCCCCTTGCTCGCATTGCGGTAAACGCTTCATGGCCCGGGGTATCTAAAAATGTTATTGCGCCTCTTGCCAGCTCCACTCTATATGCTCCAATGTGCTGGGTTATGCCGCCTTTTTCATATTCAGTTATCTTGCTCTTTCGTATATAATCAAGCAAAGAGGTTTTGCCGTGGTCAACATGGCCCATAAATGTCACAACAGGGGCGCGGTGCACCAATTTTGACAAATCCTGCTCTTCGTAAACTGCGACAACCTTTTCTTCAACCGATTTTAGCGCTTCTATCGCATAACCTAATTTCTCGCCGCTTTTTTTGGCAACATCTTCATCTATAAGCTGATTTATCGTAGCCATAATTCCCATTTCCATAAGGGTTTTAATCAGCGTGCTCGGGCCAACAAACATCTTCAAGGCTAAATCTTTTATAGTTAACGGAAATTTTATTTGTAATACCTTCTGCGCAGCTAGTGCTGGCTGTGGTTTTTCCTCGGGCGGTTGTACTAAGACAGTCTCGGGCCTTTTTTCCTCGGCAGGCTTTTGGATTTTTGGCGCTGCCTTTTCTTTAATCAGCTGCAGTGCTTCGGGCTTCTTTTTAACTTCGGGTTTAATTTCAACCTTGGCTTCGATTCTTGGCGGCGTTTCTTTTCTTGCCAAGGCCTTTTTTATTTTTCTGATTGTAATTTCATCTAGCGGGTTCTTATCGGAACTTATGCCAATGCCCATCTCCGAAAGTTTTCCGATAAGCTCTTTTGATGTGGTCTTGAGCTGCTTAGCCAGATCGGATAACTTTATTTCCTTTGCTGCTGCTAAAGGTATCGGCTTTTTGGTTTTTAAAGCCTTTTCTGCTTTGACAGGTTTGGCAGGCTTTGCGGGCCTTGCGGGCTTTTTTACGGGTTTTGCTGGCTTCGCGGGTTTTGTTGTTTTTGTTGCCATTATTCTCCTATTAACTCTTTTGCGGCTTTTATGATTTTCTCTGCTGTAGTCTTGCCAATGCCTTCTATTTTAACAAGATCCTCAATCTGCGCCTTGGATATGCTTTCCACGTCGGCATACCCTGCTTTAATCAACGCTTCTTTGGTTTTTTTGCCGACGCCGGGCAAGCTCTGCAAGGTTACGGCCTGGCCTTTTTCTTGTTCTTTTTCCTGTTCTTGCTGTTGGTCCTGCTGCGCTGCTGATTCTAGCGCCTCGGTTTTGCTGGTAATATCTATAACCCATCCGATAAGCTTGGCGGCAAGGCGCACATTCTGGCCTCTTCTTCCTATAGCCAGAGACAGCTGGTCATCAACTACTATAACTGATATTGTCTTGTTTTCTTTGTCAAGTTTTACGCTTGCAATTTCAGCAGGGCTTAATGCCGCTTTCGCGTATTCTGCTATATCATCGTTGTACCTGACAATATCTATCTTCTCGCCATGCAGCTCCCTTACAATATTTTTGACCCTCTGGCCTCTTACCCCGACGCAGGCCCCGACAGAATCCACTTTCGGATCCTTTGAAAACACGGCTATCTTCGAGCGGTCCCCCGCCTCTCTTGCCACTGATTTTACTTCGACAATACCATCATTTATTTCAGGCACTTCCTGCTCAAATAGTTTTTTCAAAATATTCTCATGCCTTCTTGAAAGCATGATCATCGGGCCTTTAGGGCTTTTTTGAACTTCGGTAATGTATGCCTTTATTCTTTCGCCCTGCCTATAGCGCTCTTTCATGGGAACTTCTGTCTTAGGCAAAATTCCTTCGGTCTTTCCGAAATCAACAATGATATTACCTTTTTCAAACCTGTGCACCGTACCTGTAACAAGGGACCCTTCTCTTTCGTGATAGTCTGTATATATGACATCCCTTTCCGCTTCCCTGATTTTTTGTATAATAACCTGTTTTGCGGTCTGGGCTGCTATTCTGCCAAATTCCGCTGATTTTACTTCCTCGCCTTTCGAGAAAATCTTAATAGCGCCTGTCTGGGCGTCAAGCTTCACCTCTATGTCCGATGGTTCGCCGCCGACAACCTTTCTTGCCGCACTCACCAAAGCAGATTCCACAGCTTGTATTAGGATGGCCTTGGATATGCCTTTTTCCCGTTCAATAGTTTCTAAAACCGATAAAAGCTCACCGTTCATCTATGCAACTCCTTTAGAATTTTATCTTCAATCTGGCCATGCTGATGCTTGCAATGGGTAGTGTTACCAAGCGGCCGTCTTTTGTTCTTATGATTATCGTCTGTTCATTCACAGAATCTAAAATCGCCTTATAAAAATTCTTTCCGCCTATCTGCTCTTTTAGATAAAATTCGAGTTCTTCGCCTGTTACCTTCTGAAAGTCTCTCTTTGACTTTAGCGGTCTGTCAAGGCCTGGCGAAGATACTTCCAAGGTATAGCTTTCTTTTATTATGTCGTTTTCATCCAAAAGAGCGCTTATTTCCTTGTTAATAGCCGCGCACTCTTCTAAATTGATAGAGCTCTTTTCTTTATCAACTAATATGCGTAAAAGCCTATTATGTGTGGAATCGGTTAAAATAATATCCACAAGCTCACTGTTGTGATTTTCCAGTATAGGCTGAATAAGCTGCTGAATCTGTTGCTTTTGCTCCATAGAGATCCCTCGTCGCTTCGCTCCTCGGGATTTAATTCGCAGACGCCCTCCCCTCGCTTCGCTCGGAACAGGTCGGGCTACATTTTACGTCGCTTCGCTCCGTAAAATGTCTGCTCATTAAAAAAAATAGCAAGCTCCTGCTGCATTACTCGCTTGCTACTCACTCCCTTTCTATATTAGGATTTATTAAGTGAAAGTATATAGTATATATAGGGGGATGTCAAGTGAAATTGCTCTTAACTCTAGAAATGGTGGGCCTTTTTTGCTCGGTCTATTGTTTAAAACTTAAATTGCTGCTGCGGATGTTCCTTTGTTATTACTTCTTTTATTATCTCTACAAACCTGCGTGCCGATGATATGGCGTTTTTAGTATCAGTCGTGGAAACATGAAATTTCCAGGGCTCATACACGAGTTTATTGCGATTCTTGCGCATATAATCGAATTTCTCTATCAAAACCTTATATTTGCCGCCAAGAAAGTGTGCGGTAAAACCAACAACCGTTTTGTGCTGAAAGTTCGTGGTTGGCCTGTAACCTTTGATAAATACAAATGCCCTGGCGGCATGTAGCATGGCTGTGTAGGCAATCTCATAGGCGTGGTCTTCGTCTATTGAAAGCATCTTCTCCGCGACATTGAGGTTCTTATCCGCAGCTTTTATAACCTTTTCGATTTGGTCAATCCCTATCTTCTCCGGTTTTATAAGTTTTTTGTCTATGTACTCATTTAGAAAATCGTTAGAGATCATTCTCGTCCCCTTTTATGAATATTTTTTTGCCCTTTATAACCTCCTGAACGAACGAATTCCTTTTCCTTTTTTCCTTTCCGTACTCCTCATTCGTATAGCATGTGTAGTTAATTTCCCTGAATAATTTTTTCTCAACGCCGCTTATAGATAATACTAATTTATCTTCATCTATAGTATCGCCTAGCAAAAATATATCGACATCGCTGTCTTCCCTCTCATCTCCCTTAGCGAATGATCCGTATATAAAAGCGACTTCGGCGCCCTTAACCTTAGATATCGCATCTTTTACGAGCCCTATTGCCCCCTCTGTCTTGGAGATGATGTTCTTCAGTTCTTCGTAAACAGGGTTCTGTTTATTCAGAGAAAAAAGCTTAATATTGCCTACCTCGCGCATATTTAGAACACGCGCGGAAATGAGTTTCTTAAGCTCCCTATGTAGGGTGCCGACGGATATTTTATGAAGAGAGGCAATCTGTCTCGTATAGTACTCTTTAGACGGGCTGCTAAAAAAGGTATTCAGCAGTATTCGCCGCGTTTTTGATCCTATCAGGTCTTTTAACATATCGTTCCTTTTTTGAGAACAATTGTACGCATTTTGAGAACACTTGTCAAGTGAAAATTGCAACGTTTGTCATTCCCGCAGAAGCGGGAATCCACGGCGGCGGGTCCTGTCTTGCTAGGGCCTCGGGGTCCTGTCCGCTGTTTTGTATCCCGCCGTCCTCGCTTACGCTGCGGGCGGCGGGAGCCCTCAAAACAGCGTCCACCCCTCGGCCTAAAATCGCTTTCTGCTCGGCCAGGCACCCGCCTATAATGCTATTATAAAACTATCTACTTTTTAACTTAACATAGTTTGGTAGCGGTGACCTGGTGACTTTGTAACTTGGTGACTTCCCGTCCCTATTAAGCGGAGGCGGCGTAAAGCTGCCTAAGATTCTCCTTAAAAGATTCTTCTTTACTTATAGGCGTGATCTCTTTGGAAAAACTTTTATTAATCTGTATGCCTTCCCTTGCCATAAATTCTTCAATTTCCTGCTGAGATCTTTTAGTAAGGTCATCCCAAAACCAGCGCTTAAGCACAGCGAGTGTCAAACGCGTACGCAGCTCTTCATCATCTAAAATTCTTTCTAATTCATAACCAAGGCAATTATTTCCATTTATATTTTTTAAAACTCGAGGTTTAATTTTCCCAAGCTCTTTATATAGGTAGGTGCCAACCTTTTCCTGAAAAGCCCTGCAAAGGGGATCTTTTTTTCTCCTTTCTTCTATTACTGACAAACCCTCGCTAATATTACCTAATACAAAAGCAAGGCTGCTTATCTTAGCTCTACACATATACACAACACTTCCATCAGTATCAATAAATAACTTATCAGCTTTCAATCCACTATGAAATAATTCGTTGGGGCGCTTGCTCTCTTTTTGAATGTTTTTAGCTCTCCCCTCAGCTTCTATCTGCTGCAGCCTATAATGAAGATGCCATTCGAACGGCCTTTTTCCGCTTTGCTTGCATTCCTTTACAGCTATGTACCACATTGCTACGTCGCGTCGTTTATCTATTTTCATAGCTACAAAACCTAATTTAATGTCATGTGCTTTTACGTCTAGCGTTATTTTATTTTTTGATTTAGCGAGAAGTTTTTCTTTTATTTTTGTAAATAACTTTTCTGTTATTTTTTCTGCTTCGGAACTTTGCATATCAATGGTTCCTATTAGCTCAAAAGATGAAGATGTATTACTGAAAATTTGCCCCTTAGAATTAGTGAACATTATAAGCATATTAGCTATTCCCCCGGTTGCCATTTGCCCACGCCCTTCGCGCATAGAACTCGCAAAATGGAATTCCTTAACAGAATATTTTTTAAGGACTCTGTCGAGTCTTTTGATTATCCCGTTTGCCCTACGCATATTTGTTGCCCACAAGCAATTTGTCACAACACTATACTCCTTTATCTTCGTATGCTTTATAATCTCAATCAGCATTGATATTGTTTCATCGTTTAAAAATGGCTCTCCTCCACCGGTAATTTCAAGACTTTCAATTTTTGATTCGTTTAAAAATTTTATCAGCTGCTGAAGCCTTTCTTTAGTGAAATAGAGGTTGGGGTCCTTAAAAGACTCGTTTTTACGTAAAAAAACTGCATTTGAAAAACAGATTTTACAACGCATGTTGCAGTAACGGGTTAAAAATAACTGAGCTTTTTTGTATTTAAAATCGGGCTTTTTAGATTTTTTATATTCTATTATATCCAAGAGTCTTTGCCTTCGCTCTGGGATATAGGTTTTAACAGACACCGCCTTCGCCATCGGGCGTAAAGCAGACGCCTGCGAAGGCAGGGCCAATATAATCGCTATTATTATAGTTAGGAGTTGGGAGTTCGGTGTTCGGAGATATTTTTCTCCTGACTGCGAACTCCTTACTCCGAACTGCTTAGTTATGAGTCTTTTCATCTTGCCCTTTGCTCTTTGCCCCACGCTATCACGCCGCTGCGGCGAAATGTCGGGAGAGGGTTAGTTTGCCTCCGCCATAGGGCGCAAGGCGCTGGAGGCGAAATATTGCACAAATTGCTGCTGCCCCCTTGGGTCATAATTATCCAGCAAATTAACAATGTCGTCACCTGCGGCAATCTTCCTGTGCAGGCTGAGCTCTTCTAAAAGCCTTTTTGCTTCCGGTATAGAAGCGCCTTTAACAATTTCTATTCTTTCTTTGTCTTCAAACTCTATAACTTTCTTTTGCGACTCTTCTGTTAAATGATACCAATAGTACTGGTGCAAAATTGCAAGAGTTAAACGTATCCGCAAATTCTCGTCCGCGGATAAGATTTCATCAAGTACATCATACGGATCAATATTATAGGCAATGTCTTTTAAGCATTTTGGCTCTATTATCTCAAGCATTTCAACCGCACCTAATGAACCTTTTTCACGGATAAATTTAAATAAAGGGTCACGTTTTTCTCTGTCTGTTAGGACAAAGAAACCTTCTGCGATATTTCCAGAAATAAAAGCTGAATTACTTAACTTATTACCGCAATCTAAACGAACGCTGCCATCGCTATCTATAAACATGCTCAGTTTTGTTTTTTGGCCTGCTGTATCTGCAACACCATATCTAAAATTCACTCTTAATAGCGCATATAGCTTTTTAATAGGTAGCATTTTTGCTCTTTCCTGCGCCCTAACTGGCAATATCTCAAAAATAAATTCATGGCTGTTATATAATTTAGGCGTGGGTGGTACGCTACTCACAAAAGAAATTACACCGGTTGTCTGGCCATGACTTGACGACAAATCCTCTTCTAGTGTTTTAGAAAGATCGCCTATTTTAAGATGCCCATCTTTTAGCTTGCTGTTAATTTCCTTAAACAGTTTTATGGTTTCCTCATTATTATTATTGCAGGTTGTAAATTTAATGCCAAAGCTGCTATTGTCAAGCCGCTTGACGCTTTTATCAGTATATATGTTTATAACATTGGCTATGCCTTCAAGAGCGCCTCTGCTGTGCCACTGATCAACTGAAAAATCCACCATGAAAAAGAAATCCAGTTTTCTATCAGAGAATGCTTTGCTAATTTTTTCTAAAACTTGTTGTGCCCTTTCAGGATCTTTTGCCCACAAACCATTTGTAGCAACTATAAAAAATTGGATTTTAGTCTGTTTTATGATTTTGATTAACCTGTCTATCATATCATCATTTAAAAACACCTCTCCGCCTGTAAGAGATAAAATGTTAATTTGCGAGTCGTTCAAGAATGTTATTAGCTCTTGAAATTTTTCATCGGTAAAATAAAGATTTGGGTCAATTTTGTCTCATCTTTAGGCAAAATTGGGCAATCCAGCGCGCAATGTTCGCAGTACATATTACAATAGCGTGTTAAAGACATGGCTATTTCTTGGTATGTGAATTTTTCTACCTGTGGCATCCACTCTATCGTATCCAGCAGCCTCTGCCTCTGCTCGGGTATGTAGGTTTTTAAAGACACAGCCTTCGCCATCGGCCGTAAAGCATACCCCTGCAAAGGCAGGGCCAATATAAGTGCCATCACTATTACTATGAACTTTTTCATTTTTATGCAGAACACATTATGGCTTCCATTTTGCCATCATCGTATTTATTAAGAAAATCTTTATTTAGTTTTTCAATTCTAGATCTAATGTTAGCTAGAAATCCTTCAATTTCTTTTAATAGTCCATCGACTTTTTCAAAATTTAAATTATCATATTTCTCACATTCCTCTAATAGGCTTTTACGCAACTCGATAGACAAATCTATAATATCTTGATCAAGTAATACCCTATAAAAATACAGGTCCTCGCTTTTATCCGATAAAGAATTCAAAATAGAATTTATCCTTTTTAATATTCCGTGTGATGTATATAATTCAATATTGCCAGGATATTTTGTAATTGGAGAAAGTTTCCATACCATATTGATTATTTTTTTTATATCCCTTGGACGGTATGGCAAACCTTTAATGCTTGCGCGCTGATCCATTTTAAGAAAATCTATCGTGCTGTTATATATAGCTATTGGAATGTTTTCGCTTTTGATATATGAGTCTGTTAAAAAATAACCATATTCTTTGAAATCGCCAACGCTTTTAAGCTCTTGTACCTCTCCAGAAAAATCGTATTTTCTTACAAGAGACAATTTATTATTTTTTATTAGTTTTTTTACAGCAGGAGTAGCTATGTTTGCAATAATTGCAAGATTATCGAAATTAAAACTAACATTACTATATCTAACTCTATAAATTGTAACTTTTAAAATTGTCTTTATCAAATCGCTAAGGCTTGATTCTTCATTGGTATAAATTACCCCATGGTCATTATTAATGTTATAAAATTCACATCCTTTTATAACATCTTCTATGTGTTTTTCTGTGTATATATTTTTATTTAATTTTTCCAGCTCATTATCAAAGAAAGCTTCTGTGCCAATAAACATTCTCGGCTTCTTATTTAAAAAGATATCTTTAAAAGAGTCTATTTTTTTAAGCAAATCGGAATTGACTACTTTTTTACCGTTTTCTGTTTTAAGTAGGGAGTTTAACGTAGTTCCAAAAAAAACAAGTTTTACTTCTAGGTTTTCTTGCTTCCACATTTCAAAAATCTTTAATGCCCTTTCTGCTTTTTTCTCACCGCGTATAAAATCATCATCACCTATCGTAATACACCATGCTTCTGGTGGTACATATATATTAAAAGCCCGCATATGGCAAAGCGTATCCTCGTAAGCCTTTAGCGCCTTTATTACCTGCTTAGGGCTCATCAATCTGACTTTTGAGCCGCCAGCTGCTATACAAAATGAACATTTGTGGGGACAGCCTAAGCTAGTCATAAGCGGGAATGCACCATCTACATTATTTTCATTAAGCAAAGAAAAGTCAAACAACCTTTCATTGAGTTGTTTTTCGGTCATTCTATTAACAGCGATAAAATCGCTAAAATGATATATACCTCCTAAATTAACCATTGTGCCATGGGCCTTTTGCAAACCCTTAGCTATTTTAACTGGATTAATTTTGTCATTGGCTTTTAATTCTTTTATACCCTTTAACACCGGAATAAAGCCGGCTTCCGCATCTCCTCTATAGACAATGTTTGCTTCGTTTAAGTGCGCTGCAATGTGTTCAGGCGTTATGGTCGGAGAAGGTCCTCCTACAGCTATAATAATACCGGGCTTGGCTTTTCTTATAACAGAAAAAAACTCTTTCATAAAAGCTATGTGCCCTTCGTAAACAGAAACACAAACCATGTCTATATCCTGTAATATTTCTTTGAGTTCGTTTATCTGAGCATCCCTTTGCTTCTTAAAACGGGAACTGGTTAATATCTTGAGCAATTTGCCTGGCATAGAATTTGCCATCTTTTCTGGTTTAAAAACAAAATTGCTTATCTTTACTCCCATTTTCTCCTGCTTAAGAAGGCCTGCTAAATGAAAAGATGCGGCAAGAAGCGAGGAATTGCCTCTTTTAGCATCAATTTTAAAAGGATCGTTGAATATGAGCGCTTTCATGTTGCTTAAGTTTACTTGCGAGGTATCGCTTATCTCTAAGCCTGTTTTTGCAGTTATTCTTGGTAGTTTCTCAATGGCGGATAAGAACCTTTTGCGTTGTTCGCTAATATTTTTGTACAAGAATGGTTTGTTTACAATAATCTCAAGCCCAAATTCTTCAGAGGAAGTTATGCAGAAGAAATCTTCTATTTTTGCTAATATATTTTCTTCTTTTGGTAGGGTGCCATTTATTACTGTAAACTTTGCGCGTTTTATGTCTTCTCTGTTTGCCTTGACAGTTGTTAAAGCAAATGACTTAACTACCCTTTCTACAGCAGCAGTCGTATCTTCTTCCTTGGGTATTCGCACCTCTACAGTCCAATCTCCAGGAAAACCACAGGGCTCTTCAAGCAAGGTGCCGTCTTTTTCTCTTGTGTAAAAAGTAAATTCCGGCCTTAGTTTTTCTTTTGTAATCTCCAAAGCCATCGGCCGCAAGGCAGACGCCTGCGAAGCCTGCCCCGAACCCGACCCCGAAACTTCGGGGGAGTGGTTCGGGGGCATCGCCAATATAATCGCTATTGTTATAATTAGCACTTTTCTCATGTTATGCCGATGTTAAAATAATTTCATGTATTTTTTTGCTATTGTCTATTTTGATTGCTGGGCCTAACTCAGTAAAACCGCCTTGTGCATCACTCTTACCTTTGACAAATTTTTCTTTTATAAAGTCGCTTCCGTCTGACAGACTGGTTTTAATAAAATCTTTAAATTTTAAAACCTTAATTAACCCATCTTCGCGCGCTATAATTATGTTGCTATCAGAGAATACTGCTTCCATAGGCCATCGTTGTTTGTAAATATCCCGAGGTTCTTCATTTAAAATGCTGATTAAGGTGCCTCCGGTTTCTGTATCCACTATTTTCGCTGAAGCAGACGATGAAACTAATGCTATTGTTTCTGCGTTTTGTGAAAAATTGATATAATATGCGCAAAAATCGGGTATCAAATATCTTTTCTTCTTTTTCGTTTTCCTGTCAAATATTATCAACTCTGTGCTGTCTTTTACACTGTTATAGCAAGCTATCGCTAATTTATTTGCATTTACCGCTAAGCGAGCGTATTTATCCATTGCTTTTAATTTTTTTGGGATTGTTAAATCTGCGACAATCTCTTTTGTAGTTACATCAAATATCTTTATGCCGGTAAACGTACATAAATTTATTTCATTTCCATCATCTGAGAAACTCATTTTAATAACCTGGGGCAGGTTGTGATTATCAAAAGCCTGTAAAATATTTCCTGTTTTTGTATCTGCTATTATTACTATTTTATAGTTATAAAGTATTGCTAATTTAGTGGCACCTTTAGAAAAAACTATTTCATTAGCATCCCAATAATCAGCAGATAGCTGATTAGATATTTTTATGACACGCCTTTTTTCTGCGCTAACTATTTTGGTTACTCCATTATAATATGCCAAGGCTACCTTATCGCCATGCGGCGAGATACCTATGGCCCTAACGCTAGCTTTTGTCTTGGGAAAAGGGATATCTGTTATAATATCACCTGTTTTTGCGTCTAATGTCTGGACTTTTTGATCAATACGCACAATTATTTTTCTGGCATCGGGTGAAAAAAATATCTTCCTTACCCATCCAGGCGCTACCCCAAAAGGTCCTGACATAATTAAGCCAGTTTCCGCGTCTACAACCTCAACCATATTATCTTTGTAGTTCAGTGTTATCATGTCAGCGTTTGGCGAAATAGCTAATCCATGAGCGTCATGTTTTATCTTGGAAGCAAGGTTTATAACATTATACAGCAGCAGATCATCAAAATACTGCTTGGGCACAGCTTTTAACAACTTTGGCTGTAACTGGCTCAAATAATAATAATTTGTACTTAAATAATCACCTAGAATTTTTAGCGTTTTTTCGGGTAGGCTTGGAATTTTTTCAATAAATAGCTGCATAGCTTCCGCAGGCTGATACTGGTTTAATAGCGCATAATATTCATCAAGCCCGCAATTTTGAAAAAGCTCCTTCAAGGAAGCGTTCTCATGCTTGGGCTTTACAATATCTTTTGTTAATCTGTTCAAGTAGCCATTTTTACACAAAAGTTTAATTAGGCCCACCTTTAACTCAGGCGCCTCCTCATATATAATATCGATGGCGCGTCTTATGGCCTTTTCCTTGGTTAGATCAAATTCGCCTTTGTTGAGCGCGGGCATTCCCCAGTAAAACACGCTGCATTTTTCAGGATGCCGCTGGGTTAAATGCGCAATCATCATTGCAAAGATAATTGTCTGCTGCAGATAATAAAATTGATTTTCTGAAATTTCCTGCGGCCTGAATCCATTAAAGGCCATTGTATTTTTTTCTATATCTATATAGGCAAGCGAATTTTTCTTAAGATGCCCTTTTTTACCTTTTAGAAGATTTTGAATAGGGGCCGGGCATTCTTCTGATTTTAGTTCAATAGCGCTTGTTAATAAAACAATGAGTTCCTCCGCGGCTTTTATAATAAAGCCGAACGCATCCTGCGCTTTAAGGTCATATGCATTCGGACACCCTATATGTATATGCATTGTGTTTATAAGGCGTGTTTCTGCGCCATTTTCTTCACGATATAGCATTGGCTCGTATTGAAGCATAAACGTATTAAGAATTTTCATCCCTTCTTCTAGTTCGCGCCATGAGGGTTTACCAGCGCCTTCGTTTAAAACACACGTATTAACCTCCGCCGTGTAATATTCATCGATGTCACGATAACCTCTTTCGTTTGGTTCTACGCCCTGGGCCTCTTCTTCAACAGTCCAGATAGGGCTGTCTTTTAGGCAAAGCTCTAATGCCTTTTTTAGGTTATTGGCCATTTCTTTGGATTTCACTGGCATAAAATAATCATATTTTTTAATTATCCCTGGTATCTTAAAAATATGCGAGTATTCTCTTTCCATGCCGAAGGTTGTTTTCTCTAAAAAATCGGGAAGCTCTTTAAAAATCTTTTCCTTTTGAAGTTCTATGGCTTTGCACACCAAAATAAATTCTTCCAGGGAAAGGGCCTGTAGATCTTTTACCATACACTCAATAAGTTGCTTCGTAAGCTCGTCATCAACTTCATTTTCAGTTTTTAGCATCTTAAACTCTTTATGACTATGGTCAATGGCGCTTTTAAGCAGGCTAAAAATATCGCGTCTTTCATAATCATCGGGGCTTGATGAAAAAAGAAGCAGCTGCTTAAGGCGCTTACGAACCTCATAGACATCGCTCTTTATCAAAACACTAATAATGTATTTGAAGTCCGGATTTGACTTCTCGTTAAAATAATAAAGCTGAATCAGTGTATCCAGTATGCGAATTTGATCATCTGTATGCATTTTTATAAAATTTGGTCTGGTAAAAAGATCCTCGCATTTAGCGAGCTCACTTTGTATGTTGATGTTCTCGGGTATGACTATTTTTATGTCGGGCATTAAAATTCCATTACTATTAGGCTTGTATGTACGCCCATTAAACTCAATAGGCTTTGAATCTGAATTTGAACGCGATGTAGTAGTATCGGATAAGGAAATGCCATTTAGGTAAGAGGGCTGCCTAAGAGCATAAGCAGGCTGCGAACCAGCGTAAAAAACAGCTATTATTATAGTAAGTATTTTTCTCATAAACAAACTAAGGACGGTTTCCAACCTGTTCGGGAGACGTTTTTCAACCTGTTTGGGAGACAGCTTCCCGAACAGGTTTGGGATAGTTTCCCGAATGATTTGGAAACCGCCGCCAAGAGTAAAATAATTAAATACTTTATTTGTATATTATAAAAGGTATTATATTATACCAATAAATAGGGCCTTTGTCAATGATTTTTCGAATCAGATTTTTCGGATTAGGCCTTTTTTGTGTGGCTTACTGGGCTTTACTGATGCAGAAATTGTTATTTTAAATAATCGCGAACCGACAGTGCCGCGATAGTGCCATCTCCTACTGCTGTCGCCACCTGATACACGCCTTTTGAGCGGATATCGCCTGCGGCGAATATGCCAGGATGGGAGGCTTGCATAGCTTCGTTGGTTTTAATGTAGCCTGACTCATCAAGCTCCAACAATCCTTGCAGAAATTGGGAGTTTGGGAGGAATCCTATGTATATAAATACGCCGTCTATATCTAATTTGGTTTGCTTTTTGTTATCTTTCTCTTCTGCTATAATTGAATATATCTTTTTATCGCCGTTTATGGCTATAGGCACATGATTAAGCAAAAGTTCTATTTTGCTATTCTCTTTTAGTTGTTTTTGGAAGATGTCTGAAGCTCGCAATTCGAAACGTCTGTGAATAAGGATGACTTTTTTAGCGAATTTTGTCAGAAATAACGCCTCTTCTGCAGCGGCATTACCGCCGCCTATTACTGCAACGGTTTTATCCTTAAACAACGGGCCATCACACGTAGCGCAATAAGAAACACCTTTACCTGTAAATTCGGCCTCCCCTGGGATGCCTAATTTTCTCGGCATAGTGCCGGTAGCTAAAATTGCGGCTCGGCAATTATATTCTTCTTTATCGGTTATTACTGTTATATTATCTTTAGAGGGCCTTATTCCTTTAACCTCTTTTATCTCAATAACCCGCGCTCCAAACTTCTGCGCCTGCTTTTTAAAATTTGCTGCAAGTTCCATTCCGTTTATTCCGTCGGGAAAGCCGGGATAATTCTCTATTAAATCTGTCGCTGTAACCCAGCCGCCGCAGATTCCTTTTTCAAGCAAAAGCGTAGAAAACCCTTCGCGAGCTGTGTATATGGCTGCCGTTAATCCGGCCGGGCCGCCGCCTATTATGATGACATCGTATTGCTGCTGTGGGCTCATGATTGGTTTAGTATCCTCACTATATCTTTATGGATCTCTTTATTTGAAGCAATATATCTTTTTGTATCGGTGTTCCAGGGCTTGCCTTCAAGATCTGATGATATTCCACCTGCTTCCTCAACCAGCAAAAGGCCTGCCGCGAAATCCCATACCTTATCAAAATACTCAACATCAATCTCGGCTGTTCCTTCCGCTACATAAGCGAGGTGCCTTGCTGATGAGCCGAACATGCGCACGTTAAATACCTCATCGGCAAGCCTGCCTAAGCCTTTCAACATAATATTTTTGTCGCGTCTGATGCTGCTGTCGAATATAAGCGTTGACTCGCGCAATTTCCTTTTTGAAACCTGAATTTTGTTGCCATTCTTGTAAGAGCCTTTGCCTTTTTGGCAGACATAAAGCTCATCAGTCAAAGGCATATATATCACGCCCGCTTGAACCTGTTTATTAACCGCAAACGCGATAGACGTGCCGAAGATTCCTATGCTGTGTATATAATTATGCGTTCCGTCTAATGGGTCTATTATCCATTCATATTCAGCCTCGGGCCGCAAATAAAGATTTTCTTCGGATAAGATACTGTCTTTCGGAAAATGCTCTTTAACCAATTTTACAACGGCGTTTTCAGCTTTTACATCAATCTGGGTAACGAAATCCCTGTCGCCTTTTGCTTTTATCTTTAGCGGCTTTTTAAAATTATCCAGTAGTATTTTTCCCACGGTTTTCGCGGCCTTGACCGCTATCTGTTTTCTTTTGACGATATCATCACTCATTTTATGTTCTTTCTCCGAATATTTTAGTGCCTATCCTTACCATGTTAGCGCCTTCTTCAACAGCTACTTTGTATGAATTGCTCATTCCCATTGAAAGATGTCTCATCTCTACGTTAGGCAATTCGAGCGCTTTAATCTTTTCAAAAATAATCTTTGTCTCTCTGAAATAAGGCCTTGCTTCTTCGGGCGAGCCCGAAAAAGGGCCCATGGTCATAAGGCCCTGGATTTTAATATTTTTAAAGAGCGATATATCTTTTACGAGAGCCTGCGCATCTTCGGGCAAAACTCCGGATTTCTGCTGTTCCTCGCCGCTGTTTATCTCTATTAATATCGGCATCACTTTATCTATGGCGGCACACTGCTTATCAATCTGTTTAGCAATTTCCGCGGAATCAACAGTTTCTATCATGTCAAAAAGCTGAACTGCCTTTTTTACTTTATTGCCCTGCAAGTGCCCTATAAAATGCCATTTTACCTTATTTCCAACAAGAGTGAAAGCCTTTTCCGCTTCCTGGACATAGTTTTCGCCGATTATCTTTACGCCGGCTTCAACAGCTTCGAATATATCCTGCGGGCTTTTGCCTTTTGCAGCGGCTACTAATTGAACATCTTTCGGCAACTGGCGCAAAATTTCCTGAACATTGCTTTTGACATTTGTCATTTGAAATTTGTCATTCATTTGTCATTTGGATTTTGTCATTTGCTAAGCGGTCTTCTCTTCAGCGTCGCTTTTCCACTAAGCGGCTCTACCTTTTTTCTTTTGCTTTCGTACACACAACTTACATTCAAACCTTTAAAGTGCTTCTTTATACCTGCAATTTCATCTTTATTAAGCGGCATAACGGCGCAGGGCCTTGTTGGCGTGTTAATCTGAATCTGGTCCGGCTTAATTTGTCTTGCAATTTCCGCGATATCTTTTGCGAATTCCTTATTTTCCTTCACAAACATAATCTGAAGCGTGAGCTTCCCCTTAAACTTGCGCTTAAATTGTTTTATTGCTTTTACGGTTGCGGCAAATTTTATTTTTTCATCGGGGCTGTTAATCTTTTTAAACAAATCCTCGCGCGGCGCATCAAGCTTGACTGCTACAAAATCAGCTAAAAGCAAATCCTTTTGAACCGATTTTCTATTGATTAGCGAGGAATTTGTTAGGACAGCTATTTTTTCTTTTCTTATTTTTCTGATTGCCTTGATAATATCGCCTAGGTTTTTCGCTAGGGTTGGCTCACCGCTGCCTGAAAAGGTTATGTAATCGATTTTTATTTTAGGAAGTTTTTTAAGCTCGCCGATTATTTTGTCTGTCGGCACAAAGATTTTTCTATTGCCTGAATACGGGGGCTTTCTTCCGATCTGACAATAGACGCAGTCATAGGTGCATACCTTTGTCTTACCTGATATGGGGTCTATGCCTAAGGAAGCACCTAACCTCCAGGAGTATACGGGACCGTATATGTATTTCATAAACAATTGGGGACGGTTCACTCCCAAGATTGTGAAGTGTCCCCTTTTACCCCCTTACTAGGCTTAGGGGACATTTCACACGCTTGGGAGTGAACCGTCCCCATTATTAACGCTGCGACTGCTGCTATTGCCATAAATATCGCTATAAACTGCGACGTTGAAAATATCCATATATGCCCGCGCGGGTCAGACCTGAAAAATTCTATTACAAAGCGCGTTACCGCGTATAACAACACATATAACCAGAAAACCTCACCGTCAAATTTTTTATATTTTCTTACGAAGGCCAAAATACAAAATATGCAAAATAATACAAGCGATTCAATCAGTTGCACGGGAATTGCAGTAGTCCCGTAGCAGCATCCGTAAAAGAAACACCCTATTCTGCCTATTGCCTGCGCAATAGCCAATGGCGGCGCAATAATATCCGCGGTTTTCCACGGCTGCAACTTATTCCTTTTCACATACAAAGAAACCGCCAAAAAACCTGTTATAAAACCGCCGTAAAAAATAAATCCTTCGTTAGCAAAAAATATTTTTGCCGGATTTTCCATAAAATAATTCCGTTGAGTAAAAACATAGGCGAGCCTTGCGCCGGTGAAACCTCCTATTATCATCCATAAAAACAGGTCAGCTATTTTTTCCGCCTTTATATTTTCCTTCGCAGCCTGCTTTGTAGCGAGATAGAGCGCGATTAAAATTCCTAAGGCGACCAGCGTGCCGTAGGTGTATATTGTGATGTAACCTATCTTAAATAAAATGGGATGCATGAGTTTTAATTAAAAATTAAAAATGCAAAACCTGCCTGCCGGCAGGCAGGTGTAAAATTACAATTTAAAATTAAAAATTTTTAGGTTAATGATATTATATGTTTAACTGCCTGAGAGAGGGCTATTTCAACTTTTTCTTCTTTTCCGCGCTGCTTTACTTCCACCTTGCCGTCTTTTATGCCTTTGGGGCCTATTATAATCTGCAAAGGTATGCCTATTAAATCTGCGTCGTTAAATTTCACGCCTGCAGAAACATCCCTGTCATCCAATAAACAATCAATCCCTTTTGCCGTAAGCTCCTTGTAAAGATTGTCGGCGCTTAATGATATTAAATCATCCCCCATTTTAAGAGGCATAATAATAACATCGTAAGGACTTATGGCCTTTGGCCATATAATACCTTTTTCGTCATTATGACTTTCAATGGCAGCTGCTATTATCCTGTTAACTCCTATGCCGTAGCAGCCCATAATAATCGGCAGCTCCTTGCCGTCTTTATCAATGAAGTTTGCTCCCAGCGCCTTTGTGTATTTTGTCCCTAATTTAAACACATGGCCAAGCTCCATCGCGCGTTTTGAAGCAACTTTTTTCTTCTTGCACTGCAGGCAGGTTTCGTTTTTCTCTTTTTTCTCCGCGTCTTGCGCTTGCGCATACCCGCATTCGCACACAGTAATGATATCCTCACCTGATTCCGTTAAAACCATAAACTCTGCTGATTCGCTTCCGCCCATGATGCCTGAGTCTGCTTTTACAACTATAAAATCCAGGCCGCAGCGTTTAAAAATATTACAATACGCCTTATACATTTTATCGTAGCTTTTATCAAGGCCCTTTTCATCGCAATCAAAGCTATAGGCATCCTTCATAATAAATTCTTTTGATCGCACAATGCCAAAACGCGGGCGCGCCTCATCCCTGAATTTGGTCTGTATCTGGTATAAAATTTTAGGCATATCGCGATAGGAGCGTATTTCAGTTCTTGCAATATCCGTAATCACTTCTTCATGCGTCGGGCCCAAGACTACTTCGCGGCCGCTTCGGTCTTTAAACTTAATCATATCATCGCCAAGGTCTTTATACCTGCCTGTCTTATGCCACAACTCCGGCGGTTGTATAGCGGGCATAAGTATCTGCTGCGCACCTTGCGCATCCATCTCCTGGCGTATGATATCTTCTGTCTTTTTTAAAACTTTAAAACCTATTGGCAGATATGTATAAGCGCCTGCAGAGAGCTTCCTGATTAAACCTGCCCTGAGCATCAGTTTATGGCTTATTACTTCTGCCTCGGCAGGAGTTTCTTTTAATGTAGGGATTAAAGCGTTACTCCATCTCATATATTTTTTATTAACTCCTTTATCGCGTCTTTAGCGCTGACCTTTTTAATAATTTTTCCTTTTTTAAATAATATGCCGCTATTTTTCCCAAATGCAATGCCTATATCCGCTTCTTTTGCCTCTCCGGGGCCGTTCACTTCGCAGCCCATTAGGGCGATTTTTGGAAAAAATTTCGCTGCCGTGTGCTGTGAGCTATGAGCTTTGAGCTTTTTACTAAACTCGTTAACCATTTTCACCAAATCCACCTGGCAACGGCCGCAAGTGGGGCAAGATATTACCTCAGGATAAAATCTTCGCAGGCCCAAAGCCTGCAATATTTGCCTGGCGACTTTTATTTCCTCAAGCGGGCTATCTGTTAAAGATACTCTTATGGTATCGCCTATGCCTTCTGCCAAAAGCGTGCCAATACCTATGGCAGACTTTATTATGGCATCGTTGCCGGTTCCTGTCGCCGTAATACCAAGATGAAACGGATAATCGCACACCAAAGCCATTTTCCTATAAGCGTCAATGGTCGTATAAACATCCGATGCCTTAAGCGATATCATTATATCATAAAATCGCTGTTGTTCGAAAAGTTTTATATATGCTTTTGCCATTTTTACAAGGCCTTGCGCTGTCTGAGTGCCTGCCGAACCTGAATTAAGGCCTATTCTTATGGGTATTTTTTTTCTTTTGCAGGCTTCTATAACCTTAATGAGATCTTCTTTTTTTTTGATATTGCCCGGGTTAATGCGTATTGCGTCAGCGCCTGATTTTACAGATTCCAATGCAAGACGATAATCAAAATGTATATCTGCTTCAAGAGGAATTTTTATTTTTCGTTTTATAGCTTTTATGGCTTTGGCGGACCGGATATCCTTAACAGCAACTCTTATGATTTCGCAGCCGGCTTTTTCTAACTGCTTAATCTGTTTTACGGTGGCATTAACATTCCTTGTATCTGTCTTTGCCATTGACTGCACAGACACAGGAGCGTTTTTGCCCACTTTTACACTGCCTATTTTCACAAGGCAAGTTTTCTTGCGTGAAATGCTTGGCGTCATCTTATAATATTAATGATATCGTTCCAGGTAACCAGGGCAAAAAGCGCAATTAACAATGAAAGCGCCACGTTTGTTACAGCCTGCTCTACCTTAGGACTTAGCCTTCTTTTTCTTATTTTCTCAAGCCCTAAAAATAAAATATGCCCGCCATCCAAAATAGGTATGGGCAAAAGATTAAAAACCGCGATAGCCAAATTTATATAAGCTGTCAAATGCAACAAAGGCACAATCCCAAGCTTTGCCGCTTTTCCAATCTCCGTTACAATGCGCACAGGCCCTGCCAGGGATTCTTTTACAGGCATGCCGCCTGTTATCATATACCAGAGCGACTTATAGGTAAGCACTGTTAAAAACACGGTTTTTTGCGCTCCGTAATACAAAGCCTTAAACGGGTCTGTCTTAACTGTCACGATATTATTGCTGGATGTTATTCCAAGACGCCCAACTTTTATGACCTGGCCAAAGATATTTTTTGTTTCAATTATTCTGGGGACTAATCCTACGCTGATCGGCTTATCATTTCTTAAAAGCGATATATTAACCTTCTCGCCGGTAGTCGCATTTGAAATCTCAATGAGTAAATCATCCCAATATTCTATATTTTTCCCGTTAATAGAAGTGATTTTATCGCCTTGCATTATGCCTGCTGAATAAGCAGGAAAATCCTTTATCACATCGCCGACTTCAGGGGTAAGGGCAGGCGTGCCTATCACAAATATCAAGGAAAATAACAAAAACGAAAGCAGATAATTTGTTAAAGGCCCTGAAAAAATTATAGCGAATCTTTTAATCGGGGGTTTTGATAAAAACTCCCATTCTGCTCCTTTTCTTTCTTCGGTCGGTTCGTCGCCCGCCATTTTTACATAGCCCCCTAAGGGGACCAGGCAAATCAGGTATTCGGTCTCGTTCTTTTTAAACGAGAAAAGCTTAGGCCCGAACCCGAATGAAAACCTCTCCACCTTAACGCCCATTCTTTTGGCAGCGAAAAAGTGACCTGCCTCATGAACCAAAATAAGCACGCTAAAAACTATTAATACTGCCAAAGTAGATATCATGATATTAGTGTCCTTGTCTGTTGCCGAGCCCACGCGTCCGCCGCTAATATATCGTTAAGAAGCGGGTCAGCGATGTATTTGTGGTTTAACATAACCTTCTCTATTGTTTTCGGTATATCTGTGAATTTTATCTTTCCGTCAAGATAGGCATATACAGTTACTTCATCCGCGGCATTTATTACAGCCGGGTATGTTCCCCCTAATTTGCACGCTACATTCGCAAGCTCAAGGCACGGAAACTTATCCAAGTCAGGCTGCGAAAAATTCAGCTGCCTTGTTTTGTTAAAATTTAATGTAGCCAAAGGCGCGCTCACCCGGTTTGGAAACGTCATCGCATACTGAATAGGCAGCCTCATGTCTGTTGCAGCCATTTGGGCCAGTATTGACCCGTCGGTAAATTCCACCATTGAGTGCACAACCGCCTCCGGGTGTATAACCACATTTATCCTGTTTGCCGGAATATCGAAAAGGTGTTTTGCTTCTATTACCTCCAGGCCTTTATTCATAAGGGTGGCGGAATCAACTGTTATCTTCGGGCCCATTTTCCATCTGGGGTGTTTTAAAATACGCGACATCGTAAGAGAAGGAAATTCTTTTTTAGGAACATCTTTCAGAGGACCGCCGGAACCTGTTAAATATATTCTGCTTAAAGCTGCTTTATCTTTATTCTGCCGTATGCATTGAAATATGGCGCTATGCTCGCTGTCAACAGGCACTATTACTGCTTTATATTTTTTAACCATGCGCATTATTATATTGCCGGCCATTACCAGGGCCTCTTTGTTCGCAAGGCATATTTTTTTATTTGTCCTTATGGCGGATAATATCGGGTTTAAGGCGCATGAACCTGATATGGCAACAACAACGGTATCGATGTTTTTAGATTCTGCCAATATCTCGTTTCCAACC
The DNA here is from genome assembly GCA_043797125.1 of Candidatus Omnitrophota bacterium. Classification (GTDB taxonomy): domain Bacteria; phylum Omnitrophota; class Gorgyraeia; order JABMRG01; family JAFGKX01; genus JAZDPX01. The sequence goes on from JAZDPX010000019.1 coordinate 35,047, forward strand.
TGGGTTGAAAACACCTTTATACCTGCTAGCGAGACTCTCTTTTTTAGGTCGGATATTTTTTCGGGGTTTACAACCACAACCGCCTTTGGCTTATACTGCCTTATCTGCTGGGCCAAAAGCCTGGTGTTTTCAAATGTGGAAAGCGCCTCAACGCTAAAGCCGCCTTTAAGAGACTCTAAAACTTTTAGCGTATTTACTCCGATTGAACCTGTGGAACCTAATATCGCAACTCTTCTCATTGGCTTAAAAATCTTATGTAGAAATAAAATATTGGCGAGGTAAACAACAGGCTGTCTATCAAATCAAGCATGCCCCCTAATCCCGCAAATACCGCGCTTGAATCTTTTACCATGCAATCCCTTTTTATTAAAGACTCAGATAAATCCCCTATCTGGCCTAATATCCCCAATAATGTCCCCAATACCGCTATATGCACCAGCTCTAACTGCGGCACAAACCTGGCGCATAAAAACGCCGCTATAAACGAACACAAAAATCCGCCGATCGCGCCTTCTATGGATTTTTTAGGGCTTATTCTCGGGATAAGGTGATGGGCGCCTAAAAGTTTTCCGAAAAAGTAAGCCCCCGCGTCTCCGACCTTTGTCACGATGAGTAAAAATAAAAGCAGCATGCGACCATCCGGCACTATTAAATCAGATACCAGTATTTTAACCAGAAATGAAAAAAACCAGCTTATGTAAAATATCGCGAAAATAGTAATTGCTATTCCGCTTGTAGCGTTATCAATCCTGCGTTTTGTAAATTGTAAAAGAAAAATGCTTAAACAGACAGTAGTAATTAATAAAAATTCCCATCCTTGCGTAGGATCAAATTTGAGATACGTAGAAATAGGTATAATACAGCCTATGATAATCCCGAAATACGGGTATACCGGAAGTTGCTTGCGCTGGATCATGGTGAAGAATTCGAACATAGCCATAGCGATAATCACGGTAACTATCGCGGCAAGAACCCATTTTGGCGCAAAAAACAGAAGCGCAAGTACAGCAGCTACCCATATAGCGGAAATAAATATTCTTTCTCTCATAGTCGTCCACCAAAACGCCTTTTTCGTTTTTGATACTGCTCAATTGCAGCATCCAAATCCTTAGGTTTAAAATCAGGCCACAACTCTCTATTCACAACAAACTCCGCATAAGATATTTGCCACAAAAGGAAATTGCTGACTCTTAACTCCCCGCTTGTCCTTATTAATAAATCCGGATCTGGCAGGCCGTTTGTATATAAATAGCTGCTAAATACAGACTCGTTTATATCAGTAAAATTTATTTTTTTTGCCTCTACTTCGCCTATAAGCTTTCTGCAGGCCGAAAGTATCTCTTCCCGTGCGCCATAATTTAACGCCAAAGTCAAAATCATACCTGTATTTTTTGAAGTCTTTCCTATAACATCCTGTAATTTTTTTCTTACATTTTCAGGCAGGCCGTTTATATTGCCTATCATGTTTAATTTTATATTATTTTTGTTGAGTTTGGGAAGTTTCTTTTCCAGGTATTCATAAAGCAGGTTCATGAGCGCTTCAACCTCGTCAGGAGGACGTTTCCAGTTCTCTGTAGAAAAACTGTAAAGCGTAAGCGCTTTTATTCCGAGCCTGGCGCAATGCGAGGTTATCCTGTCAACGGTCTGGGCGCCGTAACGATGGCCTATTACCTTGGGCAGGTGGCGCTTTTTTGCCCATCTGCCGTTGCCATCCATGATGATAGCTATATGCTGGGGGAGGTTATTCTTATCCATATATGAAAAAGGATATCAGGTTTTATTCCTGATATCCTGATTTTCACTTATAAAGCGCATTTTGCGCCTATTTAGTATATTCCTCACCGTATGAAGGTGCGCTGATGCCTTTTTTGGCTTCCGGCAACGGTTTAATAACTATTTCCACTCTTCTGTTTTTCTGTCTGCCTTCATCGGAATCATTTGACGTAACAGGCCTGAATTCTCCGTAACCTGTTGCAGCAAGTTTCTCAGGATTAAGCCCGCCGTTATCTACTAAATAATGCAGCACCTCTGTTGCCCTTGCCGTAGATAATTCCCAGTTTGATTTATAACCGGAAAATTTAATAGGAACATTATCAGTATGGCCTTCGATGCCGATTTCATTATCAGGTGTGGTATTTTTTAATATGGAAGCGACTTTGCTAAGGGCGTCTTTTCCCGTATCCTTTATCTGCGCCTTGCCTGAGTCAAAAAGAAGCTCCGCCACAAACGTTATTACCAGGCCTCTGTCAGCCATTTCAAGCTTTACATCCTTATCAGATATTTCCTGCGCGAGCCTTTGCTCAAGCATTGATTTTGCTTCCTGCAATTCCTTAAGCTCGTCTTCTAACTGTACTATCTTTGCCTTATCGCTGGGCCTGCCCTTATAAAAGCCTACGGCGCAGCCTGTAATAGATGTTGTTAATGTTAATATTACACATAAGATACAGAACCTGAAAAACACAACCTTCATAACACACCTCCATTTAATTAATTACAAATAACAAATTTCAAATGACAAATTATTAAAACATTTGGATTTTTATGATTCATTTGGATTTTGAAATTTGACATTTGGATTTTATTTGCACTGTATGCGGCACATTATAGCACTTGGCTAATGGGGTGTCAATAAATAATGATTATATGTCAAGCCGAAATAGAAATGTCACACTCTTCACAAAATAGAAATGTCACTCGTTTGGTTTTCAAGCCAGCAGCAGTTCTTTTTCTTTTTTGCTACTTTTTTCTTTTTGTGAATAGTTGGTAGCGCAGGCTTAAGCCTGCGCTACCAACATCTTCATTTTACGCCTCCTGCTTTCTCTTTAGCAAGCCAGTTAGTAGCGCAGGCTTAAGCCTGCGCTACTAACATCTATTGCAACTTCATAACCATCCATACAACCGGCCTAAGTAATATTCGTATCGCTCTTTTTAGCGCTGGTTTATCTTTTATATATTCAGCCCATTTTGGAGAATGTTTGTAATAGAAGTGAACAAGTTGTGTTCCGAATGGGTCTGTGAGCAAATATTTGTCTCTAAAGGCAGAGAGTATCTTTACCTCCTGCGCCTGCGGCGTTCCGTAGCAAGCTGTCGCGATAAAGCAACCTCCTCCGCCACCGCCTCCTCCTTCACCGCCGCCTGAGCCTCCACCGTCGCCGCCGAATAAGCCTCCTAAGCCGAATAGAGACAGATGCGCTGTCTGAAAGGTTACAGTGCCGTCTATCATGCTATAATCCCAGACTCTTTCCCATGTATTTGTCTGGGGATTATAGCAATAAGGCATTATGGGTTTATCGTCAGTTGATAAGGCAGAGGTATTTAAGCTAAGCGTTGCTGAACAGCTGTCAAAATCAATATCAAAACAGTATTCAGCGCTGTTTGCAAGGGGATTTACACCTGCTAACTTATCTTTTGGTATTACCTTAACGATTATTATGTCTTTTCCTGTAGTATTCTTATCAACCGCCTCAAGAGGTATCTCAACACTTGAGCATTCAGGTAGGTATACCGTATTATCTGATGTATCTGCTATCTTTGCCGTTACGGTGAATATGCCTAATTCATCCTTTACGCATGAAAAATCGGCATTGTTTGAGTTTTTAACATCTACTGTTATAACAGTAGATTCAGATGTTTGGTTATCTACGGTTGTAAGAGTTGCCTTCAGGTCTATTTGGCCTGAAAGGTTAGCTGTATCCCAGTTTATATAGTAATCTGAGTCAGCTCTCTGGGTAAGAGGCGTTTCTATCTTAATCCAGTCCTGGGCTGTTTTATTCTTATATAACAGGTATATATTAGAGTTAAGCTCTGCATGGGCCTCAACAACAACAGGGATAATACCGTGCACGCTTGCTAAGTTGCCGGGATGTTTTATGTTTAGGCATGACGTATTTGTCCCGTTAATAAGCAGGGGTATTGTCTTTATCGAGGATTTCCCCTGGGTCAGCCTTGCCTTTACCTTGGCTAATACTTGGCCTGTCCTTAGGTAGGTATGCGCCATGGACTGGTGTTTTTCTTTTACGCTTCTAAATTTTCCTTTTCCTGTCGGGTCAAAGTAGAATATATCGGCGTTGGAGCCTAAGTCCACAAAGCTTGCATTAACAGGCACTGTAAAGTTATTGGCTGTTATTGAGAAGTTGCAACTGGAATCAGTTGATTTTGCGCTGTCTTGTATGCGTATTTTAGCGGTTGCCCTCCTTGATATACCTTTGTCGGTAGTTACTACGCAGGCAACGTTATTTGTGCCTGTTGCTGAATATTTATGCGTTATCTGGATTAGGTTATCGCCTGTATAATCTGCTACAGCGTCGCCGTTATCCGTAAACCACTGGTATTTTACTATTTCCTCCTCCTGGATAAGCGAGCCTTGCGCCTTAAAGATTACAGGCGTAAGTATCTCTTCTTTTTGGGGGCATTCTATGTAGAATGTCTTATCTTTCATAAATCCGGGCTCTTGGGCGTTTACCCATACAGAGGCTATGCTTTCAACGCCTAACATGTCTTTTGCTTTTACTGTATATATCTTAAAACCCGGCTCCGTAACTTCTATGTTTATGTGAGGCTTGGCTGATAATATATCAGGCTGGTTATCTTCATTTATGTCAAAGCAATATTCTATTATTTTCGTATGGTCTCCTTCTGCTCTTAGGGTTAGAGTAAAAGGAACAACTGCCTGCATAGGATGAGCTGTTAATGTAAATACAGGGGCTTGAGGGTTATCAGATACGGTTATTACGACACCGGCAGTAGCAAATAATCCGGTATCATCAGTTACTTTAAGGATAGCGCTGTATTCGCCTGCTGATAGATAGTTAAACTCAATATCAGGATAGATGTTACTGGCCTCAAAAAAGCTGTCACCTTCAAAATCCCATTCATAACTGCATATTTGGCCGTCATAATCAACTGCTTCAGCGTCAAAGCTTACCTGTAACGGAGCAGCTCCTGAAACAGGAGTCGCTGTTATGCTTGTTATTACAGGCGGGCTTAACTTTTGTATAGAGGCATTGTTAGATATGCCTGATTCATTGAATACTTCATCGGATGTCTTTAAAGCGAAGTAAAGCTGCCCGTATAAGTTATCTACCTGGAATGTTTCTTGTTGTCCTGCTTGTTTTGGCGCAGGTTCATTATCTAACTCGGTAGAATCTTCCCAGTCTTTGTTGGTCTTTATTTCGGAATGGCTGTATCTTATGTCATAGCTTGAGGCAGTGCCTGAATCTCCATCATCACCCGGAGCTGTCCAGGAGAGTGTAATAACGCTTGAGTCATCGGCTGATGTAGCTGCCAGGTCTTCTGTTGTTGTAGGAGGAGTTTCATCTTTTTCCTGCTGTTTTGTTATAAATGAGTATATATCCTGCATTGAATTTTTAGCTAAATCAGAAGCGCGCACTTCTACGCTTACTTCTTGAGAATATCCAAAGTCTTCATCAGGATTATAGGTTAGGGTGTAGCTTAAAGCGCCGCCTTCTATAATAGGAGTTACTCTTTGGTCTTCTACATACATCATTATTGTTTCAATATCAACGCCGCTTGTTAGGTCATTTATCTTTAATATTATGTTTGTATCAGGCGATACCCCTGTTTCGCCTTTTTGCGGGTCGTGGTCTGATGTATAAGGAGAAGTTGTGTCTAATATGACTTTTATGGTTTTTTCGGTTGTCTGTTCATTGTTATCAGTTGCTTCGGCTGTAATATCTTTTTCGCCGTCGCCTTCTTCAAGAGTGGTATTCGCGCTCCAGTGCGTATCATCTGTAAACACTGCGTCTGTATCATTTACCTTTACTGTTACTTCTCCTTCATTATCAGAGGCTTCACCTGTTACGGTGATGTTTCGGGTGTTAAAGGTGTCGTCTTGCTGGGGTGAGGCGATGTTTAATATCGGAGGATAATCATTATCATAAATATCAGGAGGTAAAGGATTGCCTAAGTATTCCCAGATATAGCTGGTTAAGGTAATCGGGCCGCCGTATAAACCTGTGCCGTCAGCGCAGAAGCCGCGTTTGAAGTTTATCGGGTTGCCGGATAAGTCACGATCATTTGCGTGCATGTTATATTCAGAATTACTCATTATTTCTTTTATAATATCTTCATTTGTCCAGGGCCAAAGTGGTTTTCCTGTATCGGCATTCCAGCCGGCTTCACCATAAAAAGTACCTGAAACGCCTATTTGATTCAGGATGGTGGCACCAATAGTTTCTCCGTTTTTATGCTCTTGGTCTGAACCTGTTCCTGCTCCATCTAAGTTTGAATCTTTTTCTATTCTGACTAAATACTTAAGCCCGCCATTAGGATTAGTTTCTTCATTCCATAAGGGGTTATATGCGGGATCATCAACATAATCAAAATCGCTTGTGTTGCCATTATTACCGTTATTGCCAAAATAACAATTGTAAGTTGAATTAAAACCATTGTTTGCGCCGTATTTAGATGGATTGGTGAAACCGTAAAAAATAGTATTTTCTATTGGAGACGGTATTCCGTACGCACTCATCCATTTTCTAATAACATCTGTACTGCCGGAAGTTACGTGCTGAATATTAGATAATCCGTTATCTCCGTTCACAAGCGTAAACCATGTACAAGTGCCAGTACCACTATAAATATCCCAGAGAACTGTGTTTGTAATTGGCATACCCGTTACCACTTCACCCTCAGACATAACACCATTCCCATAACTATTCAGAACCATACAGCCATCAATAGTTGTCTTATTCACACTATGAGAATTGATGAATCCGGAAGTTCTCATGTCATCAAAATGGTTGGGATCAGAATATGACCTAAACGCCAGGCCGTCAATGGCAATGCAATTTTGAAATATAACATTATCATTATTATAATTACAAAAGACACCTGTCCCGCCTCCATTCATATAATAATAATCATACCTACCAACGCATCTTCTGAATAGTATGTTATGGCTTGTACCACCGGAGCTAACCCCGAATTTATATCTTCCCTCACCAAATGTAAAACAGTCTTCTACAAGAACATCGGAGGAGACCGCTATTTGTAAGTTATACTGTGCAGCCCCAGCAGGTGTTGCTTCAGCAAATCCACAACGTGTAATCTTTATATTATTAGACCTATGAATAAAACTTACACCTCTAAAAACGAATATCCCATCAATATGAATATGTGATTTATTGGCAAGATATATCATGTCTGCATATTCACCAGGTTTCCAAGGATTGTTTTCACCGTCTAAAGTAACTCTGAATGGAACTTCTGCCTGAATTAAAGTAAAATCATCTGCTGTTCCGGAGGCTACATTATCAATGATATTATTTACACCTGTGCTGGTATTTTTATAGGTGCCGCTGCCGATGATTAAGGTGTCGCCGGATTGCACATAATCAAGTGCATGGCCTATTGTCTTAAATGGGTATCCCTTTGATTCGCCATTATTCGAATCGCTTGGTTCACCCCACCCACCTTCGCCGTATTGATTAGCATCAGTTGCGTCATCGCAGACGTAAATGGTGCCGTCAGACGGCGGCGTTGTCGCGTTTATCGGCGGTTCAGATTTCGCGGACTCATTATCAGCTTCATCATAGGCAGATACCTGATAAGTATATTGTGTGTTTGCAGCAAGGCCTGTGTCTTGGTATGAAGTATCAGCGGTGGTATCAATTACATCACCGTCTCTGTATATCTTATATCCTTCTACGTCATCGCTTATTGAGGCATCCCAGGTTAGGTCTATCACCGAAGATGAAACAGCTTCTGCGTGCAGGTTAGTTGACGGAGTGGGCGGAGTAGTGTCACCTGAGTCGTTTACTGTAATATAGTCCGTCTTTGTTTCAGTATCAGAGCCGTCATTGTTGGCTGCTGTTAAAGATACTGTGTATGTGCCTGCCTGCGCATATTCATATGACGGATTCTGCTGGGTTGAATGCTCTGATTCATCACCAAAGTCCCATTCCCAGGATGTAGGATTATTGGTTGATGTATCGGTAAACTGCACTGGTAATGGCGCATACCCTTCAGTCGGCGTACCTTCAAAATCAGCTACCGGAGACATTTGGGAAGTAAGGTATACTTTTATGCTTTTCTCGGTTTCGTTATTATCTGTATCTGTTACTGTTGCGGTTATGGTGTTTTCGCCTTCTGTAAGTTCTATTCCTTCAGCAGTCCAGCTTCCTTCAACATCAATGGTTGCTGTTATAGTGTTTACTGTTACTGATAGTATTCCCTGATCATCAGAAGCTATGCCTGTTACGGTGATTGGGGTGGAATCAGCGCTGTATCCGTCAACAGGCGAGGTTATGTATATTGAGGGCTTGCCTGACATAATCACATGGAACGCTCCTCCTCCTGCCAAGGCAAAGGATAATGTCCCGTTACTTGAGGCAGGAGTGTCGCTAAATTTTCTTTCGTCGTTTTGCTCAACATTGTAAAAGCCGGGCTGCATATCTACCAACAGATGTTTAGTGCTGACAGCGGAAGAATTAACCTGGTATGTTACATCGCTGATTTTATCTGCTGTCTTTGCGAACATAACCAAGCGAGCGCCCGGGGCATTAACCAAAGCGCCTGCCATGGTATCGCCTTCTACTAATGTGGTAGCAGGCATAGAGGCAGTGGTTGCGTCAGTGGTATAAAGAACGTGCAAAAAGTTGGTTTGAGTTGAGTCTTCAGGAGCTATGGTTTCAACACGCCACCATCCTTGATAACAGCTATAGTCAAGATAATAATCTCCCGGTTTAGTTTTGGAGGTATTATCAACAAACCCTGCCCAGTTTTCATATATAGGCTTGCCATTTGTATCTGTCCCAATTTGCTTTTCACCACCAACCCTGCGCATAATATGCTCTTCGGGCAAAAGCGCCTTAATAAAGAGATTAGCCTGATTTCCTGTGTCAGGATTAGTTTTGCTCATTTTACAGATAGAGGCATTGTAGGCTTGAACTTCGTATTTCTGGTCGCTGCCTCCGAAAACATGGCCTTTGTCCTGGGTAGAAGTATCTTCTACCGGCTCTGCAGGAGTTCCGTCTGCTTTATATAACTCAGGCTTGCCATCATCCGGGCTTCTCCAGTTAGCCTTTCTGGTAAAGTGACTTTTAGAAGCTTCTATTCTGTCGAAAACGAACGTAAAATCTCCTGTGACGTTTACTCCTGGCTGGCGTAAGTAAACCAATTCCCTCTGCACGCCGTCTTCCTTAACTTTAGGACGGTAATGAAAAGAAAGAAGGCTGGTGTCTTGTTGGGTAATCCAAAACTCTGATGTCTCATCAGGCGGGGTGTCAAATCCGCGGTCGCGCGGAGGGTTAACATAATCCTGGCCTAAAAAATATAGCGTAGTTTCGTTACTATCTGTAATATATCGGTATTGGCCTTCACCTGTGCCCCATTGTATTCTCATCCAGCTTTTTTGCCATTGGTGCGGTGCCCAGTTTGCATCTGTATCAGTAAGGCTAGTTGCGGTTCCTGACTCTGCTGTGCCTTTATAGGCAAGTCTAAAATCATAATCCTCTTCCCACTGCGGGTTTTCGTAGGCATTGGTAATATCCACGGCTAAATAATCATGGCTATCATTGTGCTCTTGCCTTAAAAATTTGGCCCTGTCATGGCCATGTATCCCGTTTTTTGCACATCCGCTTTCCAAGCCTGTATCCCTTTGGCCGCCGTCGTTATAATTACCGGCATAGTTGTCATAGCTGTTGTCACCCCACCAATATTCCACCGGGTCAAATATAGTTATGGTATTAGCATTAAAGGTCCTGCTTTTATACGCATCATTGTCCCATCCGGTATGTTTTTTTAAAATATCCACTCCGTTAGCAAAAATACCTAAATGGCCGCGTTCTTCGGAATCCTGGGTTGTATACGCATCGTCGGCGGCAATAGAGGCAAGATAAAACCTGGGGATAAACCCCCAGTCTGATCTTAGAAACATGTCACCTACGCCTTCCGGATAATTATACCCTCCTTCTTTAAGGGCTTTATCAGCTGTATAGTAATACTTGGGCAGCCCGTCATCAAAGGATTTTTCAATAGCATTGCTATCGTAATGCAGAAATATTTCAGTTATTGTAACGCCGTAGAGATCGGGATTGAAATTCCAGGCGCTCCATATCCTGTTTAAAAAGTACTGGCCATAAGAATCTGGATAGATATCATTTGCTTCTAAGAGGTTTGATATTAACGTATCTGCATAGCTCTGATAAGCATTTTGGCCTGTTTTAAAATAACCGTATTTCCTTAAATCTGTATTAAGCACGTCATAAATTACATAGCGAATCCTATCCTGCCAGTATCCGTCATATTCATCGAAGAAATTCCTGCCTTCAGCTGTCATAGCCCCTAAAAGAAAACTATAAAACTGCTCAATGTTTCCCGAGCCATAACCATCCGCGTGCGCCTGGCCGCCGCCGATATTAATTCCATCCGGCCTTAAATATGTCACAAGCACGCCTTCGGTTGACCTGGTGTTTCCTTCTGAATCCTGCCACTGGCCGCCATAAATTTTTATCATCGCGGATGTTATCCAATAATCAGCATTCGGATCATCACCATACATCGCATAGCCGCATAAATGGCCTCGAATATCTTTATACACGGCATTAAAATATGGGCCCATGTAACTATATGCCTGCTCTTTTCTCTGGTTTACAAAGGAAATCATATCCTGTTTGTTCTCTTGGGTAAAAAAATTGTAAGCCCAGTCAAAAACTAAGGCAGTGCCCTTGCGTTGGCCTCCATAAACATTAAAACTTGTAGAGGGTTTATTAAGAATCCTATAGAGGGTATTAATAGGGGGTATTTCATCCCATGGCTCTGAAACTGTAATAGTATTACTGCTTCCGGAAACAATTTCTCGAGTAATAATTCTTCCGTTTATATAGACGTTAACAAATCTGCCTGTCCAATTTGAAGCAGGCCAGGTTTTGGTAATATCCTCTAAGGTATTTTCCGTAGCACTGGTAATAATGCTTGTCTTGTAACCGAAATTCCCTGCTTTGAAGATCACATAACTTGCAGGAGGTGTAATATCCCAGTCAGGAGACACAGTAAGGGTTTGCCCCTGCGCATGAATAATCTGCCTGGTAGCTGCAGGTACACTGCTGCCCGGATAATACACAGTTACAAATCTGTCTTGCCATTTATTCTCATCCCACTGCCAGCTCTGATTATTGCTTGTTAAGGTATTATTTGTGGCAGCGTTAACCCAGCGGTTAGGATCATATACATTACTTTTATACCAACTCTCAATAGCCTTGGCAGCATAATAGCTTGCCCAGTCATCATAAAGTTCGGGTGGCACGCCCTGCTGCGGGTTATCTGAGCGCAATTGTGACATTAGGGCTACTGCAGCTGCGTCGCCTCCGTTTGAAATTCTATCTGGTTCGCTAGGGCTGGGCGGAGGAGCATTTATTGCTAAAATTTGCCCTTTTACATGGTTTTCAAATTTCCGCCAATCCCAGGTACCGAAGGTGCCGTCAGGATTTTCTGTAGTCATTTTGCTTAGCATCCTCTGATAACGCGCCCAGCCAGGGCGGTTGGGCTCTCTGTTTATCCAGAGTCTTGGATGGTTTCCGTAAAGGTCAGATCCAGGGTCATCGGCAAAACTGTATCTTGCCGGCACCAGCAAAAATAATCCTAAAAATAATAGCATAATTAATATTTTATTTTTCATCATATTTACTTTTTTCATTTTACTGCCCTCCTTAAAATAATGGCCGAGTCTCTTGCCAAAATCTCATTTAAAGATTTTCGGCAGCTCGGCCATCCTTTAAGGGTTTTATTTTGCAACCCGGCTATCCTGTCCCACCTTTAAGGACCCGTGGCTTTCCGCCCCCCGATTACTCGAGGTTTAGCTTTGTCGAATCTTTACTTCACGGTTTTTTCTTTCCTCCGCCTGCGTTGCCGCTGGCCACATTTACCTTAACCTCGTTGGAGTAACCTGATACCTTCCCCGCGGTTAAGCTGCAGGCTTGCACACGATAATATGCCCCATTAACAACAATTTCAGAATACGTGGTTACGTTTTCACCGACTTGGCCAATACGTTTATAGGTAACGCTGCCCTTACTTCTGCTGCCCCTTTCTATGTAAAATCCCTCTTCATTGTTAGAATTGTCAGTCCACCCCAATGTTACCATTCCTGACGATACATTTGCGATAAGGTTAGTCGGCGCTTCTATCGTAAGATCTTCGATATATATAATAGTGTCAGAATACACCTCGGAGAAGTTACCGGCCACATCTTTGAATATCACATATACTGTCTTTTCGCCATATCCAGGAGTTAAGGTCCAACTCCTAGTCGTGGTATAATCACAACCCTCTGTCCAGCCAGGCTGACTATTAGAAAAGTACATCCAGTAAACTCCGCTTCCAGTATCATCAGCTGAAAGAGTCAAAGTAACTTGAGTGCTATAGGTATATTCATCTCCCCCATTTATCAAAATGCTGCCAACGGGCGGAGTCGCGTCTTTTGCTTCTATTGAGAACTGCCTCTCCCTGCTATAATCATCTGCATTGGTTATAAATGTAAAACCGATTTTGCGTCCCCATGAGCAGGCATCAGATATTGTGAATCTAAAAGGGAAACTTGAATTATCCCCTGATTGTCCTTTTAAAATATCCCCATAGTTTGAATTGTTTTGTTCAATAATCACATATGGGTCTTCGGAGTTAAGGGTAGCGGACACATTAAATGCGTCCTGGTTTAAAGCCCGTAGAGAAACTCTCAATTCTGCAGTTTCTCCTGGACTAAATTTATCATCTCCATTACCTATTAATTCAATAAAGTTATAATCCGGATACAATATCAAACTGTTTGGTAGATTTACTGCTAATGCTGGATCACCGAAGAGGCTTAATTCAAAATAACACCATCTATTCCTGCCATAATACAGATACGGAAGATTCGCCTCTTTAGAATGCTGATTTAGCTTTCCTAACTCCATAATCCCATCGCCAAATAAACCACTCCAAAATGTCCTGTTAAAACGTTGGCTTGAGCCGTTTGTAGAATCAAGTGCTCCCCAACCATATCTTGAGTTTCCTATAAAGGCAACTGCTCCATTACTGCTTAGAGTAAAATGTTCGCCTATGCAATCCCATGATAAATAGCTTCCAGAGCTATTCCTATTATCTACTGAGCCGGCATAGCACCCCTGTGTATAAATAATAAAGTATTTACCATTTGCAAGGGTATCAACAGTGTTATTAGTCAACTTCATATTGTGGGTAGTGTTGGAATGGCCTAAATGATTAACTATATGCACACCGCTGTTCATAATCTCAATAAGCTCTTCTTTTGGCCATTGTGCCTCTCCAGCTTCATCATACAGAGTATCTGCATCAAACGCTCTATCAGGATTGCTTAAAAACCCCTGGGTTACAAGTCCATTAGTATCTGCGCCAAGGCGAATCTCCTCCATAGAGGCTGTTGCGTATTGTGAAATTCCGCCGAAACCAAGATATTCACCCAACATATAGCTCTTTGTCAGATACGCATCCGTTGAATCTTCATAAGCAAGGGTCTTTCTGACAAAATTATTCACTTCTTCCAGAGAATCAACAGGGGCCCTACCAATATACACTTCAGCTAATAGGTCCACGCCTTCGTCTAGGGGTTCTGCGTATTTTCCGTTGCCATTACCATCAAAATCACCATCTAAGCAAGCGTAGTATAAATCAGCAGAAATATTACCGTCTGGATATGAGGAGTGATAAGATTCATCTAAGCCTCTAATAGGAATGATATTATTTCCGCTTTCTCCGCCTGCATCAGCGCCATCAGCATCGCCGCCTAAAAGCACGTAGCTCGTGCCCCAGTAGCTATAGGCATCTTTGATAAAATTCCTTATTTTAGTCTGGTTATCTTCTCCTCCATCAGGCCTTAAACCAGAATAGTTGGCATATATCCAGGCAGTATCAATAATAGCGGCAGAGAATCCATTTTGAATTCGACGATCTCTTAGTGGCGTAAAGGCCGAGACAAAAACAGGGTCTGTGATAATAACATAGTCATATTGCTGATTAGGGTCAAATTGGCCTGATAAAGGTTCTGGCAAATCCCCTGTTGTGGCATCTGTTGGCCCGGCACCGGTTAATCCCTGAGTATAAAGCATTAGGTCTTCCGTGTTATCAATAAACCTTTGAATATCTTTATTGTCTCTTTCCTTAATTGTTTTGGTATTTCTCCTGCGCGGGATTACCTTACGGTCCTCAGGCCGCAACTCTATTACTACCGTCATATTTTTAAAATAGGAAACTTCTCCTTTTACAGGATAATATTCTACTGGCAAAAGGTTAACTATGCTTATTGGGTAACCTAATTTCCGCTGGACAGATACTTGTTTATGGGACTTGGCCGGGTAAGGGATATCTTTTTCATAAATTTCAGGTTTTGGTTTAATGGGTTTGGGTTTTATATTTTTGCTTAGAGGGCCTTGTTCCTGTCCCGATTCTATCTGATACGTGCCGCGAAGGGTTATTTTTTCGCCCAGGATAACATGCATGTCTTTTACTTTTTTGTCGGGTGGAATTAACATTTTAAGTCCCTTTACAGGTATCACAGGCTCGCCTACTTCGCCCAGAGAGGGCATACCTTCCATATCTATGCGGCTATAGCCAGGCATGTATGTACTAGGGGTAATTTTAGGTTCGGGGAATTCAACGTACACTTCTACTGTATCTCCTTTAACCTTAGCATAGACACAACTATCACCAAGCATTACAATTAATCCTATTATGCTGACAATAACCGTTAATTTCTTATTTACGTTCATGGTACGCCTCCTTTTTTCAATCCAATTTAATTATCTTGTCCTCACCATTAAACTTTACTGCCATCCAAACAACCGGCCGTAGTTGCCCGATTTATCGGGCTATAGTAGCGGAGCCTTAAGGCTCCGCTACTATATTTATTTAAGTCTGGTGGCCATCCACACGCAAGGCCTAAGCAAAGTTCGTATTGCTCTTTTTAACACAGCCTTATCTTTTATATATTCAGCCCATTTGGGCGAATGTTTGTAATAGAACTGAACTAGTTGTGTCCCTAATGGGTTTGTAAGTAAATAGTTATCCCTAAATTGCGAGAGTATCTTTACCTCTTGCGCCTGCGGCGTACCGTAGCAAGCGGTCACAATAAAGCAACCGCCTCCGCCGCCGCCTCCGCCTTCACCGCCACCGCCTGATGAGCTGCCTCCAAATAATCCGCCTAAGCCAAACAGCGAGAAGTCAGCCTGGTCTATTGTTATGCTTTCATCCTTCTTTGTGATTGAATCTATTCTTTTTACCCAAGATCCTTCTTTTAATTTATAGATGTCTAAGAGTTTTCCTTTGGCAGTATCAGGGTGTATTATCTCTAAAAAAGCGCCTGTTTTTATGTTTGTCTTGTTGCTCAGGAACCTTACTTTATGGTAATGCTCGCCCTGCTGCCCAGGAAGAGGCGTAACATCGGGGTATCTTTGCGATAATAGTTGTTTAGGTATACCTTCTATTATCAAGGTATCAGCTTCTTCTTCAGGATCAGGCACGTAGCTAAAGCTTGAGCCGTCGGGTAGGAGGGCATATACTTGAGTGTTTGCTTTTGTCTGCACTTTAACGATAAATGAGCTGTCAGCTTCTTTGTTTGAATAAATTGTTTTGTCGTTGCCTGTTGTATTATCCACTACCACGGTTAAAGGTTGCGTAGAGTATTCATTGCACTCTGCTATCAGTTCATACTCAGCGTCAGCTATTTGTGTTGTATCAAAAACATTAAATACGCATAAATCCTGCTGGCGGTTGTTTTCCTTTGGTATTGGCTGATATTCTCCCTGGGCCTTTAGCCTGTATTTAAATACGACATTTTCAGCTGTTATATCAACTAAGTTAGAGGATACGCTTAAGCTTACCGCATTGCCTGATATAACAGCGTTATTAACAGCGGGCTGTTTGAAGTATACGCAAGGCGCCTGCTGGGCTATTGAAAGAAGGAAGCTTTTTCTCTGAAGGAGGCCTTCTTCGTTTACAGCAAGGCAGTCATATATATGCTCTGCCTTTTCATAGAACGTGCGTTTGATAGTATCGCCTGCAGCTACAAAACAGTCATTTATGCCGTCTGCGTCAGTGTCTATGTAGACGTTATCAGCGTCAAGGGCATTTGAGAATGTAGCTACAATAGGCGCTGTGTTTTTATCCGATGAGCATGATACGCCGACTTTGGGTGAATTTTCACCCTTATCTTCATCCGGCTCTATTGCCAGGCGCAATTTAAGCGCTAAAGAGGTGTTTCCGTCATCCACCAAAGCGCATACATCGTAGGTGCCTGTCTGGTAGTATTTGCCTATCTCATCGAAGTCCTCGCCTTTAAATATGTAATTGTTATTTCCTTCCGGGTCCCATCTGTAGTCTTTTATCTTATTCTTGTCGTTTCCTTTTACTTTAATCTTGGTTTTTTTCTTCTCCTGTGCATCAGAGGCCTCAAGCTCTAATTGATAGGCGGTGTTAGTGTCTGTGGCTACCACAACCTGGGCATAGCCATAATCGCCGCTTGCGCCTTGAGCCCATACATTTACGTTATATACACCCTCTAAGGTGTATTCTTTGGTTATATCAACAGATTTTGTGGCTAAGTCGCATCTATAATCGCCGTCAAAGTCTAAAAGGTATTTTTTGACTAAATCCTGCGTGGTTATCTTAAAATTGACCTTTAAAGGCACTGTGCCTGTAGACGGCGTCGCTGTTACGCTTATGCTGGGGGCTTGCAGGGACGGGGTTATGTTAACGTTGCTTACGCCATAAATATCGCAAAGCCCGCTATTATCCGTTACCTTAAGCAATAGATTATACTCACCAGGCTTTGTGTATTTATGGGTGGTGATAACTGATAAATTACCTGTGTTGACAGGGCAATGCCAGTCATATCTGCCAGTTCCTTCGTAATCTATTTCGTATTTTATTATCTCACCGTCTAAATCATATGCCTGTATGCTAAGTGCAAGCTCTGTATCTGCGGCTGCTGTGGCAGGAGTCACTGTAAAGCTTTCAATCACAGGGGCGCAGAGCTTCTCGATAGAGGCGTTGTTGGATATGCCTGATTCATTAAATACCTCATCAGATGTTATTAACGCGAAGTAAAGTTGACCGTATAGGTTATCTACTTGGAATGTTTCCTGCTGGCCTGCTTGTTTCGGAGCTGGTTCATTATCTAATTGAGTGGCATCTTCCCAGTCGTTTTTGTTCTTTATTTCTGTGTGGCTGTATCTTACATCATAGCTTGAGGCAGTGCCTTGGTCATTATCATCACCTGGAGCTGTCCAGGAGAGTGTAATAATGCTTGAGTCATCGGTTGATGTAGCGGCAAGGTCTTCTGTTGTTGAAGGAGGAGTTTCATCTTTCTCCTGTTGTTTTGTTGTAAATGAGTATATATCCTGCATTGGGTTATTAGCTAAATCAGAAGCGCGCACTTCTACATCTACCTCTTGAGAATACCCAAAGTCTTCATCAGGGTTATAGGTTAAGGTGTAGCTAAAAGTACCACCTTCTATAACAGGGGTTACTCTTTGGTCTTGGACATACATTACTATTGTTGTTATATCAACGCCGCTTGTTGGGTCATTTATCTTTAATATTATGTTGGTATCAGGCGATACGCCTGTTTCGCCTTTTTGCGGGTCGTGGTCTGATGTAAATGGAGAAGTTGTGTCTAATAAAACTTTTATGGTTTTTTCGGTTGTCTGTTCATTGTTATCAGTTGCTTCGGCTGTAATATCTTTGTCGCCGTCGCCTTCAGGAAGAGTTATATCAACTGTCCAGTGCGTATCATCTGTAAACACTGCGTCTGTGTCATTTACCTTTACTGTTACTTCTCCTTCATTATCAGAAGCTTCACCTGTTACGGTGATGTTGCGGGTATTAAAGGTGTCGTCTTCTTGCGGTGAGGTTATGTTTATAATAGGTGGATTATCAGGCGGAACAACGCCTAAGATTGCATTTGCCAAATCCTCCCTTAATCTATAATAATCATTCGCATTATGGCTCCAGTCACCTGTTTCATTTGAATTATTTTCAGTAATCATAAGCCCGCTGTTTATAACAGCGTTAATTAGAGTATCAGGATCCCCGCCTTTGGCTTTTAACATATACGCGTATTCATAATCCTGCGCGCCGCGGCGAAATGCCTTTAACCTAAAAGAGGGTATTGGCCCTCTGTTTGAGGGAAGTCCTATCTCGTTCAAACGATTACCCGGATAAAACATAACACCGTTACCCCAACGGGGATAGTTATTAGGCTGATTAAAAATATTTACTGCCGGATTGCCTGGTTCAGGATAAAAATCCCAATAATCAACACACCAGATATATGTTCCGTCTACTTTATATTTATAAGACATCAAAGGCCAGATGCGCATTGAAAAGCCCGGAGCGTTAACTACATGATGCCCGAGATATGGTTCCGAATTGTGATAGAACCAGCCATATTCTCCGTAATTTTTCTGGCGGGGTTGAATGGAATCAGGATTATAATGTAAAGCGTCCGGGCACCAAACATCCACTTTGCCTATAAGCGGCCAATCATCATCTCCCGGCTGTGAACCGGCAGCATCCCAATGGCGCGTGTCAAGATAGGAAACCTTATCTCCCACGCTTTCCTGTATTAAGGTGGCATAACGCACAATGCCGTCAATATCTCCGGATTCGTCATACGCGGCATAGAGAAGATGGGGATAGCGCGATTCGGGAATGCCTTTTGAGCTTAAATACTCCTCTATGTGGCTTACGTATGCCGCAAAATAAGTTTTAATGGCGTTATCGTTGTAATCCGTGTCTTGTGTCCAGTCCGCGGGCGTGGAAATTTCCCAATGGTTGGGCGGCGTATTTGCCCCGCTGCCGTCGATAAATAGACTGCCGTCTAAAATGGGTGCGAAGTATCGGTCGAATTTCTGCCAATTACAGCTTATAAGGTTTCCGTCGGCATCAAAGGTGCAGCTTGGCGCCTGTGTTTGGCTGCCGTTTAGGATTCCTAAACGGTGTTTTCGCGCCATTTGATTATATTGCTTTAGCACTTCCCAGACGCTATCAGTCATCGAATTGGTACCATAAAACCATAGGCCTTCTCCTCTATCTCCGAAATAATTCCCTCCATAAAGCACGGAATGGCTTTCAAGATGAGTTTCATCAGGAAGTTGAAAATCCCAAACTTCAAGTTCTATGTTAACTGTTTTGTTTATATCCTGGCCGGTAATAGTAATGGTTCCTGTGTATACTCCCGCAGGAGCGTCTTTGGGCACATATATATCAACCCATACGGGTTGATTTGCGTTATTTTGATTGTTCAAATCCGGCGGCAAATCAAAAGGCGCCCCTCCTTTGCCAAAAGGTATAAGGGGATCCGGATAATATTGGTTTATCGGCAAATCTCCGGGGTTACCTTCGCTTGTGGTTACAAATTGGAAATATTCCCTGAATAGCTCTATGTTTAAAGAAGGAATCGTAAAGGAACCCATTGTTAAATCGCTTACAGATACATTGACGTCTTGAATATCTGAATAAGCTGTCAGTATTAACTGAAAGGCGCTATATTCATTTTTTGCGCTGTTTATAGAGATTTTATTTGCTTGAGCGCTCCAGAATCTGTTTGAAGACTGCGCAGGAGTATCGGGTTGTATTTTATCCGAATCTCCCGCTGCCCAAACTACCAGGATATTGTTTTCTGGGTCTGTTGTCGCGCTTACCGGAGGTTCGGATTTAGCGGACTCATTATCATCTTCATCATACGCAGATACCTGATAGGTGTATTGAGTTGCCGGAGCAAGTCCTGTGTCCTGGTAAGATGTATCTGCTGTGGTATCAATTTCATCGTCGCCTCTGTATATCTTATATCCTTCTACATCATCGCTTGTTGAGGCATCCCAGTTTAAGTTTATCTGCGAGGATGATACCGCCTCTGCTTGCAGGTTAGTCGGAGGAGCTGGCGGGTCATTGTCCTGCGATGTAGTTACTGTAATATAATCTATTTTTATTTCAGTATCTGAACCGTCTGAGTTGGTTGCTGTTAGAGTTACTGTGTATTGGTCTGCTTGAGTATATTCATGCGACGGGTTTTGCAGCGTTGAGTGAGGCGTTCCATCGCCGAAGTCCCAGTCCCATGATGTAGGATTATTGGTTGATGTATCTGTAAAGTTTACTGTAAACGGCGCCTCGCCCTCTGTATCGTCAGCTGTAAAATCAGCGACAGGCGGGGTTGGAACTGTTACTTTGATGTAATTGGTTTTTGTTTCAGTGTCAGTTAAGCCGTCCTGGTCCGTTACTGTCAGGGTTACGGTATACTCACCTACGCTTTGATATACATGAACAGGGTTTTGCTCTGTTGATATGGGTGTTTCATCTCCGAAATCCCATTGCCATGATACCGCGCTATCGCTTGAGGTATCGGTAAATTCAACTCTCAAAGGCGCTGTGCCTGTTGTCGGCTGGGCTGTGAAATTTGCGTTAAAGCCGTAAATATCGGACGGGATTTCATTTCCTAAATACTGCCAAATATATCTGGTTAAGGTAACAGGTTTGCCCCACTGGTCTAATTCATCGGTGCAGAAGCCGCGCTTGAAATCAATAAGATGTTTAAATAAATCGGTTGGTATAATTTCATAAGTTTTGCCTGCAACAAATATATCATTCTCTAAGGTTAGCTCTGTTTCAGAATCCACGGATACCACATATGTTTCAGTCGAATCTGCTGTGTTTCTAACCAAGAATGGAATCTGAACGCCGTCTGCTTTAAACGTAGCATTGGAATCTATAAGTTTATTAGCGGACGTCTGAGTCGCTGTGCCTTCTGATGCTGGATCTTTATGCGCATTATATCCAGGATTACCCATCAGCACTTTTATTTTATCTTCATTAAGCCAGGGCCACAACGGCTCGCCTGTATCAACGTTCCAGCCGGGCTCATCTGAAAACTTTCCCGAGAAGCCTATTTTATTCAATACAGTAGCTCCGACAGGCACATTGCCGCCTTCGCCTTTGTTATCTAAGTTTGAATCCTTTTCTATTCTGACTAAATACTTAAGCGCCCCGCCAGGATTAGTATCTAGTTTCCAAAGCGGGTCTATGTCAGTGTAATCAAAATCGCTTACGTTGCCGTTAAGCACATTCAGGTAATAGGAATTATACTTGGAATCAAAAGAATTCGCGGTTTTGCTTTCCCAGCCCTCTTCACCGAAGTAGCCCAAGCCATTATAATTATAAATAATAGAATTTTTTATATCAGAGTTACAATCGCTGCTTGGGTATATATAGCATGTTGCGCTTGCGCTGCTATTGGCCGCAAAACCGTCGAGCTCTATGGTGTCAGGGCCTAATACAGCGGCTACCGTGAAGTACTCCCACTTGCCGGTGTAGAATTGAATCGGCTTGTTGTTTAGCATATCTGTCCATATAGACTTATCCTTGCTTGCCGGATTTCTTGTAATTATATTGCTTCCCGCGGTTGAGGAAATCTTGCCGTCCCAGTCTGTAGATTCTTCTTTGTGAGACCAACCCCTGTCAGAATCACTATTGCCGGCTGTTATAAAGTTAAAAGTAGATTTGCCGTTATCACCGCTCATATATAAGCCGCCTGATGAATTAACATAATTGCCCTGTTGAGCATCCCACATAACAGTATCCTCAACATAAATACCCTCTGCTGAACCACCCTCTGATAAATAAGGCGTGCCGTAGTTGTTCAATATAATACAGCCCTGGGTGCCTGTTGAGACGCAGCCGTTTGGAATTATAAAAGCCTTGGATCCGGTCCCTTCGCTGGTAATAAATGCCAAGCCATCAAGCGCTATGCAGTTTTGAAAATGAACATCTTTTTCCTGATAATTGGCGAAACAGCCTATTTCGCCGTAATTCGGATAAAAAAAGTCAAACCTGGCAACGCAGCGCCTGAAGACAATATCGCTTGAAGCTACATGCGAATACACGGGTATATATGCGGGCTCTGATGTATATGTTTGTGACGCTGGTTTATCAACTCGAACTGTGTCGGAGGTCGAGTCGTCGCTTATCCATACTATTCCATACTGCTCATTGTTTATGATAATGCCCTTGCCCCCAATATGGTCATGCCAGGGATTATCCGTAGAATTATTTGTCAATATGTCTGATCCCTGCTGTATTGAAACCAGGCCATTCCATTGCGGAGGGTACGTATACGGAACTTCTCTGTCTAATGTCACTGTAGAATCATTTATAAACTCTTTTACCGTGTAAAGGTCGCCACCTACCATAATCCCTTTATCGAGGATATACGGATCCCAAGACGAGGTTGAACTATTTATCAAAGTTGTTGAGCCTGTGGTTGTTGTTACATTGCCCATCCACCACTTTCCTGAACTAAGTCCGAATTTATATCTTCCCTCGCCAAAAGTATAACAATCCTCTACAAGCACAAAAAAGGATCTTGCTATGCATAAGTTGTAAGTTACTCCGCTTGACTCTGATGCTTCGCAAAAGCCGCAGTTAGTAATCTTAACATGGTGATGTTTATCTACGCTGGCACCGCCCCTAAAGAAAAATATCCCGTCAATGTGTATGTAGGATTTCATTGGAATCGGGCTTGAAGACCAAACGAAAAGATCCAACATCCCAAGATAGCCTCCTCCATTAGGATTTAAGCCATCCAAAGTAACATTAAACGCATTCTGGGCCTTTATGGCTGTAAAATGTCCAGGAGTCCCTGAAGGAACTTCGTCAATTATGTTCTTGGTTCCTGTATATGTGCCGTCTGCGATTAACAATGTATCGCCGCCGCTCATTAAGCCAATGCCGGAGCCGATATATTTTTTTGCTGTTTCCCAGGATTTACCGTTACCTGAATCATTTTCCATTGCGCCATCAACATACCAGGTATTGGTACCGTCTGACGGCGGCGTTGTCGCGCTTGAAGAGTTGGATTTCGCGGACTCATTATCATCTTCATCATACGCAGATACCTGATAGGTGTATTGAGTTGCCGGAGCAAGTCCTGTGTCCTGGTAAGATGTATCTGCTGTAGTATCAATTTCAACTAAGTCTCTGTATATCTTATATCCTTCTACGTCATCGCTTATTGAGGCATCCCAGTTTAAGTTTATCTGCGAGGATGATACCGCCTCTGCTTGCAGGTTAGTCGGAGGAGCTGGCGGGTCATCATCTGTTGTTACTTCTATATAATCTGTCTTTACCATGGTGTCAGAGCCGTCTTCGTTTGTTGCGGTTAAAGATACTGTATATAGCCCTGGGGCGGAGTATACATATTCAGGGTTCTGCAGGGTTGATGTGCCTTGGCCTTGGCCAAAGCTCCAGAGCCAGCTTGTCGGGTTATTGCTTGATGAATCTGTAAAAGTAACTGTTAGGGGTTCTTTGCCTGAAGTTGGCGTGCCGCTAAAAGCTGCGGCTGGAGGAGTAGCTGTATTAAGGTACACTTTTATGCTTTTTTCGGTTTCGTTGTTATCGGTATCTGTTGCTTTTGCCTTTATAGTATTTTCGCCTTCTATAAGTTCTACTCCCTTGGCAGTCCATACTCCATCAACATTAATGGTTGCCGTTATAGTATTCACTATTACTGATAATATTCCTCTATCATCAGAAGCTGTGCCTGTTACTGTGATTGAAGATGAATTAAAGCTGGTTCCATCTAGCGGTGAAGTAATGTATATTGAGGGCTTGCCTGACACAATTACATGGAATGTGCCGCCGCCTTGAGCGCTAAAACTTAAGGTCCCCTGCTCTGACGCTAGTATGCCTTCCTGTATTTTTAAATCGCCTTGGTAAACATCATAAGAGCCTTCTTCTATATTAACCAATATATGTTTTACATCGCCTATATATGAGGCCTCATAGGTTACCTCACTTATATCAGAGCCGTCTTTGGAGAACATAACAATTGTCGGATTTACGCTATCACCGATTAAGGTACCGCGCATGTTATCGCCGGTAGCAGTTATTAACTCAGTGGGGGGCATTTCTAGGGTTTCAGCGCTTGCCGGGTGTAAGACATGAAGAAAATTATCAAAGGTGTTTGCTTCTGTCGGAGATACTTCAATGCGCCATTTACCATAAAAACCACCCCATTGGTAATGATTAGAGCCGTCTAACCATTGATCATAGTCGTCTGGACCATGAGGTGAGCTAGGAGGCTGTGGTCCTACCCCACCAATTCTTGTAATAACACTGCTTGCAGGCAATAAAGTCTTAGAAAATAACTTACGATCCCCTTCAATTATTGTAACCAGATCAGAATTAGCCGATTGGCTTATCCCTAACTCTGATGTGCCTTCTATAACTGTTTCATCTCCGTTTAAAACAGGCTGCTCAATCATATGCAGCAGCCACGTCTTCTTGTAGCTTGCGTCAGCAGAAACAACATCATCAAAAATAACTACATATTCGTTAATACCTCTTACATATACTAATTGCCTATTGACTTTAGTAACCTTGACAATGTTGGGAGGATAATTATAAGTACCATCCGGATCAGATGTAAAAGCCGGATTATTATAGGCATTGGTCAGATCTGAATAAATATAATCAAAATCATCAGTATGCTTGAATGCTTTATAGTCACCAACCTCGCATCTTTGCCTGAACGTTTCCCAGTGTGGCGCGTTAGAGAAAACCTGAGGACATTCTTTATCATAAGCATTCTTACCGGAAAAATCCCTCTGCCCTCCGTCGTTTCCATAAGCAAGCCTATCATCGACTCCTCTAATACAGTTATCCCAATGCTCATTCGGGTCGTATATCAAAAGGGAATTTTGAGCCACCGTTCTTCCGAAATACCATCTCGCCGCATTAGAGCTCCCATCGCCATCATAAGACCCGGAATTTATTGCCAGTTCTCTTTTGTGAGAATATATCTGAAAACTTCCTTGATCCAAATCCTGATGACCGCTGCCATACCAGTTGCCGCAGATATAAGCAATAAGGGTTTGGTCTTCGCTCCAATCAGACTTCATTATGGTTATTCCAACGCCATCAACATTGTCTGCATAATAAGCAGTTGGTAATTCGGATACGTTCGTTCCGACCTTATTGCGATCATAAAAAATCAAATCTAAATCTTTATAAGCATCCATCACTTTGGTTTTATTCGAGTTCAACTCATCAGTATTGTTTATCACCCAATAAGCATATTTGCCATATGTATCATAATAATAATTGCCCAATAATAATAATTGTAATCTTATTGATTCATACTTAACTTTCCATGCTTGATAATCACCATTACGAATATTTTTTATCGTCGGTATAGCACCATTAAGCCCCATCCATAAATTATATATTATAAACTGTATTCTTTTTTCAAGAAAATCACAACCTACATAATAATCATCGTCGGTCATGAAATTCATCAGCTCAATAAATTGTGCTGTGGTTTGCCACATAGTTGAATTTTGATAATCTTCTCCCATAAAAGATGCGCCATCCCCTGCCGATAATATGAAACAATCTTTTATTAAAATCCAATGCGCTATGGCATTATCTATATATTCTTGTCCTTTCGCAGGATTGTCCGCAAGTATAGCATAACCGGTAATAGCTTCTGCCATCATAAATCTATGAGAATAATTACCAAATGAACCATTATACTGCTTCATTCCTTTTATTTGTTCTGTCCATTGTATTATCTTAGCTAAATAACTAGCTCGCTGTTCCGAAGTCAAATAATTATACATCCAATCATAAGCCTGACTAAGGAATCTAAGGTATGGATATGCTGTCTCTGTTGATACAGTTTCATAAGTATTCAGCATGTCCATATAATAAACTGCTGCTTCTGCATATTGAGGGTCACCAGTCAATAAATATACCAACGCAAATTGGGTTGCTGCAGTCCCAATATAACCGGACCCAACTCCGCCGCCACCTATAGGTTGTGTGGTTTTTGCCCAGGTATACAGTCTTTGCCATTGCATAGTGTTGGCATTCTTTTTTTCAATTAATTCCTGCATTACTTTATCGTTTAGCCAAATGCTCGGATGTGCATAGGAATTATCGCTATAAGTCGCGGCAGAGGCGCTTTCGGATTTCCCCGACTCATTTTCAGCTTCATCAAAAGCAGATACCTGATAAGCATATTCAGTATCTGGATCAAGGCCTGTATCAGAATAAATGGTTTTATCAGCAGTTGTTGTTGCTATTGGATCTTCTGCAGAATCTCTATAAATGTTATACCCAGCTATACCCTCATTATCGGTAGATGCATCCCAGCTTAA
>JAZDPX010000020.1:0-2652 GCA_043797125.1 Candidatus Omnitrophota bacterium
TTACTGGATCCGGAAATAATTGTGAAACCTACGGAGAATCAGATACAAGACCTTGTTAAAAATATAAAAGAGAGAACGGCTAAAGGCCAGAGAGTGCTTGTGACGACTATTACAAAAAGGATGTCCGAAGACCTTGCCGTGTACTTAAAAGAGCTAGGCTTGAAAGTAACGTATATACATTCAGAGCTTGGCGCTATTGAGCGAATGGAGATATTAAGAGATTTGAGGATGCAAAAATTTGACTGTCTTGTAGGGATTAATTTATTAAGAGAAGGTCTGGATTTACCGGAGGTAAGCCTGGTGGCTATTCTGGATGCGGATAAAGAAGGATTCCTGAGATCAGAGACGTCTTTGATTCAGGTGGCAGGAAGGGCGGCCAGGAATATAGACGGCTATGTTATAATGTACGCTGACACTGTAACAAATTCAATGAGAAAGGCAATTGACGAGACTGCAAGAAGAAGAAAGAAACAGGCAGAGTTTAATAAGGCGAATAATATTACGCCCCGCTCTATTGAGAAAGCTATTAAAGAGGGCATAGAGTCATTTAAAAAAGCGGAAGAGATTGCTATTGAAGCAACTGGCCAAAGCGAAGAATCTTATGAAAAAGAAATGGTAATTGCCGAGCTTGAGAGAGAGATGGAGTTATCGGCCAGGAATTTACAGTTTGAAAGAGCAGCGAAACTTAGAGACAGGATTGCTAAGCTTGTAACCAAATCCGATCGCCGATCGGGATCGTAATCCCGATCGGCGATCGGAAAGGTTTAAATATATGTTAGACGACAAGATATTGAATTGTTTCAAAAAAAATGAAGAAGGCTATATTTCAGGCGAGGAGATGAGCCGCGAACTTGGTATTTCACGCGCAGCTGTATGGAAACATATTGAAAATCTCAGAGAGGAAGGTTATGGAATTGCAGCATTTCCACATCTTGGCTATAAGCTGATTTCCATACCTGACCGCTTGACAGAGGCGGAGCTTGGGTGGTGCCTTAAAACAGATATCATAGCCAAAAGGATTTATTCTTACAAAGAAACAGCCTCTACCAATGATACGGCGTATAATCTCGCAATGCACGGAGAAAAAGAGGGATCTATTATTATAGCAGAATCGCAGACTGCTGGCAGAGGAAGGATGGGCAGAACTTGGGTTTCTCCTAAATCGAAAGGCGCGTATTTTTCTGTTATATTGAGGCCGGATATATTGCCAAAAGAGGTGTCTGGCATTACGCTTTTTTCAGCTCTGAGCGTCGCAAAGACAATCAGAGAAATTACAAATCTGGCAGCGTTTATAAAATGGCCAAACGATGTTTTGATAGACAATAAAAAGATATGCGGCGTGTTGACTGAAATGAATGCGGAGACAGATAAGATTAATTTTGTTATAATAGGTATAGGGATCAATATAAATACAAAAAAAGAGCTTTTGCCAAAAGGCGCAACCTCTATTGCAGAAGAGTCTGGCAGAGAGTTATCCAGAGTTGAAATAGTAAGAAGTATTTTTAAAAATATGGACAAATATTACAGGCTTTTTAACAGCGGCCATATAGATGAGATTATAAGAGAATATAAAGAATTTTCAAACTTTTTGGGCACAAGGGTTCAGGTGACATATCACGAGACAAAGATCGAAGGCTATGCTATAGATGTTGACAGGGACGGCGCTCTTGTATTAAGAATGGATTCAGGGCTCAATGAAAGAGTTCTTGCTGGAGATGTGACAATGCTGAGGTAGTTATGCTGTTAGCAATTGACATTGGCAATACAAGTATTCATAATGGCATCTTTGATAAAAAGGCTTTAAAGAGGGTTTTTAGAATGCCTGCGTATTCTGGCGATTTGGCTGGAGACTATGAGGTAAAGTTGAAGCCTTATCTTAAGGTTATAGATTCTGTGATTGTAACTAGCGTAGTGCCCGTTGCTTTAAAAAATGTAGAAAAGGCTATTAAAAAAACAATTAATAGAAATTGCATAGTTGTTGGAAGAGATGTGGATAGCGGGGTTAAGAATCTTTACAAAAACCCTGAACAGGTAGGTTCTGACAGGCTTGTGAATGCTCGGGCTGCGTATGAACTATATGGCGGGGCATGCATAGTTGCGGATTTTGGCACAGCTATAACAATAGATATTGTAAACAAGAAGCGGCAATATATTGGCGGAGTTATAGCGCCTGGCCCAGGGATTTCATTGTGGGCATTGTATGAAAAGACAGCGCTTCTGCCAAAAGTTATTATCAAAAAACCAAAAGGTATATTGGGCAAAGAAACAAAGGAAAGCATGCTTATAGGTGTTATATATGGTTTCAGCAGTTTATGCGATGGCATAGTGTCTAAGCTGAAAAAGCGATATTCGAGGAACGCCAAGGTTATAGCTACAGGGGGTTTTTCTGAACTTATAGGGCCCTATTGCGAAAGTATTGATAAAATAGACCCAGAGCTTACTCTTAAGGGCCTAGCAATAATAGCAAACAGCAATCAAACTTTACACAGTCTGAATGTAGGAAGTGTAAAGAAGCTATCCTGTAGGCGGATGTGGTTTGGTTAAAATATGAAGAATAAGCGAATATTAGTTGCGATGAGCGGCGGGGTGGACAGCTCTGTGGCAGCAGCTATCCTGAAAGAAGCTGGATATGAAGTTATAGGCGCTACCATG
>JAZDPX010000021.1:0-30511 GCA_043797125.1 Candidatus Omnitrophota bacterium
AGGCCTATAGCAGCGGCGCTATTTCTGCTAAGCGGTTCTGAAATTATGTTTTTTGCAGGTATCTGCGGCAATTGCCTCATAACACCTGCAGCCTGGGCCTTGTTTGTAATAACAAGAATATTTTTAGCGCTCGTAATTGCCAACAGCCTGGCAGCAGCCTGCTGCAGGAGCGTTTTTGTCTGCCCGGGCAGCTTGAGAAAATACTTAGGCTTATCCAATCTGCTTACTGGCCAGAACCTCTTGCCTCTTCCTCCGGCGATGATAACACCATACAGATTCGCATTTCGCATTTTATACCTCTGTATAATAATTATTTGCAGCTTAATAGTGAGCTTTTTGCATGTTCGGCACTGAAATTTTTTGCCGTCTTTTTGGACTTAATGGCTCGTCGCTTACCCAAGAATAAAAAATCTCAGCCGCTCCTCGCCATAAGTCCTAAAAAGACATTTGGCAAAAAATTTCTAATGTGCCTCACATTGCAAAGACCTCACCTGCGCTAAAGGCTCACAGCTCAAAGCTCACAGTCCACAAGCCCGGCTTGTGTCTTGTGACTATAATATGATCGACAAAACGAAAATACACAATATCCTATTCATCACCTTAAGCAACATAGGTGACGTGGTGCTGACTTTGCCGGTTTTGGGCGTGCTTAAGAGGGAATTCCCCGAGGCAAAATTTACGGTTATGGTAAGCCCGAGGGCGAAGGAGATTTTTCAAAATGACCCGGCAATATCCAAAATTATTTCCTATGACAAGCACATAAGCCTTTTTGAGAAATTAAGGCTTGGCCTGCGCTTGCGAAAGAAAAACTTTGATCTTGTTGTTGACCTACGCTCAACTTTATATCCTTTGCTGATAAATGCCGCATACAGGACAAAATTACTCAACAAAATGCAAAAGGCCCGCGTGCACAAAAGATACGCGCACTTAAGTAAACTAAAATCTTTAGGTATTAATATCGAAGATGCTTCCTATAAGCTGCTTTTTAACGATGATAATAAGCGCAACATGGATACCCTGCTAAAGCAGCTTAATATGTCCCAGGAAGACAAAATAATAGCAGTTGCCCCTGGCGCGAAAAGCCACACCAAGCAATGGCAGGTAAGCGGTTTTGCCAGGCTTTGCCAGAAATTAAATAAGGAGCTTGGATTAAAAGTCCTTTTAGTAGGCACAAGCGACGACAAAGAAACAATATCGCAGGTATTATCCGCAGGCTTAAACGACACTTACGATATCAGCGCCCGCACCAGCATATACGAGCTGGCGTATCTATTGTCAAAGTGCAGGCTGCTTATAACCAATGATTCTGCGCCAATGCACATAGCTGATATCGTTGACATTGCCTCTGTTGCGATTTTTGGCCCGACAGATTATATAAAATACAGGCCCATGAAATCAGACAGCATAGTGATTAGAAAAGACCTGAATTGTTCGCCTTGCGAACGCGCACAGTGTGAGTTTAATCTTGAGTGCATGAAAGGCGTAACCGTGGATGAAGTATTTGAAGCAGTGAAAGGGTTATTGCGTTATAGCGTCCAAGCCCAATAACGCAATAACGCAATAACGCATATGAACTATAATCGAATTCTTTTAATCCGCACCGACAGAATAGGCGACGTGCTTCTTACCACGCCGGCAATAGAAGCGGTGCGCAAAAAATTTCCCCTTGCGCATATAGCCTGCGTGGTGCAGCCTTACGCAAAAGATATTGTCGACGGCAACCCTTTTATAGACGAGGTTATAGTTTATGACAAAAATAGCCAGCACAAATCGTTGTTGGCAAGTTTTCTTTTCGCGGCGGAATTAAGAAAAAAGGCTTTTGAGGTCAGCGTAATTTTTCATCCTACAAACAGGGCGCATCTTATAGCATGCCTGGCGGCAATACCGCGCCGCATAGGTTATGCAAGAAATTTATCATTTTTGCTGACAGATAAAATACCTCACAAAAAACACCTTGGCCAGATACATGAAACAGAATGCAGCTTTGATTTACTCAAGCCTTTAGGCATATCAAGCGTTCAAGAAAAAACGCTTTATATGCCCATAAAACAGGAATCAGAGAATTCCATGGATGCCTTGTTTATAACCGAAGGCCTGAAGGATGATGACGAAATAGCTGTTTTTCACCCGGGGGCAAGCTGCTATTCGAAGATGTGGCCTGCAGTTAATTTTGCAAAAGTAGCAGACACCCTTAGCGAAAACTTCGGTTTAAAAGCTGTGATTGTCGGATCTGACAAAAAGAAAGATATGGCGGCTGCGGATATGATGAAGAAGTCTATGAAGGCTAAAGCAGTGCAGTTTTGCGGCAAGCTAACCATATCAGAGCTGGCATCTTGCCTGAAAAGGGCGCGTATTCTTATTTCAAACGATTCCGGGCCAGTGCATATCAGCTGCGCTGTTAAAACGCCGTCAGTTGTAATATTCGGCAGAGCTCAGGCAGGGTTAAGCCCTCGCAGGTGGGGGCCAACGGGCAAGGCCGATGTGATATTGCATAAAGATATAGGCTGCGGCCAGGAGTGCCTTGCGCATAATTGCCGGAAGGGTTTTATGTGCTTGAAGGCAATAAGCGCAGATGAGGTGTATGAGGCGGCAGCGGAGGTTTTAAAAAAAGGGGACGGTTCACCCCCAAGCTTGTGAAATGTCCCCTAACGTGATAATCTAATTACAGGGGACACTTCACACTCTTGGGGGTGAACCGTCCCCATAGAGGTCCCCATAGATTTTATACTTGCATTTTGTATTAGTTTAATATAATATATTCAAGATTATTCCCCGAAAGAAATGAATACACAACAAGCCAACAAAATCATTTCAGGTTTCAGAAATGCAAAGGTCTTGGTAATAGGAGACCTTATGCTCGATGAGTTTATCTGGGGAGACGTCTCGCGCATATCGCCTGAAGCCCCGGTACCTGTAGTTAAGGTTTCAAGGTCATCATATATGCCTGGAGGCTCCTGCAATGTTGTAAACAACATCAATGCCTTGGGTGGCGAGGTTTATGCGTGCGGCATAATAGGCCAGGACCAAACAGGCGCGCTTCTTATAGACGAACTCAGGGAGAGAGCAATAAATACGGAAGGTATATTTATTGACAAATCGAAACCTACCATAAAAAAGACCCGTATTATCGCGCAGCACCAGCAAGTGGTTCGTGTCGACAGAGAAGTAGAAGGCCAAGCTGATAATTTTCTTCTTAATAAAATATTTGACTTCATACAAAAGAAGGCAAGCCTTGTGGACGCTATTGTAATCGAGGATTACGGAAAAGGCCTTATACAGCCCAAGCTTATAAAATTTGTGATAAGATTGGCAAGCAAATATAAAAAAATAGTAGTCGTTGATCCCAAAGAGGAGAATTTCCAATATTATAAAGGAGTGACGCTTGTCACGCCGAATCATCATGAATTGGAGACAGCCACTTCCATTAAAGTAAAAGATCGGGATTCTCTTAAAAAGGCATGCGTAAAACTGCTTAATATGCTTAAGTGCAAGGCTGTGCTGGCCACGCTTGGGGATAGGGGGATGGCCTTGCTTGAGGACAGCATGAAGTTTATAACTATTCCTACGGTGGCGCGTGAAGTTTTCGATGTCTCGGGAGCCGGGGATACCGTGGTTGCTTCTTTTACTCTTGCAAAATTGGCAGGAGCCAAAATGAGAGAAGCTGCATACATATCAAATGTCGCAGCAGGAATAGTTGTCGGCAAACTTGGCGTTGCAGTGGTAACCCCTGAAGAGCTTAGGGCAGAGTTGAAAAGGCTTATATGAAATCTATCGGTATAATTCCAGCTAGATATGCTGCCACAAGATTTGATGGCAAGGTCCTGGCAAACCTTCATGGCAAACCCGTCATACAGCATGTGTGGGAGAACGCTAAAAAGGCCCACACATTAGACGACCTGATAATAGCTGCGGATGACGATAGAATTATTAAGGTTGTCGAATCTTTCGGCGCAAAGGCCATATCAACCGCCAAAGAGCACCCGTCAGGAACAGACAGGCTAAGAGAAATAGTAAATCCATTAGATGTCGATATAGTGGTAAATATCCAGGCTGACGAGCCATTCGTGCAATCTTCCATGATAGACGGCCTGGTAGCCGCTCTTTTGCAGGACGAAAATATCGTAATGGCCACTTTAATGAAAAAAATAGATAACCAGGAAGATATCTCCAATCCTAATGTCGTAAAAGTGGTTGTAGATAAAGATAATTTCGCGCTGTATTTTTCCCGCGCCGCGATACCCGTCTACAGGGAATCTAGCACGGGAGTTTATTATAAGCACATCGGGCTTTATTCGTACACGAAGGATTTTTTATTTACTTTTGCCAATCTGCCGCTCTCTAATCTGGAAAAAGCGGAAAAGCTGGAACAGCTTAGGGCCCTGGAAAACGGCTACAGAATAAAGGTATTAGAGACTTCTTACGAAACAATCGGCATAGACACGCCGCAGGACTTAGAAAAGGCAAAGACGCTGTTAAGAAAATGAAAATCAATACAGTAAGAGTTGCAGACATAACTATAGGCGCAGGCGAACCCTTTGCGCTGATAGCAGGTCCTTGCGTTATCGAAAGCGAAAAAAGCGCCATTTATCACGCAGAGGCGCTGCTTAAAATAACTAAAAGATTAAAAATACCGTTTATTTACAAAGCAAGCCTTGATAAGGCAAATCGCACCTCTATAAAATCTTTCAGGGGCCCGGGGTTTTTGCAGGGCCTGGAAATTTTGTTGAAAGTAAAAAAGAAAATAGGCGTGCCGGTATTAAGCGATGTGCACTGCCGTCAGCACGTAGAAGAAGCTGCGTCTGTGCTGGATATTATACAGATACCGGCTTTTCTTTGCAGGCAGACGGACCTTATAATTGCCGCAGCCATGACAAAAAAGCCGATAAATGTTAAAAAAGGCCAATTTTTGGCTCCTTGGGATATAGTGCATGTTATAGAAAAAATAAAATCTTGCGGTAACCGCAGCATAATGGTGACCGAAAGAGGAAGTTGTTTTGGGTATAATAACCTTGTTAGCGACATGCGTTCTATACCAATATTAAAAAAGCTAGGAATTCCGGTGATTTACGACGCGACTCACAGCGTTCAGCTTCCGGGAGGCTTAGGAAAGGCGTCAGGCGGGCAAAGGGAATTTATTTTTCCCCTGGCAAAGGCAGCCGTTGCAGTAGGCGTAGACGGGTTGTTCTTGGAGGTTCATAAAGACCCTAGGGCCGCCCTCTCAGATGGCCCGAATACGATCAAGCTTGATGAACTTGAAAAATTATTGAAGAAATTGAAGGAAATAGACAAGATAGTAAAGCAGGGTTAAGTAATTGGGTTAGGGTAAAGAGGCCGGTTTGGTAGTTAGGTAAGGGTTAGGTTTATTTGATAATGAAAGATATCTTCGAAGAGAATTGGGCTTATAAGGCCATGGTCTTCTTGAGCCTGGGGATTTTGCTTATCTATACTTATATAGCCAACGAAAGCACTATTATAAATTGTTCCAAGGGTGTTTTTTTGTTTGACGCTAAACTGATCTGGCAATTAGGCATATACGCGTTATTGGCGCTGGTTCTTTTTTATTTGCTTGATAGCGCTCTGGATTATAAATCGCAAGGCGACGTGCTTAAGGAATATATACAACGCATTCAAAACGATTTAAGCGTGGAAAGGGACGCGCTGCAGGATTTAAAATCCGCATCCGGGGACAAAATTCTTGAGCTCGGCTCTTTTATAGTAACCATCTCGGATATGGCCAAGGAATTGAATTCCGTGCTAGAGACAAAGCCGCTGCTTAAAGCCATACTGGATAAGACAGCCGAATTATTAGGTTCGCAGAAGTGCGCGGTATTCAGCGTTTCAAAAGACAAAAAGGCCATCTGTTTAGTGGATGCAATAGGTTATAATAAGAATGATATATCGGATTTGGATTTGAAATGCGATGAAAACTCCGGCATGCTGGGAATTTCTGCAATGGAAGGCAAATTTTATTCAAGAAGCGCCTTAAACGACGATTATAACAAAAAGCATGTTTTAGAAAACGATAGGCTGCAAATAAAATTTTGCCAGCCGATAAAATATGAGAATGAAATTTTGGCGGTAATATGCGTAGGCGATACCAGGGAAGGGCTTGCCGATGTACATGCAATAAGGATTCTTTCTGCTATGGCAAATCTAGGCGCGGTTGCTTTGACAAATACCCGTCTTGTCGATAAGATAAAAGACCAATCCATAAGGGATGGTTTGACAGGCCTGTATAACCATCAGTATTTTCAGCAGCAGTTTGATACCTTGCTGAATAAGGCAATTGCTGAAAAAAGCCCCTTGGGCTTTATTATCATTGACCTTGACCGTTTTAAAAAATTAAACGATACCTATGGCCATCAGATGGGTGACGCGGGCCTAAAGAAGCTGGCGCAAATCTTAAGAGCGGATACAAAGCCAACCGATATAATAGCCAGGTATGGCGGCGAGGAATTTGTCTGCGTGTCCCCGGGATCAAACCTTCAGGAGACTATTGAATTGGCAGACAAGATACGCAACGATTTTAAAAATGCAACGCTTGAGTCCGAAGTCTCCAGGACATCCTGCACTTTAAGCGCGGGTGTCTGCGCATATCTTCCTGACAAGACAAAAAACATAAGGAAAAACTCGCTTATCCACGCGGCAGACATGGCATTGTACGAGGCAAAAGAAAAAGGTAGAGACAGCGTGGTCTTTGCCAAGGGAGTTTAATATATGGAAATTGCAGATTTATTACAGATGACCAATGAAGCTAGCGCGTCAGATTTGATTTTAGTTGTAGGTTTTCCGCCGGCTCTAAGAGTAGACGGGCTTATTAAGGCAACTGCTTTAAGCCCCCTTACCCCAAAAGAGGCGGAGAGGCTTATATTTTCCATGCTGTCTAAGGAACAGGTTGATTTATTCCGCAGGAATAAAGAGCTGGATTTTTCTTATAATGTTGAAGCCCTGGCGCGTTTTAGGGTAAATGTGCACCAGCAAAGGGGAAGTGTTGCCGCCGCATTAAGGCGAATCCCTATGGGCATTCCTACATTCAAAGAACTAGGCCTCCCCGAGCAGGTAATAAGCCAGCTGTGCAGCGCAAGGAGCGGCCTGGTGTTGGTAACAGGCCAGACAGGCAGCGGTAAAACCACGACCTTGGCTTCAATGATAGATTTTATAAATAAAACCAGGGCCTGCCATGTTGTTACAATCGAAGACCCTATTGAATTTTTGCACAAACATAATAAATCAATAGTGGAGCAAAGAGAGGTGTACAGGGATTCATCGTCGTTTAGCACAGCTTTAAGGTATATTATGCGCCAGAATGTCGATGTTATTTTTATCGGCGAAATGCGGGATTTAGAAACAATATCAACAGCGATAACCGCCTCGGAAACAGGGCAGCTGGTGCTGGCAACTTTGCATACTGTTGATGCAAGCGAGACAATAAACAGGATTATAGATGTCTTTCCGTGGAGGCAGCAGCAGCAGATAAGGGTCCAGCTTGCAAGCACTTTGGCGGGCGTTATCTCGCAAAGGCTGTTGCCTAAGGCAAAAGAAGGCGGCTTGACAGTTGCCTGCGAAATTATGCTCGGTGTGCCGTCGATCAAGCACCTTATAAGAGAGGGTAATGTGCATCAGCTGCGAAATGTCATTGAAACAGGCTTAAAGCACGGCATGCAATCTATGGATCAGGCGCTTGTTAAGCTATACCAGGATAAAATAATATCCAGAGATGAATTGCTTTTTAATTTAAAAGACAAGGAAAGAGAAGATATACATGATATTCTGCATTAGTGAAAAAAGGGTATCAGAATATTAAGAGTATCAGAGTATCAGAGTATCAGAGTATCAGAACGAGAGTATTAGAATATCAGAGTATCAGATAAATTCTGATAATCTGATGATCTGATATTCCCGCTCTGATAATCTTAACTCAAGCATAGGTAGGTAACACACATGTCGATAGCGAGTGCAAAGAAAGTTTTAATTGTTGAAGCAAACGCGATAAGGCAGTTAATCCCGCGCCTGACTAAGGATTTTGAAAAAGCAACGGATATTATACTTGCCTGCTTGGGGAGAGTTGTTGTAACCGGCATGGGAAAACCGGGAATTATAGGCATGAAGATTTCAGCTACGCTTTCTTCAACAGGCACGCCCAGCCTTTTTTTACATCCTGCCGAGGCAATTCACGGAGATTTAGGCAGGGTTACAAAGGCCGACGTAATATTAGCATTATCCAATAGCGGAGAAACCGAGGAAATCTTAAAGCTTTTGCCTATCATAAAAAAGATCGGAGCAAGGCTTATAAGTTTTACAGGCAACAAGCTTTCTACTTTAGCGAGGGAGAGCGATTTTGTTCTGGATGTAAGCGTTAAAAAAGAGGCCTGCCCGCTTGGGCTTGTCCCGACAGCCAGCACCACCGCTATGCTCGCGATGGGAGACGCCTTGGCAATAGCGCTTTTGGAAAGAAGAGGTTTTAAGGTTGAGGACTTTGCTTTTTATCATCCGGGAGGAACCATAGGCAAAAGGATATGGCTTAAAGTCGAAGATGTTATGAGAAAAGGCCTTTCCAACCCCCTTGTTAAAGAAGATCTGACAATAAAGCAGGTCCTTTATAAGATTACAAAGGCAAGGGCCGGCAGCGCAACAGTGGTGGATAAAAACGGCAGGCTCAAAGGTATTTTTACTGACGGCGATTTAAGGCGGCACCTTGAGGCTGACTCTGGCTTAATCAAGCGTAAAGTGAAGGATGTTATGACAAAAAACCCGACTACTATAGAACCGGGAAAATTAGCTGCAGAGGCCCTGCATATTCTGCAGCAGAAAAAAATAGATGAGCTGCCGGTTGTCGGCAAGAACGGCAAGCCGGTAGGCCTGGTAGATGTGCAGGATCTGCTGAAGGCGGGGCTGGTGTAGTAGTCGTGAGTCGTGTGTCGTGAGTATTGAGTATCGTACGCACGACTCAATACTCAATACTCAATACTCAATACTCAATACGAACCATGAATGACAAAATAAACAAAATCAAGATGCTGATAATGGATGTTGACGGCGTGCTTACTGACGGCGGCATTGTATTGGGCACTTTCGGAAGCGAGCTTAAATTTTTTAATGTTCATGATGGCTTTGGCCTTACATTATGGCGTAAGGGCGGATATAAATCGGCAATTATTACAGCTAACAGCAGCTCTGCCGTACGAAGGCGGGCCAAATTTTTACAGGTTGATAAAGTGTGCCAGAAGGCCTTTGATAAACTTGAAGCTTACGGCAAGATAAAAAAAGAATTTGGTTTGACCGACGAACAAATATGTTTTATCGGCGATGACCTTATTGATTTGCCTGTGCTTAAAAGGGTTGGTTTTTCCTGCTGTGTTGCCAACGCGCTTGAAGACATAAAATTATCGGTCGATTATGTTACCAAAAACAGCGGCGGCCACGGCGCTGTCAGAGAGGTAATAGATTTAATACTGAAACGCCAGAACATCTGGCAGCAGGTTGCAAAGATTTATCAATGAAAAGGCGTTTTAGAAGGCGTATCCACATATATTACTGCTTCTGATACATAAGCTTGTTTTACTTATGCCCCTTGAGCTCGCCTTAATTACAGGCAAGCTAATGGGCCGCCTCGCGTATTTATTTTTACCCGTTTATTCCAGAAGGGCCAAGGAACATCTCAAGGCGGCATTTGAAAAAGAGAGATCTGTCACGCAAATAAACAAAA
Organism: Candidatus Omnitrophota bacterium; assembly: GCA_043797125.1. Lineage (GTDB taxonomy): Bacteria > Omnitrophota > Gorgyraeia > JABMRG01 > JAFGKX01 > JAZDPX01. The sequence continues at coordinate 9,707 of JAZDPX010000021.1, forward strand.
TAGCCAAGCATGTATTTCAAAACCTTGGCATGAGCATAGCTGAAATATTTTGTCTGCGGAGGATGAAAAGGCGGTTAGCCAAGAGGATATATGGCCAGGGGTTTGAAAAGATAGATGCCGCGCTTAAAAACGGCAAAGGGGCAATAATACTTAGCGCGCATTTCGGGAATTGGGAGCTTTTGCCGTTATATTTTATTCCAAACGGTTACCCGTCGAACGTTATCGCAAGGCGGGTATATTATGAAAAATATGATGTATGGATGGAACTTTTACGCAAGAACACGGGCGTAAACGTCATATACAGGGATGAATCGCCTCGCAAGATTTTGGATGTGTTAAAGAAAAATGAGTTGCTGGGTATAATGCCCGACCAGGATATTGATAGCGTAGAAGGTGTGTTTGTTAACTTTTTCGGCAAGCCTACGTATACCCCAACTGCGCCTGTTGCGCTTGCCATGAAAGTGGGCTGTCCTATGCTGCCATGTTTTATTATCCGCGAGGGCAAAAGGCACAGGATAGTAGTTGAAGATGCCGTTGATATTCAGGTTACTGATAATAAAGAAAACGATATAGCGCAAAACACGCAACGCTGGACAACTTTGCTGGAGTCTTACATAAGAAGATACCCGGAACAATGGGTATGGCTGCATAAAAGGTGGAAGACGAGGCCGGAGAAAATAGTCGATAGTCGATAGTCAATGGTCTATAGTAGGTTATCGACCATAGACCATCGACCATAGACCATAGACTAACAAATGAAAAAAGTAATCATTATTATATTAATCGTTATTGCGATGTTTGCTCTTGTTAAATCAAGGAAGCCGGCGGCTACCCCTGTAAATAAAATTGTCGAGCCTGTGCCTGCGCAGCAGGAGAATATGACGCAGAATGTTCAAGCGTTTTCAGTATCCGGTTCATCCGAGGACGGCAACAACAAATGGGAAGTCAAGGGCGAAAGCGCGGATATATTCTCCGATGTGGTAAATATACGCTCAATAGAGGCTAAATCCGAAGGCAAGGAAACCTGCCTGCAGCTTACTGCCGATGAAGGGGTTTTTCATAAAGAGAGCAAGAATGTCGAATTAAGCAAGAATGTCGTTGCCAACACCGATGAGGGGACAACATTTAAAACAGACACGCTTAAATGGCTTGCAAAAGACGAAAAAATAACAACAGATGACCGTGTTGATATCCAAAGAGAGAATATGCACTTATCCGGCACAGGTGTAGAAAGCATTCCTTCCATGAAAAAGGTTAACTTGAAACAGGATGTTAAAATGGTTGTCGACGGTTTTACAGGCATGGTTTTTCAGGACGGTAAAAAACCCTCCGGGGAAAAAAGTTTTCCCACAGTCATTACATGCGACGGCCCGCTTGAAGTTGACTATGAAAATAATGTTTCGTATTTTAACAAAAATGTGGTCATAGAAGACAGCCAGGGAAAAATATCTGCCGATGTTGTAATAGCCTATTTTAATCCCGAGCAGAAAGGTATTTATAAAGTTGTCGCCAAAGGCAACGTAAAGATTACAAGCGGCGAGAACACAAGCCAGAGCGACGAGGCTGTATACCTGGTAAATGAAGGCAGGGCAATATTGACCGGAAGGCCGAAGCTTTGTATATTTTCAACAGGCAAACTTTTAGAGGATAAAAAGGCGCAAGAGAGTTTATAGGTATATGCATGTTAAGAATTGAGAATTTGGCTAAGTCATATAACGGGCGCAGAATAGTCGATAATCTCGCCATTGAGGTAAAACGCGGCGAGATAGTGGGTTTATTAGGGCCTAATGGCGCAGGCAAGACTACAACATTTTATATGATTGTAGGACTAATAAAGCCGGACGACGGCAGGATAATGTTTAATGACAAGGACATAACCCAGCTCTCTATGTATAAACGCGCAAACTACGGGATAGGCTACCTCTCGCAGGATAGTTCAGTATTCAGAAGGCTCTCTGTCGAGGAAAATATAATGGCAATATTAGAGGCAACAGGTGTCAGGCGCAGCGAGAGAAAGAAAAGGCTCGAGCAGTTATTGGCAGAGTTAAATATCAGCCATTTAGCGAAAAGCAAGGCCTATACCTTAAGCGGAGGTGAAAGAAGAAGGCTGGAGATTACACGCGCGCTTGTCACAGAGCCGTCTTTTATACTTCTGGATGAGCCGTTTAGCGGGATAGACCCTATAGCGGTTTTTGAAGCGCAGCAGATAATAAAGGATTTAAAGGACAGGGGTCTGGGGATACTGTTGACAGACCATAGCGTAAGAGAAACATTGGCTATTACCGACCGTTCGTATATTATGTATGAAGGCAGAATACTAATCTCCGGCACTTCGGAAAAGCTGATATCAGATCCTCGCGCGCGAGAGATTTACCTGGGCGAGAAGTTTACTATGTAAGGGAGTTTATGAAAGTAAAAATCGAAGATAAAACAAATTGCCAGAAGCTGATAAAAATTGAGGTAGAAAGCGAGAAGGTCAAGGTTGCGCTTTCAGAAGTTTACAAGTTAATGACGAAGGATGCAAATGTCAGGGGTTTTAGGAAAGGCAAAGTCCCTGTAAACGTATTGCAGGCGCATTATAGCGAAGAAGCCAAAGAAGAAACGATAAGGCGCCTTATCTGGGATGCATACAGGGAAGTAATAGATAAAAGGGGAGTTAAACCTTTAAGTTATCCTGTTATTGAAGATGTGAAGCTTAATGATAATGAACCCCTTTATTTCACCATTAAAGTCGATGTCGCGCCTGTTATAAATCTTAAGCCGTATAAAAATATTAAAATAAAAAAACCGTCGGAAGAAGTTACGGAAAGCGAAGTAAATAGCGCCTTAGAATCTGTGCGCGAGCAAGCGGCGCAATTCGAACCTGTCCAAAGGCCGGCGGAAATCGGCGACCATGTTGTCTGCGATTACGATTGCGTATTAGACGGTAAAACCATAGACAGCCGGAAAAACGGATGGCTGAGCATAGAAAAAAATTCCAAACTTTCCCCTATGCCGGAACAGCTGGTAGGATGCGCCAAGGGGCAGGTAAAGGAAGTCGAATTGACCCTGCCCAAGGATTATAAGCAATCCGAACATGCCGGCAAAAAAAGCATTTACAAAATTACGGTGAATGAGGTCAAAAAAAAGATTGTGCCTGCGCTGGATGATGAACTAGCGAAAAGAATCGGCAATTATGAAACCATAGCGCAGCTTAAGGAAAAAATAAAAGAAGAGCTCACTTTAAGAAAAAAGCAGACGCAGCGCACTAATATGGAAGATGACATTTTTACAAACCTGCTTAAGGCGAACCAATTTGATGTTCCCGAATCATCGGTGCAAAGGCAATTGCAGGGCTTAGTTGATGACGCAAAAATGCGCCTTATGTACCAGGGGTACAAGAAAGAAGAAGTCGAGTCGCAAGACGCAAAGCTCAAAGAGCAGTTCGTAGATAGCGCAAAAAGACAGGTCATGATATTTTTTATGCTCGAGGAGATAGCGAAAAATGAGAATATTTCTGTGACAGATGAAGAATTTAATAAGCGCGTAGAGGAAATTGCTAAATCGTCCGGGCAGCAACTGGAGAAGTTTAGGAAAACAATCGAAGAAAGAGAGCTGGCTGAAACAATAAAACAGCAGCTGCTGCATGATAAGGCGATTGAGTTTTTGATAGAGAACGCGAGTATAATTCAAAATTAAAAATGCAAAATTCAAAATTGCAATTAAAAATTAAAAATTTTGAATTTTGAATTGCAATTTTACATTTTTAATTTTAAATTTTTAATTAAAACAAGGAAAAGGAGGCAGTTATGACAGAGAAATATCAAACGCTGGTTCCAATGGTAATAGAGCAGACGGGCCGCGGAGAAAGAGCCTACGACATATACTCAAGGCTGCTTAAAGACAGAATAGTTTTTATAGGCACGCCGGTAGATGATAATGTCGCAAACCTCATAATAGCGCAGCTTTTATTTCTGCAGATGGAGGAACCCGATAAAGACATAAATATTTACATAAACTCGCCAGGCGGGTATGTTACAAGCGGTTTGGCGCTTTATGATACCATGCAGTTTATAAAGCCGGATGTAAATACATATTGCATAGGCCAGGCATCAAGCATGGGAGCGCTTTTATTAGCAGGCGGGACAAAAGGAAAAAGATACGCCTTACCCAATTCCAGGATAATGATACACCAGCCATGGGGCGGGACGCAAGGCGCGGCAGCGGATATCAATATCCAGGCGCAGGAGATTTTAAGGCTTAAAAAACGCATTAACGAGCTTTTGGCTTTTCACACAGGGCAGTCCTTGGAAAAGATCGAAAGAGATTCTGACAGGGACTTCTTTATGTCGCCGCAGGAAGCGGTTAAATACGGCCTTATAGACGAGGTTATTGAAGGAAAAGCCAAGGTTAAAAAGAAAGAGTAGAGGTGGAAGAAAAATGAAAAAAAGTTATCTTATGACGCCGGGGCCAACGCCTGTGCCCACCGAAGCATTGTTAGCAATGGCAAAGCCCATTATTCATCACAGGACAGGGCAGTTTATGAAGGTTTTAGAAGAGGCGGTAAGCGGGCTTAAATATGTAATGCAGACAGAGAACGACGTGTTTATTTTTACAAGTTCCGGCACCGGCGCCATGGAAAGCGCTGTATCTAATGTGCTTTCACCGGGTGATAAGGCGCTGGTTGTAAACGGCGGTAAATTCGGCGAAAGATGGGGCGAGCTATGCAAGGCCTTTGGGGCAGAGGCTATTATTATCGATTGCGAATGGGGAAAGGCAGTTGACCCCAAGATCGTAGAAAGTAAGTTAAAACAGAACCCCGATATAAAAGCGGTTTACGCGACTCTTTGCGAAACATCGACGGGAGTTATTAACGACATAGAGGCCATAGGCAAAGTTGTAGCAAAGACTCAGGCGATTCTAGTAGTTGATTCTATAAGCGGGCTTGGCGCCGTTGAGTGCAAGACTGACGCCTGGTTAATAGATATTAATGTTTCAGGCTCCCAGAAAGGCCTTATGATACCGCCCGGCCTTGCCTTTGTCAGCGTAAGTAAGAAGGCATGGAAGACAGTTGAGCAGGCCAAAAATAATAAATATTATTTCAGCTATAAGGCGGCTAAAAAAAGCGCTGATAATACAGATACGCCGTGGACTCCTGCCGTATCATTGGTGGTTGCGCTGGTAGAGACGTTAAAAATAATAAAAACAGAGACGCTTGAAAAAATTCTTGAAAGGCATAAGAAGATGGCCGCTGCAGTAAGGGCAGCCGCATCTGCTTTAAAGCTTAAATTATTGGCTCCGAACGCTTCAAGCGACGCGGTTACAGCCATGCTCTTGCCGGAGTCCGTAGACGGCGAAAAACTTGTCAAGACAATGCGCGATGAATATGGCGTAGGAGTGGCAGGAGGCCAGGATAAATTAAAGGGGAAAATTTGCAGAATAGCGACCATGGGTTTTATGACGGAGTTTGATGTTATCGTTGCAATAGCGTGTTTAGAGGTGGTATTGAAAAAAATGGGATATGGTGTTGAGTTAGGATCCGGCGTGAAAGCAGCGCAGGAAGTGCTTTTTGGTTAGGTCAGCATATATGTAGCGGAGCCTTAAGGCTCCGCTACATGACTACATGACGAAGACAGGAGCAAACAATGAAAATACTAGTGAGCGATCCGTTAAGCAAAGAGGGGATAGAAATACTTAAGAAGGAAAAATTTGAAGTAGATGAAAAGACAAAGCTTACCCCTGATGAGCTAAAAAAAATTATTAAAGACTACGACGCCTTAATAGTAAGAAGCGAGACAAAGGTTACCGCCGATATAATAAAGGCCTCAAAAAATCTCAAGGTAATAGGCCGCGCAGGGGTTGGTTTGGATAATGTGGATGCAACAGAGGCGAGTAAAAAGGGCATCATTGTTATGAATACTCCTGGGGGCAATACTATTTCAGCTGCAGAGCATACAATGAGTTTGATATTAGCCCTCTCAAGAAATATAGCGCAGGCAACAGCATCCATGAAAAAAGGCGAGTGGAACAGAAAAAAGTTCATGGGCGTGGAGCTTTATGAAAAGACTTTAGGCGTAGTCGGATTAGGCAGGATAGGGACCGAAGTGGCCAAACGGGCATTAAGTTTTGGAATGAAGGTCATTGCCTATGATCCCTATCTTACTATTGACAAGGCAAAGCAGCTGGAAATACAATTAGTCACGCTAAAAGAGCTCTTTGCATCCGCTGATTATATCACAGTGCACGTGCCGTTAGTGGCGGATACGAAACATCTTATTTCCGAGAAGGAAATAAAACAGATGAAGGACGGCGTGAGAATAATTAACGGCGCAAGGGGCGGTATTATTGATGAAGCGGCCCTGTTAGACGGCGTAAAATCAGGCAAGATTGCGGGGGTTGCCCTGGATGTTTTTGAAAAAGAACCGCCCGAGGAAAGCGAATTGCTTAAAATGGATAATGTCATAACTACGCCGCACCTTGGAGCTTCTACGCAGGAGGCACAGGTAAATGTTGCTATAGATATTGCCAAACAGGTGGCTGACGCGCTTTTAGGCAGAGGCGTCCGAAACGCGGTTAATATACCATATATTGAACCTGAAGCATTGAAGGTTATACAGCCATACATCAATTTATCGGAAAAGATGGGAGCTTTGCAATCGCAGCTCGCGGAGGGAAGAATCACAGAGGTGAATATATCGTATGCCGGTGAAATAGCCAAGCACGATGTAATGCCCGTAACAGTTGCTTTTGTTAAGGGCCTGCTTACGCCTGTAGTCGGTGAAATGGTGAATTATGTTAATGCCTCTGTTCTGGCAAGCGAGAGAGGAATTAAGGTTACGGAGTCAAAGACATCAAGCGTAGGGGAGTTTGCAAATCTGGTATGCGCAATAATAAAAACTTCCGAAAAAGAAGTAGAGGTAAGCGGGACATTATTTGCCAACGGCCAGCCGAGGATAATAAGGATAGATGGTTTTTATGTGGAAATAGAACCAAAAGGGTATATGTTATTTGCGTCGAACAAAGATGTGCCTGGTATCATAGGACAGATAGGCACTATATTAGGAAAGAATAATATTAATATAGCGGCAATGACATTCGGAAGGAAAAAGCAGGGCGGAATGGCTGTAAGCGTATGCAGCGTTGATAGCGCTATTCCTGAGAAAGTTCTTGAACAAATACGCAAGGCTGATAATATATACGGAGCGAAACTGATAAAACTGTAAAGGAATAAAAAACCACGATAAGTAGCGGAGCCTTTCCCTCGACTTTGCTCGGGATGGTTCGAGGGATGGTGAGCGAAGTCGAACCAAAGGCTCCGCTACTAACAATGGAGAGCGGAATATGAAGAAAAAGAAAAAACCTATGATAAGAATAGTAGATGTCACAAACAGAGACGGTGTTCAAACATCAAGGATATGCCTTTCAAAGTTGCAAAAGACCATGATAAATATGTATCTCAATGAGATGGGCATTTTCCAAAGCGAGTTTGGTTTTCCCGTAACCAAGCATGAGTCCAATTATATAGCTGCTAACCTGGAGCTTGTTAAAATGGGCGTGCTAAAGCCCATAATGTTAAGCGGCTGGATAAGGGCTATCCCGAAGGATGTAGAGGACGCAACAACAAAGACGGAAGTTCAGAATCTGCACCTTTCCATATCCACGTCAGATCAGATGATTAACGGCAAATTCCAAGGCAAGGTCACAAGAAAAGATGTCATTAAGATGATGACAGATGCCGTTGATTTGGCGAAGAAAAGGGGCGTTGTGCATGTTGGGGTAAACGCCGAAGACGCGTCACGCTCTGATTTGGATTATCTGGTTGATTTCGGCAAGGCGGCAAAAGATCACGGAGCCAACAGACTAAGATACTGCGATACGTTAGGGTATGATGACCCTTTCACAATATACAAGAGAATAAAGGTAATAGCTGATAAGGTAAAAATACCCATAGACATTCATTGCCATAATGACCTTGGCCTTGTTGTGGCGACTTCGATAGCAGGCGCAAAAGCAGCCAATGATGCCGGCGTAGACGCGTATATCAACACAACAGTTAACGGCATAGGCGAACGCGCAGGCAACGCGGATCTAGTATCGGTCATATTGGCAATAAAGCATTCAAGCGGATTTGCAGGTAAATATAAACTGGACCCGAACATAGATTTGTCAAAGGCGTGGAAAATAGCTAGTTATGCGTCAATGGCTTTTGGCGTGCCTATACCCATAAATCAGCCAGGAGTAGGCGCTAATGCATTTGCGCACGAGTCAGGTATACACGCTGACGGAGCTCTTAAAGACAGGCGCAATTACGAACTCTATGATTACGAAGAGCTGGGCAGAGGAGTACCTATTGTTATAGAGACAGGCAGAAATATTACCGCAGGCGAATACAGCGGAATCAAAGGTTTTAGAAATGTGTATGAAAAACTTGAAGTAAAGTTTGAGAACGAGAAAGACGCAACAAAGATTTTGGAGCTTGTAAGATACGCGAATGTTCACAACCAAAAACCTTTAGTTGAGGATGAACTTAAATTTATCGCCAAGTATCCTGATATAGCGAAGAAGCTGTTCACGATGAGTCCGTAGAGAGGAAAACATATGCCGGCGACGATAGTAATAGGAGCGCAGTGGGGCGACGAGGGCAAAGGCAAGATAATAGATTTGCTTGCCCAAAAGAACGATTTCATTGTCCGCTTTCAAGGCGGCAATAATGCGGGGCATACGGTAGTCACAAATGGGGAGCAATTTATCCTGCATCTTATACCATCAGGCATTTTGCACAAGGGCAAGGTTTGCATTATTGGCAACGGCGTAGTGGTAAACCCTAAGGCATTGCTCGATGAAATAAAGACCTTAAAGGAAAAAGGCATAGATATAAAAAAGAGGTTTTTCATAAGCGAGAGCTGCCATATTATTTTTCCGTATCATTGGGAAATGGATCAATTAAAAGAGGAAAAGAAAGGCAAGTCAAAGATAGGCACTACCAAAAGAGGCATAGGCCCGTGTTATGCGGATAAAGCTGCCCGTTCAGGCATAAGAATGTCCGATTTTTTAAATGATGAAGTATTTAAGGCTAAGCTGCGCGCTAATGTTGACGAGAAAAACCAGATCCTGAATAAACTATACGGTTTTAAAGGATTTTCTTTTGATGATATCTACGCAGAATACATAGCCTACAGAGGCCGGATAAAAGAGTATGTTACCGATACAATACTTATTATAAACCAGGCGCTGGATAAAGGAAAAAAGGTATTATTCGAAGGCGCGCAAGGCGCTTTTCTGGACGTGGACTTCGGAACTTATCCCTATGTTACTTCCTCAAATACTACGGCAGGAGGGGCATGCACAGGCAGCGGTGTCTCGCCGGCAAGGATAGATGAGGTCCTAGGCGTTGTAAAGGCATATACCACAAGAGTAGGGGAAGGCCCTTTTCCGACTGAATTTCCGGACGAACTTATGAATGTAATCCGAAAGAAAGGCAAGGAATTCGGCGCAACTACTGGAAGGCCGCGAAGATGCGGCTGGTTTGATGCGGCGTTGGTAGCTCATGCCGCAATGATAAACGGCTTGAAAAATGTATGTGTTACAAAATTAGACGTATTAGATGACTTAAAAACCATAAAAATATGCACAGGATATAAATTTAAAGGTAAAAAACTCCTGAGCTTTCCCTCAAGCTTAGAGGTTTTTTCTGCGGTTGAGTGCGTTTACGAAAAACTCCCGGGCTGGATGAGCGACACGACTAAAATAAAAAAATATAAAGACCTGCCCAAAAACGCAAAGAAATATCTTAGCAGGATTTCTGAGCTTATTAGAGCTAAAATAACAATTGTTTCAGTTGGTTCCGAAAGAAAGCAGACGATTAGATGCGGTCGATAGTCAACCTGCCTGCCGGCAAGGCAGGTAGTCAATGGTCAATGGTCAATGGTCAAAATTTATATGTCATTCCCGCGAAAGCGGGAATCTATTTAATTATTATACTGTTACTATCCTATCCGATTGCTTTTGCGCAGGATGAAAATGTGCAGCAGGAAGCTGTGCAGCAAGAAGCAACGCAGCAGGAGCCGGCAGCGCAGGAGACAGCGCCATCCTCAGAAACCGTTGCAGAGCCGGTTGCTGAACCTGTAGCAGAGCCTGTCATTGAAAAAAATATTTTTATGTGGCTGGAAGATAGCACGCCGCAAGCAGCGGTTGTTTCCGGCCAGTGGCTTTGGGATGAAGATGTTAAGTTTAGCGGCATAGCAAGCCACACAGACGGAATAAAAAAAGGCATTCACTCGCATTCGTTCGCGATAAGTGCGCCAATCAAGTTAACAAAAGATTCAGTTATCGAGCAGTATGTTTATCTTGACCCTAAAAACCCGCCAAAAGGTATTATGCTAAAGTTGATAACTGCTGACGAAAAAACAACAGACCTTTATTGGGAAGCAGAAGAGGAGGTCTTTGTTGATACCGTTGAATATATGGATGCCTGGTATATGGGTTTTTTGCCGGAAGCAGGAGTTTGGCAAAAGCTCTCAATAAGGCTTTATGAGCTTGATATGCTTGAGTTGGAGGTCGTCGGCATTTCCTTTATCACCTACGGCGGAAGAAGCTACTGGGATGCCACTACGATAGAGAATGCAGGATAGAATATCAGAGAATCAGAGTATCAGAACTAGAATATCAGAATATCAGAGTATCAGATATGGTTACGCCAAGACATGAAAAACTTTGGATATGGCAAAAAGCGCACAAGCTTCGCTTGAAGATATCCAATATATGCCAGCAATTACCAACTAGTGAGCGATATAAGCTATCAGATCAAATAGAACGCTCATCGAATGCGATAGCAGACAATATTGCAGAGGGCAACTCGAGTTACTATTATAATGATAAAATAAAGAGCCTTCATACTGCTCGAAAAGAAGCTGGAGAAACACAAAATCACTTACGGCACATGGAGGATAAAAAATATCTAGATGCTAAAGCATCGCAACAGCATATTGATGAATGCGAAGAGATTTTACGAGGCATTAACGGTTTAATAAGGACTATTTCAGAAAAACGCGATAAAGGATATAAAAAGGGCGCCAAGCGAATCTGATGCTCTGTTAATCTGGCTCAGTTTTTCTGATACTCTGATAATCTCGCTCCGATCTTCTGATAATCTGGTACTCTTTATAATCAGCACCCATGTACAAAGTGCACATATGTACCCAGGTAAAAAAAGTGCATTGCTACCCCTTGACATTTTAACACTGGTAATGCATAATTAGGTAGAGGCAAAAAAGCTCTTTTACAAAATATCACGATAAATCCCGAATGGAAGCCTCTCTAAAGAGGCCCGTCGGGATCTCGAGCAAGCTTCAGTGAAGCCTCTGTCTCGGGAGGCAAACCAGCTGAAAAGCTGGGACGCAAAGCCTAGAGCCTAAAGCCAAAGTTTGGCAATGGCAGTTGGGTTGCCGAAAGATAATACAAGCTAAAAAATAAGACCCTATTTTCTTTGAAGGGTGTATATGCCTGTATTACTTTCCAGGCAAAAGTACATCTTAAAAGGAAATAGGGTTTTTTGTTGGGAATGATTAAAGATGCTTAAAAAGTATTTAGAATGTTTTAAATGGAGGTGAGCAAAATGGAAAAGAGAATGGAAAAGAGATTTGAAAATCAGGACAAGGTTCCCTCTCGGTTGGGAAATGGGAAGCTTATCCCTAAAAAGGCAGGCAGGCTCATTACATTTTTAAGCAGGGAACAGGTAGACTTTATTGACAGAATCAGTAAAGATGCCTTGTACTCTACGGGAAGAAAGCTATCCCGCACGCAGGTAATCCAGGCGATTATCGATGTGATGAGAAATCTTGATATCTCCGGCAAAGATATCCGTACTAAAGATGAGCTTGAACAGAGAATGTATGAGGTTGTTAAAAAGGCGCTGCCTAATCTTGCCAAAGATTTAAAAGAGGGCGTTAAAAATGAGACTGATTAAGGAATTTATAGGCCTTACGATGGTGTGGATGGTCACCTTCGAGCTTTATATGTTGGAGAGGCAGTTATATAAAAACCGATAGTAGCGCAGGCTTAAGCCTGCGCTACTATCTTACTGTTTGAAAAGCAAACAGGAGGCGCCATAAAATGAATGCGAAAAATAAAAGCAGTCATATAAAAGCATTAGTATTATTATTTTCCATAGTCTTTCTTATTATTACAGGGGCTAATTGCCTTGCGGCCGACTGGACAGACTCGAATTGGTCCGAAGGCGGCTACGAACAAGCCCAGGGGGTCGCTTGGGATGATGTCGGCAACTCCTTAATCCTTGGCTCTGATCCCGCGCATATGATTTTTAACAAATCAATTCTTAACATGGGGCAACAGAGCAAAATACCAAATCTTTACGGCATGGCTGTTTATCAAGATAAATTGTATATAGCAGGCTGCATCAGCCCGCTGGAAGCTATGTACGGCGATGTAGTTGTTACAGATGGCACCGACTATACGCATTCTTATTGCTTTACCAACGAGTGCGGTGTCCTAAGGATTAATGTGCTTAAGGATAAGTTTGGCAAGGAGTATTTAGTTTGCCCAGGGATAGAAGAAGAATACGGCACAAGCGATACTTATGGATATGTTTTTGATGGCACAGCATGGAAAAATAAATTAGAAGATCTGCCCTTCGGCAGCTATATTCACAGCTGGGAATTATACTATTATAAAGGCAAGGTATACGTCGCAAGTGCGTGGTCGACCTACACCGATATGTTTTCTACGGCGAATGATTTTTTAGGTACAAACTTCCCAAATACTCCGGGGCAGACAGGGATAACATGGAATTACAATACCGGCTCAAGAGATGGTGAGTTGTTTCAGAAGTTTATTGAATATAAGGGCTATATGTATATTACATGTTGGACAGCAAAAAGCAATTCCATGAAACCAAGACTTTATAAGTTTGACGGAAATTATACAACAGTAGTCAGCGATAATTTTTACAACAGAATGTGGGCTGCGACAATATATTCCAAGGATTCATTATTATATATTGGAGACGGAAACAGCATTAAAAAAACCGATGGCGCGACCGTGTTTCCGGTGACAAGTACAGGGCGCCAGGTTTGGGATTTAAAAGAGCACAAAGGCGATTTAAACGCTCAAAATGGAAAGTTCTACGCCAGCTTATTCGGCGACAGCGCTAATAAAGCGCAAGTTTGGGTTCTAAATGAATTGACAAATTCATTTGAAAAACTTTGCCAGGTAAATGAAAACTACGGAATGGCATTGGCCGATTATCGCGGAAGGCTTTGGTGGAGCACGGGGCCTGGTGACGGCGTTACTTCATCAGGCGGCAATGTTTATGTCAGTGCTTATCAATTAACCGGCAACCTTATTCCCGCAGCGCATGATATGGGCGAAGCAACAGATTTCGGCACCATTTCCTGGGCAGGCAGCAATAATACGATAAAATTTCAGATAAGGACTTCGGACACGCAAGTAGGCCTTGCCGATGAGCAATTCGTAGGGCCTTTGGGTACTGCGCTTGATTTTTATGAAACAAGCGCCACGGCAATTTTTAGCGGCCATGACGGCGACAGATGGATTCAATACAAAGCATATTTATCAACAGCAAATAATTCCACAACACCTTCGCTTTCAAGCGTAACAATAACAGGCGAGAAGATTACGTCAAATGTGCAGGTTGGCCGTTATGATATATGGGAACTTACGGTTACAAACGATAACGTTTACTCCAATCCTTTTAATTTTGAGGAAATACAATTAAACGCAAATCTTATTTCTCCTTCAGGTGAAACTATTGATTGTTATGGTTTTTATGACGGTGACGGTAACGGCGGCCAAAGCGGCAATGTCTGGAAGCTGCGATTTATGCCTGATGAAACCGGCATATGGAATTATACGTATACATGGTCAGGCACCGGGACAAAACCGGCAAGCGGCTCCGGGATTTTTGAGTGCTTAGCTTCAGCTAACAAGGGAGCTTTGAAATTAGATCCTAACTACGACCACCACATCGCATATGCCAACAACGAGCATTTCTTCTGGAACGGCGACACAGAATGGTTTTTCTTATCAGATGCTTATAGCCAGGCTAACCGCTTAACCGCAATTGATTTCCTGGCAGGCAAAAAAGTAAATAACCTGTTAATGGGCATGATAAACGGCGGTAAGGCCTCGGATAATAGCGATGATTATCCGGTTTATCCATGGCCGTCAACCACGGATAAAACCCATTTTAATTTATTAAAAATGCGAACATGGGAAGAAGTTATTGAATATATGAAACAGAAAAATGTTTTTGCCGATCTTTGGTTTTACTTGGATGATTCTGTATGGCTGATTCCCGCGGCAGGTTCCGCGGAGGAATATCTATATTTTAAATATATGATTGCCCGTTTCGCGGCTTTCAGCAACGTAACATGGAATTTAGCCCTGGAATACAATGAATACCGTTCTGATAGCTGGGTAAATACCATGGCCGCTTATGTAAAAGACAAAGACCCAAGCGATCATTTACTTTCAGTGCATCAACTTCCTTCTGAAACATATAATTTTTCCGGAAACACAAACCTTGACCACACTTCTTTGCAGCGATTAGGGGCAAACGATTCCACGCTAAACAGCGCAATCATTAATAACCGCAACGCGACCTATAATTCGGGGTTCCCTATCCCTATCTGTCATGAAGAATTTTTTATCGAGGGCTCGTCCGGAGACCTCACGCAGTTTAGAAAAGGCATTTGGGCCATTACCGCAGGCGGAGGATATTATAAAGCCGCTTCTTTAGGTTGGTGGATTGGCACCTCATACCAAAATGGCCAGCATTTTAATATCGCCAAGTATCTTTATGATTTTGTAACCACCGACATTGAGTGGTGGAAACTAATTCCGAATAATTCATTGGTTAATACCAATGTTTATTGCTCGTATGAATCCGGCGAGCAATACTTAGCTTATCGGCCATCAACAGATGCAGGCAACATCATCATTAATTTAGGCGGTACAAGCAATACCTTTTCGGTGAAAAAATTTAATCCCCAGACCGGCCAGACAACAGACGCAGGCACGGTGACAGGAGGCGGTTCACAGACATTTACTCCGCCTTCCGGAGCGCAAGATTGGGCGCTTTATTTGAAGAAAACTCAAAGCCAAGGACCGCAGGCTCAGTTTAGCGCAACACCATTAGCAGGCAATGCCCCGTTAGAAGTTACTTTTACAGACTCATCAACCGGAAATATAGACACCTGGAATTGGGTATTTGGCGACGGTAACACATCAAACGAACAAAGCCCGGTATATACCTATAATAATGCGGACACCTACACAGTCAGCCTGACAGTAACAGCAAATGACGGCCAAAGCGACACTGAAACAAAAACAGATTATATAACAGTGTCAACCGAAGAAACTCCTCCGGCCATAGCCATAACCGAGCCTGAAGAAGGAGATTATTTTAATTCATCTCCAATCGAAGTAAACGGAACCGCCTCAGACTCAAGCGGCATAAAATCGGTAACGGTAAATGGCGAACCGGCAAGCACGACAAACGGCTACGCAACATGGACAGCCCAGGTTCCTCTAAATAATCAAGGTTCGAATCAAATTACAGCAGAGGCTATTGATAATAATGAAAACAAAAACCAGGATTCAATAAATGTTAATTTTGATAATCAGCCTCCTTCAGCCAACGCGGGAGAGGACAAGACAACCGAAGAAGACCAGGAAGTAACATTTACAGGAAGCGCTACTGATAACAGCAATGGCGAAATAACCTATTCCTGGGATTTTGATAGCTCCGATGGCATACAGCAGGACGCGACAGGGCAGCAAGTTACTCATACATACGCAGACCCGGGTCTCTATACAGTTACCTTGACAGTAACTGATGAAGCGCAAAATTCAGGCACCGATACAGCGCAAGTAATGGTTTCTAGTAAAGACCCGAGTAATCATCCAAGGATTTGGATTACGCCGGCATACTTGAAAGTGCTGGCGACAAGAGCCAATAGCAATAACTCCAAATGGATTGATTTCATGAACACAGCCGCAAGTGACCTTAGGTACATAAACTATATAATTAGCCTTGGACTGAGCCCCAGCGGCGACATTATAAGAATAGAGCAGCTTGCCTTGGCATATGCGGTGCTTAATGAACTTGGGCTGCCTTATATGTCGAATGGTACTGCGTATTACGCCAACGACTTTAAGGATGCTGCTATCGCCGTAATTAAGTATGAGCTTACACTAAGTCCTAAGGAAAGCAAAATTGCAATGTTTGCTATTGCATATGACTGGCTGTATAGCGAATTAGATGGCGAGTATTACGGTGAAAATACACCCATAAAGCAGGCGATGACCGAATACATAAATGCCGCATCAAAAATATTAATAGACCAATTCAATAACAAGGGAGGAAACATCTGGTATTACCCAGCAAGCAATTGGGCAGAGACAGATGGCTTTAACCTTACATTGGGCGGCTTAGCAGTTAAAGGAGAAGATGATTATGCGGCTGAAATTATAAAGCTTATGGATTACTGGGTTGGGCAAAAGCTGCTGGCATTAAATGTAATAGGAGAATCTTATTTAGACGGCACTATATATAATTATTCAGAAAGAACAGTAGCCTTAGCTGCCCTTGCTTTGTTTACATCAGGGCATACAAATATGTTTACTGAAACAGACTGGTTTAGAAACAGATTATCCTTTGAATCAATGACTGACCGTCCTGGGATTGCTATCAAGGACAAAAGAGAATACAAAGGCTACTTTGATAACGGCGATGCAGAAAGAGACAGAGACTTAATGACATGTTACGGCTGGATAACCAGGCGAGTGCTTACGCATTATTACTCTGATAAACAAGAGGCAAGAGATGATGCCTTAAGGCTTCAATGGTGGCTGGATCAAAGGCCTTCGAAAATAACTTACGCGCTTTATGCTGAAGAATTTCTATTTTATGACCCTGAGTTAAGCAAAGCTGCAGAAAACTTAAATCCGTCTAAAGTAACACAAAATGCCAATGGAATGATTGCAATGCGCTCGAACTGGTTAAGCGCGGATGGCGTAACGCATGATTACAACAGCACGCACCTGATTTTTACTGCAATGGATTATTATACCTCGCATCAGCATGTGGATGTCGGTAATTTTACCATTTACAGCCACGGTGAAGATATGTTAATAGAAAACGGCTCTTATGACGGGGAGCAGTCAATGGGGGAGCAAAGCCATGAGGGCAATTATTATGCCCGGACCATAGCGCATAATTGTCCGATTATCTATAATCCAACTGAGATTTTCCGCCGCGCATGGGATAATGCTCAGTTTTCAATGGATGGCGGACAACGGCTTTACTTGACGTGGAATAGAGACCATACATTTGATAATAAGCCTGATGGTTCAGCAGGAGCTTATTACTTTTATGGGCCGGATGGCGAACCGGGCACCAGAAAGGCTGGCGCTTTGTGTAACACAGCAGATATTTTGGCTTATGAGGATAAGCCTGAAGTAGAAGATATGCAGAATAACCCCGGAACACCTGCCAAGGGATACACATATATATCCAGCGATCTTACCAATGGTTATTATAACCTGGCCTTCTGCCAGAAATATGACGGTGATACTGACTATGATGATGATGGTGATTCAGATGGGCCGAAATATTCTGATTATACAAGCGGCAACCCGCCTAAAGTTGATTTAGTTACCAGGCAGTACGTATACTTGAGGCCGGATTACGTAGTTGTTTTTGACCGCACGAACTCTCTCAAAGATGCAAGCGGTAACCCTTACCTTAAAAAGTGGCTTCTGCATTTTAAGACCGAGCCAGATATTTCCGGAAAAGATATGACAAAAGAAGAAATTTCCTGGGGTGAGACTCTCTATCATAATGCCGATTCCGTAGTGGTTACAGGAAAAGAAGGTAAAGGAAAACTTTTTATTAAAAATTTGATGGGTCTCAACATAAGGAAGATCGGCAGAAGCATAACCGGAAAAATTGAAGCTATGGAAGTAAAAGATGGCCAAACCACTATAACTGATACAACCAAGAACTGGACAGATAAAGATGAATTAGTCGGCATTTGGTTTGGAGTCAACGGTGTCTATACAAGTTGGATTCACGCAAAGGTAGTCTCATATACCGCAAATACAATAACCGTAGACAAAGATATTGTTGGAACCGGTCAATATTATAACGCAGCGGTAGGAAACCCTTACGAACTCGGCAAAGCTCACTGGGTATATTCTCACCCTCTTCCGGCATTAAAGGATGGATGCAATTTTGAAGCCTCGCCCACCAGGCATGAAATAGAAAAAGTCTACGGCTCATGGCGCATTGAGATAGAACCAACCACATTGCAACAGTTCGATACATCCTTGGTCGTATGCTACCCGACAGGCGTTGAGACTATGTCTATGCCTGCGACAAGCCTGATCAAATCAGACAATAATAATATGCAGGGCGCATTGGTTGAAGATGTCAAAGACCCAAGGATAGTTCTATTTTCAACAAATGCATCGGATATAAGTGATGTAACCTATGCGGTAAGCTACACGGAGCAGTCAACCGCCCTGTTGTCAACTGAACATCTTTTAACCAATATGATAGAAGGTGAATACGAAATAGAAAAAGGCGGTCAGCGGATATTGTCAGCTCAGACATTTACAGCTTCTGACCAGGGCACACTCACATTTAAATACCAAGGCAGCGGCACCTATCATGTAAAAAGAGCTGGTGTGCCAAATATAAAGATAACAGATCCAGACAACGGCGATATTATCTCTACTCCGACAATAACAGTAAGCGGTACCTCATTTGATGAAGATGGAGTAGATAGTATAACAATATATGTAAATGATGAGTTAAAAACAACTCTGGAAGGCGCAGAGTCCTGGAGCGCCCAAATCGATCTTGGTTCTGACGGCCAAAAACAGATAAAGGCAGAGGCAATTGACACACAGGGAAATACAGCAAGCGATATAGTTACAGTCACCTTGGATACAACAGCCCCCGTCATATCAGAGCTTGGGGCTTCTGGCATTACAAACTCAACCGCCAAAATCACCTGGAAGACTGATAATGACCCCTCAACTTCGCAAGTTGAATACTACAAAGACGGCGACGAAGATAATCATAAGTTCTCACCCAAAGATTCCTCATATAACCAGAACCACACAGTTAATATATCAGGCCTTGAATTAGGAACCACCTATTATTACAGCGCGATAAGCGAGGATGAGGCAACAAACAAAGCCCAAAGCGGATATCAGACCTTTACCACAGACGGCAAGGACTCAACCCCGCCAGCTGATACAACTGATTTGGTTGCTACATCAGATAATACCACAACCATTATTACCTTAACCTGGACAGCTCCGGGTGACGACGGCACTCAAGGCACAGCCGCAAGTTATGATGTAAGGTATTCAAGCACTGAAATAAAGAATGATAAAGACTGGGAAGACGCAACAGAGCTTGATAATGAGCCAACTCCGCAAGAAGCAGGCTCGCAGGAAACCTTTAGCTTTGAGGGTCCGAAAGGAGCATATTACTTCGCATTAAAAACAACAGATGATTTTGGCAATGAATCAAATATATCCAATAATGCCTATGTTGAGAATCTTTGCGCGCCAATTATAACAAGTTTCACTATTAGCCCTGAGACAGCTAAGGCCAAGACGCAAATAGATTTTACTTTTACTGCTGATGATAAAGACGGCGTAATAATCAAATGTGAAATAGATTTCCAGGGCGGTGAGGTTTATGACTGGGTTAATACAACTAACGCAGCTGTTATATCAGGCGCAGCATCTTATAAATACCAACTGCCATCAGGATATACCCCGACACTTAAAGTGACAGATGACGACGGCTTATGCGCAACCTACACCGGAAACCTTATAATAGAGCAAGTTGCCTCCATGCAAATGGCCTTAACAGCTAATCCAATTACGGCAACAGCTCCCTGCAGCATTGATTTTATGATCCAGACTACCCCCCAAGATTCCGGTGTAATTTATTATCTTGTTGATATAGATGCCGACAACCAAATAGATTTTAAGACAAAGGCAAATGAATTTAGCTATGAATATCTGTCTAAGGGTGTGCGCCAGGTAACTGCCTGGGCTAAAACCAAAGAAGGCTATTCAGTAGCCAGCACAATAGTAGCTATTGAAGGCAAAGATTATGGCTTAGAAGTGGATGTAAAAGACAGCGGCACTGATAAAGAAAAGATAAAATTCAAACTAAAAGAGAATAGCGAATTTGAAGCACAATTCTTGGAATGGGATCCTGAAAATCACATAAAAATATACAAAAAAGAGCACGAAAGATTCTTCTCGCCAGGAACGCATAAAATAAAGCTAAAGGCATACAACGGGCAGATAATAGCGGATGCAGACGCAACAATAAGAATTAAAAAAGACACAAGTAAAAACTCGGCTAATTTTTCAGTTACAGCGTCAAACGGCGCCGATAATACTGCCCCGGCCGAGATAGTGTATACTAATGGCCTTGGCGGCAGTAACGTCATCTTAGATTGCAATGGCAACGGTGTATATGATTATATTCTAGAGCCGGGCCAAACGCACGCTGTTACCTATGATGAAGCAAATAATTACGCAATAAGCGCCACTGCCTACACAGAAGAAGGAGCAATGGTACAGGAAACAATTCAAATAGATTTAACCAACGAAGAAGCCAATATTTCATTTTTACCTGTTAAAGCTACGATATCAGGCAATGCAACTACATTAGCCATAACCACAAACCTGGCAGATATATCAGATGATAACACAACATTCTTTATTAGCCCTTTTGCAGAAGACGCCTGG
>JAZDPX010000022.1:0-74477 GCA_043797125.1 Candidatus Omnitrophota bacterium
TTACTTTTTTTGACTTCACTTTCAATATCTGCTACCTGACCTATAAGTTCTTTTTTAAGTTCTGGGCTATCCTTAGTCTTTTCTTCTATCAACGTATATATTTGTTTGAACGCATCGGATATATTTATTGCTGCATAGACATCGCCAGAGCCACTAACATTGGCTATATGACTTTGAATATATTGAGTAATCTGGGGTGGTGAGTCTTTCTTTGAGGTATGCTCTTCCAAATAATCTATGCCTTCTGCGGTAATCTTTAGCAAATAATCCATAGTCGGAATATACACAAATTTATCTTGGGGGTGAAACCAGTTTGCAACATACTTCTTTTCAAACAGATACTTAATATCTGTGTCTAATATAAACATTCTATCTTTAAAAACACCTCGCAGATGGGATACTTTAAATCCATAATTGATGGGGTTTCTATCTTCGTAATATCTAAGAGCCTGCAATATAAAATAAATTCTATCTTTAAACTGGATATTATTAGTCACCTAATATATTCCCCTGTGTCAATTTTTGTGCCAAACTCATATTAGAAACACTGAAAAGCTGTGAATTTCTATTATCTAAAAAATCTCTGCAAGTTATTAGCAGAGTTTGTAGTTACAACAAATTCAACGAGTTATGTAAAATGCCCTAATAGCATTAGGAAGCCTTCGCTCTATCCAACTGAGCTACAGGGGCAGGGTTTGGGAAGATTATGGTCGACAGTCAATGGTCAATAGTCGATAGTCTGCAGACCATAGACCATCGACCATAGACTATTGACCAGTACTAATATATTATCAATGAGAATACATTATAATCTTTAAGCTTCAACTTGCCGTTAAGGTCGGCTAATTCTATTATGAACGCGAGTGATGCGACTTTGCCGCCGGTTTTCTCGACTAAATCGCACATTGCTTTTGCTGTGCCGCCGGTTGCCAATAGATCATCTATTACTAAAACCTTCTCCCTATTTTTTATCGCGTCTTTATACATGCAAAGGGTATCAGTGCCGTATTCAAGGTCATATGTTGCCTCGATTGTCTCGGCAGGGAGCTTGCCTTTTTTTCTTACAGGCACAAACCCGCAGCCAAGTTTGTAAGCCAAAGCGCCGCCGATGATAAATCCTCTTGCCTCTGCCGCGACTATCGTATCTATTTTTGCGTCTTTATATTTGTTGTGCAGCAGATCAACGACTTCTTTGAATTTGCCGCTGTTTTTAAGCAATGTCGTAATATCCCTGAAAAGTATTCCCTTTTTCGGAAAATCAGGTATGTTTCTGATATATTTTTTTAGTTCTTCCATGTTCACTTCCCTTTGCTCTTTGTTCTTTGCTCTGTTCCAACCAACATGTCTCTTAACTGCTCCATTGCCCTGTCCTCAATCTGCCTTACCCTCTCCTTGCTTATCCTCAAGCGCTTACCGATATCTTCAAGCGTAACAGGCTCTTTGTTGTTAAGGCCAAACCTTAGCATAAGTACCTTCTTATATCGCGGTTTTAACGCGTCTATAACCTCGCTCACCTTTTCATGCTGCAGAAGTTTGCTTATATTTTCAAACGGAGATTCCGCGGATATATCTTCAACCAAATCCAATAGCTTGCCTGCTCCGTCCTCACCGATAGGTGTTTCCAGAGATGTGGGCACAGTATCCATTGCCTGTTTTATTTCTTTAATCTTGGCTACATGGATGTTTAGCTTTTTCGCAATTTCACCTGTCCTTGGCTTGCGGTGCAGTTTATGTTTAAGGTGCTCAACCATCTTTCTGTACCTGCTAATGGCCTCTGCCATATAAACAGGCACGCGTATGGTCTTGCCTTGCTCTGACAATGCCCTTAATATGGCTTGTTTTATCCACCAGCTCGCGTATGTTGAAAACCTGTATCCTGTCCTCGGGTCATATTTTTTCACAGCCTTCATAAGGCCGAGATTGCCTTCTTCAATTAAATCCAGAAGTGGAACGCCGAATTTAGAGTATCTCTTTGCAATGTTTACAACTAAGCGCAGGTTCGATTGGATCATTTTGCGTTTTGCCCTTAAATCCCCCTTTTTAATGCGCTTGGCCAGATGTTTTTCCTCTTCAAGAGTTAAAAGAGGGGCCTTATCTATATCTTTAAGATATAGTTTTATTGCTTCGAGATCTCCTACCTGCGGCACATTAAACCTCTTCTTTTATTGCTGCGTGGGCAGCTGCAAGCCTCGCAATAGGCACTCTAAACGGCGAGCAGCTTACATAATCCATTCCTACAAAATGGCAGAATTCTATGCTCGACGGATCGCCGCCATGCTCTCCGCATATGCCAACTTTTAGATTCTTGTTTGTAGAACGCCCTTTTCTTATTCCCATTGAAATAAGCTCTCCTACCCCTTCTTTATCTATGCTCTGAAAAGGGTCTTTCGGCAATATCTTTTTCTCTATATAATCCGGCAAAAATCCTCCGATGTCATCTCTGCTAAAGCCAAATGTCATCTGCGTAAGGTCGTTTGTGCCGAATGAGAAAAACTCCGCAACTTCAGCAATTTTATCAGCTGTTATGGCTGCCCTCGGAACTTCTATCATTGTCCCGATGGAATATTTTATCCTTACGCTGTATCTTGCCTGGACTTCTTCTGCAACTGACTTTATTATAGCGTATTGATTTACCATTTCAGCTTTTGAGCCTATTAACGGCACCATTATTTCAGGATATACCTTTTTGTTCTTTTTTGTAAGTTCAGCAGCTGCTTCAAGTATGGCCGTAGCCTGCATGCGCGTTATCTCAGGATATGTGATTCCAAGCCTGCATCCTCTGTGCCCTAACATCGGGTTTAATTCATGCAGCTGGCTTATTCTCTTATCCAGCATTTCAACGCTTATGCTAAGTTCTTTTGCAAGCTCCTGTTTTTTATCTTCTTCATTCGGCAAAAACTCATGAAGAGGCGGATCTAAAAGCCTTATTGTGCACGGAAGCCCTTCCATTGCCTCCAATATGCCTAAGAAGTCCTTTTTCTGATAAGGCAAGAGCTCCTTTAAAGCGCTTTCTCTGTCAGCGACATTGTTTGCGATTATCATCTTGCGCATTGATTTTATTCTGGCCGGGTCAAAAAACATATGCTCTGTCCTGCATAGGCCTATGCCTTCGGCGCCGAATCTTCTTGCTGTAGCCGCGTCTTGCGGAGTGTCTGCGTTTGTCCTTATGCCCAAAGACCTTATTGTATCGCATAGGCGTAAAAAGTACTTTAAAGAAACATTACTCTCTATGTCAGCCTCTATCAAATCGAGTTTCCCTTCATAGACATGGCCTTTTGTTCCGTTTAAAGTAATCCAGTCGCCTTCTTTAATTGTTTTGTTTTTTGAGGTAAACTGTTTTTTCGCAATATCAATGTGTATATCGCTGCAGCCTACTATGCAGCATTTGCCCCAGCCTCTTGCAACTAACGCCGCGTGCGAGGTCATGCCGCCTTTTGCGGTTAATATTGCCTGCGCTGAATGCATGCCGTGAACATCTTCAGGCGATGTCTCTTCCCTGACTAATATAACCTTTTTGCCGTCTTTTGCCCACTTTTCTGCGTCATCTGCCGTAAAAACAGCCATTCCAAAAGCTCCGCCAGGCCCTGCAGGCAAACCCTTTGCAATCGGTGTCAGGGCTTTTTCTTTTACAGGGTCAAGCATGGGATGAAGAAGCTCGTCTAACTGAGACGATGTAACTCGCATAACAGCTTCTTTTGCAGTAATCTGTTTATCCTTGTGCATATCAGCGGCCATTCTTACTGCCGCGGGCCCGTTTCTTTTGCCGACGCGGCACTGCAGGATAAAAAGCACGCCCTTTTCAATTGTAAATTCTATATCCTGCATATCCTTGTAATGTGCCTCAAGCCTTTTTTGTATATTGTAAAGTTCCTTATACAGCTTAGGCATTCCCTTTTCAAGGCTCACCAGTTTCTGATTCTGCCCTGATTTGCTGTATTCATTAATAGGCGCCGGCGTCCTTATTCCTGCAACGACATCTTCGCCTTGAGCGTTGACAAGGTATTCTCCGTAAAATTCATTTTCGCCGTTTGCCGGATTTCTTGTAAACGCAACACCTGTAGCGGAATCGTCACCCATATTGCCGAATACCATGCTCTGGACATTAACAGCAGTGCCCCATTCATCAGGTATGCTTTCTATCTTTCTATAAGATATCGCGCGCTTTCCGTTCCATGAAGCGAACACAGCTTCTATCCCGCCCCAAAGCTGTTTTGTCGCGTCATCCGGAAAAGGTTCGCCCAAGACTTCTTTTATTCTTTCCTTATAAAGCTCGCACAATTTTTTCAAATCCTTAGCCGTTAAATCAGTATCCTGCTTAACGCCGTTGTCTTTTTTCATTTTATCCATGATTCCATCGAGCTGTTTTCTTATGCCTTTGTCATCGGATTTAGGCTCGATGCCTTTTGCCTTTTCCATAACTACGTCTGAATACATGGTGATCAAACGCCTATACGCGTCATAAACAAATCTTTCATCTTTTGTCTTTTTAACCAATCCGGGGATGGTCTTACTTGTAAGGCCCACATTAAGCACTGTCTCCATCATTCCCGGCATTGACCTCTTGGCGCCGGAGCGGACAGAAACCAAAAGCGGGTCATTAGGATCCCCGAATTTTTTGTTCATTATTGATTCTATTTTCTTAAGAGCGGAATTTAACTGTTCCTCCAGGCCGTTTGGGTAGTTCCTCTTGTTTTTGTAAAAATGCGTGCAGACCTCCGTAGTTATTGTAAAGCCGGGCGGCACAGGCAGCCTCAAGTTTGGATGCCCCGCCATTTCAGCAAGATTTGCCCCTTTTCCGCCGAGCAGGTTTTTCATTTCAGCAGCGCCGTCAGCCTTTTCTGCCCCGAAAAAATACACATATTTTGCGTTTGTTTTCGCCTTTGCGCTTTTTTTACTCTTTTTGCTAACTGCCATTGTTGCCATCCCTTTCTCCTCCCTGTATCTGGCTTAGGTCTGCTATTTGTTTTACATATAACTCATTTATGTCCTTAAGCAGTTTAAGCCTGTTATTGCGTAATTGCCCGTTATCAACATTAACCATCACTTTATCGAAAAACTTATGCGTCACATCAAAAAGCGTTTCGCCGTATACTTTTGTTGCGTTACAATAGTCGCGCTGTTTAACAGGCGGGGTAATTCTTTCTTGTGCAGCCTTAAACGCCTTAAATAGCTGGGTTTCCTCGTCCGCCTCGAATAATGAGGTATCCACTGTATTAGCAAAGCTAGATACATTTCTTGTTATGTTGTTTGTTCTTTCAACAACGCAGCGCGCCTGTTCAAAATAAAACTCGCCTATTATATTACACAAAGCTGCCAATCTCAAGAAGAAATTATAAACATCGTCAAAACCGGAGGATATTACCGCAACCGTCAGATCGTTTCTAAACTTATACTGCTCAAGCATTATAACTGACAGCCTCTCCTTAAAAAACAACATGAACTCTTTCTTAAGATTTTCCTTATTTACCGCCCCGGGCGCCATATCAAATACAGCGCCAAAAATGCTTTCCAATGACAGGTTTATCTTGCCCGATACAATAATATTTATAATAGCGATGCATTGTCTGCGAAGAGCGTATAAATCCCAGTTGCCTTTGGGCTGATTGCCTGCCTTAAAATGGCATATAACAGAATCAAATTTATCGAGCAACGCCAATATTAAACCTAATTTAGTCTGTGGCAATTTATCTTCCGCAAAGCGCGGGCAATAATGTTCTTCTATTGCCTGGGCTATTTTTTCTTCAACGCCCTCTGCTAACGCATAATATTTTCCCATTATTCCCTGAAGGCTCGGGAATTCTCCAACCATCTGGGTCAGCAAATCTGCCTTACACAACTCGATAGCCTTAATCAGTTTCTTATAATCCGCATCATCCAATTCAAGCGGCGTTTTAAGAAACTCGAGCAGCCTTTTTAGCCTTTGGGCCTTATCAGCATAAGAACCTAATTCCTTATGGAATATTACGCCGTTTAATTGTTTTGTTCTTTGGGCAAGTGAAATCTGTAAATCCTCGTTATAAAAAAACAGGGCATCTTTCAATTTTGCGTCCAAAACCTGCTCGTAATGGCGCCTTATTACGGCCTGGCGCTTTAAGTTGCCGTTTATCACAGCGATAAATCTATTCGTCAGTTTGCCTTCCTTATCCTGTAAAGGAAATATACGCTGGTTTTTTGAAGTGCTTGCAATTAAAACTTCCTGCGGCAGCTTAAGATATTGTTTGTCGAATATACCATCGATAAAATATGGGTATTCTACAAGCCCGGCAACTTCATCAAGCAATTGCTCGTTTTTGTGCCAGTTTCTTTTTGTAAGATGGTTTAAAATAATGCTTTTTCTTTCCTGGAAGCTATAAATAACATGGTGCTTTTTAAGCTTTTTAAAAAAATCTCCTGTGTTTTTTATCGTAACCTGCTGCGGGCTTAAAAGGCGATGTCCATACGTTATATTTGAAGCAAGAAGACCGCCTATGCTGCATTTAATGACTTCATCCGCGTACACTGCCAGAATCCATCTGATCGGACGGGGAAAGAATAGAACGTCGCCGTCCCAGAGCATATTTTTATATGTCGAAAGCGTAGGAACAACTTTTGGTATCCTATCCGCAAGCAGTTTTTTTACTAAAACCTGTTTTTTTACCTTTATCTTTTCTTTATCGCTCGCCGGTATTTCTTCTATATCTTTTACGGTTGCATCTATCCTTCTTAAAAATCCTTCCAATGCCTTTGTCGGTTTTCCACCCTTATCAAAGGCAATCTGTTTCGGAGGGCCTATTTCAATGCTGGTGTATGAATCAGGCAAGTTTTGTATATAGATGACTATTCGTCTGGGAGTAGCAAAAACCTCAGGTTTGATATCGCCAAGCTCTGCCTTACCTAATAAGGCATCTATCAGGCTTGCCTTAACCTGAGGGTCTTCGGATATGCCTGCGACAATTTTCGCCGGCAGCTCTTCGGCGCCTATCTCTAATATAAAATCTTTCTTTTTCACTATTTCCTCTATACTGCTAAGCCAAGTTTTAATAATGGATTGCTTCGTCGCCTGAAGAGAGCACAGGCTCCTCGCAATGACGCAGCAAGGCTTCGCTCACAATCAGTAACACCTGCGTTAGTGAGGCTTTGGCAATGCGAGGTGCATTAGAAATTTTTTTCCAAATGTCTTTTTAGAACTTATGGCGCGGGAACGGCTAAGATTCCTTATTCTAGGGAAAGTGACCAAGCCATAAGTTCAAAAAGACGGAAAAAAATTTCAGCACCGAACATTGTCAAAGCCGAACTATCAACGTTCCGTATACGCCTTCGCGCAGCCTATCGCCAGCTTCCTTACTCTCGCAATATAAGCCGCCCTCTCATTCACGCTTATCGCTCCCCGCGCGTCAAGCAGATTAAATACATGGGATGTCTTTAACATATTCTCGTAAGCGGGTAAAAGTAAATTTTCTTTTAAAAGCCTGCTTGATTCAGCTTCATACATATCAAATAATTTCAAAAGCATTGCCGGATCGGTTTTGTGAAAATTATATTCAGAGCCTTCCTTTTCGCCTTGCCTGTGCATATCAGCGTAGGTTGTATCCTTATTCCATTTTATCTTAAACACATCATCCACGCCCTGCAGGAACATGCATATGCGCTCTAAGCCGTATGTCAATTCGCATGGTATAACCTTAAGCGGTATTGAGCCCATCTGCTGAAAATAAGTGTACTGGGTAATTTCAAGGCTGTCTAACCATACCTCCCAGCCTAAACCGCTTGCCCCTAGAGTCGGTGATTCCCAATCATCCTCGACAAACCTTATATCATGCTCTTTTCTCTTTATGCCTAAAAACTCAAGGCTGCTAAGATACAAATCCTGTATGCCTTTAGGATTAGGCTTAATAATCACCTGATATTGATAATATCTCTGCATCCTAAGGGGATTATCAGCATATCTTCCGTCGGTGGGCCTTCTTGAAGGCTGGACAAAAGCAACCTTCCAAGGCTTATCATCCAATGATTTAAAAAAAGTCATAGGATGAAACGTGCCTGCGCCTACCTCTATATCCTGTGGTTGTGCGATGACACAGCCCTGTTTTTTCCAAAACTCATCAAGCTTGCTTATTAGATCCTGAAAGTACATAGCGAACTCCCTTTCCGGCGTTTTAATTCAAAATTCAAAATATAAAATGTAAAATTACAATTTAAAATTCTAAATTATTTAAAAATTTTTAATTTTGAATTTCTACGCGCCTATCCCGACAGCCTTAATGAACCTCGCGCTCTTAAGGTGCTCGCCAAGCTGGTAATCTATAAACCTCTCTAACAATTCAGAAATCTGTTTTCGTAAATCCCTGCTTATGCTTATGCGCGATAAATTTGGGGTTTGAGTCTTTGCAAGCATGCGCATAGAGGCAACAGCCCCGTCTGATACAGCAAAAGATTGCACGTCAGCTCCAAGGCATTTTCCGCAAAGAAGGCCGCCAAACCTTACGCTAAAATTACCTTGCCTCATAAGCGGGCTTTCGCAGTTTACACAAGCCTCTAACTGCGGCATGAGGCCAAGCAGTTTCAAAAAATTTATCTGAAACGCCATTACTACTTTATCAATAAAATGTTCTGAATTGAGGGATTTTAGCGTTTCCAAAAGCAGCAAATAAATGCGGCTGTTTTTGTCCTCTAAAGGAGTAAGCTTATCGACCAGCTCTACCATATAATAAGCCCACAGCCTTCTCTCTAAATCTATATTAAGCTGTTTGAATGCTTCTTTAAGGTCGCATTCTGAAATGGTGTATATGTCTTTTCTCTTTTTCTCATAATATACAATATCATAATCAGCGAATTCATGCAGATAGGCCCCGAATACCGCGTTTGGCCCGCGCACGCCTTTTATCAGGCCTTTAATCTTGCCGAAGTCCTGTGTATAAAAGCTAACTATGCAACTTGTCTCTCTGGTCTCTTTTCTGCTAAGCAACAGGGCTTGAGTTTTTTGTATGGCCATTTAAGCCTGCGAGAATATCTGGTATACAAGAATCGTTATAATGCATCCGAGAAGAGCGCCAATAAAGACCTCCCAAAAACTGTGCAGGCCTTTGCGTACCCTGCTTTGCGACACAAGCATCGCTAAAATCAAGGCAAGCACAGAAATCAGGGCATTGCCCGAAGCAAACGCTATTATTGTGCTCATTGAAAAAGATACTGCGGCATGCCCGCTTGGCATCCCGCCTTTTAAGGGCGTGCCCTTATGAAAAAGCGCTTTTGTCAAAATTACTATTGCGGTGATTAATATCAATGCCAAAAAAGTGATATGCCAGTTCGACTGCCTCAACCTGAACATTGCGGCGCTGAATTCCTTAAATATATCATGCTTAATAAATAAAAAATAGGATATGACAACAGCGTTTATGGAGGCTATTAATACGGTGCCTGCTGATACATCCTTTATAATTTTTATCCTCTGGTCTCTAACATTCACCAGCCTGTCCAGTAGAAATTCGATTCCGGTATTAAACATCTCCGCCACAAGCACAAAGGTTATTGTAAGGCATAAAATCATAATTTCTATCCTGTTAAAATTTAAGTATACCCCGGCAATAATCACAAGCACAGCTATGATAAAATGAATACGCATGTTTCTCTGCGTCTTCAGCGTGTGCAGAAAACCCTCTATGGCGGCATTAAAACTATCGACTATCTTTGGCTTTTCCATAAAAGACTTACAAGCTCGCCTTCTTTTTTTCGCATTTTTTGCGAATCTTTCGTTTTTAAATCGCCATACCCTAACAGGTGCAAAATTCCGTGAGCTATGTAAAGCATAATCTCGCTCTTGAAAGACGTGTTAAACCTTTTAGAATTTGTCATTGCCTTTTGCGGGCATATAACTATATCGCCCAAATAATTATCAAAGGCCCTGCTTTTAAACCTGCCAGGGTTTATGGCTATTACGTCGGTTATTGTATTTTTTTTGAAATACTCGCCGTTAAGGCGCCTGATTCTGTAAGATGATACAAATATCAGGGATATAAAAGAACTCTTTGGCTGCTTAAGATATTTTAAAAATTTAAAAGCGGCCTTTTTTATCATATTTTCATCCATCCTGACCTTATTCTGAAGATTAAGAATCTCTATCGTCACTTTTATTGCTTTTCTTAGGCTGCCTACCGCCATTCGGGTATTCAACCCTGACGTGGTATATTCCGACTAAAATCCTGCTGAACGTCCTTGCGATTATATCAATGTCACGCAAGGTCAACTCGCATCCATCCATCTGCCTATCAATAAATTTATTGTTTATTATTCTCCTGACTAATTCCTCTAAATGCGCCGGAGTGGGGTCGCTCAATGTTCTTGAAGCTGCTTCAACTGAATCAGCCAAAAGAATAATGGCGGTTTCCTTTGTCTGGGGCTTGGGGCCCGGGTATCTGAAGCCCTCCTCAGCAACTGCGTCGTCACTGCTTTCTGTCTCCAGCGCCTTTTGATAAAAATAATATATTAACCCACAACCATGGTGCTGTTCTATCATGTCAATGATCGGCATGGGCAGCTTATATTTTTTAGCTAGATCAACGCCGTCTTTCACATGATTAGTTATAATAAGAGCGCTCATGTGCGGCGTGAGGCTAGTATGGGTTGTGGTGGTCTTGGGCTGGTTTTCGCTAAAATACTCGGCTTTTGCGATCTTTCCGATGTCATGATAATACGCGCCAACGCGCGCCAAAAGGGAATTTGCGCCTATTGCTTCACAAGCTGCCTCAGCTAGGTTTCCTACCACCAGGCTGTGATGATAGGTCCCTGGAGCTTTGTTCACCATATCTTTCAGCAGTGGGCGATTTAAATCAATTAGCTCCAAAAGACCAATGTCTGTCGTTAAATGAAACATCCTCTCAAGTATCGGCAATAAAAATAGGGCTACTGCCGCGGAAACTATTCCAGAACTCACGCCCCACAGCCCTTCTTTTAAAAAAACTGCTGATTCCAAATCATTCATTAACCCTAATGATGATATGCATATAAAATTAACCAGGCCTACATATAACCCCGCCTGAAACAAATGGGTCCTGCGCCTGGAGTTTTTAACGGCAAATGCGCCGACGATTGCCCCGATGAAAGTTACTATAAAGATATTCGTATCTATTCCGCCCATCATCGAGATTATAACGCTCATTATTATTACCAAAGGAAAAACAACGGTGTTTCCGATAAGCAAAGTAAAAAGCATGGATACGCTTGCGGAAGGAATAAAATAACTCGGTTGCGGAGAAAGCATTATTGCCTTTGCTACGACTGCCATAAAAAGTATTAAGACGCACATAAGCATTATTGATGAATTATTATTGAGCATCTTTGGTTCAAACAACTGCGCGTATATAATTAATATAAAAAATAACAGCAAGAGTATCATGCTAAAACTAAATATAAATGAAAAATTATAGGCTTTTCCGGATGATGTCTCTATTGCCGTAAGCATGGCAAGGGTCCGGCTGCTGGCCCTTGTGCCCTTAAAGATTATTATCTCGCCTTCCTTTACTTCATGCCTGTTATAAAAAGGCTCAACCTGCTCCTGCGCCGCCTTGCGCGCCATGTTTGTTTCTTTTTCGCCATAAGTGAGGTTAGCAGCTATTCTTTCCGATAAAACATTTATTAATGCCTTTTTGACAGGATGCGGGCAATCCAGTTTTTCATTTATGTAATTGGCAAACTCTTTTTTAACAAATGAGGATACCAATATTTCCTTAACCTCAATATGCTGGGTTGCCTTTTCATCTGCCTCGCTTTTTATTGTTATCTTCTCTACAGACTTTGAAAGAAGTTTCTCTTTGTCCTCATCCGATATTATGGGGCGCGACATAACTGAATCTATCGCTTGAATCGATCCCTGCCGCAGCCGGGCTGTATCCTTAAATGAAACCAACTCCGTAAGGTCGTTTAATCCTAAATTTATATTAAACATGCCCTTAAGCTCGGCGTAAGTCTCGTCACTAATTACAGCTTGCGAATGCGCGATTACATCAATGCTGTCAAAAAATACATTAACCTGATTTTGCACGTCCTTGTTAGCCCTTAAATCCAGAATAAATATATCAAGGACTTCCGAGAAAGCCTTTTTTTGCGCAGCCTGTGTCCTTACTTTGTCAATTCCCCACATATAAGCAAAGTTAAATGGGGCGTATATATCTTTGGTTGAAACATCGCCTACATTTAACTGGCCCCTGGCAGGAAATTCGCCGAGATGAACAATGGCCAGGATAAGCAAGGCTGTTATAAAAAGCGGCACAATAATAAAAGCGGCCTTTTTGAGGGCCGGCATCTTCTGGACCTTCTTAAATATGCTCGGGACCTTAATCCTTGATTTTATCCTTATCTTTCTCATGCCTTCCTTGACGCCCTCTCATAAGCACCGATTATCTGCTGCACCAGCGCATGCCTTACCACGTCTGTACCGTCTAACATAATAAACTTTATCCCTTTTATCTCCTTTAAAATATCACGTATATGGCTAAGCCCTGAATTGTCGACATTCGGCAAATCACTTTGCGTTACATCGCCGGTTATTACAACCTTTGAATCAAACCCTAAACGCGTAAGAAACATCTTCATTTGCTCTCTTGTGGCGTTTTGCGCCTCGTCCATAATTATAAATGAATCGTTCAATGTCCTGCCTCTCATATAAGCCAACGGGGCAACTTCTATAATGCCGTTTTCAATATGGTTGTGTATGTGATCCGGTTCCATCATTTCATAAAGGGCATCGTAAAGGGGGCGTAGATACGGCGTGACCTTATCATACAGATCCCCCGGAAGAAAGCCTAGTTTCTCGCCTGCTTCTATTGCGGGACGTGTTAAAATTATCCTGTTAACAATATTATTCATAAGGGCAGAAACCGCCATGGCCATGGCCAGATAAGTTTTTCCTGTGCCTGCGGGGCCTATTGATATCACAATATCAAAGGCTTTCATCGCATCTACATAGAGCTTCTGTCCGTTTGTCTTAGGATAAATAAACTGCTTTTTTGAAGGAACTTCTATCTTGTCGCTGTATATGGAGCTGAGGCTTAAGCCGGGGTCTTCATCTGTCTTTTTAATGAGATAATCTACTTCATGCCTTTTTATTATCTTGTTTGAACGTATAACATCTAAAAGATGCTTGATGATTTTATTGGCTTTGCCTAGTGATTTTTCATCCCCTGTTATGGACAGATTGTCGCCCCGCGCCATAATCTTGACCTTAAATGTCTTTTCAATTGTCTTAAGGTTATAATCATGGTCTCCGAAAAGCAGCCTGGCCTCTTGGGCGCCCCTTAATATAAATTCCTGTTTCATTAGCTTATTTTACATCCTTTGATTGCGATTCTTTTTCAAGCGGCGGTATAACAAGCACCATCCCGGGTTTTAATTTTTCCGGATCCTTTATCTTATCCATATTAGCTTCGTATATCATTGTCCATTTCAATGCCTTACCATAAACTTTTTGCGAGATATGGCCGAGCGTATCCCCTTCTTTTACCGTATATGTGGTGGGCTGTTGCGGTGTTTCGGATATTGTTTCTTCTATTTCCTCGGCTTGGGGCTCCTCGAACTCTTCTGCCTGCCGGGAAGAATAAGATTCTGTTTCCCGGGAATATTCTGACTTTGTTGTCTGGGCAGGTTTTTTTGTTTCCTGCTTAGTTTGCCTCATTTCATCCCACGTGGGTATTTCCACCCGCACGTCTATAAATTCTCTTGTTGTATCCTTGCCTGCGGTTGACTTCGCCGGTCCAGAGCCTTGCAGATATCCACGGTTTCCGGAAACATCCTGGTCAACCTTTTCTCTTACTACTTTTTCTACCGTAACGCAACCCGGCAGCAATATAATTGCAGCTAAAGCTATAAATAAACGCATTACATTCATCTTGCCCCTCCTTTTAATTAAAAATTTAAAATGCAAAATTAAAAATTACAATTAAAAATTTAAAAACATAGATTGCTTCGCCCTCGCTTCGCTCGGGCTCGCAATGACATTTTTTAATTTTGAATTGCAATTTTACATTTTGAATTTTTAATTTTTAATTTTAACTATTTGTTTTCTTCCTTCAACCTCAATCCCAACTCATCCAGCTGCTTCTTCGCAACATCTGAAGGCGCATCTGTCAGCATGCATACAGCACGCTGCGTTTTAGGAAAAGCTATTATTTCTCTTATTGAATCCACTCCCGCCATTATCGCCAGGAGTCTATCCATGCCCAGCGCTATCCCTCCATGGGGAGGGGCGCCATATTTAAATGCCTTTGTCAAAAAGCCAAATCTTTTCTCAGCCTCTTCATCATTTATTCCTATTATTTTAAATATCTTTTTTTGCAGGTCCTGCTTGTGAATCCTTATGCTGCCGCTTGCTATTTCCACGCCGTTTAGGACTAAATCGTAAGAACAGGCCCTTGCTAATTGAGGCGCCTTTTCAATGTTGCTGATGTCATCTTCGTGCGGCGAGGTAAAAGGATGATGCTCTGATTCCCATCTTTTTTCCTCTTGATTATAGAAAAAAAGCGGAAATTCCCTGACCCACAAAAATTTATAGGTATTGTTTTTAATAAGGCCTTTGCCTTGCGCGAATTTTCTTCTTAATTCATCCAGGATGCAATTGACCTTTTTTGCCTCATCAGCCACAAACAAAAGTAAATCGCCGTCTTCGGCCTGGGTCTTTGCTGATATAATATTTTGCTGGCCGTCTGTGAAAAATTTAGTAATCGGGCCCGTAAGTTTTCCGTTTTCAACCTTAAAATACGCAAGCCCTCCCGCGCCTAATGATTTTACAAATTCCGTCAACGAATCTATTTTGCTGCGTGATATATCTTTTTCGCCCTTTATATTAATCGCCTTTATCACGCCGCTTTTTGCCGCTTCCTTGAATATCTTAAAATCGCTCTCTCTTAGCTCGTCGGTTAAATCAATCAATTCCAGGCCAAAACGCATATCAGGCTTGTCAGTGCCAAACCTTCTGGCGGCATCTTTGTGGGTAAGCCGCTCAAACGGTACTTTAAGTTCTATATTAAGTGCCTCCTTAAAAAGTTTTGCGAGAAGCCCTTCTATCAATAAAAAGATATCCTCTTCTTTTATGAAAGACATCTCTATATCAAGCTGCGTAAATTCCGGCTGCCTGTCAGCGCGCAGGTCCTCGTCCCTGAAACATTTAACTATCTGAAAATACCTGTCAAGGCCGCTTACCATAAGTATCTGCTTGAAAAGCTGCGGTGACTGCGGCAGGGCAAAAAATTTACCCGTGTTAATCCTGCTTGGCACTAAATAATCGCGCGCGCCTTCAGGCGTGGATTTTGTCAAAACCGGGGTCTCCACATCAATAAAACCCAGCTCATCCATATAATCTCTTATAACCTTAAAGGCCTTATGCCTGAAAATTATATTCTTCTGCATCTTTGGGCGCCTTAGGTCAAGATAGCGGTACTTATAGCGCACGTCTTCGGAAAGCACCGAATCGTCACTTATCTCAAATAAAGGCGGCTCTGAAACATTAAGCAGCTCAAGCCTTGAAGCAACAACCTCTATTTCGCCTGTTGGAATATTTTTATTCTCGGTTCCCGGGGGGCGCAATTCTGTTCTGCCCTCAACAAGCAGTACATATTCGTTTCCTATTTGCTGGGCTTCTTGGTGGAGCTTTTGATCTATTTTGGGATTGAATACAACCTGCGTAACCCCGTAACGGTCTCTTAAGTCGATGAACAAAACCCCGCCATGGTCGCGGATAGTATCCACCCACCCGCAAAGAGTTACATCTTTGCCCATGTCCTTGCTATCTAATTGGCCGCATGTGTGGGATCGTAGCATAAGTTTAAAGGTTAAAGGTTAAAGTTTAAAGTTGTTCAAAAAATCTGCAAGTTGGTTAAGGTTTACTTTTTGTTGCTCGCCGGTTTTCATGTTTTTTAAATTAACTTCTTGTGTTTTTAGTTCATCGTCGCCTATTACCGCGACAAACTTTGCGTTTTTCTTATCGGCGTAGCGCATCTGCGCTTTAAGCGATCTTGCCTGGTAATCCATATCACATGATATGCCCTTTTTTCTCAATTTATTCTGAAGCGCAAACGCCTCTTTATAAGATGCTTCGTTCATGGCGACAATAAATAATACAGCGCAAGGAGCGCTGTATTTAAGCTTTTCCTTGTCTATAATGCTTATCAGCCTCTCAAAACCTATTGCAAACCCGCATGAGCCTGTTTCCTGGCCGCCTAAATCTGAAACAAGATTATCATACCTGCCGCCTGCTGCGACAGCGCTTTGCGCTCCCAGGCCCTGGGCTATTACCTCGAACACCGTCTTTGTATAATAATCAAGGCCTCTTACTAAAAACGGGTCAAATTCAAAACTTATATTTTCAGCGTTTAAGATGCCCTTAACCTTGTTGAAGTGCGCGGCGCATTCTTCGCACAGATGACTGTTGTCAATGTTTAACATGCGTAGGTTGTTTTTGCATACTTCGTTTTTGCAATCTAAAATACGTAATATGTTGGTGCTATATCTGTCCTGGCAATCCTGGCATAATTTCTTTATCTGCGGCTTTAATATGCCCTTCAGCTGTTTTTTAAATTTTTCTTTGTCTTTGCTGCATCCAAGTGAATTTAACTTGAGCTTATAATCGCTTAAAAACAGCTGTTTCAAAATATCCTCTAATAATATTATTATCTCGCAATCCGCGTAAGGCGAATAAGTACCTAAGATTTCAACTCCTGTCTGGTAAAATTCCCTCTGCCTGCCTGCTTGGGGCCTTTCGCTTCTGTACATGGGGCCAAAATAAAATAACTTTACAAATTGCTGCGTCTTTGATAAATCATGCTCAATATACGCCCTCACAACAGATGCGGTTTGTTCCGGGCGCAGGCATATATCACGCCCTCCCTGGTCAGTAAAGGCATACATCTGCTTTTGCACTATATCCGTATCCTTGCCTACGCCTCTTTCGAAAAGGGCCTTCGGTTCTATTATCGGCGTGCGGATTTCCTCATAACCGTACTTGGCATAGATATTACGGCAGATGTTTTCAATGTATTTCCAGAATCCGGATTCCGGCGGCAATATATCCTGAGTTCCTTTAAGTGAACTTATCATCTTTAACCTTTAACCTTTATCCTTTAACCTTTTGTTTCATCACAAGCCCGGGCTTAAATATAACCGCTCTTTTAGGTGCGACTGCCACGGTTTCGCCTGTTCGCGGATTGCGCGCTGTCCTGGCTTTTCTTGATTTTACCTTAAATACGCCAAAATTGCGCAATTCAATTGTCTCGCCAGAAGCCAGAATATCCACTATGGCATCAAGCGACTTTTGCAGTATCTTTTTTGTTACTATCTGCCTGATTCCTGTTTCATCCGCAACGCGTATTGCTATCTCTTTCTTTGTCATATCACACCCTCCGAAATTTTTGAAAAAAATTTTGTCCCGAGCACTACTGAAATCCCTGCCTGCCGGCAGGCAGGCGAACAGGTGTGAGGATTTACTACTAGCGAGGGATCTTAACTTGTTGTAACTGGTTTAAAGACTTTAACATATAAACATCGTACAGTCAAGATTTTTCACTAGGGCGCCATAAATGGCGCCCCTACAGCCACATTTTTACCCTGCCTGCGCCAATCAAGCCCTCTATTTCTTCTATCAGCTCATCTGAAGGCAAGACAGTTATATTTCTTCCTGTTGACAGCTGCAGCTGCCGCTTATCCTGTGTGGTAAAATTCAAATAAACAGGCACATTGCCTTTGTGCTTTTTAAGGATATTGCTGAGTTCCTGCAGGGTGTGTTTTTCAAGCCCTGTTGTATACAGTTTTATGGATAAAGCCTGGACATATTTTTTCCTCGCCTCATCCAGGGGCAGGATCTCGTCCGCGATAATCTTCGGCGTATCTTCCCGCAAATTTAACACGCCCTTGATAAATACGATTGAATCCTCTACAACATATTTGCCTGATAGCTTATAGCTGCGCGGAAACACAAGCACCTCAATTGTGCCTTTTAAGTCTTCCATGATAAGAATAGCCATTTTCTCATTTGTCCTTTTTGTAAATGTGAATTTGGCTTTTGTTATTATGCCTCCTATTGAAATAGACTGGCCGTCCGTAAGTTCGCTTAAGTTAGCGGTGTTGTGTGCGGTGAACATCTTAAGCGCCTTTTCATGCTTTGCCAAGGGATGGCCTGTTATGTAAAAACCAAGCAGCTCCTTTTCAAAAGCTAAAAGCTGATTTTGCGGCCATTCTTTTACATCAGGCACCTGCTGAAATTCGTTTTTAAATGTCTCGCCTGACTCAAACGCATCGAAGAATGAGAGCTGGCCGGAGTCCCTGTCCTTCTGCAGGACATCCGCTACCTCAAGGGCGTGGTCTATCATCGCGACCATTTGCGAGCGATGAAGCTTGAAATTATCAAATGCGCCGCATTTGATAAGGCTTTCTATGACCTTCCTGTTTGCCAGGCGCAGGTCAACGTGCTCGCAGAAATCATACAGAGTTTTGAATTTGCCGCGTTCTTTTCTTGCCGCGACAATGGAATTAACAGCAAGCTCACCGACATTTTTAACCGCGGTAAGACCGAAACGGATGGAGTTTGCCGTAACCGTAAAATGCGCGAAACTCTCATTAATGTCAGGAGGGAGTATTTCTATTCCTAAGCTCTTTGCCTCATCGATATATAAAACCACCTTGTCAGTATTGTCGCGCTCGCTGGTAAGCAGGGCTGCCATAAATTCTATGGGAAAATTCGCCTTAAGATACGCTGTCCTGTAAGAAATCATCGCGTACGCCGCTGAATGAGAACGGTTAAAGCCGTAGCCTGAAAAATATTCAATCAGGTTGAAAATCTTATCAGCAACGTTCGCGGTTACGGAATTTTTCACGCACCCTTCAATAAATAATTTTCTTTGTTTTTGTATAACCTCCGGGGTCTTTTTGCTTATTGCCCTGCGCAGCGTATCTGCCTGGCTTAACGAGAAACCAGCAAGTTTATTCACAATCTGCATAACCTGCTCTTGATAAAGTATAATCCCGTAGGTGGGTTTTAATATGTCTTCCAACAAGGAATGGTCGTATTTAACCCTTGTGTGCCCGTGTTTTCTTTTCATAAAATCATCCACCATGCCGCTGCCTATAGGCCCGGGCCTGTATAAAGCCAAAAGCGCTACAATATCTTCAAATACGGTGGGTTTTAATTTTTTAAGCAGGTCGCGCATTCCCCTGCTTTCAAGTTGAAACACGCCGATGGATTTCGCGTCGGAAAGAAACTCATAAGTCTTTTTATCATCCATCAATATTTTTTCTATATCCAGGTCTATTGCCTTTGTGCGCTTTATTATTTTAACTGCCTCGCTTATAACAGTCAAAGTCCTAAGGCCCAGAAAATCCATTTTCAGAAGCCCTATCTGCTCAAGCGAGCCCATGGGATAGCCTGTTGTTATCTGGTCGTCGTTGGTCTTAAACAAAGGCAGATAATTCACAAGCGGTTTCTGGCTGATAACCACGCCTGCCGCGTGAGTTGAAGCGTGCCTTGTAACGCCTTCCAATACAAACGCGGTATCTATAAGCCTTGTAACGCGCTTGTCGCTTTTATACATATCCATAAGTTCAGGTTCCTGCTCCAGCGCGGCGCTAAGTTTTATATTTAAATCATTAGGCACAAGCTTCGCTATCTTATCCGATTCGGCGTAACTGAATCCCATGACCCTGGCCACGTCCCTTATAACTGCTTTTGCCAGCATGGTCCCGAATGTTATTATCTGGGCAACATTCTCCTTGCCATATTTTGAAATAACATAATTTATAACCTCGTCTCTTCTTTCATAGCAAAAATCTATATCTATATCAGGCATAGTGATCCTGTCCGGGTTCAAGAATCTTTCAAAAAGCAGGTTATGCTTAAGCGGGTCTAAAGCCGTTATTCCTAGGCAAAAACTTACAGCGCTTCCGGCTGCAGAGCCCCTGCCCGGGCCTACAGGAATATTGTTTTCTTTGGCATACCTGATAAGGTCCCACACAATTAAAAAGTAGCTGACAAAATTACTCTGCTCAATAACTTTAAGCTCGTAATCCAGCCTGTCGGTTACTGCCTTATCAGCGTCGGGATACCTTTTTTTTGCGCCGGCATCTGTGAGCTCTCTTAAAAATTGCTCCTGGGTCTTATTTTCAGGCGGGGTAAATACAGGCAGATGAAGCTTATTCAACTTAAGCTCAAGATTGCATTTATCCGCGATTTCGAGAGTATTGGATATTGCCTGCGGAACATCCTTAAAAAGATTTGACATTTCTTCGGCGGTTTTAAAATAAAACTCGTCTGTCTTAAACCTCATGCGGTTGGGGTCATCCAAAGTGGTCTGCGTCTGTATGCAAAGAAGCGCCTCATGCGCGTACGCGTGGTTTTTCTGTAGATAATGATAGTCATTTGTCGCAACCAAAGGAATATCTAAATCCTTAGACATCTGAATAAGAGCCTTATTCGCCTTAAGCTGCTCTGCTAACCCGTGATCCATAAGCTCTAGATAAAAGTTGCCTTTTCCGAATATATCGCTATATTGGCCTGCTGCCTTATATGCGTCCTGCAGCTGGTCGCAGAGTATCAAATGCGATAACTCTCCTTTTAAACAGGCGCTCAAGCAGATTAATCCTTCTGAATGCTGGCTTAAAATCTCTTTATCTATCCTGGGTTTATAATAAAATCCCTCTAAATAGGCTGCGCTGACTAACTTCATCAGGTTATGGTAGCCTTTTTCATTTTTCGCAAGAAGTATCAAATGATAAGCTGTCTCGGAAATGCCGTGAGAGGCTTTTTCAAATCTGCTTACAGGGGCAAGGTAGCATTCGCATCCTATTATCGGCTTTATCTGGGCCTGCCTACAGCGCATATAAAATTCTATCGCGCCGAACATATTGCCATGGTCTGTAATAACAAGCGACGGCATATTATACGCCTGCGCAAGTTTTACAAGCTCCTCTAAAAGGCATGCCCCGTCAAGCAGGCTGTATTGAGTATGGCCGTGTAAATGGATAAAATTTGAGGATTTCATTATTATTGTTTTTGGGGAGTATTTATATAATACGGAGTATAATATTACAACTAATGGATAAAAATGTCAAGTGAATGCTATGTCACGGGAATCTAGACGCCTAATCGCGGTCCCAATGAAGCGCTTCTACAGCGCAGCATAACGAGGAAGCGACGAGTCATATTATCAATATTGTTAGTTAGGTCTTCTAATATTATCTGCCCGGCCAAATGATGGAAAAAAGCAGGCTGCGGATTAG
The DNA here is from genome assembly GCA_043797125.1 of Candidatus Omnitrophota bacterium. Lineage (GTDB taxonomy): Bacteria > Omnitrophota > Gorgyraeia > JABMRG01 > JAFGKX01 > JAZDPX01. Next base: position 21,232 of record JAZDPX010000022.1, read on the forward strand.
GCCACATCCAATACTGAAAATAAAATTGGCCGGCTTGAGCTGCATTTGTGTCGACTTTGTCTGTTATAAGACGTTGGCTTTCATGCGCGTTATTGCCTGCTCCGCAAGTTTCAACACGCCATAATTCGTTTGCATTAAGAAAATAACGAACAGCATGCATTGTTCTAATATTAGGATCTGCGTTTGCATCAAAAGCAGCTTCATTTATCCAAAAAGTAACTGATTGTATGGATGGTACGCCTACACTGGGTAAATCAACCTCATCGGCCCTATTTGCGTCTTTCACAATATAAGAAACGACCAAATTCATCTCATCCATCAATGCTATCTGCGCTCTTTCCGCGTCAGTAAGCCGGAATAAACCTAACATAGGAAATAACCCTAAGCCAAAGATTAAACCGGCTAATATGACAACGACCAACAGCTCGATAAGGGTCATGCCTTTTTCTTTAAGCAACATTTCCCTAAAAAACATATTATGGCTCTCTTTCGCGCCACCTGGCTGTTACAGTTATTCTTCTAAAACTAAATTCCGGGTTATCCGTACCATTTGCGCTGTAGTTTCCATTGCGCACCTCGCCCCTGACGCTCAAACTGGTTGCAGCTACTTCCTGCCTTAATGCATCCCAAACGAAATTTGCCCAATCTACTAGCCATTGAGGATCAATAATGCCTGGATTGGGATCATCATTGATCAGAAATAAATCCCAATTTCCTTCATTTGCAGGATACGCCTGTCTTGCGCGCTCAAATTCAAGCTGGCTATGCGCTGCCATTGCTGCCATAACCTCGTGCCTGTATGTCCATGAAAGTTTTACAGCGCTTGAGAAGGTTGCAAAAACACCTGCTACTGCAATTGCCAGAACTGTCGCTGCGACTATCAGCTCGACCAGCGTGAACCCCGTTAGAAATTGTTTGCTTTTTTTTCCGCGCATATTTATACCCTTACATCGTCATAATCTACCGTAGCTGTAACTCTATACGGCACTGGATTCCCGCCTGCATTTGGGGTAAAACTGACACGAACAGTAATACGCGATTCGTCAAAACCCGTATTAGGGTCATCGGGAAAAGCTGTACCAATTCTTACTTCCCTAAAGCCTAAAATCGGGTCATTCCATGTTGCCGGCGTAAATAGCCCTGCCCTTATTCTGTTAAAGGATTCGTAAATAGCTGCTTCAGCGTAATAAACAGCCTGCGCGCGCTTCAGCTGATTTATGGTAAGGCCGCTTCTTCCCCCTATCATCAGTAAAAACGCTATAGTTGCAAAACACAAAACCATTATAAGTAAAAGGGCTATTGCAATAGAGCCTCTTTTTTCAAAATACGCCATTTTCTCCTCTTGTGTTGTCGTTAGGAAAAATTATAACACATAATAACAGCGGTGTCTATATTTTCCTTGACATTATCGACGCTCGACTATAATATACCACTCTATGGAAAACTCTAAGCTTAAAAAGGAACTTGGCCGCATAAAAACAGAGCTGTGGCTGCTTTATGAAATAAGCAATGCCATGCGCACCACGTTAAAACTTCCCGAAATTCTGTACATCATACTTACCGCCGTAACATCCAAAGAGGGCCTGGGATTTAACCGCGCGATGCTGTTTTTAACAAGCGAAAAAAGCAAAACCCTTGAAGGCGTAATGGCTATCGGGCCCATTGATGATGCGGATGCAAAACGTATATGGAGCTATATAGAGAAGGAAGGTCTGCACCTGGCTAAGTTAATAGATATATATCATAACATTGAAAAATATATAAAAGACGCCCCCTTAAATAACATCGTAAAAGACATACGCATCCCTTTAAATGAAGGCGGGGGTATTCTGGCTACAACCGCTCTGGAGGGCATGAATTTTAAAATAACAAGCAAAAAAGCCAGGGAAAATGCAAATGACCCTATACTTGAAAAATTGCATTCCTTTCCCTGCGTGTGCGTTCCCCTTAAAGGACAGCACAGGGTTGTCGGCACGCTCCTGGTTGATAACATGATAACAAAAAAAACAATTACAAATGATGACATTCACATCTTAAGCATGATTGCGGATCAGGCGGCGTTGGCTATTGAAAACTCCATACTTTATGAGGAGGCAAGGCTTCAGGCAAACATAGACAGCCTTACCAAGGTCTGGAATCACGGCTATTTCCAATACCTGCTAAAGAAAACCCTTGAAGAAAAAGCTCAAGCGAAAAAGCCGGTATCATTAGCAATGATGGACCTGGATAATTTCAAGGCATACAATGATGAATTAGGCCATCAGAATGGGGATGAGTTTTTAAAAACTGTCGCCTATCTTTTCAGGGGACATCTTCGTAAACAGGATTCTTTGTGCCGTTACGGCGGCGAGGAATTTGCGATAATAATGCCTGATATCGCTAAACAAGAGGCGTTCTATATAATTGAAAGGCTGCGGAAACTCGTCGAAGGATTGTCCAAAAAAATGCAGACCAAACATAAAAAAACCTATCCTCTAGTCAGTATTTCTTCCGGCATAGCGTCGTACCCGGACGACGGAAAAACCAAAACGCAGCTTATCACAAAAGCGGATAAGGCGCTATATGATGCTAAACATAGGGGGAAAAATAAAACCTGCTTAGCATAATAAATCCGAAATACTAAATCCGAAATACGAAACAAATTCGAAATTATAAATTCTAAACATCGGTTTTCAACATTAAAATTTTGAAAATTAGAATTTGTTTCGAATTTCGATATTCGGATTTCGGATTTATTAATCTACAGCTGCTGGTTCTTTCTGATTTTCTTCTGCGGGGGGCTCTGCTTTGCTTTTCTCTTCAACTGGCTGTTGCTGCACCTGGGCATCTGCGGCCCTCTCTTTTTTTTCAATCTCTTCCTGAGCAAACTTAACAGAGACAATCTTGGATATGCCGCTTTTTTCCATTGTGATGCCGTACATAACATCAGCTATACTTATGGTCCTTTTATTGTGGGTTATAATAATAAACTGCGTACTCTGAACAAACTCCCCTAATATCCTATTAAAGCGGTCTATGTTTGCTTCATCAAGAGGCGCGTCCATTTCATCTAAAACACAGAAAGGTGTCGGTTTTACTTTAAAAAGGGCAAAAAGCAAGGCAACCGAAGTCAGGGCCTTTTCTCCTCCGGAAAGAAGCGATATGCTTTGCAGCTTTTTTCCCGGGGGACGGACCATTATCTCAATGCCGCTTTCCAATATATCCACCTGGTCTATTAAATATATATCGGCAACGCCTCCGCCAAAAAGCAGCCTGAAATATTCCCTGAAATAAACCCGTATCTTGTCAAAGGTCTCGATAAATAACGCGCGCGTGGTGCGGTTTATCCTGTTTATTGCCTTGTGCAGGGATTCTTTGGCATTTATTAAATCCTGCTGCTGGGATGTTAGGAAATCATATCTCTCCTGCAATTCTTTATGTTCTTCAATAGCAACCAGGTTAACAGGCCCCATCTTATCTATCCTGTCAGTAAAATCATGGATCTCGGCCTCTATTTGCTGCCAGTTTTCATTATTGTCAAATGTTATAACTTGCTGATCAAGGTCTGCCTTGTAAACCTGTTGAATCCTTGACCTTATGCTGTCGGCCTCGTAACTTAATTCGGTAATATTTATCTGCAGCCTGGATATATTATCTTTAAGCTCATCCATTTCCTGCTGGCGTTTCAGAGCTTCACGCTCCTGCTTTTCTATTTGCGCTGCCATCGAATCGCGCTTTAGGCCAAGGTCGGATATCTTATTGCCGATCTGCTGTTTTTGCTCTTCTAAAATATCGTTTTCCTGCATCATCCTCTGCGACTCGCTCTTAAGAAACTCTACTCTTTCATCGCCTTCGGCTATCTGCTGAATTCTGCTGTTTAGATTTACCTGTTCTTTGGCTTGCGTGTCCTTAAGCATGTTCAGGGTGTCTTCCTGCGAGCTGTATTTTTCCGAAAGCAGGGATAATTCGGTTTTTATCTGGGCAAGACCGATGAGCAGGGCCTCTTTTTCAGACGCGCTTAACTCGATGATCTTTTGTTTTTCCGCAATAAGTTCCTGCAGGCCTTGATACGCGGACTCAACACTGCATAGCTTTTCATTAAAAAGCTGATTCTGTCTTTTTAAAGACTCCTGCTCCTGCGAAAGCTCTCCTAACTCCAATTCAACAAGATTAAATTCCTCTTCTAATTTTTCAAGTTCCGAACGTTCTCTGGTTTTATCGTTTTCCCGCAAAGCAAAAGCCTTTTCTTCGTTTCTTAAAACATCTTCCTTGGCCTGGACATCTTTTCTGCAGGAATCTACCTGCGCAAGCAAATCGATTTTTTCATTTTTAAGTATTTCAATTTTTCTCTTTAGCTCCTCTATCTCACCGGGGAGCTGTTCTACTCTAAATCTTCTTCCCACAAGACCCGTATATTCTCCCGGGCCAATGCCGCCTCCTGTAATTTTATTATAGGTTACGCAGCTTGCGTCTTTTGTAACTACTTTGATATTTTTATTACCCCTGGCCATGGAAATGGCCTGGTCTATTGAATCAGCTAAAAATATACCTTCGAATAAACACCAAACAAGCGCCTGATTAGTGCCTGAGGCCTCGATAAAATCGCTTAAATTTTGCGCCTGATGAACGTTAAGGGCTTCACTGCGCTGTATGCATTTATCAAGAATAATAAATGAGGCAATGCCCTTGTGGTTATTTTTCAGGTAATCTAGAGCTCTTTTTGCCGCAGCTTCATTTTTAACAACAATAGACTGCAATTCATTACCAAGACAAGCCTCTAGCGCCCTTTCATATCCAGGCCTTACCTTAATAATATCTGTCAGCACGCCTACAAAATCGCGCCTTTCCTCGTCGGATGCCTCGATCATTTTAAGATAGGCCTTTGCCCCGTCGCTTAAGCCTTCGTTTGACTCTGTCAAACTCTTTAGCACATCCAGTTTTGAAACAGAGCTGGATAAATCCTTTTCCAGGGAAATAATAGAAGCATCTAACTCAGGAAGCCTTCCTGTAAGAGAATCTAAAGCCATGCGGCCTTGTTCCAATTGCCTGCTGCAGTCATTTACTTTATCAAGTTCATTCTGCAAGGCTGACTCAAATACCTTAAACTTTTCAGTGCGGGTTGTAATGTCTGTATTTGCGGATTCTTTTTCAGCCGCGAGCCTCCTGTGCCTGTGGCTTAATGCCGATATATCAGCCGCGGCCTTTGCTATCGAATTCTTGAGCCTTGACTGCTCGGATAAATTATCCATCATATCCAGCTTTGCTTTTGATATAATGGCCTCGCATTCTTTTATATTAGAAGAAAGCTCCGAAAGCGTGCTTTCTCCTTGCTGAACGCTTATTTGCTTATTTTCTTTATTTGACTGCAGCTGATCAAAAGTAACCTGCAGCTGCTCTATCTGTTTTCTTAAGTACTCTATTTTTGCCTGTGCCTGTTTTATTTCCGTGTTCAGGTATTCCCGACGGGATACAATCTCGTTTATCCTGCCGTTATTAAGGGCGATGTTTGAGGAATTTTTTTCAATTGTGCTTGTTGTGGACATCAGGTGAGTCTTGGCATCAAGCACTTCCTGTTCCAAAAAGTTAAGTTCCTGCCTCCTGGTGTGAAAATCCATGGTGTGCGCATTGAGTTCTAAAGAGAAAGAGCCTTCTTTTGATTTAAGCAGCTGGAATTCTCTGTCTTTTTCTTGCTTATTAGCTTTTATGTTTTTGTATTTATAAAAAGAATGCTTAAGGTCTAATTCTTTCAGGTGTTCAAATTCCAGTTTATACTTTTCTGCTTTCTTTGCCTGTCTCTCTATTGAATTTATCTGCCTTTTTACTTCGCTTATAATATCGGAAAGTCTGGCAAGGTTATTCTCGGTATGCTCGAGTTTTCTTAAAGCTTCTTTTTTCCTGTTTTTATATTTTGTTATGCCGCTGGCCTCCTCAAATATTTCCCTTCTATCTTCAGGCCTGGCGCTAAGCACCCTATCCATCTTGCCCTGCTCCGCTATGGAATAAGAGCTTGTGCCGATGCCTGTGCCTGCGAGCAGGTCATTGATATCTTTTAATCTTACCTGGGTCTTGTTAAGGAGGTATTCGCTTTCGCCTGAGCGAAATACTCTGCGGGTTATTGTAACTTCGTCGTACTCAATTGGAAGGGACCTGTCTTCATTGGAAAGGGTTAAGGATACTTCCGCGATATTGACTGCTTGGGTAGTGTCTGTGCCGTTAAAGATGACATCTTCCATCTTTCCGCCGCGCAGCTCCTTGGCAGACTGCTCCCCAAGCACCCACTTGATGGAATCGCTGATATTACTTTTCCCGCAACCGTTCGGACCGACAATAGCTGTAACTCCTGGCTCGAATTCGAGTTTGGTGCGGTCTGCAAAAGACTTAAATCCGAATAATTCTAATTTTTTAAAATACATTTATAATAGCAACTTAAGGTTATGGGGACGGTTCTCGCCCAAGATTAAGAAGTGTCCCCTTCTTCCATTTTTCACTGCTGGGGACATTTCTCACGCTTGGGTGAGAAATGTCCCCTATCTTTTTATTATAATATCAGAATAATACAGGAGTGTCAAGGGGGGAAATGTAACCAAGTCACAAGTCACCAGTCACAAGTCACCAGTAAAAGATGGGGCTTTTGCAATGCGAGGTGCATCAGAAAATTTTTGCATAAGCCTTGGGCATTGCCGAAAAAACAATAGCGGAAGATTTGGCTTGCTTGTTTTGGTTGTAGGCAAAACATAGGCCGGCCTGCCTACCGTCAGGCAGGCAGGCCGGGGACACCGAAACTGAACCCTTGGATAGTAGGGCAGGCTAAAGCCTGCCCTACTATCTGTAGATGAATTTCGGAGGGGCCCCGGCCGAACGACTATAGTTTTGCCCAAATCTGAAGCGTGTTTTTGAGGCAATGCCCAAGGCTTATATTAGTGATTTGAGTTTTTTGGTGAGTGCCGGAAGGACTTCGAAGCGGTCAAAATGTTCAGAACTTCTCTCTCTTTTGCTTCCTCAAGACCTTTTACAGCTTTCTTCTGCCACTTTGGGAGCATTGAATTAAAGGCATACTTAATAATTGCAGCTTCGCCTTTATTAATCAACGCCTTAAGAATTTCCACGGCGGCATTTTTATCCTTTAGTGTCTTTTCTGCTCTAGTACGTCTTTGAAAAATTATTAATTTATGCAGGGCGAAATTAGCGGGATGAGGAAGATTAACTTCAATGCCTTCAATTTTAACTTTTATAGTATCCTGTATTAGCAAGTCTAGAAACCTTAAAGCTTGGGCATTAAGACTAAACTGGGGCAATTGATAAGGCCTATCTAAACCGCGGCCTTTTTCGGGAACTAAGAATTCCACTATAAGATCCGCATGCTCAAGCTGAATGTATCCCTCCGCTCCCTTGAAACCAACAATAAATCCTAGATCTTTTAGTAGTGTCGGAATATCTGCTTTCATTTTAGTTTTTGAAGGCGTTGGAACCAAAAAGTCAACATCGCGCGTTTTGATAATAGTCGGATATTCTATGCTTCCAAAATAATCCTTGTAAAAAGGTATGCACCAACTACCGATCAAAATAATATCCTTCAAAACCCCTGCCTGACTTAATCGCCGAAGAACTTCTAGGCACAAATTATACTGATTCTTTTCCACGCAAGGTACTCCTTAAAAACCTTATTTGTTTCTTAATTTGAGATAATAATTTCCGGTATTTAGCCCTGTATTCCTTTACTTCTTTATACCTTTTTATTTCAGCATCGGGCACCTTCCCTTTATAAATGAATTTTACTTTTCCTTTCTCCCGCAGCAAAAGATAATAATATTCGTGGCCTTTAACTTTCTTCTTAATAAGGCTGCCTTTTGGCAATTTAGCCAATTCTCGTTCATAGCCGGCTTTCATACGCAAAGAATTTTCAAGTTCTTCCTTAAGTACTCCTTTTATTACTCCCATATTGGGTTCTCCTTAAACTGGTTGGTTATCATACAAACTACATAGTAGTATATATTGTATGGTAACAGATGTCAAATAAAAAGTTACCATACCATTAATAGTATTCTTGATTTTGTATGGTAACTGAGGCAGAGACGTTTTCTATTTTGTTCGGGAAGCTGTTTCCCGAACAAGTTTGGAACACTTTCCCGAATGATTCCGAAAGCGTCTTGTTGAGATGTGGAATTAGACGTTTCTTAAAAAACGCTGAATATCGTTATGGCTGCCGGCAAGAACAAATTCAACTAAATCGCCTTCCTCATAGAGCCTCTATGTGCTTCTTGGCCTCCTTTGCGTTCTTGTATGTCTTGCCATTTTGAGCTGACAACTTCTCGATTTTGGCCCACTCACTTGAGGTATAAGGCGACTGTACCGTAACCTTACAGGGCAACAGTATAATACCGTCTTTACTTACACCAAAGGCGATTGAGGCGCCGGTAGTAACATGCAAAATCTTTCTAATGCGATTAGGTATGGTAACCTGCCCTTTGGATGTGATTTTAGCGGTTTCTATTATAGTCATTTTAACCTCCTTGTATTCCTACTTCCTTACTTCCTTACATCCTTACATCCAACAGAAGTATACACTACAATATAGCGTTTGTCAAGACCGAAGGCAGGCCGAACGACTCCGAAAACGTCTCTTGAGCGGGAATAATATTAGTAGCTTTGGTAGGTATTGTTTGGGTACTTATTGTTTTTCAATCACTATTTTGCTTTTTAACTTTTTTTCTCTATTTGCTAGCAATGCCTTTGCGTTGCTTACCAACTCATCATATTCTGGTATGTTTTGTCCTTTTTCTATAAATTCTTTAAGATCAGATATGCCAACCTCTATGCTGCAGTCACAGTGGTAAACGTTTATATAGCCCAAAGCAAAAAGGTATAAAATATTACTTTGTTCCTTTGCATATTCTGCTTGTAGAAAATCTATTATCTGCACTATATTACCTGATGGGTTTGTTTTAATTTTTTGATAATATTTCAGTAAATCTTTTGGATTTTTATTTTTAATAGCAAAGAAAGCATAATTATAATTAGCAAGTGGCCTTATTTCATCATCTGTAACTTTATCTGTGTGGTGTTTAGCTGCTGATAAATCATTATCCACCACATAACATAACCTTGCTATGTCTAAATGCGCTTTTGAATCATCCGGCTTAATTCTCAATATATTCTCATAATATATTTTACTTTCCTTTGGCTTATCATATCTTAGCTTTTCACCTAAAAACCTATATATTTCTATTAAATAAGTTTGTATGTGTTCTTTAAAAATACTCAAATTTGGAAAATCTTCTGGCTTTTTGTTTGAGATTAATAAATTTAGCTTTTCTAAAATAGCTAAACATTCATTTAATCGCCCTCTCGTGCTTAAGCTTAGGGCTATTATAAAAAGGCTAATTTCAGTTATATTAGTAGAAACAACTTGTATGTCATTGAAAAAAGCATTGTCTAATATTTTCCAATATCTTCCTTTTATGCTATCATCGATATGTTTGATTAATACAGGACGTGCAAACTCTGGAAGCAATCTATATAAATAAGTGAATTTTAGCTTAAACTCAGATGTCTTTTCTTTGTTGTCAAAACCTTCTAAGGTATACCCCCAAATTATTAAATCTGTCATTCTTTTTCGTGCATACCCTTCTGCCCTTTCACGGCTTTTCATAGAGAAATCTGATGGCATACTTCTTGCAATGATAGATCTTGATAAATTCAACTCGTCAATTTTTGAAGATATAATCTTTATAATGGATTCGTAGTGTTTTTTTGTTTCTTCCGTGTAATCAATTGCAAATAGAATTTTTATTCTATTAGAAAAAAATAATCTGCCTGAAAAATATCTCCAATATAAGGTGTAAAGTAACCCTAAAATGCAGGATATTGCAATAATATATCTACCGTCTTGAATAAATGGCTTTAGCAAGGAAGAAAGGATTAAATATATAAGTATTACGACAAGAAATAGCCCTTTTTTTGTTCTCATAAACTCGTCGTCTTTTTCAATGAAGGTTTTAATAATATTTTCTATACACATAGCATTTTACCCTGATTTCATCTAATCCATTTTAAGCGACCTTCGGACATTTTATGTTACCCCATATACGGCAACCATCGTTTTCTTATCAAGCAACGCTGTGCCACTTACATCCCAATCGGATACATCTTATTTCTATGATGCTTCGATTGTTTCAATTTCCTGCAACAAGGTCTCATTGGCCAGAATATGTAATAAAATTTTTGCCAAGCCTTTCATTGTGTATGATACTAATTCGGATGGTTCAAACTGCATCTTTTCATCACTGTATTTATTCAAGCTTTCTTCTTTCTTTAATCGTTGGTAGAGCTCATAATAGAATACCAAGGAGAGTAAATAAACAGCCGTTTTATAAGTCCGTTGAACAATTTCAATTTGTTTACCTATTACTTTCCTTGCCCTTATAAACTTATCTAGTTCCAATGAATTCATATTTATCGCTATAGCATCAATCAAGCACCCTTCTTGGCTAGATTCGTGAAGATAGCAAATATCCGTCTCATACCAATTATAATTTTCCCAGCATTTGTAATTATCTTCTTTGTCCTCTTCGTTTTTTTCTTTATAGACCTCTATGAGCTTCGGCAGAGAATATTCCTTCTTCTTGTCTACTTCTTCTTCTCGAAACTCTCCATGAGGTTTATCTATTACAATATCAGCTATTAATCTATGTAGACCATCAGGAGAGCTCATTTCTATGTTAATCGGCACTTTAGTGCCAATTGGCAATTCTTTCTTTGGCTTTATCCTTAACTTAATATCCCCTTCATTTGGCCCCACGACATTGACATCTAAAACTTCTTCATAATCACCACCCGGCCCTACCGGACCGGGACCTTTCCCTGTATATGGCCTAAGGACTTTTATCTTCAGCTCACCTTTATCATGAGGCCTTATGAGATATTCGTTCTCCACATCAGTTTCGATGTTTATTTTGCATTCACCATTCTGTGGGAGCATTTTAATATCACCCGGTTTTAAGTTCTTAAATTGAAAATATGTTGGATACCGCTTCCCAGTAAATTTTTCTTTTTTTGTTTCGATTTCCTTTTTTACTTTGGTCAATTCTCGCCCAATGACTCCTCCGGCTAAGCCCAACAATTTTTCAATCTCTTTGTCATCCCTTAATAATTTACCAACGATACTTTTGAGGAATTTCTCATCTTTAGGGTTCGCGAAAATCTGCTCTTTGCGCCATCTCTCATCAAGAGAGGTGAGATAATCATTATCCTTCAATTCTTTAGTAATATTATCTATAAGATTTCTGTATTCAACCTTATCCCTCATTTGAGACCGAGATGACATAAATATGTCTTCATGTAATTCCCTCGGCATGGCCGAGCAATCAACGCTTACTAGCAAGTGGCCTTTCAAATATGCCTTTTTTAGGTCCTGACTAACAAATCTATTATCTATAGAGTGCTGAACTTGACCATTGACAGAAAAGACTAGGGCCATATCTCTGATAAATTCTCTAGGTTCAAGTTCTTTTTTGAATACAAATACCTCAATCGGATATTCGACATTGTCGGATTTAATTTTTGCAGTAAATATGTTTTCTACGCTATCCCTGCTGTCTAAAAAACACCTCATTCTGTTGCCATGCATTATTTTAGTAGGTGAGTGGCTGGCTCTGTATCTTGTTTCATATAACAATACCGGTAAGGCCGGTTTATACAAATACCTGTTCAGTTCGCGCCAAAGGTCCAGTGTTATATCAGATGGATTTCGGAGGTCGTAATTAAACAGTTTGATATATGTGCCACCGGCAAATTTTCTTCCCGACAGGTTTAAATCTAAAGGTTGGCTAGTAAACTCAAAAATTTTGCCATCCGCATTTATACAATATTCATACCACGACGCTCTAACGCTTTCACCAGTGCCCCTGTTCCGCCTAACAAGCGTAAATCCAAATGGCTGGTTGTCATCCAATAGATTTTTTCTAGAAATAATCAATTGGTATCTGTTATTTCCGCAAAAAGGCAATACTGCTGTGCCTCCCATGTTGTATTTGCCTTGCACAAAAAAGATTTTTATTTTATTTTTTTTGTTAAGCGAGACTAGTGTATTAGGAAAGTTTTGAGGATGTTGTCCCTCTCCATTATCATAGATACAAATATTTGGGGCCGTTTTTGACTCCTCTGCAATTATCTGTATGTTAGATGCCAGCTCTCTTCTTTTTGGATCTGTAAGGTCTGTATAAGCTGCATCGTTTATACCGAAATATCTTTCAAGAGCTTCTTCCATTGACTTCGGAGCGTTAGGACCCTCCGGATGCTCACCTTTCTGAAAGCAGGCTTTTATTAATATGGCATCTATAGAGTTAGTTATCTTTTCGATTAAGGATGGAACGGCCTGTGGGGACTGACCGGTAACTGTCCCTAAATTATTTGCAGCATCCCCATAGTGGCGCCAGTTTCCCTGGTTGCTCAAAACTGGATGTTTGTCTATTGCTCTCGCAACATCTTCTTCTGAACGAGCATTGGCCAAGTTTAGGCAAAGTCTTTTTATGGCAGTATTATCCATCATAGATTAAAACTTGAATGTGTTGTTATTCGATTTGGCGTTAAAAAACACTTTTATCCTCTTTAATTCACCATCTACAGCGTGAAATATTTTGGTAACCTCATCATTTGTATACTGATATATGCCTTTATTAGAGCAGTTGCCCAATTTCCTAATGGCTTCTAGGACATTCTGAGTCCTTCTGGCCGCAACCCTTTTAAATCTATCTGTCTTTGCTTCGTTTGCCGTCATATACCTTACTCCTTTTCAATAACTTCTTATTAAAAAGCATAGCATACAGTAAACAATTTGTCAACTATTTTTTAAATAAATCTTAACAATTTACAAAATATTTTTAAAATAGTTCTAATTTTTATGCTGACGTCTAAGTCATGCGTTTTGCCGGAGCTCTTATGATAAAGTTCAAATCATTGCGGATGAAATATCAGAAAATTTTTGCATAAGCCTTTGGGCATTGCCGAAAAAACAATAGCGGAAGATTTGGCTTGCTTGTTTTGGTTGTAGGCAAAACATAGGAGTGCAGGCTGGGGACACCGAAACTGAACCCTTGGATAGTAGGGCAGGCTAAAGCCTGCCCTACTATCTATAGGTGAATTTCGGAGGGGCCCCGGCCGAACGACTATAGTTTTGCCCAAATCTGAAGCGTGTTTTTGAGGCAATGCCCAAGGCTTATATTAGTGATTTGAGTTTCTTGGTGAGTGCCGGAAGGACTTCGAATAAATCGCCCACGATACCGTAAGTGGCGACTTTGAATATGGGGGCATCGGGGTCTTTATTTATCGCGATGATAATATCCGACGACGACATCCCTGCTAAATGCTGAATCTGGCCTGATATGCCGCAGGCGATATATATCTTTGGGCAGACGGTCTTTCCTGTTTGCCCTACCTGGTGCGCGTATGATATCCAGTTAGCGTCAACAGCAGCGCGCGAGGCGCCGACAGCCGCGCCTAAAACTTCCGCAAATTCGCGTACAACAGAAAAATTTTCCGGCTTTCCAAGGCCTCTTCCGCCTGAAACAATAAAATCAGCTTCGGAAAGGTTTATCTTTTCCTTGTCCTCTTCTACAACATCAACTATTTTGGTCCTTGATTTAAGCAAGCTATCCGGATAAGTCTTTTTTATCACTTGCCCTTTTCTCGCCGTGTCAATTTCCGCCTCTTTCATAACCTTGTGCCTTACAGTCGACATCTGCGGCCTGTGATTCGGGCAGATTATTGTCGCCATAATGTTTCCGCCAAAAGCGGGGCGCGTCTGCAAAAGCAGGCGTCTTTCTTCGTCTATATCCAGGCCTGTGCAATCAGCAGTAAGGCCTGCGTCTATTTTAACAGCGACTCTTGAGATCAAAGAGCGGCCAATTGAAGTCGCTCCGCACAACACTATTTCAGGCTTATACTCGTTTATCAACTCGACTATTATATTGGTATAGGGTTCATCCAGATAGTGTCCCAGTTTCGGATTATCAACCACATATACTTTATCAGCGCCTCTATGTATTATATCCTGTGTTCTATCGTTGACCTTGTTTCCGATTAATATACAGGATAATTCAACGTCAAGCCTGTCAGCGAGCTCTCTGCCTTTGCCAAGCAATTCATACGTAATAGACTGGATAATGCCTTTTTTCTGTTCCGCTATAATGCAGACGCCTTTATAATCAGCGAGATTTTTCTGTAAGTCCTCTTCTCTTCGCAATATAATCGCGTCAAACTTGCAGGCATCAACGCATGCGCCGCAAAGAGTGCATTTGTCCATATTAATGACGGCAAGCCTGCCTTCCATGTAAATGGCGTCGTAAGGGCAGGCCTTCAGGCACAATTTGCAGCCAACGCATTTTTCTGTAATTACTTCAATTCCAGTCATTTGCTCTTCCTTAAATTAAAACATATAATACACAGATGATCGCAGATTAAAAGAAATAGATGATCGCAGATATCTGTGATCATCTTGTTTTTTTATCTGTGCTAATCTGTGTCTTTTTCAAAACTTCGGTTTTAACTCATCTTTTATGCGCTCGATTAATTTCGCGACAGATTCTTGTATCTCGCCGTGAAAGATCTCACCGCCGCTGCGCGGCTGCGGAGTAAAAATCTTCACGACTTGAGTCGGTGAACCGTTAAGCCCTGCTAATTTTTCGCTAATTCCTAAATCAGCTATTGTCCATTTTATAATCTGAGCTTTTTTCGCAGCCATTTTTCCCTTTAAAGACGGGATGCGGGGCTCGTTTATCTCTTTAACTACCGTAAAGACAGCTGGCAGGGGGGTTTCTATTACCTCGAAACCTTCCTCTGTCATTCTTTCGACCCTGGCAGAACCGTTTTCTATCTTTTCTATTTTTTTAACATAAGTAACCTGCGGTATATCCAAATGCGCTGATATGCCGGGGCCTACCTGCGCAGTGTCTCCGTCAGCAGCCTGTTTTCCGCAGAATATAACATCAAAAGATTTTATTTTTGTTATTGCGCTCGCAAGTGTATAACTTGTAGCCCAGGTGTCGCTTCCTGCAAATGCCCTGTCAGTCAAAAGTATAGCCTCATCGCAGCCTAATGATATGGCCTCGCGAAGCGCTGTTTCCACCTGCGGCGGGCCCATGGAAAGAACGGTCACTTTGCCGCCGAGCTTTTCCTTGGTCCTGACAGCCTCTTCTATGGCATACATATCAAATGGATTAATAATAGACTCAACGCCCTCTCTTATAAGGGTGTTGGTCTCTGGATTTATCCTTACGTTAGTTGTATCCGGGACTTGTTTTATGCAAACGATTATGTTCATTTATTGGTCTATGGTCTATAGTCGATAGTCTATGGTCTATAATGATAACTATTTTTTTAACGATTCTTTGATAATCTCCGAAGCGATAACGCCGCGCTGAATCTGATTTGTGCCTTCGTAAATCTGCGTTATCTTCGCGTCGCGCATATATTTTTCAACCGGGTATTCCTTCATATATCCGTATCCGCCGAATACCTGCACAGCGTCGGTGGTAACTCTCATACACATATCTGACGCAAAAAGTTTTGACTGCGCAGATATTTTTGATATGTCCTTCGCGCCTGAATCAATGGCCTTTGCCGCGTAATATACAAGCGCCCTTGCCGCCTCAATCTGCGTATCCATATCAGCCAGCATAAACTGCATGCCCTGAAAACTGGATATGGGCTTGCCAAATTGCACTCTCTCTTTGGCGTATTTTACCGCGTGATCAAGCGCCCCTTGGGCAATTCCCACTGCCTGCGCGCCGATTCCCGGACGGGATTTATCAAATGTCTTCATCGCGACTATAAACCCGTAGCCTTCTTTACCTAATATATTTTCTTTTGGGATTTTACAGTCAGTAAACACAAGCTCTCTTGTAGCCGATGCCCTTATTCCCATCTTGTCCTCTTTTTTGCCGAATTCAAAACCAGGGGTGCCTTTCTCAACAATAAACGCGCTTGCTCCGCGGGAACCTTTTGTCTTATCGGTAATTGCTATTACAGTATATGTTTCTGCCTCTCCGCCGTTTGTAATCCACTGCTTTGTGCCGTTTAAAATATAATAATCGCCCTGTCTTTTAGCGGTTGTTGCAACTGCGCCGGCGTCGCTTCCTGCGCCTGCCTCTGTCAATCCAAATGCAGCGAGCTTTTTGCCTTTAGCAATATCGGGCAAATACTTTTTCTTCTGCTCTTTGGTGCCATATAATATTATAGGATATGCGCCTAAGGCTGTTGCTGCGTAGCAGACAGCTATGCCTCCGCAGGCTTTAGAAAATTCCTCTGTTGCTATGCATAGCTCTGTAACGCCTCCGCCTGTGCCGCCGAATTCTTCTTCAACAAAAATCCCGAAAAGATCGCTGTCTGCGATTGTCTTTATCACACCCCATGGAAATTCACCTGTCTCATCGTGGTGGGCTGCTACAGGCGCGATCTTCTCCCGAGCAATCTGGCGAGCGAGGTCGCGTATCATTATCTGTTCTTCGGTAAATAGGTAATCCATTTTTTCACCTCCAAAAAAATCTATGGTCTATAGTCGATGGTCAATGGTCTATGGTCTATAATTATTGCAAACGATAGACTATCGACTATTGACTATAGACTATAGACCAATTCAAATTTTCTTCAAAGCTATAGTGCAATTATGCCCGCCAAAACCCAGGCTATTGGATATGGCTGCTCTTATATTAAGCTTTTTTGCTTTATTGGGCGTATAATCAAGGTCGCATTCCGGATCCGGGACTTCATAATTTATCGTGGGGGGTACAATTCCGTAAAATATGGATAATGCGGTTGCAACAGCTTCTATGCCGCCGGCTGCGCCTAAAAGATGGCCTGTCATTGATTTTGTGGAACTTATACTTAACTTATAAGCATGGCTTCCAAACACTTCTTTAATAGCCATTGTCTCTATCTTATCATTAAGCAGCGTAGAAGTACCGTGGGCATTTATATAATCCACGTCTTGGGGTTTTAGGCCTGCGTCTTTTATGCAGTTGTTCATGCACAAAATTGCTCCTTTACCTTCCGGGTCAGGCGCTGTCATGTGATACGCATCGCCGCTCATGGCATAACCTACAATTTCTGCGTATATTTTTGCGTTTCTTTTCTTGGCATGTTCATAATCTTCCAACACAAGGATTCCTGAGCCTTCGCCCATTACAAAACCGTCTCGTTCTTTATCAAATGGCCTGGATGCGCCTCTAGGGTCATGGTTTCTGGTTGAAAGAGAGCGGGCAGCGCAAAAACCGCCAAAACCCAACGGAGAAATAGCAGCCTCTGTGCCTCCACAAAGCATTAAATCAGCATCGCCGCGCTGTATTACCTTAAACGAATCTCCTATGGTATTGGTTCCTGTAGCGCATGCTGTTGAAACGCAGCTGTTTGGGCCTTTCAGGCCCAAATCCATTGAAACCTTGCCGGCAGCCATATTAACTATCAGCATAGGTATAAAAAAAGGCGTTAAACGCGATACGCCTTTTTCAATTAAAACCTTATGTTCGGACTCTATTGTGTGTATGCCTCCGATGCCGGAACCTATAATCACGCCAAAACGATCTTTATCTATTAAACTAAGGTTCAGGCCCGCATCTTCAACAGCATTCCTTGACGCGACAATTGCAAACTGCACAAACCTGTCTGTTCTTTTTAAGTCCTTTGCAGCTAAAAACTTGGTAGGATCAAAATCCCTCACTTCTCCGGCCATTTTGGACGGAAAGGTACTGGCATCAAATGCTGTAATGCTATCAACGCCGTTTTTACCTTGGCAAAGAGCTTCCCAAAAAGCCTTTACGCTGCTGCCAATAGGCGTAATAACGCCCATACCAGTAATAACTACTCTTCTTTTTTCCATTATAAATAGGTGGGAATTTTGGTAGGTATGTTTAATCTGATCCCTTTGATGAAACTTTCTCTTCTATATATCTAATGGCATCAGCTACCTTGCTCATCTTTTCTGCATCTTCATCAGGTATCTCTATGCCAAATTCCTCTTCTAGCGCCATTACAAGCTCAACAGTGTCAAGCGAGTCAGCTCCCAAGTCATCAATAAATGATGCCTCAGGCGTCACTTCTTCAGGCTTTACACCTAACTGTTCCGCAATGATTGATTTTACCTTATCTTCTGTTGCCATTCTTCTCCCTCCTTGGTTAACTTACATTACCATACCGCCGTCAACCTTGATTACCTCTCCTGTTATATAGGAAGAGGCCTCGCTAACCAAAAATAACGCCAAATTAGCTACATCCTTTGCCTCGCCAAACTTGGCCAGCGGAATCACTTCCAGCATTTTTTGTTTCTGCTCATCGTTTAGCTTGTCAGTCATGGCTGTTTTAATAAAACCAGGCGCGATAGCATTAACATTGATGCCGCGTGAAGCTAATTCCTTTGCCGCGCTCTTGGTTAAACCTATTATGCCTGCTTTGCTTGCCGCGTAATTGGCCTGGCCGGCATTGCCCATTATGCCAATTATTGAAGCAATGTTGACAATCTTGCCAAAGCGCTGCTTTATCATCGGCCTTGTTGCTGCCTTTATACAATTAAAGGCGCCTTTTAAATTGACGGCTAACACAGCGTCCCAATCAGCTTCCTTCATCCGCATTATCAAAGAATCTCTTGTTATGCCAGCATTGTTGATGAGTATATCAACTTTTCCTAGATTGTCAAGAACTTTGTTGACCATTTCTTCGACCGAAGAGGCGCTGGTTACGTCAACGATAAAGCTTAAGGCCTTCACACCAACTGCCTGTATAGCTTTTTGCGCATCATCAAGGGCCTGTTTGTTGACATCGCAGATAGCTATATTGGCCCCCTCTCTGGCTAAGGTTAATGCAATCTCCCTGCCAATGCCTTGAGCTGCCCCTGTTATTATAGCTACCTTGT
This sequence comes from Candidatus Omnitrophota bacterium, assembly GCA_043797125.1. Taxonomy (GTDB): domain Bacteria; phylum Omnitrophota; class Gorgyraeia; order JABMRG01; family JAFGKX01; genus JAZDPX01. The sequence goes on from JAZDPX010000022.1 coordinate 40,109, forward strand.
CCTTTAATTGCATCTGTCGCCTTTAACTATAGACCATCGACCATTGACCACTGACCATAGACTAATTATACGCTTTTTGCCTTTTTTGTTTTTGCGGCTATTTGCGCGCCCAAGCCGCGTATCTGCTTGCGCAGGGAATCTACCTTTGCCCTGGAAATACTACCTGTCTTAGCCACCAGTTTCCCCAGTTCGGTATAAAGCCTCTCTTGCTTGGTCTTTAAAATCATTGCCTCAAGCGTAAGCTTGCTTTTTTCGGAAAAACTCTTTACGTGCTCTTCTCCTTTTTTAATCAAAACCGATGATTCATCCGCTGCCTTTTTTAAATAATCCTTGGTATGCTCCCAAAATTCCTTAATATCTGTCTCCACCTTCTTCATATCAATCTTATTATGCTCCTTTGTATTGCATGCCATATTTTTGCCTCCCTGCCTGCCGGCGGGCAGGCTTTTAATTGCAATTTGTTTTACTGACCTCATTATTTACTACTATTAACACTATGTCAAGAGAAAAGTTAATGAGCAATAAAAATATTATATATAATTCCCTTGCCTGCTAATACTACAGCTGTCACTATCGCTGCTGCTGCGATAACTCCTGCAACTATAGCTGCCAAGGCATATCTAAATCTAATCTTGAATAATGTGGCTGCCAGGCAGCCTGACCACGCCCCTGTCATAGGCAGGGGAACCGCGACAAATAACGCCAGGCCCAATGCCTCGTATTTTTCGATAAGCGACGCCTTTTGTTTTGTTCTTTCGTTTAGCCAGTCGAAAAATCTCCTTAACAAAGGAAATCTTCTTAAATAATTTGACACAGGCTCGAACAAAAACAATGCCGGGATAACGGGAAAAATATTTCCTGCTATAGAAAAAAACAGCACCCTTTTAATCGGCATAGACACTGCCACGCCGAACGGTATAGCGCCCCTTACCTCGGAAATAGGCAGAACGCCTAAAATGAATACGATAACTTCGTTTGGCAAGTTGGATAAAATATTTAGTATATGCTCTATCATGGCTTTGTGCTTTGAGCTATGCGCTATGGGCTTTGTGCTTTGGGCTATTCTCTTATCCCGTATTTTCCTACTAATGGGACAAATGCGCAACCACAAATCTCTTCTTCGTTAAATTTTTCTTTTTGCTTCCTTATAATTGTTAAAACCTGCGAAAAACTACCACCTATTGGTATGGCAAGCCTGCCTGTCTCTTTTAGCTGGGCCTTTAAAGGTTCCGGGGCAAAATTAGCCGCGCAGGTAACCATTATCGCGTCGTATGGCGCAAACTCCTGCCACCCGATACTTCCATCCGCAACTTTTAATTTTATATTCGTATAACTAAGCTCTTGCAAAACTTTTTCCGAGCGTTCTTTTAATATTGAAAACCTCTCTATGGAATAAACCTCTTTTGCCAATTCCGCCAATATAGCTGCCTGGTAACCGCTGCCTGTGCCTATCTCCAAAACTTTATCGCTCTTTTTAATATACAGGCACTGAGTCATCAACGCAACCATATAAGGCTGAGAAATAGTCTGGCCTTCGCCTATGCTTATGGGATAGTCTTGGTAAGCTTCGCTTATATATTTTTCAGGCACGAATTTATGCCGTGGAACTTTCAAGAATGCATCGAGCACCCTTTTGTCGGTTAAGCCCCTTGCGGATAACTGCTCCGTGACCATATCGATCCTTTCCTGCTCATAGTCAATTATCTTTTTCATTTTTCTCGCATTATCCCTGCCAAAAATCTTATAAACCTTAATGTGTCTATAACGGGATTTATGTTGCTTTTCTCGTTGGCATATATCGATTTTATCGGTATTGAGGCTATCTTGAATCCAACCTTTGCGGCCTTAACCAAAATTTCTGATTCTATTTCGAATTTTTTGCTTTTAATGCTGATGTTTTTTAACACGTCTTTTTTGATAAGTTTATAACCGCATTGCGTATCGGGTATCTGTTGCTTGCATAAAGCCGATATTAATGAGGACATGAACCTGTTTGTGCAGATTCTCACAAGCGGCATTTTTCCATAGTTGATCAGCCTGTTGCCAATTATTACGCCGGTTGCATGGTCGGTATTTGCTACGCTTATAAATGAAGGTATCTCGTCAGGATTATGCTGGCCGTCGGAATCTATAGTAATGATGTAATCATAGCCGCTGGCCATTGCCCAATCAAGGCCGTCTTTTAAAGACGCGCCCTTGCCTTTTCTTGTATCGTGCGTTAAGATAACCGCGCCGCTTGCTTTAGCAAGCCTGGCGGTATTATCTTCTGAGCCGTCATCAATAACAACTACATCGATATTATATTTCATAACGCCTCTTATAACACCGACTATATTCTTTTCCTCATTATGCGCAGGCATTACCGCGCAGATCTTTTTCATAACTTCCAGCCTATTCTCTCCCAGAACCTGCGAAAGACATACCATTGCTCGGGATATTTGCGTATAACATCTTCTAAAATTCCTAAATAAGCAAGCGTTAAGCGCCTCAGGTCCCTGTCGGTATCTCCCGAAATATTATATTCAAGCGGGGGATAAACTTTATATAAAAATGTATTGTTGTGATTTCTAATTAAAAATAAAGGTACAATAGGAGAACCAAAGCGCATGCTCAACACCGCCGGGCCTTTCGGGATAAGGGTTTTTTTCTTAAAAAACGGCATTTGCACGCCGTTATCAAAATAATCCCTGTCACCTACCAATGCCAACATATTATTTTCCGAAAGGCATTTAAAACAACGCCTTAGCGCCCCGCCGACAGGTATTGGTTTTACGCCAAAGGACTCTCTTCTGCTGTTAAAAAAAGTATCTATTTTTTTATGCCTGTGCTTTAAAACAACGGCGTTTAACGGGTATCCTAACTTTGCCAAAACCGCAGCGCCTAATTCCCAATTGCCGAGATGCGCAGACACAAGGATAACCCCGCGGCCCTTTTTCAATGCGTTGTCTAAATGCTCAAAGCCTTCACATTTAATATTTTCTTTAATGAAGGCTTCATCCATAAGAGGAAATCTAAAAAAATCCACCAGATACTTGCAGAAATTCGCAAAGACCTCTTTTGACATAAGGCGTACTTTGTCTTCAGCTAAGGAGGGAAAAATGGCCTTTAGGTTGTCGCAGACAGCATGCCTGTCTCTAAACGAAAAAAACGAATAAAACCTTCCGAGCCAAGAGGCTATTTTGTACGCTCTTTTTAAACTTACGCGCAGTGAAATAAAAATAAATATATTATAGATAAAAAATAGCATAAGGTTACAGGTTTAAAATCATCCTCGCAATGTCCATGGAAGATTCAGGCTTGCCGATTTTAGAAGCTGCGGCTGACATGGCTTTCAGCTTATAGGGCATGGAGAATAAATTCTCCAAAAGGGCTAAGAGTTCTGCCTCGTTTTCCGCCTTGACAGCTGCGCCGTGTTTTATTAGAAACTTTGTGTTTTTGGCTTCCTGCCCGGGTATGGGGTTTACTATTATTATTGGCAAAGACTTTGCCAGGGCTTCAGATACGGTTATACCTCCCGGCTTTGTAATAAGAATATCGGAAACCTGCATAAGCTCGTCTATGTTATCGGTATATCCCAGGGGGATTAATTTCTTTTTGTAGCGTCTTGCCCTTTTTATCAGCCACTTGTGCAGTTTTATGTTTGTTCCGGCAACAACCATAACCTGAACCTGGGGCTTAAGCCTTTCTAAAGATGAGATAACAACCTTTATGGGCCCCAGCCCGCCTCCGCCGCCCATCACCAATACAACAGGCCCGTTGGAATTAAGGCCGAATTTTGCCTTTAAGTCCTGGATGTCGGCCTTTTTCGCAAATTTTATATCTATCGGGATTCCTACAATACTTATCTTTTCCTGCGGTATTCCGTCCTGTATGAACCTGTCTTTTGCCTCTTCGGAAGCCACAGTATATCTGTCGACAGATTCGTACATCCAGTATGAGTGCGGATAAAAATCTGTTAAGACTCCGACAAGGGAAACGCCCAGGTTAAAAGTTTTTTTCAAATCAGCAACCATGCCGCAGGGAAAGGCCTGCGTAGCTACGACAACATCGGGTTTAAAATCATCAAGAAGCGCCGTAAGTTTTTTATTGTTGAATCTATGAATCGCGTCTTTGAGCATCTGTGTGTTTTTTACAACCTTAGGGTTGTCATACAAATACTCCCACACTTCCGGCGTGCGCTTTATGATGCCCATATATGTTCTGTTTATTATCTTTTCCAGGATGGGGTTTGTGTAATTAAACGAATTTACACTCATGGTTACTACATCGGGCCTCAACAATTTAAGGGCGTTTTCAATGGCGCAAACAGCCTTATGATGGCCTGATGAAACAGTTATATAAAGCAGTAATACCCGTTTTGGCATATTTTTTATATAAAAAGGGAGAAGTTTCTACTTCCTGAATTTTCAATCAGTAGAACCTTCTCCCTTATCTGATTATTCATTTTACAAATTGTTACTAGCTTTCAGCCTTTAGCAGTTTGGCTATTTTGTCGACTGCCTTTTTTAGCTTTTCCTCGTTTTCAACTAACGCAAACCTTACATAGCCTTCACCATACTCGCCGAAACCAGTTCCCGGGGCAGAGACAACACCTGCTTCTTTTACTAAAAGCGATGAAAATTCCATTGATGTAAGAGCGTTAAATTTAGGCGGTATATGAGCCCATACATAAAAGGTTGCTTTTGGTTTTGGTATTTTCCATCCAATATTGTTTAGCCCGTCGACAAATACGTCACGCCTTTGTTTATAAACCTCTACCATCTCTTTTATGCAATCCTGCGGCCCGGTTAAAGCCTTTACCGCAGCCAACTGTACGGCCCTGAATATGCCAAAATCTATATAACTTTTTGCCTTGGCCAAAGAAGCGAGAATCGCGGCATTGCCGACAGCAAAACCTATTCTCCAACCTGCCATATTATATGACTTTGAAAGGGTATGAAACTCTATTAAAGGCAGATCCTTTGCACCAGCAACCTCTAAAATGCTCGGAGCTTTGTAGCCGTCAAATACAATATCGGAGTAAGTCAAATCATGGGCAATTATGAAATTTTTATCCTTTGCCCACGCGACTACTCGCTTGAAGAAATCTATATCCACCACAGCCGTCGTAGGATTGTGAGGATAGCTTAAAAAAAGCAATTTTGTCATACGCAATATTTCACTGCTTAAATTCCACAGGTCGGGCTTAAACCCATGTTCTGCGGTCATGGGAATATTATAAAGTATGCCGCCTGCCATTATAACGCCGTTAAAATGCACCGGGTAGGCCGGGCTGGGCACAAGCGCTATGTCATCGTGATTTAAGAAAGCCAGCGAAAGATGGGCTACCCCTTCTTTGGAGCCTATCAAAGGAAGGGTCTCGGTAGCAGGGTCAAGGTCCACATTAAACCTTTGCTTATACCACTTGGCTATTGCTTCGCGCAATAATTTTTCCGGCGCGCCGTTAGGCCTTGAATATCTCTGGTTTTCCGTTACCCTTGCCTGCTTGCATAACTCATCTACTACGTGTTTAGGCGTAGGCAGATCATGGCTGCCCATGCCAAGATCAATTATCTCCAACCCACCGGCTCTTGCTTCCTCTTTAAGGCCGTCGAGTATTGTAAAAAGATATAACGGAAGCCTGCGCATTCTGTTTGCTTCGTGTATAGACATTTCATTCCCCTTTTGTTTCAATTACAGCTATTGTTTTACCTACTTTTGCCATTTCACCTTCTTTGCATAAAATTTCTTTTAAGATGCCGCCTGTAGGTGCAGGCACATTGAACGTTGCCTTATCTGTAATCATCTCAACCAGGTCATCGCCTTCGTTGACCTTTGCACCTTCATCAACATGCCAGAACGATACTGTTGCTTCAATAACGCCCTCGCCTATTTCAGGTAACACTACTTTCATATACCTCCATTGCCTCCTTGTATGCTTCCCTGGCCTTATACGAACTTCGTATAAACGGCCCGCTTAAAATCGATTTAAATCCTATGCACTCAGCAAAACTTTTGTAAAATTCGAACTGCTCTGGCGTAATGTATTCCTGCACATCCACACAAGCGTGATCAGGTTTTAGATACTGGCCTATTGTTAATACGTCGCAATCTACGCATTTTAAATCCTTAATAGCTGCTAAAACTTCCTGCCTTGTCTCGCCAAGTCCTAGTATTATACCACTTTTTGTTAAAATGTCACTGTTGTTTTTTATAAATTTTAAAACAAAAAGAGAATCCTCATATTTTGCCTGCGGCCTTATTTTGCCGTACAGGCGCGGGACGGTCTCAATATTGTGCGCAAAAACATCGGGCCGTACCTGTATTATTTTGTTCAACAGAGTTTTGTCTGCTTTAAAATCAGGAGTCAGAATTTCTATTTTTATCCCGGGATTAAAAACCCTTACAGCTTCAATTGTATTTACAAAATACTCAGCTCCCGCGTCATCAATGTCATCGCGCGTAACTGATGTAATAACTACATACTTAAGGCCTAGGTCTTTTACCGCATGGGCTATTCTTTGAGGCTCATCTGAATCCGGCGCCTGGGGCATACCGGTTTTCACTGAACAAAAACCGCAGTTTCTAGTGCAGGTATTGCCCAGTATCATAAATGTAGCTTCCCTGTTTTGGAAGCACTCGCCGATATTCGGGCACCTTGCGCTCTGGCATACGGTGTGCAGGTTGTGGTTTTTTAGAAGCTCGTTCATCCGCTCTATCGCTTCTGTCGGCAAGGGCCTCTTGAGCCACTCCGGAAATGCGTTCATTTGTTAAAACTTTTATCCTTCCATGTTTACAGGCTTAAGGCCTTGCCGAAAAAACACGCTTCAGATTTGGGCAAAGCCTTAAGCCTGTAATCATAAACAAGAGTATGTGTTTAGCATAACTTGTTATTTTAATGCGCCTGGGCGATTCTATGAATAACTTCGGAGATAAATGTCTGATATTTAATACCGAGCTGGCGGGCTCTATGTTTAATGCTTGTCAGGTCGCGGCTGTTTACCCTGATATTTAAAACTGCGTCTTTTTTTCTTGCCGCCACAGCCTTAGCAATAATTGCCAATTCATCCTTGCCTACATCTATATACTCGCCCTTTAAAAGGCTCTCTTCAATAGCTTTCTCTTGTCTTGTGAGATTGATTTTCCCCGTGTTATTTTTCATTTGTGTAGACAATTGTATATTATTATGCTGCTGATATCAAGTTTTATTCCGAAAATACGTAATAGTTCAGCCACTGTAAGTATCTCGACTCGGACGTAGCTGAGGCTTAAGCCTACCTACCGGCAGGCAGGCTGTCTATCGTCTAGGGCGGGTCCTGTCTGGCGCCAATATATAACGGGGTTAATACTAACATAACAGTATTATTTGTCAAGAAAAACTCTTGACCTTTCGGTTTATTTTCGGTATATTGTAAACTATGCTAAGCGATCAAAAACTAACGAAGAAACAAAAAGAGATATTAGATTATATCCAAAATTTCATAGAGGATAACGACTATTCCCCATCATTGCAAGAAATTGCTAATCATTTTAAACGCAAATCTATAGCTACAGTTCATCAGCATATCGCTGCCTTAAGAGATAAACATTACTTAAACTTTGAGGAAAACCAGCCGCGCTCAATAAGTGTCTATGGTAAAAAAGATTCAAAAGACCAAATAACCCTGCCGCTTTTAGGCACTATAGCCGCCGGCACGCCTATTGAAGCCGTCGAAGACCTTGAGCCCATAACTGTATCTAAATCTTTGCTTTCAAGGTCCGGCAGGCACTATGTGTTAAAAGTAAAGGGTAACAGCATGATAAACGAAGGGATATTCAACGGAGACTTTGTAATTATCCGTGAACAACCTACGGCAGAGCAAGGCGATACGGTTGTAGCAATCATAAATGGCAATGAAGCTACACTTAAAAAATTTTATACAGAAAAAGATTTGTTTGTGCTGAAGTCAGCCAACCCGGACGTTCCCTCGATTGCAACTAAGGAATTAGTCGTAAGAGGCAAGGTAATAAGTGTTATTAGAAATTTAAATAACAGCAAAAGCGAAATAGAAAAAATAGCTGACAGTAAAAAAAGGCGAATCGATTATTCATGGGATTTTAGAGGAGAAAACACCAAACCATATACACACGGTTTTCATAATTATCCTGCAATGTTCATACCGCAACTCGCCAGACGTCTTATATTAAACTGCAGTCAAAGCGGCGATACAATCTGTGATATTTTTTGTGGCAGTGGCACAGCTTTAGTTGAAAGTAGGTTGTTAGGCAGAAATGCTTATGGCATAGAACTAAATCCGCTCGCTAGTTTGATTGCTAAAGTAAAAACAACGCCATTAAACCCAAATACCGTACAAAAAGAATATGTTTCCTTATTAACCAATATTAATAAATATAAACCTAAAAAGGCAGAATTGCCTTTATTTTTCAATATAAATTTTTGGTATAAGGAAAATGCAATATACGAATTAACAAAAATAAAAAAATGTATTGATGACATAAAAAATAAAGACATAAAAAATTTCTTTTTAGTGGCTTTTAGCGAAACAGCCAGATTTACATCGAATATGCGAAATGGCGAATTTAAACTCTTTAGAATTCCTCAAGAAAGGCTAAAAGACTATAATCCAGATGTTGTATCTATATTCAGAAAACGCGCCGAAAACAACACAGAAAGAATGAAAGAATTCTATAATGATGTCGATAATAATACATGGGTTAAAATTATAGAGGGCGACTCCACCAAAAGATATGACATAAAAGATGAATCTATGGACTGCATAATTACATCCCCTCCTTATGGAGATAGCAGAACAACTGTTGCATATGGACAGTTCTCGCGCTTATCTTTACAATGGTTAAATATGCTATCTGATGATGAAATGCAAATTGACAAAAAATTATTGGGTGGGGTATTTAATTCTGATATTCAGAATAATCTAAAATCCAAGTCTTTGGCAAGAGTTCTTAATATAATTGCAGAATATGATTCAAAAAGAGCTAAAGAAGTATTAGCTTTTTACATAGATTTGAATAAAGCAATGGCTCAAGCTTATAGGATATTAAAACGATATAAGTATTTTTGTGTTGTTATTGGCAATAGGACTGTTAAAAAAGTAAATCTGCCGACTGATTTTATTGTATCTGAATTAGGAGATAATTTGAGGCTTCATACAGTAGACATTATCGTAAGAAATATACCCAACAAGCGTATGCCATTAAAAAACTCTCCCACTAACGTCCCTGGAGAGCTCGAAAAGACTATGCAAAAAGAAAGCATAGTTATTTTGCAAAAATTATAAAATTATACCAACCGTCTTAATTCTTGAAAACATTTTTCTAATTTACTTTTTCTCACCCTAAAGGCTGTGCCATGATTCCTTACGGTTCCGTTTTCTCTTAAATGCATTCTGAAATCTACAGTTATTATATCTTTTGCAATCATGTTCTTAAACGATTCAAAACTAAACCCCTTAAGAAAATAGGCCTCGTTAAAGCAAAACTCTTCTCGTCCGTTATCTTTCATTCTTGCATCTGCTTTGACTACAATAAGTTTTGGAATTTTTTGCAAAAACCTTTCTTTGAGTTGCTCTGCCACCCAATATATATCAATATCTTCTTTATCCGAAGTGACTTTTATTCGTCCTTTTTCAACTTCTAATTTCAATGATTGTGGATTAAAGGTACTACTATTAATTGTACAATATAATTCTTTTTGTCTTAAATTGTCACGTTTTTTATAACCAAACCTTTCTAACAATGACCTATCTCTTTGCCCGCCTTCTGGCTGCGGCTCGCATGTAAATAGAGTCAATAACGATGGGGAATCTTTTCTGAAAGCTTTTAATTCTACGCCGCCGTCTAAATCCGGCAAGGGAATATTATTTTCCTTAAGACCTAGATAGGTTTCAAGTGTATAGCCAATACCAGTATCGCTGCTTCGAAGGCTCTCTACATATCCTTTATCCGCTATCTTTTTTAATTCTTGTTTAAATTCCGCAATAGTTTTATACATCTAAGATTTTACATACCTTACCGAAGCGCTACACACAAGTGAGGTTTTTGCAATGCGAGGTGCATTAGAAAATTTTTGCCAAATGTACTTTTAGGACTTATGGCGAGGAGCGGCTAAATTTAGATATTTGGGAAAGCGAGCGAGCCATAAGTCCAAAAGTACGGCAAAAATTTTCAGCACCGAGCATTGCAAAAACCGAACTTGCTAATGAGTTGCTGTTTTAGCTGTTCCTTATCAACAGCGAGTGCCTGCATTGAAGTAACTTTTATATCTTTAAAACCGCATGGATTTATCCAGCCAAACGGAGTTAAATCGCAGTTGATATTAATAGCAACGCCGTGAAAGGTGACCCAACCGGAAACCCCGATACCGATTGACGCGATCTTTCCTTGCTCGGTCCAAACTCCGGTTTTGCCTTCAATCTTAAAACCTTCTATGCCATATTCTTTTAAAAGACCTATTACCATATCTTCAAGCCGATGCAAATGCTTATGCACGTCTTTGTCGCGCTTTTTAAGGTCGAGTATCGGATAAATTACAATCTGTCCGGGGCCATGATATGTAATATCCCCGCCCCTGTCTGTTTCAACAAGCTGCACGCTTTTACTTTTGAGGAACTCTTCGGAGACAAGAAGATTTTTCTTTGTGCCGGAACGGCCGATAGTTATAACGGGCTTATGCTCTGTGATAAGAATATGCTCACAAGCTTCGCCTTTTTTGACCTTAGCAACAATATCCTTCTGCAGCTTTAAGCATTCTTTATAATCGGTTATTCCTAATTCTAGCACTTTCATCTTTATTTTAATGTCTGGTTGCAGGCTTAAGGCCTTGCCTCAAAAACACGCTTCAGATTTGGGCAAGTAGGCTCATCCTGCATAATAATTATAGAAGGTTACTCTGTTAAGGCCTCGGGGTCCTGTCCGTCGTTTTGTGTCCCGCCGTCCTCACTATCGTTGCGGGCGGCGGGAGCCCTCAAAACGACGGGCCACCCCTCGGCCTGAAATATTAATAAACTTTTATCATTATTATGCCGTTCTCGCTTAAAGTGTAACGGTATCGTAGCAATTCGCTAAGGTGAGGTTTTTGCAAAATGACCTTAAGAAGCAAAGGTCTGTGGCAAGCCGAGCAGGGCTTGCGAGGCCGAAGCGGGCATGGTTCGCCCTTGTTTCCATACAGGCGAGAGCGAAGGCCGAGGTCAGAGCACAAAAATCCACGCTGGGGATTTTTGTGCGTCCCTGCGAGGATTGCCACAGGCCTTTGCTAAGCTATGCCGAACATTGTCAAAAACCGAACTCTTCGACAGACAGGACCCCGCGGCCCTCACAATTTGCTACTTCACCCTTCTCGCCGCATCTCTTACCGCCTCAGATAAAGTAGGATGCGCGTGCAATACGCCGGACAGCTCTTTTATCGTCATGCCTTTTGTCATAGCTACCACAACTTCTGCCAAAAGCTCCGTAACATAAGGGCCTAACATCTGCACGCCGAGGATTCTGCCGCTTTTATTATCGCACACCAGCTTTATCATACCTTCTGCTTCGTCTATTATCTTGGCTTTGCTTGAAGCCATAAACGGATAATTGCCGATAGCAACATCAAAACCTTTTTCTTTTGCTTCGTTTTCACTAAGGCCCGCTATAGCCACTTCGGGCGTGGTAAATATGCAATAAGGCACAATGCCGTAATCTATTGGATTTGCTTTGCCGAATATATTCTCTGCTGCTGTAAAACCTTCGTGCGAAGCTGTATATTCAAGACAATAACCGCCTATTGCGTCTCCAACCGCGTATATATTATCAACGCTTGTCTTTAGCTTGTCGTCTACAATAATCGCGCCTTTGTTTAATTTAACGCCGCAAGACTCCAGGCCCAAACCGTCTGTATTTGGTTTTCTTCCTATGGTCAAAAGCAATATTTGTGACTCTATCGTCTCGCCATTTTCTAAAGATGCCGTTACCTTATCTTTTCCTGCTTCAAGATTTTTTATTGCGGTGTTAACGAGAATTTTTATTCCTCTTTTTTTAAAAAGCTGCGTGAGCCTTCTCGCAATCTCCGTATCCTGGCCTGGTAAAATCTGCGGCTCTATATCTATTAACGTGACATCGCATCCAAGCTGGCTGTAAATACACGCAAATTCGCAGCCGATATAACCGGCACCCACTATAGTTATAGAGGAAGGGGTTTTTTTAAAGTTTAACGCGTCAGTGCTTGAAATTACGTTTACATGATTAAATTTTAATTGTTGTGTCTGGCGGCTGGATGAGCCTGTGGCAATAATGATATATTTGGCCTTTATCTTTTGCCCGCGCACGTCTATGGTGTTTGGATCGTCTATTTTCGCCTCGCCATTCACAATCTCGACTTTCAGGTTTTTTAAAGCGCTTTCCATTTCATGGCGCAGCTTTTCAATAATGGCGTCCTTAGACTCAAGCATCTTTGCGGAATTCATGCTGCATGATGACGCATTGATGCCGAACTGCGCGCTTCTGGAAATACTAGAAAAAAACCTCGCCGCGGTTATTACAAACTTGGTTGGTATGCAACCCTCGTTTACGCAAACTCCGCCCAGCCTGTCCTTATGTATAAGGCATACCTTTGCGCCAAGCTTTGCAGCGTGTTTTGCCGCCGCATAACCGCCGGGCCCTGCTCCTATGATTGCGAGGTCGAACATATTGGTCTATAGTCTATGGTCAATGGTCTATGGTCTATGGTCTATTGTAACTGCTCTATTGAGATTTTGACAGATTCTGCGGCTTTGCGCAAATCAGATAACTCTTCCCTGGTAAGTTCTAATTCAACAATCTTCTCAATGCCGTTTTTGCCGATAACTGCAGGCACTCCGAGATAGACATTGCTTATTCCATATTCACCCTGCAGAAGGCATGAGGCGCAGATAATCTCTTTTTTATCCTTCAACACAGCGTTAACCATTTCTGCCGCGCAGGCTGAAGGACCGTAAAAAGCGCTGCCTGTCTTTAGATATGAAACAATTTCAGCTCCGCGAGCCTTTGTCTTTTCAACAACTTGCTTTTGCTGTTCTGCAGATAGAACTTGCGTTAATGGCTTACCTGAAACCTTGCTTTGGCTTAATGCGCAAACCATGGTCTCGCCGTGAGTGCCCAACACCATAGAATCTATTTCTTTGAGGGGTTTTTTAATGTGGCGGGAAATTATCAGGTTCATTCTTGATGAATCAAGCAAACCTGCCATGCCAAACACATTTTGCGCCTTAAATTTGCTTACGTTATAAGCGGTAAATGTCATGGCGTCAAGCGGGTTTGTCACGTTTATGATAACGGATTTTGGAGAATATTTTGCAATTTTTTCCGTAACATCGCTGACAATCGATGCATTTTTAGAAAGCAGCTCTTCTCTTGTCATCCCTGGCTTTCTGGGGAATCCTGCGGTAATAACAACAATAGATGCACCTTCCATTAACTCAAAATCAGTGCTTCCGATAATTTCACCGCTGTGGCTGATTACAGAAGCTGCGTCCATCAAATCCTCAGCCTTGCCCTTTGCAATACCATCTATGACATCTATCAACGCCACATCGCAGGAGCCTGCCTCAAGCAGCCTCATCGCGACTGACGCGCCGACATTTCCCGCTCCTATTACTGCAACTTTTGAATTTTTCATTTTTAATTTTTAATTTCTTTTACAATCGCTTCCGCCATCTCCCTGGTCCCTACAGCGCCCTTATCAGACCTGTCAGGGGTAAGGTCGTAAGTTACATATTTTCCTTTCATAATCACAGAAGCTACCGCGTTTTCAAGTCTATCAGCTCCCCTTTTCTCGCCTAAATACCTCAACATAAGCGCGCCGGAAAGTATCATGGCTGTCGGATTCACTTTATTCATGCCTTTATATTTCGGGGCGCTGCCGTGTGTTGCCTCAAAAACTGCTTCATTGTCGCCGATATTCGCACCGGGAGCCACGCCTAAGCCGCCGACTAAACCTGCGCATAAATCAGATATGATATCACCGTAAAGGTTCGGCAGCACAAGCACATCGTATTTTTCCGGCACCTGCACAAGCTGCATGCACATATTATCGACAATCCTATCCTCAAATTCTATGCCGCTATCCTTAAACTCAAGCGCTGTTTTTCTTGCCGTTTCCAGAAAAAGGCCGTCTGTAAATTTCATAATATTAGCCTTATGCACAGCTGTTACTTTTTTGCGTTTATTTTTAATAGCGTAATTAAACGCGAATCTCACTATTCTTTGCGTAGCGCTGATAGAAATAGGTTTTATGCTAAGACCGGAATCGTCCTTTATCTTTGCGCCGGATGACTCGCCTATCGCGTTAATCATCTCTTTTGTCTTTTGCTTGCCTTGCTCAAATTCTATTCCCGCATACAGGTCTTCGGTATTTTCTCTTACGACCACCAGATCTATATCTTCGTATCTAGATCTTACGCCTTTATAGGTTTTGCACGGCCTAAGGCACGCGTACAGGTCTAATTTTTTTCTTAACGCTACATTTACGCTTCTAAAACCGCCGCCCACAGGTGTGGTGATGGGGCCCTTAAGCGCGACCTTCGCTCTTTTAATGGCCTCGATTGTTTTATCGGGCAATGGCGTGCCATATTTATCCATAACATCCGCGCCTGCCTCCTGGTATACCCAGTCTATTTTTACCCCTGTTGCGTCTATGCACCTTTTGGCTGCTTCTGATATCTCCGGGCCTACGCCGTCTCCCGGTATAAAGACTACTTTATGCATTTATCTTAAATCCTCCGTGTTTTTTAAAATGCTCTATTAAGCCGCCGTCGTTTAATATCCTTAGCATAAAATCAGGCAAAGGCTTGATAGAAATTGCGGCGCCTTTTGTCTTATTATGCATAAGCATTTTCTCAAGGTCTACAACTATCGAATCGCCTTCGTTAATTTTATCTGTATCGCATTCAAGAAGCATCAATCCTACATTGATGCCGTTTCTGAAGAAAATCCTGGCAAAAGACTTTGCTAAAACAGCGCTTATGCCGGCATATTTAATTGCCAGCGGCGCCTGCTCACGAGACGAACCGCATCCGAAATTACTTCCTGCTACGATAAAATCCCCGTTATTAATCTGCTTATAAAAATCAGGGCGCAGGTCTTCCATCAAATGCTTTGCAAGCTCTCTTGGGTCCTGTATCTTAAACTTGTATCTTCCGGAAATAATATAATCTGTATTTATATCATCACCGAATCTGTGCGCTTTCCCGTTTAGTTTCATTTTGTTAGGCTTTACACTTTACGTTTTAGACTTTACACTTAACACTTTACACTTAACACTGCCTCGGGTCCGTTATCTTTCCTTCTAACGCCGACGCCGCTACCGTCGCAGGCGACGCCAGATAAATAAACGCGTCTGGGTTGCCCATCCTGCCCTTAAAATTCCTGTTAGCGGTTGAGATTACGTTTTCACCGTCTGCAGGAACGCCATGATGCGTGCCGACGCACGGCCCGCAGCCCGGAGTGACTACGTTTGCGCCTGCTTTAATAAATATTTCTATGAGGCCTTTTTTTATAGCGTCAAGATATATGCTTTTCGAAGCTGGCGCCACTATCATCCTTACGCTCTTTGCTATTTTTCTGCCCTTAAGAATATTAGCGGCAATTACAAGATCCTCCAGCCTTCCGTTTGTGCATGTTCCTAGCACAGCTTCGTCTATGCGCTTGCCTAATAATTCTGATATATCGGATACATTATCAACGGTATGCGGCTTTGCTATCTGCGGCTTTAATTTACTTACATCATATCTTTTTACTGCTGCGTACTGTGCGCCTTTATCCGGATACACTCCATTTGCCTTGGCCTTTTTGTCAATCATCTTAAGCCAGTCAAATACCTTTTTATCCGCGTACATAATGCCGAATTTAGCGCCCATCTCTACCGCCATATTAGAGATGGTAAAACGCGCATCAACACTTAAAGAATCTATTGCGCTGCCGGTAAATTCTACCGCATTATAAGTGCAGCCGTCTGCGCCTAAATCGCCGATTATGTGCAGTATTATATCCTTTGAATAGACGCCCTTTGGGGGCTTACCGTCAACTATTATTTTTACTGTCTCGGGAACTTTAAACCAATTTTTTCCACTGGCCAGCGTTATCGCCAAATCCGTAGAACCAAAACCTGTGGATAAAAGGCCCAATGCGCCGTATGTGCAGGTATGCGAATCTGCCCCGACAACCAAATCTCCCGGGCGAATATTCCCAGATTCTAAAACTACCTGGTGACAAACGCCGCACCCTATATCATATAAGCACAGCTTATTTTTATCTGCAAACTGCCTCATCTTTTTGTGAATCGCTGAAACGCCTATGTTCGGAGACGGAGCGCTGTGGTCAATAACCATGCAGAATTTATTTTTCCCAGAAAGTTTTTTAATCCCAAGCCTGTTTAACGCGTCTATAATCAGGCCGCTTGTTCCGTCCTGGCCCATGCAGAAATCAACATTGCAAAGCGCGTAATCTCCCGCTTTAAGGTCTTTGCCGGAGTGTGTACTCAATATTTTTTCAGCTACTGTTTTTTTCATTTTATTAATTCAAAATTCAAAATGTAAAATTCGAAATTGCAATTAAAAATTCAAAATTATAAAACATTTTTAATTTTACATTGCAATTTTACATTTTTAATTTTTAATTTTTAATTTACTTACGAATTTTTCTATTCTCTTCATTCCCTCTTCAATATCGCTCATGCTTGTCGCAAAACTTAAGCGTATATGATTAGGCCAGCCAAAATCACCGCCCGGTATAACCGCCACTTTTTCAAAATCAAGCAGTTTATCCGCAAATTCAAGCGAATCCATCTTCGTCTTTGAAATATCGCAGAAGCAGTAAAATGCCCCTTCGGGCTTGACGCAATAAAGGTCCTTTATCTTATTTAACGCCCCTGCCATATAATCGCGCCTTTTTTCAAACTCTGAGCGCATGGCGCGCACCGACGAATCATCGCTTTGCAAAGCGCATAGCGCAGCCTCCTGGCTTATGCTGCAAGGATTGGATGTCGAGTGGCTTTGCAGGTTTTCAATAGCATCGATTACTGTAGAATTTTCACTTGCCAGGTATCCTATGCGCCAACCTGTCATTGAATACGATTTCGAAACACCGTCAACGACAATTGTCAGTTTCTTAATGTCATCGCCGAAAGATGCGATAGAACAATAGTCTTCGCCGTCATAAATAAGCATTTTATATATCTCATCGCTTATGACAATGATATTTTTCTCTACCGCGATATCAGCTATTGCCTTAAGAAGAGCTTTATCATAAACAACTCCTGTTGGGTTACACGGAGAATTTAAAACCAGCGCTTTTGTATTCTTTGTAATGGCGGCCTTTAGCGCCTTTATGGTCGGCTTAAAGCCGTCTTCTTGTCTAGACTTGGCAATAACAGGTTTAGCGCCGGCGAGTTTTACCATTTCAAGATAACTGACCCAATAAGGCGAAGGGATTATTATTTCGTCGGCCTCTTCGCAGATAACCTGAAATATATTATACAGGCTATGCTTTGCGCCGTTTGACACAATAATTTGTTTTGGCTGGTATTTAAGTTTGCTGTTTCGGTTTAATTCCGCGCATATGGCGGTTTTTAATTCCATTGTACCTGAAGAAGGGGTATATTTTGTCTTACCCTTATCAATGGCGAGTGTGGCGGCATCTTTAATAAAGCCGGGCGTATCAAAATCAGGCTCACCTGCCCCGAAATTAATAACGCTTATACCTTTGGCCTTCATTGCCTTTGCTTTCGCGGTCACGGCAAGGGTTACGGATGGCTTGACTGATTTCACTCTTTTTGAAATTTCCATAATATCACCTCTTGCAAGAAAAATAGGGGCAAATATTATTGCCCCTATCTAATGTCAAATGACAAAATTCAAATGACAAAATAAATCCAAATAACAAATAACAAATTTCAAAACAAAAATTTTGCCATTTGGTATTTGAAATTTGTCATTCATTTGTCCTTTGGACTTTGACATTCCTGCCTGCCGGCAGGCAGGTGTCATTAACTGTTACTTTTCCTTCTTCCTAAACATTCCCTTTATCTTTCCGAACAGCCCTTCTTTTTTAGCCTCCGGCTTTTTCTTTTCTTGGGCAAAAGGCTTTTTCTCCTGCACAGGCTTTACTTCTTTCTTTTTAGGCGGCTTCTTTTCTTCTTTTGGCGGCTTCTTTTCTTCTTTTGGCGGCTTTTCAATTTCCGGCAAATGCTGTTTTGGCTGTTCAATATCCTGCTTTTGCGCCTCTTGAGGCTTTTGGGCTTGAGCAGCCTTGGGTTTTTTACCTTTTTTAGGTTTCGGTTCTTTTTTAATCTTTTCAACCAGCTCGAGCACAGCCATCTGCACACCATCACCGTGACGGTTATTAAGCCGGATTACCCTTGTATACCCGCCGTTTCTGTTTTTAAACAAAGGCGCTATTTCATTTACTAAGCGCGCTACCAGGTCCTTATCCTGCAGCAGGTCAAATGCAGCCCTTCTAGCCTGAAGGGTTTGTTTTTTGGCTATGGTTATTAATTTATCCAAATGTCTGGACGCCTCTTTTGCCTTCGGCAAGGTTGTCTTGATGCTCGAATATATAATGGCGTTTCTCACAAGCGAACGCATTAATTCCTTGCGGCCGGATCTATTTCTACCAAAGCGTTTATTAAGTTTTTTGTGTCTCATTAATGAGCACTTGATTTACGCTCTCCGTTAGGGAGCGTAAATCAATCCTCCCTTTCTTCTTTTGCGTCACTTATTTCTTCTTAACTTTCATTCCGAGAGAAATCCCCATCTTATCCAGAATTGCCATAATCTCGTTAAGGGATTTTTTGCCGAAGTTTCTGTATTTCAGCATCTCGCTCTCGGATCTGCTTACCAGGTCACCGATTGTTTTAATTTTTGCCTTCTCTAAGCAATTTGCGCTTCTTACCGACAACTCGAGCTCCGAAACCGGGACTTTTAGTTTCGCCTGAAGCTCTTCATCTTCCTCGGGCTCTTCCGTAATTTCAAGGTCTTCAGGAAGTTTACCAAAGTTTACAAATATGTCAAGGTGTCTTTGTAAAACGTTGGAGGCGTAAAGCAAGGCCTCTTTTGGGCTTACTGCGCCGTTTGTCCATATCTCCAGTATCAGCTTGTCATAATCCGTAATCTGCCCTACCCTGGTATTCTCTACTTGAAAATTCACTTTTGTAACGGGGCTGAAAATAGAATCCAGCACAATCGTCCCGATTGGCAAGCCTTCCTTTTTATTTCTTTCTGTTGTGACATAACCGCGCCCTCTGCCTAATTCCATTTCCATATTAAACTTTGCATTTTCCGTCAAAGTAGCAATATGTAAATCCTTATTTATAATATCTATCGTCTCATCCGCAATTATGTCGCTTGCGGTGATTTCGCCTTTTTTTTGCGCCTTTATATATAGAGGTTTAGGCTTAAGGGCATGGCTTCTTATTGCTAATTTTTTAATATTCAGAACTATTTCGGGCACATCTTCCACAACCCCGTCCAATGATGAAAACTCGTGCTGTATCCCCTCTATTTTTATACTGGTAACTGCGCTACCCTCTACAGAGGAAATCAATACCCTGCGCAAAGAACTGCCTAATGTCATTGCGTATCCGCGTTCAAAAGGTTCGGCTATAAACTTGCCGTAGACATCTGTCAGGGAAGACTCATCGCACTCAAGCGTCCTTGGCATCTCAAAATCTTTCCACGCTATTCCCATTTAGCTTTCCTCCAATTTTAACTATGTCAACCCTTTGGCTTTAGCTTTAGGGTTAATCCTATTTCGAATACAACTCTATAATAAGCTGTTCCTGGATGTTAAAACCAATATCTTCCTTGTTAGGCATCCTCTCAACCTTTGCTTCCAAAGTCTTATCATCCACTTTTATCCAACCTGGCATACCTCTGTCTTTTAAGGTCTCCATTTGCTGTGATATTTGTTTTAGCTTATCTTCATTTGCTTTTACCCTTATGGTATCGCCTTCGTTTACTGAGTACGACGGCCTATTAACTATTTTATCATTCACCATAATCAAGCCATGGATTACCATTTGCCGAGCATGAGGCCTTGAATTCGCAAAACAGCTTCTAAAAACTAAATTATCTAATCTGCGCTCCAGAAGCTGCAAAAGAACCTCTCCTGTAATGCCTCTTGATTTTTCGGCTTTCTTAAAATAATTTCTAAACTGCCTTTCCAGTACGCCGTATATAGTCTTTGCCTTCTGCTTTTCTCTAAGCTGCACTCCGAAATCAGAAAGCTTGCCCCGCCTTCCCTGCCCGTGCATACCAGGCTTGTAACTACGCTTGTCTATGGCGCAATGCTCGCTAACGCAGCGGGTACCTTTTAGAAAAAGCTTAACACCCTCTCTTCTGCACAATCTGCATGCAGACCCAATATATTTCGCCATCTATTTTTTCTCCCTTTCTCTAAACTCTAAGCTCTCAACTCTCAACTACTCTATACTCTTCTCCTCTTAGGCGGCCTACACCCATTATGCGGTATAGGCGTGACATCCTTAATAGCAGTTACCTGCAAGCCAGCTGCCTGCACGGCCCTAATAGCTGATTCTCTTCCTGCTCCCGGGCCTTTTACGCAAACCTCCACCTTTTTCACGCCTAATGCCTTTGCCTTTTCAGCAGCTGCAGTTGCAGCCAATTGCGCTGCGAAGGGAGTAGATTTTTTCGAACCTTTAAAACCGACATTGCCGGCTGAGGTCCAGCATATGGAATTTCCTGATTTATCCGCAACAGTAACAATGGTGTTGTTGAATGTCGCTAGAATATATACAATGCCCTCTCTGGCAATGTTCTTTAACTTGGATTTTTTCTTTTGCGCCTTTGGTTTTTCGCTATTCTTTACTTCATCAGCCATATTATACGCTATCCTTTCTACTTCTCTTTAGCAGGCGCTGCTGCCTGAATTTGTTTTGTCGCTTTTCTCAAAACCCCTACTGTTTTTCTCGGGCCTTTTCTTGTGCGCGCATTCGTGTTTGTCCTTTGCCCGCGCACAGGCAAGCCCTTTTTGTGCCTTGAGCCTCTATAGGTGCCAGCATCCACTAATCTCTTTATGTTTTGCGCTACTTCCCTTTTTAAATCGCCTTCTACTTTATAATTTTTAGTTATATAGGCAGAAATCCTAGCCACTTCTTCCTCTGTAAGGTCCTTAGCCCTTTTGTCAGGGCTTATTGACGTGGCCTTTAACACCTGGTTTGAAGACACCCTGCCTATGCCCTGTATATAGGTAAGCGCGATCTCTGTCCTTTTTTCCTTTGGAACATCTACTCCGCAAATTCTCGGCACGTTTACTACCTCCTGACTACTTGTTTTAATTCAAAATTTAAAATTAAAAATGTAAAATTACAATTAAAAATTTAAAATTAATAAATTTTGAATTTTGCATTGCACTTTTTAATTTTGCATTTTGAATTTTTAATTTTTCTTATCCCTGTCTCTGCTTATGCTTAGGGTCTCTGCATATAACCCTGACAATCCCTTGGCGTTTTATAACCTTGCATGATGAACATATCTTTTTAACTGACGACCTTACTTTCATTTTTTACTTCTCCCGATAAACAATTCTTCCCTTGCTTAAATCATACGGCGATAATTCTATCTTGACTCTATCGCCTGCCACTATCCTGATAAAATGCATTCTCATCTTTCCTGAGACATGCGCTAAAATTCTGTGCCCGTTATCCAATTCCACCCTAAACATTGCATTTGGCAGGGCTTCTATAATCGTTCCTTCGGTCTGTATCGCTTCTTCTTTCATATTTCCGTTAAAATCCTCGGGCCCTCTTTCGTAATGGCCACTGTGTGCTCAAAATGAGCTGATGGCTTCCTGTCAACAGTAACTGCTGTCCAGCCGTCGTTAAGCACCTCAACATCCGCCACCCCCATATTAATCATAGGCTCAATAGCCAATACCATGCCTGCCTTTAAAACCGGGCCTTTATGGGAAAGGCCGAAGTTGGGTATCTGCGGATCCTCGTGCATGCTTGTGCCTATGCCATGGCCGACAAATTCCCTGACAACAGAAAAACCGTTTGCCTCTGCTTCCTTTTGCACTAGCGCCGATATATCAAAAAGCCTATTTCCTACAATCGAAGCCCTGATAGCCTTGGTTAACGCGTTCTTTGTCGTGTTTATTAGTTTTTCAGCATCAGGACTGATTTTGCCGACTCCGACAGTAATTGCCGCGTCGGCATAAAAGCCATCTTTTTCAACGCCTATGTCAATGCTTATTATATCTGATTCCTTAAGCCTTTTTTCGCCTGGTATACCGTGCACTACTTCTTCATTAATCGAGGCGCATATGCTTTTTGGAAATCCTCTGTAACCTAAAAATGCAGACTTTCCTCCGAGAGAGCGAATTGATCTAGCAGCCTCATCATCCAGCTGTTGCGTTTTTATTCCGGGAGCAAGCATACGGCTTAACTTGCCAAGTACCTTTGCTACAATTATTCCCGCTTCACGCATCTTCTCAATCTCGTCGTCAGATTTAAGCAGGATCATGTTTACAACAGGCCCTTTTTGTCAAAAAGCTTATTCAAAACCCGGTAGAGCTTATCTACTTCCATGTCTCCGGAGACTGTTTCTAAAATACCTTTTTCCTTATAATAATCTATCAATTCAGCTGTTTGCTGTTTATACACCTTTAATCTTTTTAAGACCGTCTCTTTTTTATCATCATCCCTTTGCATAAGGGGCTTGCCGCATTTATCGCATACATTCTCTTTTTTAGGCGGCATATTTTTCAGATGATATATAGCGCTGCATTCAAAGCAAACCCTGCGCCCTGTTAACCTGGAAACCACAGTATCTTCTGTAGTCTCCATGTAAATGACAATGTCTATTGGGATTTTGCTCCCTTTTAAAAATTTATCAAGCGCAACAGCCTGCAGCCTTGTCCTGGGATAACCATCAAGAATAAATGCGCCTTGAATCTTTTTATCTTTTAGCCTTTCAAAAACAGCCTGATTCACTGTTTCATCCGGCACCAGTTGCCCTTTTTGCATATAATTTGAAAGTTCTTTACCGATCGCGTCGTTTTTTTTGGCAGCCTCTCTAAATATATCCCCTGTTGAAAGGTGGGCCAAATTCAAATTCTGAGAAAGAACTTTTGCCTGCGTACCTTTACCAGCCCCAGGCGGGCCTAATAAAATTAACCGCATATCAAACTAGACCTCAATAACAAATGACAAGTAGAATATCAGATTATCAGATAATCAGAGCATCAGGTAAATTCTGATAATCTGATGTTCTGATATTCCCGCTCTGATACTCTGGTCTTCTGATAATCTATCTCCTCGACCTCAGCCTGCCCTTTTTCAAGAATCCCTCATAGTGGCGCATCAAAAGCTGCGACTCGATCTGCTTCATTGTATCCAGCATAACACCGACGGTAATTAACAAGGCTGTGCCGCCAAAAAAAGATGCTACCAGATACGGTATATTAAGCCACCTTGATACAATATTAGGAAATACGGCAATAAGCGCAAGGAATATCGCTCCCGGTAAAGTAACCCTTGTCAGGATCCTGTCAAAATAGGTAGCTGTTGGTTTACCCGGCCTTATGCCCGGAATAAAACCGCCGTACTTTTTCATATTATCAGCAACCTCGACCGGGTTAAAAGTAATCGCTGTATAAAAATAGCAGAAAAATATGATCAACAATGAATATAACGAAAAATAAAGCACGCTTCCTCTGACTAACGCGTTTGCAACATTCTGAAAAGCGCGGTTAGGAACAAAGCCCGCTATTGTAGCGGGAAAAAGCAGCAAAGACTGCGCGAATATAATCGGTATAACGCCTGCGTGGTTAACCCTAAAAGGAATATATGTGCTCTGGCCGCCATAAACTTTTCTGCCTACTATTCTTTTCGCGTACTGAACAGGAATTCTTCTCTGGCCCTGCGTAATTACGACAACAGCAACAATAACACCAATCATTAGCGCTGCCATCAAAATCAGCGTAAGGATATTTATCTGCCTCCCCGTAGGTGAAAAGGGTGAAATCAGGGCAAATAACTGGCCTGTTGCCGTTGGCAGGCGGGATATTATACCTGCTGTAATAAGAATTGACATACCGTTTCCGATTCCATATTCGGTTATCTGTTCGCCTAACCACATAATAAAAGCGGTACCGCTGGCTAATGTCAGGACTGTCAGCAGCCTAAATCCCCAGCCGGGAAATTGCACCATCTGCACTCCCTGAAAGTGCCCAGGATTTTCCAGCCACAAGCTGATAAAGAAAGATTGGATTATGGCTAACGCTACAGTGCCATATCTTGTGTATTGGGTAATCTTTCTTCGCCCTTCTTCGCCGCCTTCTTTTGCTAAACGCTCAAGCTGCGGTATAACAGTAACGAGCAATTGCATGATGATGGAACTTGATATATACGGCATGATACCCAATGCAAAAATTGTCATGTTCTGCATAGCGCCGCCGCTAAACATATCCATTATGCCAAACAACGTGCCGCCTGTTGTCTTGGTTATATTTGCAAAAAACTGAGCCAGGGCCGAACCGTCTATGCCCGGCGTAGGAATGTAAGCGCCCACTCTGTAAACCGAAACCAATGCCAGCGTAAGAAAAATCTTTTTTCTTAAATCAGGTATCTTAAATATGCTCGCTAAAGCGTTTAACACCTTTATCCTTTAACCCTGCCTGCCGGCAGGCAGGCTTTAATCTTCGTATCCTTAATAATCTCTGTTTTTCCGCCGGCCTTTTCGATCGCGCTCTTTGCCGAAGCTGAAAAAGCATGCGCAGAAATATTTAAGCTTTTCTTAAGCTCGCCTTTACCCAAAATCTTGACAGGCCTGTTGAGATTCCTTACCAATCCCTTTTCTTCTAATAATTGCGGCGTAACATTTAAGCCTTGCTCAAATCTAGCCAATCTCTCCAAATTTACTATAGAGTATTCTATCTTGTTCTTAGAGGTAAACCCGACTTTTGGTATTCTTCTTACTAACGGCATCTGCCCGCCTTCTAAGGCAGACATGCGCGTTATGCCTGATCTTGCATGCTGTCCTTTTGACCCGCGGCCGCGTGTTTTGCCTCTGCCTGAACCCATACCCCGGCCTTTTCTTTTTCTTGCCTTCCTACGGCCATATGGTGACCTTAAATCCTGAATCTTCATTATATTCTATTTTTCCCCTTCTGGCTTTACGTCTTGCAGCAACTCATTCTTGTAGCGCAGCTGCGTTAACCCGTTTAAGGTTGCCTTAATAACATTTACGGGAGTTTGCGACCTAAGGCATTTCGTTAATATATTCTTAATTCCTACCGCGTCGCAAATTGCCCTGATAACATTACCTGCAATAACACCGGTTCCTTCAGCTGCCGGCTTAAGAAGCACCACGGCTGCACCATATCTGCCGATAACCTCGTGTGGTATTGTATTTCCCTGCAAAGAAACCTCTATCATGCTCTTTTTCGCTTCATTAATACCCTTTTTGATTGCGTCAGGAACTTCATTTGCCTTTCCGAAACCGCAGCCTACCTTGCCTTTTTTATCGCCAACAACGACTACAGCGCCAAAGTTCAGCTTCCTGCCGCCTTTTGTTACCTTAGTAGTCCGGTTAATACACACCACTTTTTCAACGCTTTCTTGTTCCGGGCGCGCTTGCCTATATGCCTTTTTTAATTCAACAGGCAGTACCTCTTCGATGTCAACTTCCTTAAGAACTTCAACCTCGACTAATTTTTCCTTAACCTTAAGAGGCGCCTTTTCTTTAGGTAGGTCTTTGTGATCTTTTTTTGGTTTTTTATCCAATTCTCTCCCCCTTTAAATGAGCACTTATTTTATGTCGCCCTCTGGGTGACATAAAATAATCTCCTTTGAATTTCTTCTCTGAAGGCCTCACTAAAACTGCAGGCCTGCTTTTTTGCAAGCCTCTGCAAATTCTTTAACTCTGCCGTGATAAAGATAGCCGCTTTTATCAAACCTCACCTTTTTTATATTAGCCTCAAGGGCCTTTTTTGTTAAAAGCTCTCCCAACGCCTTTGAAGCAGCGATATTGCCCCTATTTTTAAATTTTTTTCTTATGCTTTCATCAAGAGTAGAAACAGATAAAATGGTCTTGCCGCCTAAATCATCTACCAGCTGGGCGTTCATGTTGCTAAGCCCTCTATACAAACAAAGCCTGGGCCTGTCTTTTGTTCCGGTCTGTTTTTTTCTTCCTCTTAAGTACCTTCTTAATCTCGCATCTTTAATCTTCATTTTTATAATCTATTCCTCAATTTTGAATTTTTAATTTTTAATTTTAAATTTCTACGCTACCGTCTTTCCGGCTTTCTTCTTAACATATTCACCAGAATATCTGATGCCCTTGCCTTTATAAGGTTCGGGCTTATAAAAATCTCTAATCTCCGCAGCAACCTCGCCAACTGCCTGCTTGTCAATACCTTTAATCAGTATTTGTATTGGCTTTGGCGTTTCTATTGTGATACCATCCGGAATATCGTATTCTATAGGATGAGAAAATCCGAGGTTTAATACAAGTTTTTTGCCCGCGGCCTGCGCTTTAAAACCAACGCCTACTATTTCCAGCTGTTTCGAATATCCTTCTGTAACTCCTTTTATCATGTTTGCAAGCAAGGCCCTGATTAAACCGTGAAGCGAACGCTGCTGTTTGTTGTCAGCAGACCTTGTTACCGTAATTTTATTATCTTTGACTTCTACGTCAATGCCTTTAGGTAAAGGGCAATTTAGTTTTCCCTTCGGACCCTCAACAGAAATTACGCTGCCCTGTTTTTGCACTTTTACACCGCTTGGTATATCAACCGGCCTTTTTCCTATTCTCGACATTTCTATTTCCTTTGCTATCTAACAAATAGGTTGTTACGTAACTATTTTCTTCTTGCGCAGATTAGCACAGATGAGAAGATACAAGATGATCACAGATACCGTAGGAAAAAATCTGCGATCATCTGTTTCTTCTAATCTGCGATCATCTGTGCCTTCCTAACCTACCAGACCTTGCAGATAATCTCCCCGCCGATTCCGATATCCCTGCATTCCTTATCTGTCTTAATGCCTTTCGATGTTGATACCACAGCTATTCCTATTTCACTAAATACGGGTTTAATCTCATCCGATTTTTTGTAGATTCTTAAACCGGGTTTTGATATTTTCTGCAGGTTGGTTATAGCTGCCTTTTTATTCTTATCGCTGCTATATTTCAGGTAAATTCTCAATAGGCCCTGTTTTTTGTCCTCGACCTTCTTAAAGTTTCTAATATACCCTTCTTTTTTCAAAAGGACAGCTATTTGCTCCTTGATCTTTGATGAAGGGCAATCCACCGTATCTTTTTTGGCCTTTGAAGCATTTCTTACTACCGTTAAAAAATCTGCAATCGGATCTGTTATACTCATTTATTCTCCTATCGCTATATCAATATTCATCCTGTAGCGGAGCCTTAAGGCTCCGCTACACGAAGTAAATTTACCAGCTTGCTTTCGTAACCCCTGGTATCTCGCCTCTTGACGCTAATTCTCTAAAACATATCCTGCATAATTTAAATTTTCCCATATATGCGCGGGGCCTGCCGCATCTTTGGCAGCGGTTGTATCCTCTTACTTTAAATTTCGGTTTCTTTCTCTGTTTTTCTATTAACGCTTGTTTTGCCATATCTACCTTTCCCTAAAAGGCATTCCCAAAACCTTTAAAAGTACGTAGGCAACCTCTTTGGTTGACTTTGTCATGGTGATGGTAATACTCATGCCCTGCACTCTGGAAATTTTGTCAGCTTCGATCTCGAGGAATATCCCCTGTTCGGACAGGCCAAAGGTATAGTTGCCATGCTCATCAAAACTATTTCCGGACAGGCCTCTAAAATCTCTTATTCTGGGGATCGCGACATTTATAAGCTTGTCCAAAAATTCATACATCCTGGCGCCTCTCAACGTAACCACACACCCTACCATAGAACCTTTTCTGATCTTAAAATTAGATATTGCCTTCTTCGCCTTGGTAATGACTGCCTTTTGCCCTGCAATTGCTGTTAAATCCTTCTGCGCCTCCTCAACTATTTTTGAGTCGTGAGCGCCTAAGCCAACACCCATATTTATAACAACCTTTTTTATTCGCGGGACCTGAAAAGGGTTTTTGAAGTTAAACTTTTGCATTACGGCTGGTATTGCCTCTTTCCTGTATTTTTCCAATAAACGCGGTATCATGAAATTATAACATCTCCTCACATTTTTTACAGTAGCGGGATTTTGTTCCGTCTGTTAACAGGCTAAAACCAAGCCTTGTTGCCTTGGCGCATCTTGGGCATATTACTTCCAAATTAGAGATATTGATAGGGGCTTCCTTCTGTACTATGCCGCCTTGCTGGGCTTTCTGCGACTTGCGCGTATGGCGCTTAACAAAATTTATGCCTTCCACAAGGGCGGTATTCTTTTTAGGAAAAACAATTAAGACCTTGCCGCTTTTACCTTTATCTTTTCCCGCCATCACTTTTACGTTATCGTTTTTTCTTATTTTCATCTAAATTACCTCTGGAGCCAATGAAACTATCTTCATAAACTGCTTATCTCTTAATTCCCTGGCTATTGGCCCAAAGATCCTAGTGCCAACCGGATTATTCTGCGCATCAATAATAACACACGCGTTTCTGTCAAACTTTAACGCGGAGCCATCTTTTCTTCTTATAGTATTACGGGTGCGGACTATAACTGCTTTTACCTTGTCGCCTTTTTTAATCGCTGAATCCGGTGTTGCCTCACGCACGCTGCCGCTTACGACATCTGCGATATCCGCATACACCTTTCCCGAGCGGTGTATAACACCTATACAGCGCACGATGCGGGCCCCGGTATTATCCGCAACATCCAACATTGTCCTTATCTGTATCATTTTTTTATCCCTGTCCCTTATCAGCCGGCCCCTGTTTAATTATTTCGACAACCACGTGGCATTTATCCTTCGATAAAGGCCTGGTCGGCATTATTCTTACTTTGTCGCCTATCTTGGCTAAGTTTTTTTCGTCATGGGCCTTTACCTTGCGCCTGTGTTTTATAATCTTCTTGTATAATTTATGTGTTGTAAGGGTCTCTAGACTTACAACCACCGTCTTATCCATCTTATCGCTTACAACAATGCCTACTTTAGTCTTGGGCGCTTTTCTTTGTGCCTGGTTTTGCATAGCTTACCTCTTTCAAAATAGTTAAAATTCTGGCAATATCTCTTTTTATCTGAGAAATTCTAGACGGTTTCTCAAGCTTGCCCATCCTTGCTTTAAAACATAAGCCCATAAGTTCTTCCTTTAAGGAAAGCTGCTTGGCTGCAAGCTCTGCTTCTGTAAGGTTTCTTAATTCGCTGGGTTTGGTCATACGCGTTTTCTCCTTACAAATTTGGTCTTAAAGGGCATCTTTGACGCTGCTAACCTAAAAGCGTCCCTCGCTATCTCTTCGGGCACGCCTTCAATCTCGAAAAGGACTCTGCCTCTTTTTACCACAGCCACCCAAAACTCAGGCATGCCTTTGCCTTTACCCATTCTTGTTTCAGCCGGTTTCTTAGTAACTGACTTATCAGGAAAAACTCTTATCCATACCTTTCCGCCTCTTCTAACGTGACGGGTAAGGGCAACCCTCGCTGCCTCTATCTGAGTGTTTTTAAGCCAGGCGTTCGCTAAGCACTTAAGGCCATACTCGCCAAAAGAAACTTCAGCTCCTGATGTGGCCAAGCCTTTCCTGCGGCCTCGTTGCGACTTGCGGTATTTTACTCTTTTAGGCATTAACGGCATTATATTATTCCTTGTTTATGCTTTCTTGATCTTCTCGGTACTTTTTGCTTTATCTTTTTCAGGCAAAACATCGCCATTGCACACCCACACCTTAATACCTATTAATCCATATTGCGTATGCGCTTCAATAAAACCATAATCAATATCAGCCCTGAATGTCTGCAAGGGAACTCTTCCCTCTTTATATGCCTCTGAACGCGCAAGTTCAAGGCCCCCAAGCCTGCCTGAACATCTTATCTTTATGCCTTCTACGCCGTGATCCATAGCCATGCGCACGGCTCTTTTCATCGCGCGCCTGAAAGCGACTCTTTTCTCGATCTGAAAAGCAATATTTTCGGCAATTAACTGGGCGTTCACCTGCGGATCCTTAACCTCTTTTATATCTATAAATACTTCCTTTTTCGTCAGGTTTGTCAAATCGTCCTTCAGCCTGTCTATATCAGCGCCTTTTCTTCCTATAATAATTCCGGGCCTGGCGCTGTATATCATAACACGCACTCTGCCGCTTGATCTTTCGATTTCTACGTTGGCAATCGCGGCCGAGCTATAATTCTTCTTGATGTAGTCCCTGATTTTTAAGTCTTCGTGTAAAAGGCCTGAAAAATCCTTATGCTTAGCAAACCATCGCGATCTCCATGGTTTTATAAATCCAACCCTTATGCTATACGGATGTACTTTTTGACCCACTTTTTTCTCCCCTTGCCTGTTTCTTTTCTTTGTTTGCCTGCCCCGTACCCGAGCGAAGCGAGTGGTTCGGGGTGACTTGTGACTTGTGACTTGTGACTTTGTGACCTGGTGACTTTGTAACCGGTGACGCGGTGACTTTGCTTTCAATCTCTACATATAAATGAGTTGTCCTTTTGCGTATCATAGAAGCCATACCCATAGGCCTGGACCTGTATCTTTTCAGCACAGGCCCGCCGTTAGCGTATATTTTAGAAATAAATAAATTTTCTTCTGTTACGCCGGGAAACCTCTTGGCGTTAGCTGCGGCGGAATGCACGGCTTTATAGACAAAAGCTGCTGCCTTTTTATTGGTGTTTTCCAATATAAAAAGCGCTTCAGGCACTTTTTTATATCTAATTAAAGGCAAGAGCAGCCTTAATTTCCTCGGAGAAACTCTTAAGTATTTTATACTTGCTTTAGCTATCATTTTTTCTTCTCCCAACTCCGAACTCCCAACTCCTAACTACTTAAGCACCGTTGCTTTTTCAGTATGCGCGCCATGGGCCCTAAAAGTCCTGGTTGGAGAAAATTCTCCAAGCTTGTGGCCTACAATATTTTCGGTTACAAATACGGAAATAAAATTTTTCCCGTTATGTATAGAGAATGTATAGCCGACAAATTCTGGTATAATAGTAGAGCGCCTTGACCATGTCTTTATGGGCTTTTTATCTCCGGACTTTTTCATCTTCTCGAACTTTTCCAAAAGTCTTGGGTCTACGTATGCGCCTTTTTTAATCGATCTTGACATCTTTTTTATTCCTTATCTATTTTCTCTTCTTGCTTGGCGGCCTTCTTTTCATAATAAATTTACTTGAAAGCTTCTTTTTCTTTCTTGTCTTCAGGCCTTTTGTAATTTTGCCCCAAGGCGTGCATGGATGCCTGCCTCCCGAGCTTTTTCCCTCGCCGCCTCCCATAGGATGATCTATTGGATTCATCGCGACGCCGCGAACCGACGGACGAATGCCTAACCATCTGCTCCTTCCGGCCTTTCCTATGGATATTCCTATATGATCAGGATTGCTGACCTGGCCTATTGTCGCAAAGCAATCTAAATCTACCAGCCTGATTTCTCCCGACGGCATCCTGACATGCGCCAACTTTTCCTCTTTAGCTAAAATCTGGGCAGCTGAACCTGCGCTGCGGACCGCCTGCGCTTTTTTACCTTTAAATAATTGCAAATTATAAATTGAAGTGCCTGAAGGTATATTGCGCAACTGCATAGTGTTGCCCACTTTTATATCTGCTCTTGTTGATGTTATTATCTCATCGCCTACCTTAAGCCCGACAGGGCATAGTATGTATCGTTTTTCATTGTCCATGTACTCTACAAGCGCGATACGCGCTGTTCGATTGGGATCATATTCTATTGATAAAACCTTTGCCTTTATATCAAACTTATCCATTCTAAAATCAACAAGACGGATCCTTTGTTTGTGGCCGCCGCCTTGATGCCTTACCGTAATGCGCCCGTATGAGTTCCTTCCGCCTCGTTTCTTAAGCGGTATTGTGAGCGGCTTGTAAGGCGTGGTGGTTGTAATATCATCAAAGGTTGAAACCTGCATCCACCTTCTGCTTGGAGTTGTTGGTTTAAATGACTTTATTCCCATAGTTATGTGCTCGCCACTTCAATAGCGCTGCCTTCTTTAAGGGTAACTACGGCCTTTTTCCAATCCGAGGCCCAGCCTAGCTTATACCTTACCCTGCGTGGCTTTCCTTTCATATTTATGACATTAACAGATACAACTTTTACTTTAAAAATTTCTTCGACAGCTTTTTTTATCTGTATTTTGTTTGCCATTTTATCAACCAGAAAAAGATATTTATTCTGCTTCATTAAATGCGCGCCTTTTTCCGTCTGTAGTAAACTTTTTATTATATCGTATGAGGACTTAACGGTCATATTACCAACCTCTTCTCTAATGTTTTAAAAGCATCCTTTTCTATAACCACCCTGTCCATCAAAATCACGTTGTAGGCATTTACATCAGAACCTGTCAGGATATTTATCTTTTCAAGGTTGTTCGTTGCCCTTAACAAATTTTCCTTTCTTAAATTCACCACAATTAACACCTTTTCTTTTTCAGAATCTATTTTTAGCTTCTTTAAAGAATTTATGAAATCCTTTGTCTTATGAGAAACCGGGTCTATCTTATCTATGACTATCATGCGATTCTCATTTATCTTATCGTTAATAGCAGAACGTAACGCCCCTTTAAGCGCTTTCTTAGGCAGCCTATAATAATAATCTCTGGGCAAAGGACCAAATATTACCCCTCCACCCCTCCATAAAGGAGACCTTATGCTGCCTGCGCGCGCCCTGCCCGTGCCTTTTTGCCTCCAGGGTTTTCTTCCTCCGCCCCTGACTTCTGACATTCCCTTGGTGCTGGCGCAACCCAGCCTTGTATTTGCCTGATACATAACAATAGCTTCATGCAAAAGAGACTTATTTACAGAACCGTCGAATAACTTCTGATTCAATTTCAGGTCAGATACTTTTTTACCGTCTTGATCAATAACATCTAATATCTTTGTGTCCGCTGTTTTCATCCCGCACCTTTATTTATTCCCGCATCCCTTTAACTTAATGTTAATATTTAATGCACCTAAATACTAAAAAGGTGCGGGATTCATGTTCTATTTTTTCGCCTTAGCTGTATCATTTAGCCTTTGCCTTCGCTTTTGAAGCATCCGGCTTTTTGTCTTGTTTCGCCGCTTCCGCGACAGGAGGTTTCTGCTTTTTCTTCTTCGCGCTCAAAGCCTGTTTTATAACCAAATAATTGCCTTTATATCCCGGAACAGCGCCTTCTATAACCAGCAAGTTGTGTTCTTTATCAACCTCTATAATTTCTAAATTTTTAGCGGTAACTTTACAATTGCCCATATGCCCCGGCAAATGCTGTCCCTTTATAACCCTGGAAGGAAATGCGCTTGCCCCGATTGAGCCGGGCCTTCTATGAGTCATGGAACCATGCGTTTCGCAGCCGCCGAGCCAATGCCATCTCTTTACCCCGCCCTGAAACCCCTTGCCTATGGAAGTGCCTACAATATCAACCATATCTCCCGGCTTAAATATATCCACAAAAAATTCCTGTCCGGGCTTAATCTCTTCCTTGGGTTCCATTTTTACTTCTCTAAGAAATTGTAACGGCTGAGCCTTAACTTTGTCAAAACATCCTAATTGCGCCTTGTTAGTGGATTTTTTCCGCTTTTTGCCAAATCCAAGCTGCACTGCCTCATAACCGTCCTTATCTTTGGTTTTTACCTGTAAAGCTGTGCATGGCCCGGCCTCAATATAAGTTACGACAATCGCGTCGCCAGTTTCCGTAAAATACTGGCTCATTCCTATTTTTTTTCCTAATAGTCCTTTTGGCATTTTATTGACCTTATCTTATATCAACATCTACCCCTGCGGGTAGGTCCAATCGCTTCAGAGCATCTATTGTCTTTGCTGTCGGATCAATAATGCTCAGCAGTCTTTTATGAATTTTCATCTGAAACTGCTCTCGCGATTTTTTATCAATGTGCGGAGACCTTAAAACAGTATAAACCTCATGTTTGGTGGGCAGCGGTATAGGCCCGGACACTTTTGCTCCGGTCTTTTTAGCTGTCTCGACAATCTCCATTGCAGACTGATCTAATATCCTGTGGTCATATGCTCTTAATCTTATTTGTATCTGTTGCATTTTAGTCTATGGTCGATGGTCTATGGTCTATGGTCTATCGACTATTGACCATCGACTATCGACAACTCCATTTTCTCCTACTGTATTATTTCCGTTACTACCCCGGCGCCAACGGTCCTGCCGCCTTCACGTATGGCGAACCTTAGTTCCTTTTCCATGGCTATCGGGATTATTAAAGTGACTTCTAATTGCACGTTATCGCCTGGCATTACCATTTCTGTGCCGGCAGGC
>JAZDPX010000023.1:0-133936 GCA_043797125.1 Candidatus Omnitrophota bacterium
TGCTGAAGAATCTGAGTTATATAAAGAGGTGTTCGGGTGAGAAAGATTAGCTATTGTGAGGCATTGAGAGAAGCTATGTCTCAGGAGATGGAAAGGGACCCCAATATTTTTGTATATGGAATAGGGGTGCCTGACCACAAAAGGGTATTTGGAAGTACAGTTGGATTGGTAGAAAAGTTTGGACCTGAAAGATGCTTTGACACCCCACTCTCTGAAGATGCGATGACTGGTTTTGGGTTGGGTGCCGCCCTTAATGGGATGCGGCCGATTCACATTCATATTCGTGTAGATTTTCTGCTTTTAGCAATAAACCAACTTGCTAATATGGTTTCAAGTTATAGATATCTATCAGGAGGAGAATTAAAGGCCCCTATGGTTATAAGAGCTATTATTGGAAGGGGGTGGGGCCAAGGTTCTCAACATAGTAAGAGTATGTATTCAGTTTTTGCGCATATTCCAGGATTAAAGGTTGTTCTTCCAACCACTCCCAAAGATGCTAAGGGATTACTCGTATCAGCAATAAGGGATGACAACCCTGTAATATTTATAGAACATAGATGGCTATATTGGCAGGAGGACGAAGTTCCAGAAGAACCTTATACAATACCCATAGGAGAAGCAAATGTTTTGCGCGAAGGTGAAGATGTAACAGTCGTGGCTACTTCATGGATGAATGTAGAGGCTCTTAAAGCGGCTGAGGTTTTAAGTAGAAGAGGTGTAAGTATTGAAATAGTTGACCCTAGAACCATAGCACCGTATAACGATGAACTTATTATTAAATCTGTGAGAAAGACAGGTCGTTGTATAGTCGCAGATAATGATTGGCTGCATTGCGGATTTAGTGCTGAGGTTGCGGCTCAAGTCTCTGAACACTGTTTCGGTAAGTTAAAATATCCGGTACAAAGAATAGGTTTTGCTCCAACACCGTGCCCTGCAGTGAGACATTTGGAAAATAAATTCTATCCTAATGCTGTTAATATAATAAGAGCTATCGAAAAGATGCTAGGATTGGAAGCCACTAATTTATCGAAAGAAGAATTTTATAGCCATGAAAAAAGATTCAAAGGGCCGTTTTGACCGAGGGCAGCCTACGCAAGAGACTATGTCTAAATTAAAAAGTAAAGCGCAGTGGGTCCGTAGGCAGGTCTTAGAGATGATTGTTTCTGCCGGGAAGGGGCATATTGGCGGCGCCTTTTCCTGCGCAGATATTTTAGTTGTTCTTTACTATGGAGGGCTACTTCGCTTTAATCCGTCAGATAAAGATTGGGATAGCAGAGACAGGTTTATTTTAAGTAAGGGGCATGCAGTAGCAGCGCTATATGCTATATTAGCAGACCTCGGGTTTTTTCCTATTTCCGAATTATATAATTATCAGAAAAAGGGATGCTTGCTGGGAGGGCATCCTTGTAAAAAAATACCAGGCGTGGAAGCAGATACAGGTTCTTTAGGGCATGGTTTAGGCATCGCAGCAGGTTTGGCCTTAAGCGCAAAAATAGACAAGAAGGAATTTTTGATTGTAGCATTGCTTGGCGACGGTGAATGTTACGAGGGCTCAGTTTGGGAAGCTGCAATGTTTGCAGGACACCATAAATTAAATAATCTTGTGGGAATTATTGATAATAATGGTTTGTGTGTCAACGATTTTATTAAAGATTGTCTTGATCTAGACCCCCTGTATAATAAATGGCAAGCATTTGGATGGGATGTTCTTTGCGTTGATGGACATTCTTTCGAGGAACTCCTTTCTGTTTTTTCAAATTTCCGTTCACGAGAATCGAATAAACCGCTAATGGTAATAGCTAATACCGTCAAAGGCAAAGGCGTTTCTTTTATGGAAGGGGAGATAGATTGGCATCATTGCGTGCCTAAAGGTGAAGAGCTGGGGATTGCCAGAAGAGAACTCAAAGGTGATTTCTCAGATGGGGCATTCCAAAAAGATACTTAAAAATACAATGAATATGAAGTT
Source organism: Candidatus Omnitrophota bacterium (assembly GCA_043797125.1). GTDB lineage: Bacteria > Omnitrophota > Gorgyraeia > JABMRG01 > JAFGKX01 > JAZDPX01. The sequence continues at coordinate 1,967 of JAZDPX010000023.1, forward strand.
GAAAATATCCGATATTGATATAAGAGATGCTTTTTTTGACGAACTGTATTTAATTGCAAAAAATGACCCTAATGTTATGTTTCTTACAGCTGATATGAGCGCTTTCAGCCTGATAAGATTTAAGCGTGACCTACGCAGTCAATATATCAATGTTGGCATAGCTGAGCAGAATATGGTGAGCATAGCAGCCGGCCTTGCTTTGGGCAAAAAAAAAAGTTTTTATATATACCATTATTCCCTTTGTAACTATGCGTTGTTATGAACAGATTAAAATCGATTTATGTTGTATGAATCTGCCAGTTGCCATTATAGGAGTTGGGCCAGGATTGACTTATGGAAGCGATGGCCCTACACATCATGGTGCTCAAGATATCGCTATAATGCGCACACTCCCCGAAATAGCGATATTTAATCCTTCCGATTCTGTAATAACTAAGGCCTCCGCAAGAATTGCCTATAAGAATTCCTGTCCAACTTATGTGAGGATTGACAAGGGTAAACTACCATTAATTTACGATGAGATAGGCAGCGATTTCTCGGAAGGAATGAGCGAGCTTAAGCATGGTAATGACTTGGTTATTATCTCAACCGGGACTATGGTACATAAGGCCTTAATGGTAGCGAACGAATTAAACAGCCATTCTGTATCAACCGGATTGGTCGATTTGTATAGAATAAAGCCATTAAACATAGAGAAGCTTTTTAATATAATCGGTAATTATAGGCGAATTATAACTCTTGAAGAAAATAGTATTGTTGGGGGCATTGGAAGTATAATAAGCGAGGTTTTGAATGATTACCAAAAATATACTCCCTTAAAGCGCATGGCTATTCCGGACCAGCATTGTTTTGAAGCGGGCGATCGAGAGGATTTGCACGAGATATATGGTTTAGATATAAAAAGTAATGTAGGAAATATTTTGAACGGTTTTAAATAGCTGCGCAGCTTCCTTATCATTAAAAAGGAGAAAAAATGGACCTAAAAATTAAAGGTAAATATGCCCTTGTAACCGGAGGCACTCATGGTATCGGGCGAAGTATCGCATTGGCCTTAGCTGATGAAGGATGCAATGTTGCTGTCTGCTCGCGCAATGAAGAGCGCATAGAAAAAACAACCTTAGAATTAAAGGTAAAAAATGTGGATTGTCTTGGAATAAAGGCAGATGTTATGATTGAGACAGATATAAAAAGGGTCGTAGAGGCTATCATAAAAAAATGGGGGACCATTCATATTTTAGTTAATAATGTAGGCGGAGGGGGAAGATGGGGAAGCGAGATTGTCGAAGAGACGCCAGAGCAGGTTTGGACAGATGTTTTTAATAAGAACGCTTTAGCAGCCATACGTTTTACCATGCTTGTAATTCCATATATGCGAAAACAAAAATGGGGGAGAGTGATTACTATTAGTTCGATAGTTGGTCGTGAGGGCGGAGGAAGGCCATGGTATAACATGGCAAAGTGCGCAGAGATTAGTTTGATGAAGACTTTAGCGATGAATCATAGTCTATCCAGGGATGGTATAACATTTAATAGCATTGCTCCAGGGGTTATTAGCATTCCTGATGCAGGGCTGGAGGAAAACCGCAAGAAAGACCCAGAAGGTTTTCAGAAGTTAATCGATACGCAATTACCTTTAGGCCGGCCTGGTACGCCAGAGGAAGTAGCCTTTGTGGTAGCTTTTGTTTGTTCTGAGAAAGCAACCCTAGTTAACGGAGCATCAATTCCTGTGGATGGCGCTGAAGGGAGGAGTTTTTGATTGCTAATGAAAAAATGGATTTTCTTAAAGACAAGAAGATTTTGATAACCGGAGCCACAGGATTAGTAGGAACAAATGCCTTGATGAGGTTTAAAAGAAGGCCTGATATTAAGGTGAGGGCCGTATATCATGCCAGAGAACCGCATGTTTTCTCAAATAACATATCCTATGTGAAAGCAGACCTAACTAATTTTGCAGACTGCAAGAGAGTTGTCGAAGGCATTGACTATGTAATGATGTTTGCAGCAAAAATTAACAGGAGAGGTTCGGACCCAACCTATCTAGTGCCAAATTTTCTTATGAATTTTTGCATGTTAGAAGCAGCTTATCAAGAAGGCGTTAAGAAACTTCTTTGGTTAAGCAGCGTTACTGCCTATCCTCCTTCGGATAAGCCACTGAAGGAAGAGCAGATGTTTAAGTCCGATCCCTGCGACTTTTATTTTCCTTTGGGCTGGATGACTAGATATATTGAAATTTTATGCAGGATGTACGCCACAAAGCTTAAAAGACAAATGACGACAATCATATTTCGCTCAACAGCTATTTACGGTGAATATGGAGACTTTGAACTTTCTACTTGTCATGTTCTTTCCGCATTAATTAGAAAGGTGGTTGAAAGGCATAGGCCTTTAGAAATCTGGGGGACAGGCGAGGCAAAAAGGGATTTTATCTATGTTGGCGATGTTGTAGACGCCTGTTTTTTAGCATTAGAGAAAGTAAATACTTTTAATGAATTTAATATTGGTCTTGGTCAATCTTATAGCGTAAAGGAAATTTTAGACCTAATTTTAGATATTGATAATTATAATAATGCATCAATAATATTTGATAAATCGAAGAGCGAAAAAGATATTTCTATTTTTGTTGACTGTACAAAAACAAAAGAGGTGCTTGGTTTTGAGGCAAAGACTGCTATAATAGAAGGCGTGCGTAAAACGATAGAATGGTACAAGGAATCCATCGGGTAGAATTCTGGAAGAAAGAGGCGCGATAATACATGTTTTCAGTTGGCATTATTATTCCGAGTTGGCATTACTGGAATAGCCCTTGCCGCATACAGCCGTTGTATGAACTGTATTTTGCCACTATAATAGATTCTCGCCTTTCGGCAGAGAACGTGGATACGGGTATCATCGATTTACGCGGCATCCGATTAGATCAACAGATTTATCATATACCCGAACGCGATTTATATCTTTATTGGATTGCTAAAACAGCAGATTACAGTGGGATTCAAACAATAGTCACGCAACTTAAATTAATCTATCCAAAAGCAAAACATGTTGCAGGGGGCACGCATATTGATGTGTTCCCAGAAGAAAGTTCTCAGGATTTTGATGCGGTAGTTGTGGGTCCTGGCGAAGAATCCTTTATTAATATTATAAATGATTGTCGCAAAGGTTTGTTAAATAAAATATATAAAACGGATTATAAAAATGTTCAATATAATGATTATCCATATATAAGGCGCCATTACCTTCCCGAGTCGGCCATTGTGAACAATTTGCTCTTTGAGAGATACGGTGAAAACATTAGAAGCACCTGCGTGCTTTTTTCACGCGGTTGCTGCTTTAGGTGCAAATTTTGTGCTTATAATATTCCTTCATTTATTCAGATGCGAAGCCCAAAATCAATTAAAGAAGAAATAAAATATCTTAAGGAAGAATATAATGTCCAGGCAATCAATTTAAAAGATGAGATATGTATTCCCGTTTCCCGTGAAGTTGCCATTCCTTTTCTAGAGTCAATTAGGGACTCGCAAATTATGTGGAGAGGCCAGACTGCCATTGTAGGAATAACTGAAGAAAAAATAGCCTTAGCGAGGAAATCCGGATGCGTAGAACTTGCTGTGGGAGTAGAGAGTGTATCGCAACAGGTTTTGGATATTATAGATAAGAAAATTAGCATTCAAGATGTAAAAAACTTTATCAAGCTTTGCAAAAAATACAGCATCAAAGTAAAAATGTGCCTTATTTTTGGCCTGCCCGGCGAACCGCGGGACATTGTAGAAATGACGCGCTCATTTATTGAAGAGAACAAACCCGATTATGTAAGCCTATCAGGATTGTCTCCGATGCCGGGTTCGGAAATATACAACAACTATCGCTATTATGGCATTAAATGTATAGAAACCGATTGGGATAAATATGCGCACTTGCTTTATAGGTTTTCTGATTATGAAGAAGTTGGACTTCCTTATGAATACGAAGAAAGCAACAGGTGGGGCAAGACATTTTTTAGGGAAGAGATAATTGAAAATATTCGCCAGCTACAACGATACTGCAGAGAACGCAATATGGCATATTAGTTATTAAAAGAGAAAGTGTTTTTTGTTAATTACATTATGAAAACTTCATTGGTTATTTATACATTAAATGAAATAGATGGAATGAGAGTCATTATGCCGGAGATTAAAAAGGACTGGTATGATGAATTGATCATCTTTGACGCCGATTCAAGTGACGGCACAATTGAATACGCAAAAGAACATGGTTACCCTATATTTATCCAGAAGGAGAAAGGCGCAGGTGCAGCCTTTTTGGAGTCATTACAGCAGGTAACCGGCGACATAATTATTGCTTTTAGCCCTGACGGAAATTCAATTCCTGAAAAAATACCGGAGCTGGTTACGAAGATTAAAGAAGGTTACGATATAGTTATTGCCTCTAGGTATTTCAAAGATGCAAAAAGTTATGATGACAATGCTGTTACCGCCTTTGGGAACCATATGTTTACTTGGCTAATAAATTTTTTATTCGGTTCAAATATAACAGATTCTTTGGTGATGTTTCGCGCTTATAGGAAAGACGCGCTGAATAAACTGCATATAGATGCGAAGAATACATCATGTGGCACTCAGATTTTACTCAGGGCGATAAAGAAGAAATTGAAAATAGCGGAAATTCCAGGAGATGAACCGCCAAGGATAGGCGGGAAAAGCAAGATGAGTCCTATAAGAAACGGGTTGCGTGAGTTATGGGCCATCTTAAAAGAATTTTTTATTCGGGGTTAATGCGCGGGGATTATACGATGGAAAAAAAGGCAAAAATTTATATTGCGGGTCACGAAGGCTTAATCGGGTCCGCAATCGTTAATAAATTAAACAAGGAAGGCTGCCGTAACCTGATTACAAGACCCCACAAGAAACTTGATTTGGTTTGCCAACAGGATGTAGAGAAATTTTTCCGAAAAGAACAACCCGAATATGTTATTATGGCAGCGGGAAAAGTCGGCGGAATCAATGCAAACATTAATTATCCTGCGCAGTTTATCTATGAAAACCTTGCTATTCAGAACAATATCATTCATTTCTCTTATAAATACAAAGCGAAAAAACTCCTGTTTCTCGCAGGCGCCTGTTGCTATCCGCGTGAGTGCCCACAGCCCATAAAGGAAGAGTTTTTGCTCTCAGGAAAACTTGAGCCTACCAGCGAACCTTACGCAATTGCTAAAGTTGCTGGAATAACAACGTGTCAGGCATATAATACGCAGTATGGAGCAAACTTTATATCGGCCGTATCAACCAACGCCTACGGGCCCAATGATAATTTTGACCCCGAAGATTCCCATGTGATTGCTGGCCTGATACGCAGATTCTATGAGGCCAAAATAAGCCGGCAGGATACCATAACAGTTTGGGGGACAGGGGAGCCGCTAAGAGATTTTATATATGTTGAGGACCTTGCAGATGCCTGCTTTTTTTTGTTGCGTAATTATAACGAACCGGAAATTATTAACATAGGCAGCGGCAAGGGCACATCGATAAAGGAACTTAGCTTTACCGTAAAAGAGGCGGTCGGATATAAGGGAAGGGTTGTCTTTGATGCATCAAAGCCCGACGGTGTGCCTCAAAAGGTACTTGATGTTTCCAAATCGAAGAATCTTGGCTGGCAGGCTAATATATCATTGAAGGAAGGCATTGCCAGAACATATGATTGGTTTCTTAAACATCCGGAGGCTGTTTCAAAATGATGGAAAACTTTGATTCTAATCTGTCAGAAAGACTTTACCGCTCCTTATATCGGATACGCAGGACAGAAGAAGAGATAGCCCGTATCTATCCGATGGATAAAATTAAAAGCCCTGTCCATTTATCAATTGGCCAGGAGGCTGTGTCTGTAGGTGTTTGCGAAACATTAAGGCCTGATGATGTGGTTTTCGGAACTTATAGAGGCCATGCGCTGTATCTTGCCAAAGGCGGGGATTTGAAGAAAATGCTCGCAGAGCTTTACGGAAAATTTACCGGCTGCGCAAAAGGCAAAGGCGGCTCCATGCATCTTATTGATACTGACGCCGGAGTTGCCGGGACTTCGGCGATAGTAGCAACAACAATTCCCGTTGCCGTCGGCTACGCCTACGGATTAAAATATAAAAATTCAGATTCCGTGACAGTAATCTTCTTTGGCGACGGCGCAGTAGATGAAGGCGCCTTTCATGAAAGTATGAATTTCGCCGCCCTTAAAAAGTTACCGGTCCTATTTGTTTGCGAAAATAACCTTTACGCGATACATTCTCATCACCTAAGCCGGCATCAGTCTGATAATATACCTGAGCGTGTAAGGATTTACGGAATGCCGGCTGAAAGGATAGAAAGCGGTGATATATTCAAAATATACGAAGCAGCAAAAAAATATGTCAAAAAGATAAGAAGCGGAGACGGTCCCGCATTTCTTGAGTGCGTGACCTGTAGGTGGAAGGAGCACGTCGGCCCTGGCGATGATTTTCATTTAGGATACAGGAGCGAAGAGGAAGTGCTCTTATGGAAGAGTAAAGATGAGTTAGAAAGGCTAAGGAAACTTCTGGATGCAGAAGTTTTAAAAACAATAGAGCGCTCCGTTAAAGATGAAATAAGAGAGGCCTTTGAGTTTGCAGAGGAAAGCCCATTCCCTGAACAGGGAGCCCTCTACGAAGATTATTTTAAGGAATGAAATATGGAACGAACCTTAAGTTATCCTGAGGCAATCTGCGAAGCAATAGAGCAGGAAATGGCGCAGGATGCGTCGGTAATTGTGCTAGGCTTAGGCGTGGATGACCCCAAGGCAATCCTCGGGACAACTAAAGGGCTTGTGGGAAAATTCGGCGCTAAGAGGGTTTTTGATACTCCTTTATCAGAAGATGGCATGACAGGAGTTGCTATCGGAGCTTCTTTGGCAGGTTTGCGGCCGATTCATGTCCACTCCAGAATGGATTTTTTACTTCTTGCTATGAATCAAATTGTTAATATGGCTGCCAAGATGCATTATATGTTTGGCGGAAAGGTTTCTGTCCCTGTCGTTATCCGTTCGATAATTGGCAAAAGCTGGGGCCAGGGGCCACAGCACTCCCAGAGCCTATATCCTTTATTTATGAATATCCCCGGGCTTAAAATAGTGGCTCCTTCTACTCCATATGATGCAAAGGGATGCCTGATAGCCTCCATAAGAGATAACAATCCGGTTATCTTTATCGAGCATAGGCTTCTATACTATCAGAAAGGTTTCGTGCCACAGGAAGCCTATGCTGTGCCCTTTGGCAAGGCACGGATTTTTACCAAAGGTAATGATATTACCCTCGTGGGTGTTTCCTATATGGCGCTTGAGTGCTTGAGAGCTCATCGCTATTTGCGGGAGGTCGGCATAAAGGCCGAAGTTATAAATCCCGTATCTCTTGCCCCCCTAGATATAGACACAATTCAAAAATCGGTTTTAAAAACAAAAAGACTTATTGTTGTGGATAATGCGTGGATGAAATGCGGCGCAGGCGCAGAAATCATTACTCAGCTTTTTGAGAAAGACATAGACAAGAATGTGGCTGTCCATAGAATGGGTTTTGCATTTGTTAGTTGCCCTACCACGCCGGCGCTTGAGGAACATTTTTATCCCAATGCGAAAAAGATTGCCGCTAAGGCATACCAGATGCTTTATCCTGATAAAAAACCATGGCAGCCAACCTGCAAATTAGAGATAGAGGAGATAGAATTTAAAGGCCCATTTTAACAGCCAAACAGGAGGAAGCGGTATTATGAAAATCTTGATTACAGGAGTAACGGGTTTTGTGGGGAGCCATCTGGCAGAATATATACTTAATCTTAATGAAAGGCATAAGGTGTATGGTTTATGCAGATGGCGAAGCCCTAAAGACAATCTGAAAGAAGTTCATGATAAGATTGTTCTGGCCGATGCGGATCTTTGCGATTTGGGTGTTTTGATATGCCGCCTTAAGTCCATAAAACCCGATATCATTTTTCATCTAGCTGCCCAAAGCGATGTATCAACCAGCTTTAGCTCCCCAATCCAGACACTATGGACAAATGTTATCGGGACGGCAAATCTTCTTGAGGCAGTAAGGATAGTGGAAATCGACCCCATTATCAATATCTGCAGTTCGTCGGAGGTTTACGGCCAGGTGAGTGAAACTGATGTGCCTATTAAGGAGACATGCCCTTTCAAGCCTGCCTCTGCTTATGCTGTGAGTAAAGTCGGTGAAGACATGATCGGTTTGCAATATTGGATTTCGTACAAGATTCGCACCATCCGCACGAGGATGTTTTCCCATACAGGTCCGAGAAGAGGCAGCGTATTTGCAATCTCTTCTTTTGCAAAGCAGATTGCAGCAGCAGAATTGGGCTTAGGAAAACAGGTTATTTATGCGGGTAATCTGGATTCTATTCGGACATTTTGCGATGTCAGAGATGCGGTAAGGGCATACTGGCTTCTGGTCAATAAATGCAGGCCCGGAGAGGTTTATAATATCGGCGGGAACAAGTCAGTGACAATAAAGGAGGCGTTGGATATACTGCTATCTTTTTCTGATAAGAAATTCGAGGTTAAGGTTGACCCTCAACTTCTAAGGCCCTCAGATGTAACATTGCAGATACCCTGCGTGGATAAATTTAAGAACGAAACAGGATGGGAGCCGGAAATTCCCTTGGAGAAAACATTCAAGGACCTGTTAAATTACTGGAGAGAGGAAATTTCACACTGTCCATGGAAAGCCTCGTTTTGAATAGATAATAGAGGAATTAATAAGAAGATGTATAAAAATAAAAAGATATTGGTAACAGGCGGAACAGGCCTTATTGGTATCCCGCTCGCGGAGATGCTGATTAAGCAGGGAGCCAGGGTAAGGATTGCCTCTCTGGATAATCCTTCAAGAGCCCACCCTGAGGCAGAATTTATGCAAATCGATCTTACGAGTTTTGAGAATTGCAAAAGGGCCTGCAAAGGAATGGATTTTGTTTTTCATCTTGCCGGAATTAAAGGCTCTCCGGCAATGGCGTCAAAGAGACCCGCTAGTTTTTTTGTTCCGCTTTTACAGATGAATACCAGTATGATGGAGGCTGCCAGGCAATGTGGCGTAAAAAGATATCTTTACACCAGCACAATCGGCGTCTATTCTCCCGCCGAAGTTTTTTATGAAGATGACGTATGGAAGACATTCCCGTCGGAAAATGACAGATTCGCCGGATGGGCTAAGCGGATGGGTGAGCTTCAGGCAGAGGCATATAAAATTGAATATGGCTGGAGCGATATTGCCATTGTCAGACCGGCGAATGTCTATGGGCCCCATGACAACTTCAACCCGGACAATGCCATGGTCATTCCTTCTTTAATAAAACGCGCCATGGATGGCGAAAATCCCCTTAACGTATGGGGAGACGGCTCTGCTGTAAGAGATTTTATTCACGCAAAAGATGCTGCCAGAGGGATGTTGATTGCTCTTGAGAAGGGCATAGGCTGCGCCATAAACCTTGGCAGCGGCAAAGGTTTCTCCATCAGGGAAATTGTTGATATTATTGTTAATAATATGAGGGCTAAGCCGGATGTGGTCTGGGACGCTTCAAAACCATCGGGCGATAAGAAAAGGGTAATGGATATATCAAAAGCCAGATCTATCGGGTTTCATCCCGAGATATCCATTAGCGATGGAATCAAAGAGACGATGGACTGGTATCAGAAAAACAAGTATAATGCGCATAAGAGATACAATATATTTACGAAGGGACAAAGAAAGGGATGAAAAAAAAGATTCTAATATGCGGTGCCACAGGTTTTATTGGCAGAAATATTGCCGAGTTTTTTGCAAGAAAAGATAATTTCCAAATTTACGGAACCTATCTTAAGTCAGAACCTTTAGATAATCCCAAAATCAAAATGATAAAAGCCGACCTTACCAATAATAATGATGTCAATAAGGCAATACGCGGAATGGATATTATTATTCAAGCGGCTGCGACTACTTCAGGCGCCAAGGATATCATTAACAGGCCATATTATCATGTTAGCGATAATGCTGTTATGAATTCGCTCATCTTCAGGTCTGCATACGAACATAAGGCATCGCATATAGTGTTTTTTAGCTGCACAGTTATGTATCAGTCAGGTGATAAGCCTGTTAAAGAAAGCGATTTTAACGCAAATAAGGAGATTTTCCCAAGTTACTTCGGTGTTGGATGGACAAAGGTTTATATCGAGAAAATGTGCGAGTTTTACTCGCGAATAGGGAATACCAAATTTACAGTAATCAGGCACTCCAACATATACGGACCGTATGATAGGTTTGACTTGGAGAGGTCTCATGTATTTGCAGCTACCATTACCAAGGTTATGACTGCTGAAGAGGGAGAAAAGATTATTGTTTGGGGAAAAGGCGAAGAAAAAAGGGATTTGCTATACATTTCGGACCTCCTTCATTTCGTTGAGCTCGCCGTTGATAAACAGGAACCTAAATTCCAACTCTATAATGTAGGTTATGGCAGCTCTGTTTCGGTAAGCGAACTGGTCAAAAAGATTATTTCCTGCTCGGGCAAGAATATTAAGATACAATATGACCTTTCCAAACCAACCATTAAAACAAGCCTTTGCCTTGATATAACCAAAGCCAAGAAAACTCTGGGATGGCTCCCTGAGGTTTCTTTGGATGAGGGGATACAGAAAACAATGCGGTGGTATAAATCTTATATCTCAGATTAGGAGAAAGCTATGATTATTAGCAGAACACCTTTTCGCATATCATTTTTTGGAGGAGGAACAGATTATCCTGCCTGGTATGAAGAAAATGGCGGCATGGTGCTGGCAACCACCATAAACAAATATTGTTATATCTCATGCAGATATCTGCCTCCCTTTTTTGAATATAAATCAAGAATCCTCTATTCTCAGACAGAGAATATTAACCGCATTTCTGAAATTCGGCACCCGTCTGTAAGGGAATGCTTACGATTTATGAAAATTAAAAAAGGGGTGGAGATTCATCAAGACGGAGATTTACCTGCCCGCACCGGCCTTGGTTCAAGCTCCTCTTTTACCGTCGGGCTGCTCCATACGCTATATGCCCTTAAAGGTATTATGCCCACAAAGAGACAGCTGGCGCTCGACGCCTTTCATCTTGAGCAGCATGTGCTGAAGGAGAACGTAGGTTCTCAGGATCAGGTTTTGGCTGCCTTCGGCGGATTTAATCTGATAGAGTTTGGGGGGCCGCAACATTTTCATGTCCGGCCCGTTACCGTCTCGCCTCACAGATTAGTTTTGCTCCAGAAGCACCTGATGCTTTTTTTTACCGGTTTTACACGGAAGGCCTCTGAGATTGCCGCAGAGCAGATTAAAAACATGCCGCGAAAAAAGAAAGAATTAAAAGCGATGCTTCAATTGTTAGAGAGAGCCTTGAAAGTTTTAAACAGCGATACCGATATCGCCAAATTCGGAAAAATTTTGCATGAGAACTGGCAAATCAAGCGCCGCCTATCAGCAAAAATATCCACTCCGGCCATAGATGAGATTTACTCTACTGCTTTGCGCGCAGGCGCTTTAGGCGGAAAGCTATTAGGCGCCGGAGGCGGCGGTTTTATGTTGCTCTTTGCAGAGCCGGATGCCCAGCCTAAAATAAGGAAAAAACTAAAGGATATTCTGTATGTGCCTTTTCGGTTTGAGAACTTAGGCACCCAAATTATTTTTAACACTCCATATGAGCTTTTGGGAGAGGCTTAAATGAAGATTCCGTTTGGGACAGTATCCATTACTAATAAATCAAAGGAGTTAATAAAAAAAATCCTTGATTCAAAAAGGGTTTCCAGCGGTAAATATGTAAGAGAATTTGAAGAGAAATTCGCCGGATTAATCGGAGCAAAAGAGGCGGTGGCTTTAAGTAGCGGGACCGATGCGGACGCCCTTGCCTTAGCCGTGCTTTATGATTTCGGCGCTAAACGCGCAGATGAAGTTATTGTTCCTGCGTTGTCCTTTGTCTCTACGGGGAACGCCGTTTTACAGGCTGGGTTTAAGCCCGTCTTTGTGGATGTTGACAAAAACACCTTGAATATTGATCCGGAGAAAATTAAAAATGCAATTACGGAAAAAACAAGAGCGATAATGCCAGTTCATCTTATGGGTAAGCCGGCAGAGATGGATTCAATTAACAAAATAGCCAAACAGTGCAATTTATATGTAATTGAGGATGCCGCAGAAGCGCACGGCGCCGTTTATAAAAATAAAAATGCCGGAACTCTCGGAGATATGGGGGCGTTCAGTTTGTATGTCGCCCATATTATCACGACGGTAGAAGGCGGAATTGTTACAACTGACAAAAAAGATTTTGCAGAAATTTTAAGATCGCTCCGGTCTCACGGAAGGGCCTGTAAATGCAGGGTATGCGTGCTGAATACGGCTTCCAGCTACTGCCCCGAAAGATTTAGGTATAAGGAAAACGTTGACACGAGGTTTATTTTCGAAAGAATCGGCTATTCTGCTAAAATGAATGAATTAGAAGCAGCCGTCGGGCTTGGCAATATCGAAATATATCAAAGCATCCTTAAAAAGCGAAGGGAAAATCTTAAGTATTTAATGGAGAGATTCAAAAAATTTAGGCCTTATCTTGCAAGCGCGGAAGAAGAACAATATGAAACAATCGGTCCCCACGCATTTTACGTTATCCTTCAGGAAAGAGTTAAGTTCAGCAGAGACGAATTTGCAAGTTTTTTAGAAAAACGCGGCATTGATACAAGGACATTATTTTCATCCATACCAACACAATGCGCCGGTTTTAAGTTCTTAGGGTATCGTCTGGGCGATTTTCCAAATGCAGAGTATATAGGAAACAACGGGCTTCACATCGGAGTGCATCAGGATTTGGGAAAAAAAGAACTCGATTATTTTATTAAGGCCGTGGAGGATTTCTTAAAAGAGTGAAGATACTACATATTACAGATAATTATGCGCCTGCCGGCGGCGCCGAATATTATATCTACAGTGTTTGCAACGAATTAGAGAAGCGCGGCCACACAAATATAATTATCTATAGCAATAAGCAGGATACGACATGGCAGGATGCCGGTCGGCAGGCTTTTTTAATGGAAGGGATAGCCAATTTTAATTCTTCGCAAAATATTATTTCTAAAGCGCTATCTGTAGTAAAAAGGGAGAATCCCGATATTATATATTTGCATATTATTAACAATGTTTTGCTAACGAAAGAATTAATAAGATTAAAACCCACGATTCAATATATCCATAATCATAATCTATATTGTCCATCCGCAATTATGTCAAACAGGTTTTTTAGATGCCCTGGAAAATTTGGTTTTTTGTGCTTTATTTTCTGTTTGCTATGCAATTGCAGAGGCTGTAAGTCGCCCAATGCATTAAGACGGTTTAGAATTGTAAAGGCAAACCTTGACAATTCTAAAAGCTTAAATGCGCTTATAGTCGCAAGTGGATATATGAAGCAAAGATTAATAAACAACGGAATAAACGCGGATAAAATTTTTGTAATACCGTACTTTACCTATCCCAAGAAAGCTTATGAGCCTACTGCTACGGGAAATATGCCGATTATACTTTTTGCCGGCAGGGTCTGCAAATTTAAAGGTTTGGATTATTTAATAAAAGCGTTGGCGTGTATAAAGCAGCCTTATAGGCTGATAATAGCCGGGGATGGATATTATATGAATCATATAAGAAAATTAGCAGAAAAGCTAAGGGTGTATAATAACATTGAATTTCTAGGATGGTTAAACCGCGAAGAGCTAGAAAATGTTTATAGGAGAGCGACTATAATCGTCGTGCCATCCGTATGGCCGGAGCCTTTTGGAATTGTCGGCATCGAAGCTATGAGCTACGCGAAACCTGTAGTTGCATTTGACACGGGTGGGGTAAGAGAATGGCTTAGAGACGGAGAAAATGGGTTTTTAGTGCCGGCAAAAAATGTGCATTTATTATCCGAAAAAATAACAGAAATTATAGAAAATAAAACGTTAGCTGAAAAATTGGGGGAAAAAGGCAAGATGATTAGCGAAGAGAAATTTTCACCGCAAAAGCATCTTAACTTGCTGGAAAATATATTTCTAAATTTATCCATGTCAGAAAAACATGGGCTATAATCCATTGGTTTCGGTAATTATTTTAAACTACAACGGCATAAAAGATACTATAGAATGCCTAGATTCTTTAATACATACTGCCTATAGCAATTATGAGATAATTGTGGTTGATAACGCCTCTTCCGATAATTCGTCGAAAATATTAAAAGCAAGAGACGATATAAAACTCATAGAGTCTGATAAAAATTATGGTTTTGCCGAAGGCAACAACATAGGCGTAAGACATGCGAAGGGTGAGCTTATTTGTTTTTTAAACAACGACGTTGTGGTTGACAAAAACTGGCTTAACGAGTTGGTGCAAACCATGCAGAATATAAGCATTGGTGAAACATACTCCTCCTTTTTTGATTATTCGGAAAGGCTTGACAGGCAGGCCAATATGCAAAAGGTTAAGCATATGCGCAGCGGCACTTATACGCTTTTGGGGCGCCGAATATTGTATAATTTTTTTCAAAATTATACTAAAACAAGCATAGATGCCAGCGCATGCTGTTGTATCTACAGAAAAGATATTGTAGATGAGCCGTTTGATAGGGATTACTTTCTATATTTTGAGGATGTATACTTAGCGTGGAGAATTAGGCTTAAAGGGCATAATATAGTAAGATCGCCATATTCGCTTATTTATCATAAGGGCACACAGACAACCGGAAAAGGAAAGGGCATAACAACATTTTACCAGGAAAAAAACAGGATTATGAATTTGCTAATTTTTTACAACCGAAGCACCATATTTAGATTAATCCCGCTTCTTGTATTTGATGGCATTGAAAATGTATTTATTGTATTGGGGTGCATTTTTATAAGGACAGAACGCGTTTTAAATTTATTAAAAGCCCAAATATGGATACTTTTAAATTTAGGAAAAATATTAAGGAAGAGAAGACGTATCCAGGCTGAGAGAAGAGTTAATGATTCCGAAATTATTTCGTTGCTGAGCTATAAATGGGATGATAAAAAAGGTATTTATGCACACATACTAAATAATTTCTTTTGCGCATATTGTAAAGCGGCAGGATTAAAAACGTACGATATTATTGATAAAGGATAGTAGCATACAGAATAATGCCGATAATAAATTAGAAGATACAGCCTGTCTGCTTTGTAAAAGCAAGGATTTTTCGGTTTTGCACAGAGTATCGAATGCGGAGTTTTTGGAATCCAACGAGTTTCAAATTGTAATATGTAAAAACTGCCGTTTTATTTATTTAAATCCGAGGATCAAATTTGAACCATGTCCGAGAACAGAGCTTCCTGCAGCTAAAATTTTATTGCTTAATGGACTTAAACTGATTATGGCAGTATTGAGTTGCGGTGAGATGGTATTAGGCTGCGGTGGCAGTATTACCGTAGTGGCAGAGAAATTAAAAAGGCGCAGATAACGTGGAAACTGCTCGAGATTTTAAAAATTCATTTTTTTATTTAACATTGGCAGTCGTGTTATTCTGTATATTCTGGGTTTATAGCTCTACGCTAAGCAAAAATTGGTCGGAAGATGCTATAGCCAATGTTTGTTTAGTAGAAAATGCTAAAAATGCCCTTTCGCCCTCATTATACCATCCTCATCATATGTTTTATCATGTTTCGGGATTTTTGTTCAGCCGCTTTGTGCAAATATTTTTACCTCAGGTTTTAACAATCACCTGTTTGCAGATATTCAATAGTATTTTAGCAGTTTTTACAATAGCCGTATTTTTTATAGGATTAAGGATGCTGGATATAGACAGGTTTATATCTTTATGCGTGTCAGCAGGTCTGGCGTATACTTATACAATGTGGTATTGTGCAACCAGCATAGAAGCAAGAATGAGTCCACTTGCATTTTTGCTTTTATGCTTTATTTTCATTATTAAGATTGAAAAGGTGAAGTTTACTTATATTCTGGTTGTTGCTATGGGTCTTTGTCATGCACTATCTATACTTTTACACCAATTAAGCACCCTTTTTGCAGCTGTAAGCATTGCCGGTTTTTTTATCTTTCTTAAAGGCAAAGGACGTTATAAATGCCTATTGTTATATATCGCCTCTACAGGGTTTTTTACCGTAACTACATATGCCTTAATAGCACGGTACATATTGGGCGTAAAAGGCATAAAAGGATTTCTTTTGTTCGTTACTAGCTATATGCATCTTGGAACGTGGGGTTTTGACTTTTTTGAAACCCTAAATATTCCAAGGGCAGCATATGGTTTTCTTAATGCTCAGCTTTATCTGCCGCTAAGAACGTTAAAAGAGTTCCTTAAGAGCAGTTTTTCCTTAATGGGGCTTGCCAACACGATAGCTTTTATAGCAGTGGTTTCAATGTTGGTTTTGCCGCTTCTAAGTTTCAGAAAAACAACCAATGCGATAAATAAACAGCGTATAATATTTATTGGATGGATTTGGATTATCTTTTATCTGGTTTTGTACGTTACGACTGAGGCGCCACAGGCACAATATGTAATAGTAAATTATCCGTTCATGGTTATTCCCTCGTGGATTATGATAGCTGTTTGCGCAGATAATTTTTCCAGCATGATTAATAAAAGGCTCGTATATTTAATTGCAATCATGGTGCCGCTATATATATTTTTCTGGAATTATTCTTTTATAATTACGGAATCTACCGATATAAATAATAATTTAAAATTTAAAAACGCTGTTTTCTGGCAACGTAATAGCAGCCCAAAAACCGTTTTTCTTTCAATGGATTGGGAGCCGTATATTGAATATTTTGCCAAAAGGCGCGTTGTGTCAATTGCAAAGTATTTTCCTGATTCCGAAGAAGACCTTGAAGAGGCCAATGCCCAGCTTTATCATTTACTTGATGCAGAGCTTGAAAACGGCAATGATATTATTATGCTGGATTTGGATACTGCCGAACACGCCCAGGAATATATGAGCAAGCTGAGCAAGACATATACGTTTTATAATATTAAGATTTTTTTTTCGCGTTATGAGCTACAGCCCCTTTCCACTGAATTTGGGCTTGCTTATAAAATAAAAGCCAAATCATGAAAACTGTTTCTGTAGTTAAAGATAATTACAGGGGTTTGAGATTTTCTTATACAATAGGCATATTTATTTTTTTATATGCTTTGGTTCTATATATTTTTACCTTAACTAAAAACTGGTCCGATGATGCCATATCGTATGCGTATATGACAAAGTTAGCAGATAATATTTTTTCAGCTGCGCTTTATCATCCCCACCATTTACTATATAGTGCTGTAGGTTTTATCGCATATAAAACAATAACTGTTTTCTTGCACTGCACCAATGTACTTTTTATTCTTCAAACACTCAACAGTATTCTTGCAGCATCGACGCTGGTAGCATTTTTTGTATTGCTACGCTCTGTAGGAATAAATAATTTTTTATCATTTTTGTTTTGTATAGGGCTTTCTTTTACACACACCTTTTGGTTCTGTGCCACAGATGTTGAGCCGCAGATGGCGCCTTTAACGTTTTATATATTGGCAATTATACTTTTGGTTAAGATAGACAAGACGCGCTTTGCATATTTATATTCGTTTATTATCGGATTGTTTTGTGCTATGACTGTACTTTTGCATCAAAGCAGCGCACTTTTTTGCCTCAGCATATTAATCGGATTTTTTCTTTTTCTTCAATCGCGCAAGAGATACATATGTGTGGTTTTATACCTGATGTCCGCTACCATAATAACAACCTCTGTTTATTTGGCTGTGGCAATACATATATACGGCATAAAAAAAATAGAAGAATTTATACATTTTGTGACATATTATCATTACATAAACATTGCAGGCTTACGTTTTTTTACCCCAGCCAATTTC
Organism: Candidatus Omnitrophota bacterium; assembly: GCA_043797125.1. Classification (GTDB taxonomy): domain Bacteria; phylum Omnitrophota; class Gorgyraeia; order JABMRG01; family JAFGKX01; genus JAZDPX01. Next base: position 19,869 of record JAZDPX010000023.1, read on the forward strand.
ATTAGAGGGATTTATACATTGTTTAAAATAATGCTTTATATGCCGCTTACTTCTATAAGAGGGTTTTTAGAAAGCCCATTTTCTTTTTATGGCCTATTGAATATAACCGTTATTTTATTAACCGGTTTTGTTTATGTTGTTTCTTTTGCTTCCCTGTTTAAGGAGCAGTTACCTTCTATGCAAAAAAATCTAAAGATAATTTCTATATCTTGGTTCAGCATATATCTAATTTATATAAATATTAATGAAGCCCCCTATTTTATTGAACAATACCTTAATGTGCTTCTTCCGCTCTGGATTATCTTTGCGATTTTATCAAACAGTTTATACTTGCGGGTGAATAGTAAAAAGATATTTTACGCAACCATGGCAACTTTTATATTGTTTTTATTTTTATGGAATTACTTTATTTTTGCCAGAGCTTCTGCTGACATTAGGAATAATACAAGGTATAAAAATGCTGTTATGTGGAAAGGGAAAAGTTTACCTGGAGATATTTTTCTTACTTTTAGCTGGAATCCGTATTTTGAATATTTTGCGCAAAGAAAAGTTATAAAAATTGGAAACTACTTTCCCAATAGGGCAGAATATTTTAAGGCCTATAATCTTAGGCTCAAGAGGCGGATAGATAAGGAACTTAAGAAAGGCAGCAATATTTATTTATTGGGACTAGATGTTGTTTTAGAAAGTCAGCATGTGCAGGATTATTTACGTAAGGTTAGTAAGACATGTACTGTTGCCAATATTGAAAACTTTTTTTCGCGGTATAATCTAAATCCGATTGAGACGGAGTTCGGCATGGTTTACAAGATAGAAACAAGATAACCATAAAATATGAAAAAAGACATTTCTGTAATTATACCTGCTATAAACGAAGAAGGAAATATTGGCAGTGTTATAAATAGGGCCAAATTAGTTATTGAAAAATTAGGAGCAAGTTATGAAATTATTATTGTCGACGGCGGTTCAACCGACAACACCGTATTAGAGGCATATGCTCATGGCGTACGTGTATTAAAGCAGAGAGAAAAGGGGTTTGGGGCAGCAATAAAGCAGGGTGTATTTGTTTCAGCCGGAGACTTTATAGTGACTATGGATGCGGACTTGTCCCATGAGCCGGATTATATATATGATATGTGGGTTAACAGGGAAAAGGCGGATATGATAATAGCCTCCCGTTATGTACGCGGGGGCAGCGCTGATATGCCATGGTTTAGATATATATTAAGCGCGGTACTTAACAAAACCTTTTGCGCAGTTCTCTCATTGCCTTTTAAGGATATATCAAGCGGCTTTAGAATGTATAAAGCCGATGTTTTTAAAAATATGGAGTTTACAGCTTCAGGTTTTAATATATTAGAGGAAGTTATTATAAAATTTTATTTAGAAGCGTTTGAAATTTTAGAAGTCCCTTTTCACTACAAGCCGCGTAAAAAGGGGCGTAGCCACGTGCATTTTTTGAAATTCAGTTTCTCGTTTGCCAAAACGCTGTTTTCTATGTGGCAGTTAAGAAATTCAGTCCTTTCAGCAGATTATGACTCACGGGCATATGATAGTAAAATTCCGCTGCAAAGATATTGGCAACGCAAACGTTTCTCTATAATTAAAAATTTCATAGGCAACGCAGAGAACGACATTTTAGATATAGGTTGCGGCTCAAGCAGGCTTATTAAGAGCTTGCCGAATGCCGTCGGGCTTGATATAAAACTGAAGGTTTTAAGGCATTTGAGGAAAACCAACGCAAGGTTAGTGCAGTGCACCATAGAAAAGCTTTGTTTTAAGAGAGGCTGTTTTGACCAAGTCGTAATTTCGGAAGTGATAGAGCATATACCAAAGCCTTATTTTAAATTAAGCGATTTGAAAGAGATGTTGAGCGAGAACGGCATCATTATATTAGGGACCCCGGATTACTCAAGTCGTATCTGGCGCATAATCGAGTATTTTTATATCAAATTGCTGCCTCGCGGCTACGGCAGTGAGCATATGAGCCGTTATACTTTTTCGGAACTCATAAATATGCTTGAGCGGGAAGGGTTTGATATAATTGAATATAAATATATATGCGCTAGCGAACTAATTATCAAGGCAAAAATAACAAAACGTTGATGGCGGAATAACACTATGAAGATCGCTTTTATAGTTCATGACGTTAGTGATTTTAGGGGGCATGACAGATATACCGCCGAATTAATAAGGCATTTTTGTCATGAGCATGAAATTTCCATATTTACCGCTAACCTTTTTGGCATCGACAGTGACAAGGTTAAATTTTATAAATGCCCCTACTTTAAATCACCCGTTCTGCTTAAGATAATTACATTTTTTATAACTTCATATTTTAGGCTTTTATTTAAAAAAAGAGAGGGCTACGACTTAATCCATATGCAGGGTGTATGCACGCTACCACCGAAAAATACGATTATTACAGCTCATTTTTGCGCAGCTAGTTATTATAGATTATATAAAAAATATGTATTTAATCGCATAACGCCACTGCGAAAACTTTATCAATATATTTATCTTAAAACGTGTATATTATTAGAGATGTGGGTGCTATGTAGCAAAAACATTAAGAAAATAATAGCACCTTGTGAAAGCGTAAAAAAGGAAATTATCAAATATTATAAGATTGATCCGGATAAAATTATAGTTTTGTATGAAGGGGTTGATACAGAAATATTTAAGCCTTATGTCAACACAGGACATAAAACCAAAGAAAAAAAGCAAATGTATCTAATAGGTGACTGCGAGAGAAATAGTCTTTTTCACGTCCTCAGGGCTTTAAGGCACACGAAAGAGGTAACCCTTACTGTTATAGGCAGCCGCTCTGTCGAATATTATAAGGAGCTGGTTTTTAAACTTGGAATTGCAGATAGGGTAATATTTGAGGAAGGCAAGAAACAGATGTCCTCTATTTTTGCCGTATGTGATATTTTTATATGCACTTCCATCTACGAGACCTTTGGCCTTACTGCATTAGAAGCCATTTCCTGCGGTATCCCTACCCTGCTAAGTAGGCTAACCGGTGTTTCTGAATTGGTTGAGGACGGAAAAAACGCGGTCTTGATTAACGACCCTGCGGATGAAGACGAAATCGCCAGCAAAATAAACTTACTTTTAGAAAACGCGGCCCTGATGAAGAATCTATCAGAAGGCGCGAGAGAATTAGCTCTATTGCATACGTGGGATAAAGTTGCCGCAGAAACCTTCGGCGTATATAAAAAGGTTTTAGAGAATAGAAATGTGGGTAAGGATATTTAAAAATATTAAATCCGAATATAATCCGAGCATGCACGTCTACGCGCAGCAGCTTTTAAAATATATGCCCTCCAATGTCGATGACTTTTCCGTCAAAGCAAAGAATTACCATTTTTTGAGATATTACTTTGCCAAAGAATTCGTTTATCCTAAGGAAGCCGCTAAAAATCAGGCGGATGTAAATCATATAAGCGACCACAGCTATTCAGGCCTGTTAAGAGGATTAGATCCAGAAAAAACAGCGGTTACCTGCCACGACATAATTCCGCTAATAGACATAGGCGCAATCTCGTGGTTGGGGAAAAAAAGATTTTGGTTTAATGTAAAACTTATGCCGAAGGCAAAAAAGATTATCGCTGTTTCTGAATTTACGAAAGGCTTAGTATTAGAAAAGTTTAGAAATATAAGTAGAGATAAAATATCTGTCATTCCTTACGGCGTGGATGAAACGTTCAGGCCTGTTGAGCAAAAAGAGGCCTTAAGGCAAAAATATAACATCAGCAAAAAGTCGGTTTTGCACGTAGGCAGTTCGTATCCGCGCAAGAATGTCGAATTAATTTTGGAAATATTGACCAAAAGAAAGGATTGGCAGTTCGTGAAAGTCGGGCCCTTTAGCAAAAGGCAGTGTTCTTATATAAGGAAGAATAACCTGAACAAAAGAATTTTACATTTTCCTCGCATAGATTTAAACGAAAGAGAGAAACTAACCGAAGTATACAACAGTGTTTCTGTTCTAGCATACCCTTCTTTTTATGAAGGGTTCGGGATGCCGGTTTTGGAAGCCATGGCCTGTGGTTGCCCCGTTGTGTGTTCTGATATACCTCCGTTTTTTGAAATAGCAGAAGGTTCAGCGGTTTTTGTAGACCCGAAAAACGCAAAATTGTTTGAACATTCTGTCGATAAAATATTTGAAGATGCAGAGTTTAGGCTGCGTAGTATTCAAGAAGGTTTTTGCAAGGCAAAACACTACAGCTGGAAGGATTCTGCTGAAAAAACGTATAAGATATATGAAGAAATTTATAGAGCGGAATAAATACTCAATGTTAGCTATTTTAATCATAGCCCTTATTTACCATATTTTTTCTATAATTACAGCGCCGGTCAGTTCGTTTTATCGGTCAGACGAACCTTTTTACGCGTGTATAACTAAATCTTTAGCCAGCGGCGAAGGCAATAAGGCAATATATACATCAGGTAATCCAGCTTATAAAAAATATCCGCCAGTTTATCCTTTTATGCTTTCTTTGTTATGGCGTATTTCTCCAAATTTTCCCGAGAATATGTTTTTACTGAGGCAGCTTAATATCTGCCTGGGGCTGCTTATTATTTTTTTGTATTTTTCCCTTTTGAAGAAATGGCTTAATTCGAGTTTAAAGGTTTTCTTAGTCCTGCTTCTTTTCGTCAGCAATCCTTTTTTTATTATGTTTTCAAACTCCATCCTTAGCGATGTGCTATATATGTTGTTACTCTTACTGTTATTTTACAAAATTGAGGATTATAAGAAAGGAAAGGTTTTTTTGCTAATTACTGCATTAGCGCTTATTTTATTTTTTACGCGCACTTTAGGTTTAGTAGTGGCAGGTTCTATTGGCGCAGTTTTTTTATTGAAAAAAGATTTTAAAAGAGCCGGTTATTTTTCTGCAGCCGTTTTCCCCTGCATTCTTGCATGGCTTATTTATACAAATTCAGGAGATGGATATGGGTACATTAATGAATTCCTGTCACATCATCATAATCTTTTAGAATTTTATTTTACAATAGCGCACAACTTAAGGGACGTATGCGTACGCACTCTGCCTCTGAACGTTTTCCCGGCTTTGCAAAGCAAAACAATTTTGGGATTTTTTATCGAGAATAACCTTATTTTTCTACATAGATTTTTTTGCGTGGTGCTTTCTTTCGTTGTTATATTTGGCTGTTATGCGTTTCTTAGAAAAAACAGGTCCCATTTTTTAACGCTCTACGTAATTTTTTATGCTGCAATCTTAATTTTCTGGCGCTGGGATTCCACACGATATGTTTTTGGCCTTCTTCCGTTTCTATATGTATTTCTTTTTTCCGGAATAGGAAAACTGTTTTCAAAAACATGGATCACTGTTCTTGTTTTCGTTGTTATACTCACTGGAAATTTAAAAAGAGATGTCCATATGTTAATTGATGTAAAGCAATATGGTCATCCGACAGGCAAGTGCGTGGCCGATGGCTGGAAAAAAGACAGCTGCCTTTTAGATTGGATAAAGAGAAATACGGACAAGGATGAAATCTTAGCTAGCACGCCTCGGTATATAGAGTATTATCTTTATTGCGAAAGAAGGACAGTTGATTATACCTGCAGAGAAGGTGAAAACCTCGGTTTTTACATAAAGCACAATGTTAGATATATAATTCAGCATCCCTACGAAGATGTTTTGACTTCGGAAGATATAGGCATAACAAAGATGGAACGGTTTAGGCAGAAATATCCCGAGAATATAAAATTAGTTTTTAAATGCGAAGATTCCAGGTATGCTGTCTATGAAATTATACACAAAGAGGGGGCGCTATGATAAATATAGGCATTATAGGTTGTGGAGAGTGGGGCCCTAACCACTTAAGGGTTTTTTCGCAGCTGCATAATTCGTGTGTACGGATGGCCGCTGACCTAAACAGCGTAAGGCTTGAGTCGATGCAGAAGCTGTATCCAAACACCATATTTACTAAAGATTACAAAGAGATTTTGGATAATGATGCAATTGATGCAGTTTGTATAGCGGTTCCTACCTCTGCGCATTATAGAATCGCAAGGGAGGCATTATCGCGAGGAAAACATGTTTTATGCGAAAAACCATTAGCATTAAAAATTGGGCATTGTGAGGATTTAATCAAAATTGCAGGAAAAAAGAAACTTATATTGATGGTAGGATATATATATCTGTTTAACGAGAGCATTAGAAAAATTAAAGATTATATAGACCAAGGAAAACTAGGAGACATTCAGTATATGCACTCGGAAAGGGCAAATCTTGGTCCGTTCCGTTATGATATAAATGCCCTTTGGGATTTAGCTCCGCACGATGTTTCTATCTTTAACTATCTTTTAGGCTCTATGCCTATTGAAGTTTCAGCATGCGGCGCTAAGTATTTATTTAAAGACAGAGAAGATTTGGCGTTTATCACCTTGAGGTATAAAAACAATGTTACTGTGAATATACATGTTAGCTGGTTAAGCCCCAGAAAGGTTAGGGATATAACAATCATAGGAGACGAAAAAATGCTTGTCTTTAATGATATAGACGAAAAAATCCCTATTATGATTTATAACAAACATGTAGAAAAAACAAAGAAATATTATAGTACATTTAAAGAATTTTTGATTTTAGCTAAATGGGGCAGGACAATAAGGCCAGCAATAAAGATATCAGAGCCGCTCTTAGTGCAGGATTTATATTTCTTAGAGTCCATAAGAAACAAGGAACAGCCTGAGATAGCGAATGGCGAGTTCGCATTAAATGTAACAAAAATTTTAATTGATATTCAAAAATCAATGGATAAAAATGGTACGCCGATAAAAATTATTAAATGACGCAAAAGAAACAATAAAGCGTCAAAAGAGGGATCATATGGCTTATAAAGTAATACTTCCTAAATTAGGAACTAATGCCGAAAGGGCAACTGTAGTTTCGTGGCTTAAAAAAGAAGGCGAGAGTGTGTTAAAAAATGAGGTGTTAGCAGAGGTAAGTACGGATAAGGCAACATTTGAAGTGGAAGCAGAATATAGTGGTATATTAAGAAAGATTTTATGCCCGGTTGATTCCGAGATTGATATTACAAAAACCATTGCCATCATAGCAGAGCCAGGAGAAGATATAACCGAAATAGAAGAGCAGGTGAAAAAAGAAAAGGCTGACACGGCTCAGCAGTTTGCTAAACAGGTCTGGAGAATCTGGTTTGAAGGCAAAGCCCAGCCAAGCGTTAAGTTATCAGAACCGAATATTAGAATGTCTCCCGCCGCAAGGGAATTAGCCAGAACCAAAAATATAGATTTGGAAACATTAACTACGCACTACAGAAATAAAAAGGAAACACTTGAGGTTAAAGATATAGTTAATTTTATCGACTCTGAAAAAATAGTTGTCTACGGTGCAGGCCTTGGTCTAAAACAGGCTTTGGAAATAATACGCAATTATTACGATATTAAAATAGTGGGCCTGATCGATGATAACCCTGAGCTGAAAAACAAAATCATCTGCGGTTATAAGGTGTTAGGAGGATTTGATGACCTTGCAAAAGCCTACAAAAATCAAGAGTTCTCAGGCGTGGCATTATCATTTCATTCCGAAACAAGAAGAAAAATTTTTATAAAGCTAAAAAATGAAATACCGCAGATTCGTATAAAAACCCTTATAGACTCAAAGGCCATTGTTTCTCCAGACGCAGAAATAGGGGACGGTGTATTTATTGAGGCCGGTACCATAATAGGCCCCGGAGTAAAAATAGGAGATGGCTCAGTAATAGACTTAGGCGCTGTTGTTTGCCATGATTGTTTCATAGGAGAGTTTTCGCATCTCTCCCCAGGTTGCGTGCTATCAGGGATAGTTTGCTTAAAAGAAAATGTTTTGATAGGTGCCGGGGCCAGCGTTAATTCCACCGTAACTATAGGGAAAAATGTAATTATTACTCCTGGGTCAGCGGTTATGAACGATGTGCAAGACAAAACAATAGTTAATGGCATACCGGCAGTAGTTATAGGAGAGAGCAGGCGTGGAGAATGATGTCCAGATTAATTTAAAATATTTTTCAAAAATGCTTCTTATAAGGTATTTTGAGGAGAAAATTGACTGGCTGTTTAGCCGCGATATGCTTGCAGGAACAGCGCACCTATGCATCGGCCAGGAAGCAGTAGCGGTGGGAGCTGTATCAGCAATCAATTCAGATGATTTTGTTATCAGCACCCACAGGGGGCATGGGCATTTATTGGCAAAAGGAGCAGACCCAAAGCTCCTTTTTTGCGAAATAATGGGCAAAGAGACGGGGTATTGCAAAGGTAGGGGCGGAACGCAGCATCTCTGCGTAAGGGATATTAACTTTTTGGGCACAAACGGCATAACGGGTGGCGGCATGCCTATTGCAACTGGAGTTGGCATGGCTTTAAAATTACAGAAAAGACAACAAGTAGTCTTATGTTTTTTCGGAGACGGAGCTGCTAACCAGGGCACATTCCATGAATCTTTAAATATGGCAAGCATATGGAAAGTGCCGGTCGTATATATTTGCGAAAATAACTTGTATGCTATGTCAGTATCTGTAAAAGAATCGATGAATATAACAGATATAGCTGTGCGAGCTGGAAGCTATGGCATACCCGGCGAAATAGTTGACGGCATGGATGTGGTAAAGGTGAAAAGTTTAGTAGCAGCTGCTGTGCAACGCGCCAGGGAAGGGGAGGGCCCGACTTTAATCGAAGCAAAAACTTACAGATTTTGCGGACACTCTAAGAGCGATGCGCAAACATATCGCTCAAAAGAAGAAAAGGAATTATGGAAAATGAGGGATCCTTTGACAACACTCGAAAACAATCTTATTAGCAGCGGATTAAACGCGCAGACTTTAAATTCTTTAAAAGAAAAAGCCAAAAGCGCCATAGAGGAATCTTATAATTTTGCAGTATCAGATACCCTCCGCAACAACGAGAAAATATGAAGACAATAACTTACGGCCAGGCAATAAATGAAGCATTATATGAGGAAATGCAAAGAGACAGTGCAGTTGTCCTTTTGGGCGAGGATATTACGATTTACGGTGGGGCATTCGGCGTTACTAAGGACCTATGGAAGATTTTTGGAAAAGATAGAGTTATAAATACCCCAATATCTGAAAATAGTTTCGTCGGCGCAGCCACAGGAATGGCGATGATGGGGTTGCGCCCCGTAGTTGAGATTATGTTTATGGATTTTATAACATTAGCGTGCGATCAAATCATCAACCAAGCTGCAAAATTACCCTATCTTTATGCCGGTCAAGTAAGCGTACCGATGGTCATACGTACGCCAGCAGGTGCAGGCAGAGGCTATGGCGCTAGCCACTCGCAAAGCTTAGAGCGCCTATTTATGGGGATACCAGGCATAAAAATAGTCTCTCCTTATACGCCTTACGAAGCAAAGGGGCTTTTAAAGTCCGCGATAAGGTCTGATAGCCTGATTATTTTCGTCGAACATAAATTATTGTATTCAAGACAGGGGCAAGTGCCTGAAACAGAATGTCTTTTAGAGATTGAGAAGGCCCAGGTTTTAAAAGAAGGCAAAGACGTTACGCTTATTTCTTATTCAAAGATGCTTGATTGCTGTCTGGAAGCGGCAGATGCGTTGTCAGGCGATGTAGACCTGGAGATTATTAATTTGCGTAGTTTGCGGCCCATAGATATCGATACTATAGCAAAATCCGTTAAGAAGACAGGGCGCGTTGTAATTGTTGAGGAAGGCCATAAGGCGGGCGGGGTAGGTTCTGAAATTTGCAGCCAGATTGCCGAAAGCTGCCTTGAATATTTGAATGGGAGAATAGTTAGAGTAGCATCCGAGGAAACGCCTATACCCTCTTCGAGGGTCCTTGAGGATGCAATATTGCCGAATAGAGACAAAATCATCGATGCCGTGAAAAAAACTTTTGTTTGGTAGTTTGCTAAAGACAGCATGAAAATAGAAAAAAAGTTAGACGTCATAGCCAGAAATTATAAACCAGAAAAAGATTTTGATAAATATCTGATAAGGTACGGAGCGGGCTATATTATAAAAAATATTCGCAGAACAAATGTTCTTGAAATAGGTTGCGCATCCGGGATTATGACGGATATTTTAGTGCGTAATTTCAAGAAAGTGGCCATAGTAGAGGGAGCCCAAAAATATGCTCAGCAGATGAAAAGAAAATATGGCAGCAAGATAAAATGTTACATTAGCGTAGTTGAACGTTTTGAAACAAAGGAAAAATTTGATAATATAATTGCTGCTCATTTAATTGAGCACCTGCACAACCCCATAAAGCAGCTTAAAAGAATGAAAAAATGGTTAAAGCCAAACGGTTTTTTACACATTATTGTGCCTAATGCAAACTCACTAAATCGTTTATTCGGACTTAAGCTGGGGATTATAAGAAATGTAAACGAACTTACTCCTCGCGATATTAAACTCGGCCACAAGAGAGTATATAATAAAAAAATGTTATTTCAGCATATCAGACGGGCGGGCTTGAGCGTCGCTGAGATAAAAGGTATTTATTTAAAGCCTTTGCCTAATAATCGCATGATAAGATATAGCAAAAAGACAATACACGCATTTTATGAAATTGGAAACATGGTGCCCAGCGATTTATGCAATGAACTGTATGCGAGGTGCGCGGTCTCATGAAATGTCTTTTAACTATGTTTTGTTATAACGAAAAAGGCAAAATTGAAAAGGTCCTTGAAAAATTCAGCGATTATGGCATCTACGATGCTGCGGTAATGGATGATGGTTCAACAGATGGCAGCTTAGCCGATATAGGCAATTTTTTTCCCAAGGTTACCGTATTAAAGAACTCCGTTAACATGGGAGCAGGTTACAGCGTAAGAAAAGTCTTGTATTATGCCAGAGATAAGGGCTATGATGCTGCTATTTTTGTTGCCGGCAACGATAAGGACAACCCGAATGACGTCAAAAAATTAATAGCGACCATGGAAGAAGGCTTCGATTTTGTTCAGGGATCCAGGTATTTGCCGGACGGCAAATACGGTAATATGCCACTTCATAGAACAATTGGAACTAAGCTTATTCATCCCATGATTTTTTCGTTATTTACAGGAAGAAAGCTTACGGATACTACTAATGGTTTTCGTGCGGTAAAATTGTCTATTCTCGAAGATAAAAGAATTAATTTGGATCAAGAGTGGCTTGACAGATACGGACTAGAACCCTATTTGTATTATAAAGCTATTGTTTTAGGCTATAGAGTGAAGGAAGTTCCTGTTACAAAAATTTATCCTGAAGGCCAAAAGAAGTATACCAAGATGCGCCCCATAGTTGACTGGTGGAGTATTTTAAAACCTTTATTTTATTTAAAGCTAGGGATAAAAAATTAGATTAGGACTAGATTAAGATATGTACACCAATAGAAATTCTATATTTATAGCATTAAATGTCACTTTTCTTATTGCCTTATTTATTGTTTTTTACCCGCCAATATATGCTATTCAGGATGAAGCCGATTACTTTGGTTTTGCCTATAAGCTAAAATGCGGCACTATGTTTTTTGACCCTTTAAGTTCCCATAAGATTTTTTTTAATGGAGAACACTATGTTGATATGTATCCTCCCGGCATGGCGATTCTGCTTTTGCCATTTGCGTTGATTTACCTGAAGGCGTTTTTTCTTTTAAATCCTCTTTTGCATTTTATTGGTTTTGTTTTTTTTACCAAATCCTTGAGGCTGCTTAAATTGGATATCAGGCTTTCTCTGCTTTATTTATTTTTTCCAACAGTTATTTTGTACAGCCGCACCATAATGCCAGACGCCGCAATAGGCTCGTTGATTTCCATAGCAGTGTATTTTTATTTAAAAGGCGGCAGGCGTTGCAATTTTTTTTCAGGGCTTATTTTTGGTTTCCTTGTTTTAATAAAGAATGCGTTGTTGATTATCCCGGTTATATTTCTCTTATGTCTTACGTACAAACAATATTTTAAAAAGCAAACCGGCCAAAATAGCGCATCGAGTTTTTTTATTGGGCTTTTGCCGTTTACCCTCGCAGCTGTAATTTATAATTTAGCCATGTTTAAAAATATAATAAGCACCATGGTGGCCGGCGGCGGCACGCTGTCACCCATGTTTTTACCTGGTCATTTTTTATTTTATTTTATTTTTTTGGTTTTGTTTTACCCGTTCATGTTTTTTGCCCCGCTTATGTACAAGCGGGAGGGAAGGTTGGAATTCATTTTGTCTGCCCTGATATATGTTATTTTTATAAGTATGTGGTCTTTTATACAGCCTGCAGATGGAAATTTAGCTAGGCTGATAGTAGGCAGCAGATACCTGACGGCAGTATTGCCTATATATTTATTAACTTATTCAGATTTTATAGATAGGATGTTTTCTAAGCTTGAGGAAAATATAAAAACTCCCATTTTTATAGTGGCAACTCTAATGCTTATCTATTCCGCATATCAAATAAATGCGCATCACCAGAGATATCTTGAACAGCAGCTTCATTACAAAGATACGCTGTATAATAATACCCGCGAAGGCGCTTTTATCGTGTGCAACGGCCAGGCCAAAGAATTACTGCAAAAGGCATGGGGGGATAGAAAATGGCTCACCTTTACGGATTCTCAGCTTTCAAAATATGTCAAACTATACGATGAATTTTATATAGTTGCGTTCTTAAGAAAAGATAAGTTGAAGGGATTTGCAGAAGACGCAAAAAGGAAAAATGCTTTAGTCAAGGAATATAATGCTATGCTTGTAGCAGAGATCAAGCAGCCTTATATGCTTCAGATATACAAAGCGAACAAGTAATGAATATTTTATTAATGATACCCATAAACAAAAGCTATGTAATCGCTCCAAGTTTAGGTTTGGGTTATTTAGCGGCTGTATTAAGAAAAGGTAATTCAGTAAACATACTACATTGCATAAAAGAAAGCTTTAATTTCAATAAGTTTAGAAAATATTTGAACGAAAGCAACTTCGATTTAATAGGAATGCAGATGATGTCTTACGACCTTTTGCCGGCCAAAACGCATATAGATATAATTCGTAATTCTAAGTGTAAAAATAGCATTATTGTTGTGGGCGGCCCACATCCTTCAGGTGACCCAAAAGGCACTTTGAATTATTTGCAGGGAGCAGATTTCGCTTTTAAAGGAGAGGCAGAAATAGGATTAAACCGTTTTGCAGAATTAGCCAAAGGCAAAAACTTAAAAGAAGATAGGCTGGAAGGTATATCTGGTTTAGTATGGCGAAAAGACAATGGCGTTGCGATTAATGAAGTTGAATATATTGATGACCTTGATTCAATACCGTTTCCTGCGTGGGATATTATAAAGCCGCAAGAATATCCGCCAGCCCCGCACGGCGCCTTTTTTAAAAGCCTTCCCGCAGCGCCGATTATAATAACCCGCGGTTGCCCTTTTATTTGCACATTTTGTGCAGGTAAATGCATAACAGGAAATAAGGTTAGAAAGAGAAGCGCTAATAATGTTATGGAAGAGATAAAATATCTGATAAAAGATTTTGGTATTTATGAATTTATGATAGAAGATGAAAACTTTACGCTGCATAAAAATTTAGTATTAGAATTCTGTGAGGCGCTAATAAAAAATAATTTGAGCATCGGTTGGAGTTGTCCATCGGGAGTTAGATTAGATACATTAGATCTAGAGATGATAAAAATGATGGAGAAATCAGGATGTCATTCTTTAAGCGTTGGCATAGAGTTTGGAAGTCAGCGCATGCTCGATTTTACTAAAAAGAATATAACGCTAGATAAAATAAAGGAAAAAATAACGCTGATAAGGAAAACCAGCATAAAAATAACTGGGTTTTTTATGATGGGAATGCCAATGGAGACAGAACAGGATATGAAGCGAACAGCGGTATTTTCCAGGGAGCTTGACATAGACAGAGCCCAGTTTAACAACTTTATGCCTCTTCCGGGCAGTGCTTTATATGAAAACTTGCTTGGAGCTGATGCATTGGACGCAGAGGCTACAAAACATTTTTTTGTCCACGATGTAGGATATGTGCCGGAATGCCTTACGGCTAAAAAATTAAAAGCCCTGCAAAGGCAGGCATATCTTAAATTTTATTTAAGGCCTAAAACGATGTGGAATATTCTAAAAGAAATAAAGGATTATAACCACCTAATGAAGCTTTTGTATCGTTTTTACGATGCTATAATATGAGGATTATGAAAAAACGCATTCTTTTTATCGATCATCATGCAGAGTTAGGTGGAGGGGAGATAGCCCTGCTGGAAATTATGAAAAATCTAAACAGAGATAGATTTTCACTGCTGGCGCTCTTAGGAAACAGCGGAGAATTTGCCAATCAGTTAACAAAAGCCGGCGTAGAGGTAATAGTTGATAAATTGCCAAGTTATTTTAGGAATTTAGACAGGGACCCGGCAAAAAGAAATGGGCTGTTCTTATTCATGAAATCTGCTTTTTCGTTAGGTTCTTTTATCAAAAAAACTAAAAATGCCATTATAGAAAAAGACATAGATATTGTATATATCAATTCGATAAAAAGCTCTCTCTACGGCGTGCCTGCGGCAAAACAAACAAAGCGAAAAATAGTTTGGCATTTGCATGATTGTTTAAGCAGGGAATTTTATTCGCCATGGGTAATGCCTATAATTGTCCGGTTATCACATGCGGCAGATAGGATTATTTGCGTTTCAGAGACAGTAAAGGAATATTTTACAGCAGCAGGCGGCAGAGCAGAAAAAGTAGCTGTTATATACAACGGAGTTGATATTGAAAAATTTAATCCCGCCATTTCTACAGAGGCCGTAAAAAGGGAGTTTAATATTGCAGATAGGAAAGTAGTTTCTGTTGTCGGCAGGCTAGAACCATGGAAAGGCCAAAGAGTTTTTATAAAAGCAGCGAAAATAATATGCCAAAAACGTGATGACGTTATCTTTTTAATTGCGGGGGCTCCCTTTTTTGGCTTTTACGATTATGAAAGAGAAATTAAAGACATGGTGAATCAGTTAGGACTTAAAGAAAGGGTGATTTTCCTGGGCTTTAGGCCAGATGTAGAACAGATTTATGTTGTTTCAGATATTATAACCCATTGTTCCCTTAGGCCTGAGCCTTTCGGAAGAGACATAATAGAGGCCTTTGCCTGCGCGAAAGCGGTAATTTCAACTAATTTAGGCGCGCCGAAGGAGATCATATCCGAAAAAGAAGGTATTTTGATAGAGCCTGATAATCCCGAAATCTTAGCAGCTGGGATAATGGCGCTGTTGGATGACACGCGCAGGCTTAAGCAGTTAGGTGAAGGCTCAAGAAATAAGGCAAAATGTTTGTTCAACATTACTGAAATCGCTAAACATATTGAACGGCTTTTATAGAGAATACAAGTGGACAAAGACGTTTTATATGCTATTATTTTAGGCAGGAGACATTGGCGCTATGTTTAGAGAAAGAATAAGATTCTTTATTGAGCTGGATATTGTTTTTGACATAATATTGGTGGCACTTTCTTTTATCGTGGCCATTATAGCGAGAGAAGGATATCTATACGGCAACGTAGGCGTAAGAGAATTATTTATGTTGTTTGGCCAGCAGGCGTGGATTTTACTTATAGCATACCCATTTATTATGGTTTCCTTATTTTTAGGCAAGGCCTACGGCCCGCTTCGGTTTAGGCCTTTGCATTCCATAAGCTGGATGATAATCAAAAGTTTTATTTTTACCGTTGTCGCCTTGGCTTTTATACTTTTTATATTCAAGGTTCAGCTGGTAAGCAGGTTGTTTTTAGTCAGCTTTGGGGTTATAGGAAGCTGTATTTTTATATTAAAAAAATTTCTTGAAATCTCATTCTTGCAATTCTTTCGCCAAAAAGGCCTGAATCTTAAATATATCGCGCTGGCCGGGCAGAAAGATGATTTTGACAATATAATAAATAAGATTAAACAGAATCCGGAATATGGCCTGGAGATAGTAGCGCTTATTAAATTAGGCCAAGATAAAAGCCCGAACAAGAGCGAAGACCCGCGTTTGTATTATGGTCTGGAAGGGCTGGAAGCCGCCTTAAAAGAAAAGGTAATAGATTATATATTGTTTGCAGGCTACAAAGGCATGGAGGATGAAATAGAAAAAGGGTTGTTTATATGTGAGGAACACGGCGTTGAAACCTGGCTGGTTACGGATTTTTTTCATATGAATATTGCCCAGCAGGATATTGATGATTTTTTTGGAATGCCGGTTATTATTTTTAGATCATCGCCGCAATTCAGTAAAGCAATTGTTGTAAAAAGGCTTATAGATATTTTAGTATCAGCGGCGGTGTTAGTATTATGCATTCCGTTATTCGTTTTGATAGCGCTAATTACCAAAGCCGAATCCCTGGGCCCTGCTATATTTTCTCAAAAAAGGTCGGGTTTAAACGGCCGCGTATTTACGCTCTATAAATTCAGGTCTATGGTTTCTGAAGCTGAACAAGAGAAGCAGGAGCTGGAAAAGTTTAATGAAATGAGCGGCCCAGTATTTAAGCTCACAAACGACCCGCGCGTTACAAGATTTGGCAGGTTCTTGAGAAGGTGGAGTTTAGATGAATTTCCGCAACTCATTAATGTTTTAAGAGGCGAAATGAGTTTAGTTGGCCCCAGGCCTTTGCCTGTATATGAGGCAGAAAAACTAAAAGGCTGGCAGAAAAGAAGGCTGCGTATGAGGCCAGGCTTGACCTGCTTGTGGCAGATAAGGGGCAGGAGTAAAGTAGATTTTGGTAAATGGATGGAGTATGATTTAGAATATATTGATAACTGGCGCCTATGGCTTGACTTTAATATTTTATTCAAAACCATATTTGTAGTATTTTCCAGCAAAGGCGCATATTAACATGATTTTGCTTGACATTAGTATCTATAACTCATTATAATAAACTATAGTTATAAGAAGTAGCATTATAAAAACAAGGAGGGTGTGAATGGAAAAAATGGGCGGATTACTTATATTATTAGGCGTATTAGTTATTGTTTATGCGCTTCTAGGAGCTTTTGTAGGTAGCTGTTTTGTGTTTTCTTTTATAAGGCCTATAAAGCCGGCCACGGCATTAACCTTGGCAAATAGCCTATTGCTATTAGGCCTGGTAGTTAAAGCAACGAAGAAGTAAGAAAAATTATAATATTTTTTATAGCTATATAAAAAAGGGCCCAAATTTTTTGCAATAGGGCCCTTATTTTTTAAATTTATTTTATGAGGAATTAATGAAAGTAAGCCTGCAAACGCGCCTTATTACTCTAATGGTTATATTTTCAGTCCTTTTTATCGCTATATTTACCAGCATACAGGTATATAATCAGCTAAACAGGACCACTGATTTTAATTATCACAGAGCCAGGACAGGAGCGCTGCTTTTGCAGCTTAACCTTCAGAATGCCATAAAAGATATTAGCGAACAAAATGCGCAGCAAAGGGCAGAGAGGGTAAAACAGATAGTAAACGGGTTGTACAGTTCTAATATAATTGGCGAGACTTTAATAATAGATAAAGACGGTAAAGTCGCATATTCTACAGACAGGTTCGCCGGTTTAGATCAAGATGACATCCAGATAATAAAAAAGAATTTTATTCCTCCTTATTCACTTGATAAGATTTACTCAGACGTCGATAAAAAAACAAAAACCATAAGGCTCTTTATACCTTTTACAGATGTTCTTCTGGCAAAAGTAAAATACGATTTGGGCAATATATACAGGGCATTAGGAGAAGTTTACATACCGATTATGATTACGGTCCTTGCGGTAATATTTGCCAGTATGTTCATAGGCGCATTTTTGTCGCGCAGCATAATATATCCCATAAGCGCCTTAAACACAGTTACGAGCGAAGTGGCAGCAGGCAATTTGGACCGCCGCGTAAACATAAAATCCGGGGACGAGTTAGAGGAATTGGCGAATACCTTTAATTATATGACCATAGAGTTGAAAAAAATGAAAGAGAAAGCTGAAAACGCAAATCCCCTGACAAAGCTCCCCGGCAACATAATAATCCGCGAGGAAGTGGAAAGAAGAATAAGGGATAATGAAATGTTTTTGGTTATATATTGCGACCTTGATAATTTCAAGGCCTTTAATGATAAATATGGCATTGAAGCCGGAGATGAAGCTATAAAATTGATCGCCACCATATTAAAGGAAGCTGTTGCAAAAAAAGGAAAACCCGGCGATTTTATCGGCCATGAGGGCGGCGATGATTTTATTCTGTTGACGCGACCTGAAAGAGCGCAGGATATAGCGGATTTCATAATAACAGAATTTGACAGAAGAATCAGGATATTATACAAAAAGGAAGATTTAGAGCGAGGCTATATTGAAGCGAAATCAAGGCAGAATGAATTATTGAAGTTTCCGATAATGAGCATTTCATTGGCAGGCGTGACCAACGAAATCAGGCCGATAAATTTATACGGCGAGGTTACCAACATAGCCG
Source organism: Candidatus Omnitrophota bacterium (assembly GCA_043797125.1). Taxonomy (GTDB): domain Bacteria; phylum Omnitrophota; class Gorgyraeia; order JABMRG01; family JAFGKX01; genus JAZDPX01. The sequence goes on from JAZDPX010000023.1 coordinate 38,284, forward strand.
CTGAAATGAAAACCAAAGTTAAGGCCACGGGCGGAAGCTGTTTTCTTATAGACAGAAGAAGTATGCCTTGGCCTGAAGGCGCGCAAAGGCCTGCATAAAATAGATTATTGCTGTTGTTCTTGCTGAGTTTCTTGCTGTTCTTGCTGTCTTTTAAAACCGCCATCCAGGTTACTATTATAAGTTCCTTCCATAAAAACTGAAGGTGAAACAAACCCTATATCCTCGGTAGCGGGCGGCGTTACGCTGGTTAAACCATCCTGCGACTTATTTCTATATCTATATTCACCGGTAGGGGTTTTTTGCAAATTGCCGGTTGCTATATTGTCTGCGTTATAGAACGTATAGGTGTTTTTAGCTTTATCCTGTTTTAAAGCCCCAAGCTTATTGCCTTCATTATCATAGTATTCATAATCCCCGCTGTAGGTCTTCTTGGAGTAGCCGGTCTTATTGCCGTTTGCATCAAAATAGTCATAGCCGCCAAGCTCATTTTTCTTGGTATTGCTCATTTGGCCATAATCTGCCTGCTGATAATACTGGGCAAATACAGGTGCCTCGTGCACGAATATCATGCATGCCAATATGGTCAATAATATAATACATAGTGTTATTTTTCTCATACTATAATGTTACCATATAAGCCGCGCAAAGTAAAGAGGCCTGTATTTACTTCTTGATAAATCCGTATTTATTGGTTATTATATAGAAGATAAATAAGCACAGATTACACTGATTTTTAATAGATTACACAGATTAAAAAATATATGTAATCACATCCCAAAGGAGTCGCCCATGCCAAAAGATGTTATTTTAAAGAAAAATCCGGATATTGTAACCCGCACCATAGATGATGAGACGATACTTTTGCCTATTTATAAGAGCTCGGATGAAATAAACTGCATATATACACTAAATGAATCAGCCTCAAAAGTATGGGATCTAATAGACGGAAAGCGCACATTGTCGGCGATTAAAAAGGAAATTGTGGAAAAATTTGACACCACAACCAAAGAAGTTGATAAGCAAATAAGTCTTTTGCTGAAAGATCTAAGGCAGATAAAGGCATTAGAGTAACAGATAGCCTTAAAAGGGCTTTATGGACTATTTTATAAAATGCACACGCCGTGAGGTGATGCTTGCTTTTCGTAAAAAAAATTCTTGCGAAAATTATTTTATTCCTGCAATCATACGCCCCGTATCGTAAATTAACAAAATTTATTTTATATAGAAATATAACCTTCAGGGTAACTGTAGAGGCTGATGGCTATAAGGCCGTGGCTATGAAGAACAATCGGGCTATCGCCAAGGTATTTTTAGGTTTCAGCGATAAGTATTCTCCGGAAGGGTGGTGGTTGCAAGCTTTAGGGGTAAAGGTTTTATATCGGCGCTTAGGTATCGGCAGGCAGTTGGTTATAAGATGCATCGATTTTATTAAAGCGCAGAAGGGGGCATGCATTGTTTTCAGCAATGTGCATAAAGATAATATTGCTTCAATGAAATTATTTAGCGGATTAAATTTTAAAATAATGCCGTGGCCGCAGGAATCATTATCCAAAACGCAAAACAGATACGCATATATAATAAAATAAATGGCAATAAAAAAACAAGGTTATGCAGTTTTTTCCAACAGAATTCACCGGCTGGCAAACGAAGAACGTTTTCCGTTGCGGGCGATGTTTGAATTGACTTACCGCTGTAATTTTAAATGCATCCATTGCTATAATACTGAAACGCAGAAGAAGACAAAGCCCCAGAATGAGTTAACTACCAGGCAAGTATTCGATATTCTTACGCAGCTTAAAAGAATAGGATGTCTTTACTTAGGCTTTACGGGTGGCGAGATATTTTTGCGCCATGATATACTGGATATTATTATATATGCGCGTAAATTAGGCTTTGAGCTTATTCTTTTGACCAACGGCTCGCTTATAAATAGAAAGGTAGCCGACAGGTTAAGTAAGCTTAGATTGAATAAAATAGATATAACCGTGCATGCTATGAATGATGGTATTTTTGATAAGATTACACAAATACCCGGTTCTGCTAAAAAGGTATTTCGGGCAATAAAGTTGCTTTACAAAAGAAATATTCCGTTGGGTCTTAAAAGTTGCGGAATGCGCGAAAACAAAGATGAAGTTGTCAAAATACAGAAATTTGCCAGCGGTATAAAAGCCATTTACCGATTAAATACAGAGTTATTAGCCTGCAATGACCGCGGCAAGACGCCGTTTGAACATCGTCTTTCTGCCGTAGAACTTTATTCTCTATACAAGGATTACTATCCAGAAGGTTTTGCTTTTAGGGCCGTAAAAAAAGAAAAATCAGGGCATATTTTTCCCTGCGGGGTAGGCAAAACAGATTTGACCATTAACCCTTTCGGAGGATTACAGTTATGTTTGGCAATAGATTATCCAAAATATGATATATTGAAAGGCGGATTAGCCTTAGGCTGGCAAAAGATAAAAGAATTTGTTGATGAGCTCAAAGCGCCAGCAGGCTGGGTATGTGCCAAATGTGATTTGGTTCCTTTTTGCAGGCGGTGTCCGGCCAAAGGATATTTGGAAGACGGAAATTTTTTTAGCTGTAATCATTATAGCCGCCAGCAAGCAGAATTCATCAAGGAAATGCAGGCATAGCAGTAGTAAAACTAAAAAACGGAGGTGGTATTATGGCAAATAAAAAGAAATTTAAGCCGCAAGTTACGCGGGTTAAGCTTAACCCTGAACAGGCAGTGTTGGGATGCAGCTGTTATGATATTGGGATATACCATATTGACCATTTAGAAACACGAAGTTTTAATGCGTGCATCCCTGAAGCAAAAGAGTATGATACGCGCGCTACTCATTGCGTAGGAGACCCTGCGGGGATTCTTACAAGCTAAATTGATGAAGGAGATAGACAAATTTAAATTTTATAGCCATCTTAGAAGCAGGAGTAGCCACCAGCCCCTAATTGGGCAACTGGAGCTTACGTATAGGTGTGGGCTTAATTGTATTCATTGCTATTGCAAAGGAAGTGAAGATAAAGAAAAGGAATTGGCTACTCGAGACTGGAAGCAAATATTGGATATGCTGCAGAAAGAAGGCTGTGTTTGGCTTAATCTTACCGGAGGAGATCCTTTAATTCGGGATGACTTTCTGGAAATTTACTCTTATGCCAAAGCTAAATGTTTTATTGTTTCAATTTTCAGCAGCGGATATGGTTTTAACTGTGAAACTATCGAATATCTGGTCAAAATACCGCCCCATTCCATAGAGATTACATTAAACGGCATTACTCAAAGCACTTATGAATCCATAACACAGACAAAAGGTTCTTTTTTCGCGGCTATGCGCAACATAAGGTTATTGGCCTCAAAAAACTTACCGCTTATTATAAAAACGAACTGCATAAAGCAAAACCGGCATGAATTAGTGAGGATAAAACATTTCACTGAAGAGCTTTTAGGCAAACCATACAATAAGCATTTTTTTAGATATGATCATACTATACATCCAAGACTAAACGGAGACAAAACACCGTTAAGTTACAGGCTTTCTTTTGAAGAAATAGCCGAAACGAAAAAAGAGGATAAGGATATATGGCAGGAGTATCACAAGGCGTTAAAAGCCCGCACTCACAGTTTACCAAGAGAGGCAGATTTTCTTTACCAGTGCAATTCCTGGAAGCGGCAATTTATTATAGACCCTTACGGTAAGCTAAGACTATGTACCTTGTCAAAAAAACATAATATCGATTTAAAAATCGTATCCTTTAGGGAGGGATTTTATAATATACTTCCCGGGGTTTTAGAAGAGAGGTTTAAAACACCCTCCAAATGCCGCTTATGCCATTTAAGGTCTTTATGCTATAATTGCCCTGCCAGAGCGTATCTTGAAACAGGTAACGAAGAGTTGCCGGTGGAATATTTTTGTCAATTCGCGGAACAAACATACAGATACGAAAAGAATGAATTATAGGATTAGATTAAAAATAGCCGGCGTCTTAATTCAGATGGAAAGCAAGCACCCGTTGCAGAAGTTTAATCTTAAGCAGCAGAGACAAAGAAGACATGGACGCTTCCATAATTTTTTCTATCATGGTAGGCAAAAGCCGCAAGTCAGGATTAAGATAGAAATAAAAGATAAATTACCAAAAATAAGCAAAAAGGCAAAAGAGCTTTTTCTTACTAAAAATTTTGACGGAATAGGAACGAATTGGCGCCTTCTAACATACAAGGGCGGTTATATTTACAAAAATTTTGTTAAGGCCAAAAAACAGATTATGACGATGGACAAAAATTTTAAAAGCATAACCGTTTTTCTTTTGCCAAAAAACAAACAACGCGTGTGGGATATGGCGGACATCGTATATGATTTTTTGCAAATTTTGCTAATAAATTATTTTGCGCGTTATAAATTAGGCATTTTTGCGCATGCCATGGGAGTGAAAGATGTTAATAAAAACGGCTTTCTTTTTTTAGGAGAGTCTGGCGCAGGCAAAAGCACAATGGCCAGAATATGGCACAAGCATACAAAGGCGCAGATTTTAAACGATGATCGCGTAATTATACGGCGGGAAAACAACGGCAATTTTTTTATTTATGGCACGCCGTGGCATGGAAATTTTAGCGATTATCTTGGCGCGCGCATGGAAAAAGCCAGGCTGGTCAAATTATTTTTTATATATCATAACTCCCATAACGAAGCAAAGCGCATTGTTCAGAAGGCGGCATTTAGATTTTTTTATCCTGCAATATTTCCCACATTTTGGGATAAGGAATATTTGGAAAACATCGCCTCATTATCCTGTGATTTGTTGGATAGGGTGCCTTGTTTTCGTTTAGGATTTGTTAATGATAAAAATATAATTGAATTTGTAAGAAAGAAATGAGAGAAATCCCTTATAAAGATTTTAGCTTTACCACACATAAGAAGAACTGGCAAAGAGACGCATTAAATGTTTGTAAATTAGAATTAACTTTTAAATGCGGCTTACATTGCCGGCATTGCTATTCGGATTGCTATAATCGTGATTCTTGTATAAAAGAAGAGTTAAAAACGCAGGATGTAAAATATACCCTAGATAAGCTTTATGCAAGCGGTATAATATGGCTATGTTTTACCGGCGGCGATCCGTTAACAAGGAACGATTTTTTAGATATTTACACTTATGCTAAAACTAAAGGCTTTATCATCTCAATATTCAGTAATGGTTATTCCATGACGGAGACAATAGCCGCTTATTTGCAAAAAACTCCCCCGTTTTCATTTGAAATTACCTTAAACGCAGTAACACGGAAAAGATATGAAGAGATCTCACAAGTCAAAGGTTCCTTTGGCAGGACAATGGCTGGCATAGATATGTTGATAGAAAAAAAATTACCTCTTAAGATAAAAACTCAGATTACCCAACAAAACTTTGACGAATTAAAACAAATTGAACATTTTATAATTGGCTTAAGGCTGAAACCCACGATGAATTTTGCGCTGTGCCCGCGTTTAAACGGCGATTTAGAGCCTACACGACTTAGAATACCACCCGAACAAGTAAGGAGTTTAAAGGTGCGGGAAAATACCTCAAGTGAATATTGTAAGAAAAACCAGAATGGAAATAGCAAACCAAAGCACACAGGCCTTTTTCTCTGCGCTATAGACGGGGATGGAATACATATTGACCCCTACGGCAATGCCTTTCCCTGCAATTTAATAAGAAAACCTAATTTTAATTTGCTCAAAACAAACATTGAGTTAGTGCGTGCTGAGCTGCTGTCACTGGCGCGCGGTAAAAAATTCACTACAAGTTCAGGATGCAGGTTCTGCAATTTAAGGCAGAATTGCTTAAATTGCCCCGGCAATTCATATTTAGAGACAGGTGACCAGGAAAGGCCGGTTGATTATTATTGCAAGTTGGCGAAAGAGGTCTTGCATGTTAACAAAATGGACGCGGTTTAATCATTATCTTTATCCGCATTGGAAACGCCTGGCGTTAACCATCTTTTTGGGTTTGGTCAGTATGTTTCTAGCTTTAATTAATCCATATCTAATCAAATTAATGATTGATAAGGCTTATCCTCAGCACAACTTGAAATTATTTTTACTTTTTGCTTTAACAGGAGGCATTATTTTCGCTCTTATAACGATAATCAATTCGTATAGCGGTTATCTAAACCAGCGCGTTAACTCACTTGTCAAATTCAGGCTGACAAATGATATCTTCCGGTGTTTACAGCAAAAGGATTTGGCCTTTTTCAGGGATAAATCCGCAGCCGAACATCTTTACAAAGTAAACAGCGATGTTGGCATGGTGAGCAATTTTATTTGCGTATATATGCCGCAACTGATTATTTTAGTGCCCAGGAGTTTTTTTATTTTAGCAATTGTATTTTTTCTTAATTGGAAGATAGCTTTATTATCGGTTTTGATTGTTCCGTTATGCTGTATTAACCCATATTTCTTTAAAAGATGGCTTAGGGACGCGCAGAAGCGGCTGGTAGATAAAGCGCAGAAGGCATTTTTTAGCCTTCATGAAGCATTCAGCCATATTTTATTGACCAAGGTTTTCCACAAAGAGAAGCAATGTGCGGAAAAGTTAGAGAAAGAAATAGAAAAAGTTATGTACTTTGAATGCAGAAATTCAAGATTATTAGCCATAAGCGGCCTTTCTAATTCTTTATTGAATAAAACCTGTAGCGGCATAATTGTGATATATTGCGGATACCAGGTAATAAGCGGCAATATGACCTTGGGGGATGTGTCGGCAGTAATGATATACCTTATGCAATTTTTCGCCCTGGCGATTGCATTAGCCAGGTTTTCTGACTCATTGGCTATAAATTCAGTTTCACAGAATCGTTTAGATGAGATTTTTCAGGCACAGCCGCTTATAAAAGATTATCCGGGCGCTAAGGACTATTCTATTTTACGCCCCAGCATCGAATTCAAGGATTTAACTTTCGGATACGCAGAAAAGAAAGTGATCCTGCGTGGAATAGGTTTTTACATAGAGCCCTGCCAGAAAATAGCCTTAACAGGGCCATCAGGCTGTGGGAAAACCACACTGCTTAACTTGCTTTTGAGGCTTTACGAACCTTGGCGTGGAGAAATTTTTATTGATGGTCATGAACTCAAGGATTTTAGGATAGGGTCATTGCGTGAGCAAACAGGCATAGCGTTGCAGGAACCTTTTTTGTGGGATAGCACCGTTAAAGATAATATTCTTTATGGAAACGAGAATGCAACCATAGATGAGCTTATTGAAGCCTCAAAGATTGCCCAGGCGCATGACTTTATTTTAGGTTTGCCACAGCAGTATGATACGCAGATCGGTGAGATGGCATGTAAGATTTCGGAGGGCCAGAAACAGCGTATTGCCATAGCGCGTGCTGTAATTAAAAAGCCAAAAATATTGATTTTAGATGAAGCAATGGCGTCTATTGATTCCGAGACCGAAGGTAAAATTGTGGAAAATCTGAAAAACAACTTAAAAAATTCTACAATTATTGTGATTTCGCATAATTCCGCTACTTTGCGAAAGATGGATTCGGTATATTTTTTTAAAAATCCATCAGAAATAATACCTTGCCATGACGAAAAACTTCAGGAAAAATATATTATTAATTAATCCTAGGGTAATAAGATACAGAAGCTATCCTTCGGTAGCATTAGCCAGCATAGGGTCTTATCTGCGTAGTAATGGTTGTAATGTAAGAATAGTTGATAGCAATTTTACAAATGAAGACCCATACCGCGTTTTGGCAAAGACAAACGGAGAATATTTAGTCGGTATAAGTTGCGAATCTAAAAATATCGAAGAGGCCCTTAAGATAGCGGTATACGCCAAAGAAAAACAAAATATTGTTGTAATGGGGGGGTTGCATGTTTCCCTGGCGAAAGAGAAGATACTGGACAATATTTGCGTGGATTACGGAATATATGGAGACGGCGAATTATCACTCCTTAAATTGATTGAGGCTCTGGATGAAGGCCTTCCTTTGGAAGATGTGCCTGGATTAATATACAAATTCACCGGGCAGATAAAGGTTAATGAAAAGGGACAGGCGGCAAATTTAGATGAGTTGCCCTTTCCCGATTATAAGCTGGCAGGAATTAACAGAATATCCCAATATCCGCTTATAACGAGCAGGGATTGCCCTTATAAATGCACTTATTGCACTGTCGGGGCGATTTCGCACGGAAGTTGGCGTATACGCAGCCCAAAAAACGTAATAGCTGAATTGAAATACGCAAAAGAAACTTACAATATTAAGAGTTTCATTATATTTGATGAAAACTTTTCTCATGATATGGAGCGGGTTAAGATGTTTTGTCTGATGCTGCTTAAAGAAAATCTTATTTTGCCTTGGGCCGTTATAGAGGGTATGCGCGCCGATAAAGTTGATAGGGAGTTTCTTAGGCTGCTAAAAGTCTCAGGGTGTAAGGATATTATTTACGGGGTTGAAAGCGCGGATGAGAAGGTTTTTGAGAATATATCGAAAGGGGGAAAATTTTTAACGATAGAAAAAGCGATTGATTTGGCAAAAGACGAGGGCCTTGAGGTGGGAGCCTATTTTGTTATAGGGCTGCCGGGAGCGACTTTTGAATCGGAAATGAAATCTATTGAATTCGCAACAAAACACAATCTTAGCCCTTGCGTATTCTGGATGGCAATACCATATTACAATACGCAGCTTTATGAATGGGTCCTGAAAAACGCCAAGCTTTTAAGAGAGCCTACGGGTGAGAACCTGGTAAATTCCCTGAGCACAGAGCCGTTTTTTGAAACAGAAATCTTCCCAAAGGATAAAGTGAAAAAGGCATTTGTCATGGCTCAATTAAGTATCGGAAACTATAGTTTTTATGAAGACCACGACGGCAAAAAAATCTCAAAAATCTTTAGGTTTTTACTTGTGTGTCTGTATATGTTGAGATATGACTTATGCAGTTTGTGGAGTTTTCTGGCCTCTGGTAGGCGGCTGAAACAAGAAAGTTTTGCATATGGTAAATAAAATAAAAAATGAAAAAATAAATAGGGTGAACCGATGGTCTGATTTAAGAGCGCATGAGATTATGATAAGGGATAAGCTAAGGACCCTTTCCTACAAAAAGGCCATAGAAGATAATATTAAATCCGGTGATGCGGTTTTGGATGTCGGCTGCGGCACCGGCATATTATCTTTTTTTGCGGCAAAAAAAGGATGCAAAAAAGTTTATGCAATAGATAAATCCGCCATTATAGATGATGCCAAAAAGACAGCGCAGCTAAATAATCTCCAAGATTGCGTTGAATTTATTAAAATAGATATACTAAAATTTAAACCAAAAGAGAAGATGGATGTAATACTGCATGACCAGATAGGCAACTTTGTATGGGATGAAGGCCTTATTTCTAAAATAACTTATGCAAGAGACAGGTTTCTTAGTCAGGGCGGCACGATGATTCCTTATAAAATAGATTTATGCTTTGTGCCCGTGGATTATGAATCGGCTTTTGAGAAATCCATTTTGTTTTGGTCTAAAAAGAAATACGCGTTAAATTTCAATAATCTTGCCAAGAAAATGCTTATACAGCAGATTTACAATTCGCTCCATCCGTATATAATTAAGCTTAAAAATAAGAAAGTTTTTTTGTGTAAAGAAAAGCTAATTTATAGTATCGATTTAAAAAAAGAAAAACGCCTGCCTGAAAAATTGACAGCAAATTTTAACTTAAAAAAAGGCTCAAGGCTTACTGGTATGTGCATATATTTTAAGGTACACCTGGATAAAAAAAATATTTTCTCTACGGCGCCTAGAGCTGTAAACAGCCACTGGGGCCAGATATTTTTGCCGTCTTTTGAGCAAAAGCAAATAAAGCAGGATTCTGTTTTAAATTTCACATTATTTCCCCAAATTTCTCCTAAAAAATGGAAGTTCGAATTTAAGATAATAAAAAAGACATAAGAAAACTTGCCTTGGGAAAAACCCTTAAAGAAACAGATACAAGAATACACAGAGATATGCTAATTTCATCCATAGCTAAAAAGGGCAGCGTGTGGGTGCAGGCATATGGAGCTAGTATGTCCCCGTTAATAAAAGAAGGTGACTGGCTGGAAATTTCCTCAATTTCCTATACTAAATTGAAACCAGGAGACGTAGTAGCAATAAAGCCCGAGGGTTATCAGGATAAATCAATAGTGCATAGGCTCATTAAAATAATAAATAGCCCAAATTCGTTGCTCATAAAGGGCGATAATCAGATTTTAACCAATTCCCCTGAACCTGTAAGCGCAGATTTTCTGATCGGAAAAATAATAGCCATAAAACGCTCAAGCAAATGCATAAGAGTGGATAATTTTGTGTGGGATATCATTGGTTATATTGTAGTGAAACTTTCTACAGCTTCCCCGGGATTTGCAAGGATATTTTTATTAACAATAAGTCTTTTTTCTGCGCCAAAAGAGATTCCATCAAAAATACTCAAACGAATTAAAAAAAATTGTTTTCGCAGTGGACAAATTCCTAAAAAAGAGGATTTGTTCATCCTGCAGCATTGTAGCCCTGCCCCAGAGGTAAACTCTCATGCGCCGAAAGCCCTTGATTGGGAATATATATATCAAAAAAGCATGAAAACCCAATCAGTTGCCCTGTTATACCGCAACTTAAAGCTAAAAGGCATTGAGAATATGATTCCCGGCAGCATGCTTAGGCGTTTAAAAGATATATACATCACAAACTCACTGCGCAATTTAAGTCTTTTAGATGAATTTGAGAAGATTATGGCAGTTATTAATGAACGAAAAATAAAAGCAATGCCAATAAAGGGGTTTTCCCTGCTTCTCGATATATATGAAGATGCAGGCGCGCGCGGCATTACAGATTTGGATTTATTCATAGATAGAAAAGATATGGATGCCGTATCCGGGATATTTCAGGGACTTGGGTATAGGAGACTACAGGAACATGAAAAAATAAGTTACTATAGCCATCATCATATATTGACTTCAAAAGAAAAAGCAATACGCGTCGTAGAGATACACACAAGGCTTTTCCCGTGGTATGTTGAGGAATTTTTTATTAAGATAGAAAGTTACGATTTTTTAGCAAGGGCACAAAAGATAAAATGGCGCAATATCGAAATATGCAAAATGGAGAAAACAGATGAATTTATTTTCTCTCTTTTGAGTTATTATGCAAATAATTTTGCAGGCCTTAAATACCTTTTGGATGCAGATGCGATATTGAAGAAAGCCATAGATTTTGACTGGCAAGGATTTCTAAAAAGAATAAAAGAATACGATATAATGACCCAAATTTCTTATGGTATTTTCTTTTGCAAAAAATACTTAAACAGCCCTATCCCCTCAAATATTATCGATGAAATTTCATTTACTTCAGGAAAGACGTATTTCGTTCTAAATCGGGTATTTCCTATAACGCTTATGCATAAACAATTCCCGAAATGGCAAAGCCGCATTATGAGGTTTAAGGAAATGAACAATATCAGAGACAGAAGCTCCTTGATAAAAGAAGCTATTGTATGGCATTTGTATAAAAAGTTTGGAATTTTTTCTAATTATGTAACTCAAAAAAATTATAGTTAGCCAAATAACTTTTCTGTCAACTCCTTTTTGCCCCTTAAAATGCCCCCTATTTTCTTGACTTTATATAATTTTGTATGTTAATATATTAAATTATGTAATAATATTTCTAAGACTTACTAGTTTTAAAAAAAAGGATATAAAAATGGTGGATAATATTGCAGATAAAACTTTAAGAAAGCCTCCTATTGAAGAGGAGGCTTTCGTCGATCTTTTTTTTAAGTATATTTACATTATATTAAAATACAAAATATTAATAATTCTAGCTGTGTTGTTGGTCGCCCCTATTGCTTTTAGGACATTAAAGGCGAGGGAGCCGGTATTTCAGCCTAAATATAAGACAACGGCAAGGATAAGGGTGATGGCTGAGGGAATAGTGCAAAGAAGCGGCGATACAGCCAACACAATATATGCTGAAGACATGGCGCTAAGAAGGAAAGTGATGGATTTGACCAATTTAATGAAGAGCTCTGTTGTGCTTGAAAATGCCGTTGAAAAAACATTTAATTTGACAGATAAGGATCAGATTGTATCATACGCTAGTGGATTTCAGGATCCTAAATCAGAGGTGTTTATTGTGACGGAGGAAATGAATTATATAAATATGTCAATTATTGAGTCGGATCCTAAAGTAGTCGTGGATTTTATTAATGCGGTGATTGAATTTACCAGGGAAGAACTGTTAAACAGCAAAAGGCTTGTAGCAAAAGAAGCGCTTGAATCTTTGGAAAAGCAGCTAAAAGAAGCTCGTTACGATTTAGAGCAGGCTAAACTGCAATTAACTAAATTTATCGTTGAAAATAAAGTATTGTCCGAAGCCATGGAAGTGGAGGAGGGTAAGATCAAGGGCACATTGACTGAAGATGTTGATAAACTAGCCTTGCAACTGGTTGACATAAGGTCTCAGAGAGCCGGGATAGAAGAGTTTATAGCAGACATAAAAGATACCAGAGATACAAGAGGTGAAGTTGAAGCCTTCAGGCTGGTAATGCGTAAACATCCCGAACTGGTAAATGCAGATTTGCTTAACGATTTATCTAAACAGGAGGCGGAACTAAAAGAACTTTTACTTGTAAATAAAGAGGCGCATCCCGATGTTGTAAAAGCGGCGGAGAGATTAGAACAGGCAAAGCGTTTGATACAAAATGAAATAAACGCAGCCACAGATTCGTTAGTGAAGAATAACGACACATTAAACATGCGCGAAGAGAAAATGAGCAGTTTAATAGAAAAAGGTTTAAGCGATGTAATGATAGAGTATTCGCACCTGCAAAGAAATGTGCGAATTAAAGAAAATTTAGCCGATAAGGTTGTGGATTCTTTGCAGGAACTGAGCCTGGCAACCAAATTAATTAGTACAGGCACATTTACAGTGGTAGACCCCCCGCTATTACCTGCAGCGCCCTTTAACCTTTATGAAAAGCAAAGAACCACTGTAAATTTTTTGTTATTTTCGCTAATTTTTGGATTGGCGGCAGGTATAGGGCTGGCTGCTGTGATTGAACAGCTTAGCACAACAGTAAGAGATTTACAGGAAATAGAGAAAAGCTTAGATTATTCTATTTTAGGCGAGATACCGCTTTATAAAGCTAGCCATAAAGGAAGTAAATATTCGCTGCCGCTAAAAGAAGACCCTAACTGCATTGTAAGCGAAGCATTCAGAGGATTGCGCACAAATATAAAATTTCGTTGCGCTGATAAGGAAATCAAGACTATTTTAATAACCAGCCTGGTTCCTAAAGAAGGTAAAACCTTTATCTCTTCTAGTTTAGCAGTGGCCTTTGCGCAAACAGGTAAGGATGTGCTAATCATTGATTGCGACCTAAGAAAATCTACTTTGCATAAGTATTACGGAGTTGAAAATAAAAACGGCATAACACAGTTAGTTCAGGGTGAAGAAGGCATTCAGCCGGTTAATGCAGGGATACCGCACCTGGATATTTTACCCGCAGGCAAGCACGCTCAAAACCCTGCAGAGCTTTTATCCTCCGATGCATTTGATAAGATTTTGAAAGAGCTAAAACAAAAATACGATCTTATCATTATTGATTCTGCCCCTTTATTTGCAGTAACTGACTCTACAATTTTAATCAAAAAATCGGACATAGCGATATTAGCAATAAGGGCTGATGTGACGCCTAAAAAAGCAATTCGCAGGTTAGCAAGGTTTTCCGAGGATATATATTCAAAAATATTGGGCGTGGTGTTTAATGGCATAGGAAGCCAAAAAAGCAGATATGGTTCGTATTACTACTACAAATATAATTACTATGGCAAAGGCAAAGGATAAAATCGGCGCAAGGCGCCATTTTCTAAAATTGGCGCCGGGTGTAATTTTATTATTTTTTTTATGCGGCTGCCAAACCATTCCTGTGAAGAAAGTTTCGGATAATTCCAATACCCCTGTCTTGCCGCAAGAACAAGGGTATATCAACGAAGCGGAAATAGTCTATGCTGCTGATATACAGGATAGAGGATGGGAACTTAAAGATTATAGCATGGAGACAGGAGATGTTTTAAACATTTCAGTCTGGCAGGTTGAAGATTTGCAAAAGACCGTAGTCGTGAGGCCCGATGGGAAAATATCTTTTCCTCTGATAGGTGACATCCAGGCTAAAGACGTTACTATTGAAAACTTGAGGCTTGCGCTAGAGGAAAAATTAGGCAAGTATATAAGAGTGCCGCAGGTTTCTGTTATAATCGAGACCTTTGGAGGCAAAAGAGCCATAGTAATAGATGAAGCAGGAGGAGGCGGCATAATAAGATTTGCAGAACCAATTAGAGCCATAGAAGCTTTGGCAATGGCCGGAGGTTATAGCTCCGACGTGAATCTGCATAAGATTTATATTATAAGAGGAGGCATGGAAAAGGGTAAGCCATCGCAGATAATTATTGCTGATGCGCATAAGATATTCAGGGAAGGTGATATGAGCCAAAATATATTAATTCAATCAGATGATATTATATTTTTAGCTAGAGGATGGCTTTCCACTCTTACTAATTTTGTAGGGCAGATGGATGCTCTTAAAAATCAGATAGGCAATGTTGTAACTCAGGCAAATTATTATAGAAACATGGATAATGTAATGCCTTGGAATTATAAGACGACAGACGTAGACCTTCGAAAAGGCGACTTTGTCAAGGGTGACTGGGATACAGGCACGCAATAGGACAAACAAATTTTATGAAAATTTTTTTTATAAGGTTAAGGAGAAATATTGTATTTTATCTAGCGGTAGGCTTGATTGTTGGTTTCTGGGCCGGCGCTGTTTTCTTACTTTATAACCCAATACTTTATGCAACTTCAGTCAAGCTTACCCTTTCAGATATAGGCAGGGATATTTTTGAAAAGCTAGGATTTACCGATAAGCCCGAAAAAATCCTATACGATGAAAAATTTGATTTTTTAAGCCAGCAGCAAAAAGAAAAGATAGACTTTTTTGTCGCATTTGACCATAAAGGTCTGACTATAGAGACAAAAGGACAAGACCCCGCAGAAATATTTAAGCTTACAAATGATGTTGCGGAAAGTTACGCCGCATTGATAAATAATGAGTCAAAAAACCTTAAAGAGCAAAGGGATAGCCAGGGCTTAGAGAAGATTCAAGCTGAATATAATAAATATAAAGAAGAGTCTGACAAGCTGCAAGAAGAATTAAACAGGCTGGAGCCTAAATTAGATA
Organism: Candidatus Omnitrophota bacterium; assembly: GCA_043797125.1. Classification (GTDB taxonomy): domain Bacteria; phylum Omnitrophota; class Gorgyraeia; order JABMRG01; family JAFGKX01; genus JAZDPX01. Next base: position 53,521 of record JAZDPX010000023.1, read on the forward strand.
CGCTTGAAAAGCAGGAAAAAATGGTTGGCGATTCTCAAAAAGCCTTGGAAGAAAGGGTAGCAAGCCTGGAAATAAGAAAGTCAAACCTGCTAAGAATATATACTGAATCACACCCGGAGGTTATAGGGATTAATTTAGAGCTGGATACTTTAAATAAGAAACTGGGCGAATTGCCTGTTGTTGAAGGAGTAAATAACTTAAGACGCGACATACTGCAGAAGAAGGCAAGGTATGTCGAACTAAAAGAAACAATTGGCCAGATAAGCAAGCAGAAGGAGTATTTTCTACAGACGGTCATCCAGCCGCTAATCAGTATTGAACGATATGAAGCAGAACCGGCAAATCCCGTAGGCAGTTTAAGCATGAGCAACGTTTATAAAATATCTATTTTGTCGGGGCTTTTAATCAGCTTAATATTTTCCATAATCATGGCAGGGGTTAAGGATGTTATAGTTTTTGAATCCGAAATTTCTAATATACCAAACCTGCCGCTTATAGCGACAGTCCCGTTTTTAAAGCCAAAAAGAGGAATTGATATTGGCGCCCATTTGCTTTTTCTGTACGACGATTCTTCCGAATATGTTAATGCTTACCGCAACCTAACAACACATATAAAACTAGATGCCTTTAAAGACAATATTGAAAAAAAAGCAATTGTAATCAGTAGCCCAAGGGATAAAACAGGCAAAAGCACTGTTTCTGCAAATTTAGCTCTTACGCTGGCGCGCTTAGGGAAAAGCGTTGTTCTTGTAGACGCAAACCTTAATAAGCCGTCTGTTTCCAAATTTTTCGGAATAAAGCCGAAAGAACCCGGCATTTCAGATATTTTAACGGGTAAATCCAGTTTAGAAAGTTCATTAAAAGGCATCACAGATATGCTTTTGGCAGGCATAGATTGGAATATAGCCACTAAAACCTATGGATTAGACAGATTAATGATTCTGCCTTCAGGCGGCAGAGTGTCTAACCCAGCCGGTTTATTAGAATCCAATAAAGTGTCAGAGCTTTTTAAGCAGTTGCGCGAAAGATTCGAATGTATTATTGTTGATTCTCCGAGTCTATTAAAAAATCCCGATTCGATTATTCTTTCAGCCAACGCAGACGGGATATTTTTGGTTTGCAAGATAAGCTCTACATCATACAGGGATGTGGTAAAATGCAGCAGGAAACTTACGGAATTAAAAATACAATCTAAAGGTTGTATCTTGGCGGCTTGATATGTATTTAGAGCATTGGGGAATTTATGAGAAACCGTTTGAGAACACTCCGGATCCTCGGTTTGTATATTATTCCCCTATTCACGAAGAAGCTTATGCGCGTTTAAGATATGTAATTGACCAGAAAAAAGGCGCAGGCATGTTGACAGGAGAATATGGGGCAGGCAAGACCCTTCTTTCAAGAGTCTTGGTAAAGGAACTTCTTGACGGGAAGAATTGCGATATTGCTTTAGTGGTAAACCCCATGCTGCCTAATATAGATTTATTGCGGGAGATATTGTTTCAGCTAAAAGCCGAGAAAATCCCGGGTTCTAAACTGGAATTACTGCACGCATTAAATGACCTTTTATATCAAAACTATGAGCATCAAAAAGCCACTGTTATTATAATAGACGAGGCGCAGGCTATTGACAGCATCGATGTTTTTGAAGAATTGCGGCTTTTATTAAACTTCCAATTAAATGACTCATTTTTACTGACGTTGATTTTAATCGGGCAGCCCGAGCTGCAGGTAAAGATAGATAACATGCCCCAGCTAAAACAAAGGCTGGCAATGACATATCATTTAAACGGATTAGACGACGCAGGAGTCGGCGAATACATACGATATAGATTAAAAGTAGTAGGAGCCACAAGAAATATCTTTCTTGATGAGGCCATAGACAAAATAAATGCTTATGCGCAAGGCATACCAAGGAAGATAAATAATGCATGCGAGGTTGCGCTTTTGCAGGGTATGTTTGAAAAAAAAGCAGAAATAGACGAAGCATTGATAGATAAGGTGATAAAGGATTTGTCATAATGATTAGAATAAGCGATATTATGAAGATGCATCCCGCCGGCGGCCCCGGCAAGAAAGATCAGTTTAGGGAAACCCCGTCGCTTTTAGAAAAGGCTATTAAGGGCGATGTCAGCGGAGGGATAAAAAACTCCTACATGCAGGGAATGAATTTATTAGACGATGTTTTTAAAAAAGCCAGGCGCGCGAGGGATTTAGGGGTTGGGGAGGCAGAGGAGTTCATAGCAAATACAGTGGATTTTAAATCTATAACAAGATATTTAAACCAGCTTGTTGACTCTCTATTGCTGGATAAGGGAGAGATGTTTGATTATTTTTATAACTACAGGCACACGGGTTATGTATATGAGCATTCGCTTAATGTGTGTTTATTAACCGTCAAAATAGGCATGTGGCTGGATATGAACAAATCTAATTTAATTGATATGGCGTTAGGCGGCCTGCTGCACGACATAGGATTAATAAGCGTAGAAGATATTATTTCTTCTCCGCGAAGGTTAAGACACAAGGAAAGGTTAAAAGTTAAAGCCCATCCTTTATATGGTGCGGATATATTAAAAAAGATAAGAGATTTTACAGATGAGGCGCTTAGCGCTGTCAGGGCCCACCACAGAAGATTGAGCGATAAAGATTTTACCAGGGAAGTCGGCGACCAAAAGATACAGCAGATGGTTCAGGTAATTGGATTAGCGGATGTTTATGAGGCTATTACCCATCCGCGCAGTTATAAACCAGCCAAACTGCCTCACGAAGCAATAAAGGAGCTTGTAGAAAAAGAGTCAACCAATTTTCAATCAACAATAATAAAGTCTTTAATCGAAAACATAGGCATTTATCCGATAGGCAGCTGGGTAAGGATTACTAACGGAGAAATTGGTATCGTAGTCCACATTAATAAAAACTATCCGCTTAGGCCTCGGGTGAATATTGTATTTGATGTAAGGGGCAATAGGTTGCCTGAGACAAAACAGATGGATTTGCTGACCGAACCGCATCTTCATATCGAGTCACCTGTGGATTTAGATAAAAATAAAGAATTGATAGATAAACTAAAATAGGCCAAAAAAATGAAAATCCCATTTTCTATCAGCCTAATAGCAAAGATAGCATTGATAGTAGTGTTTTTTATAATATTATTTATTGTTTATAACAATTTTGTGCTGGACAAATCATTAGCAGCCCTGGATGCATCTTTGCAAACCATGGGTACGGGGGAGGCTTCAGGCATAGGGCTGTTATTAAATGTTGATAGTATCAGCGAAGTAGTTAAGGGCAATTTTGACGAGTCTCGCTTAGCTACGCTGGATTATTTAGATACAAGCATCCAAGAAGGCGGCGGATCAGTTGATACGCAGATAATCCTATCGAATTTAATAAATGAAAAGGCCGGGGACAGGCCGGAGTTTTTAAGGGCGCTTGATAATTATGCGCTCGTTATTAAGCGCGGCATAAGAAATATATTCGGGCTTAAAGATGAAAAAGAGCAGGAATTAAAGGAGAGCTTAGTTGAAGCAGTAGAAGCCCACCACGAGGGAGATGTTAATAAGGCCGCAAGTTTATATGCGGATATTATCAGATCAGCCGGCGTAAGCCAATACGGAGACATAGCCAAGGCCCTTTTAGAAAATTTGAACAAACAGGCACTCTTAAGAGAACAGCGGGATAAATTAGCCGCTGAACTTAAGCAGTTAAGCGATTCCGACGAGATCTCAAATGCGTATTTAGAAATCGGATTAGTGGAAACCCAGCTGCTGGATTTTGACCAAGCCAAATACTATTTTAATAAAGTTTTGGAAACAACACCAAGTTCCCCATTGGTTACAAAGGCGAAATTTTATTTAGGCTGGATAAGCAAACAGACAGGGCAGTTAGAAGAGAGTATGAAATATTTTCAAGAGCTTCTTAACGAATCTACCGATGAAAAAATGGTTTTGAGCAGCAAGCTTCAGATAGCGGATGCCTTCAAGCGAAAAGGCGACGTAGTAAAAGCCGCGCAGTTATACAGAAGCGCAGCGCACGAACACGGCGATTCTAAAGTTGCCTCAGAGTCTTTGACGCTTTCAAAATTCGCATATCTTTTTAATTTAAAAGACCCTAAAAAGGCAAATGAGGTATCAGCTGAGCTTATGACCCAATACCCAAACTCATCATTATCAGCATCGGCAGGAAAGATAAATACAGGGCGAGTTTCTCTCGAGGGCTTGCCAATGCCGGAGAAAGGCTTTAAGGAAAAGGCGCTCCAGCAAATACGCGCAACAGTTCCTGCAGTTGATAAGGCATTAATATGGGGGGAGGATGTTTCTTCAAAATTTGCACTTAATATTATCAAAGATGGTATTGATAAAGCAATTAAAAAGAACATATCCAAGGGTTCTCGATTAACTATTGATGTGGATCCAAACTTTATAGTTGAGAGTCTTGAGCAGACGCTAAAGTCCGCTGCCAGCTCTAAGGGTTTTGGTTTTACTGGATTCACGCTTAAGTTTCCAAAGCCAAATTATCTTGAAGCTGATGGGTTTCTTAAGATAGGCCCAACAAATTTTAAATTTTACACATTAATTAAACTAAGCTTTGTAGACAATTCTAAAATATATTTTGCCGATAAGTTAGAGTACAATCCCAAAAATTGGACCATAGCTACTATATTGGAAGCTAAATTAGGGTTAATTCCAATACCAGTCAATTCAGCTAATAATGTGCTCATCAAGGCTCATAAAATATTTAATCAAAAGCAGATATTCGTAATAGATGATTTTTCCTTGACGCAGAGCAGAATGTATTTTACGGGTATATTGCGTTTGACCCAGGAAGAATTATTAATAGAATTAAATTCTTTAAACGAATATTCAAACAGCTAAGGACAAAAATGCGAACATTAGAACAGATCAAAAAAAGAAAAAAGGTAATTATAATATCCGTTATTTTAGCAGGTTTACTGGGGCTGTTTTCTTATTTAATTATACAGCCAGTATATAAAGCAACCGTAGAAATTGCAGTTAACGCTACCGATAAAATTGACGGGCTTTCCAAAGATAATATTAGCGCTGCAGAATATCTTAAATATCAGGCAGGCATTGTGAAAAGTAACGATGTGGTAGATGATGTAATTGAGAAATTACATTTACGTATGAGTAATATTCTGGATCAGAAACACCCGAGAGAAAGCTTTTTAGGGCATATAAATGTCGAGGCCGTCGGAAATAACCTTATTAAAATAACGGCAATTGCGGATACCCCACAGTTGGCAGTCGGCATGGCTTTCGGACTTGCAAATTCATTTTTAGAGTTTCATAAAGATAATAGTTTTTTTATTGCAGAAGAGGCTATTAAATGGCTTTCCACAACCAGTATGTTGGCTAAAGAACTATCAGCCGCAGAGAATAATTTTTTAAATTTTCTAAAAGAAAATAATATGCAGGACCCGCAGGAAGTAATAAACGTATATCCTGAAACAATAAAAAGATTAGATGATGAAAAAATACAAGTTTCAGCTGCCTTGCAGGAAAGTAAAGGCATTTTAGAAAAACTTAACGAGCTCACCTCTCAAAATGATCTGGTAATCACTGTTGCCGGAAGCTCTGACCAATTAATAAAAAATTTGTTGGGTAATTATGCGGAGGAATATAATAAGATACAATTTGAGATGGATAACTTGTTAAAGACATACCAGCCAAACCATCCCAAAATTGTTGAATTAAGCCAGCAAAGAGATTTTATAAATAAAGATGTAAATGCCAAGATGCAGGATTTGCTTAAAAAGTCTAAAGACGGCATAGATTATGCGGAAAAAAGAATTCCTGAAATTGATTCAGAGGTTGAGAAGAAAAACAAAGAGTATTCTGAATTATTAGCAAAAAAGAAAGAGTTTGATATGCTGAAGGCAGGTTTGGAAAACGCAACAAGCCTGTATGAAAAAGCGCAAGAACAGCTTAAAAGCGGCGGCATTTCTGTCATTTCTGTTTCAATGATAGGTTCCGCGCAAACCGGCAGCGTTCCTGTTGCCAAAATCAAGCCGTTTAAACTGCTTTTTGTTATATTTTTGTTAAGCGGTTTTATTATAGGCGTTTTAATGGCCCTCTTTCTTGAGCGTTCAAGTATGCAGCATAGGGTTCCTGCAGCTACAAATTAGTAAGGTCCCTCCAATGTTCCTGTCCGTCGCATTGTCGGGACAAAATTTTCTCCGAAAATTTTGGAGAGATGGCTGAGCGGTTGAAAGCGGTCGCCTCGAAAGCGATTAGGCCTTAACAGGTCTCGGGGGTTCAAATCCTCCTCTCTCCGCCATTCTGCTTCGCCGTGCTACTTGCGTGCACGGCTTCGCAGGAATGAAGCAGAATGTTTCTACGAAGCCCTACCATAATTTTTCATACGGAAGGGCGAAGTTGAACAATATATTTTTACAATGAGATTCTATCGTATAATAGTTCTGTCATTCTATGCTATTTTCATAAGTGGTTGCGCGACTAGTTATGTTGCAAAGACCAGCGAAGTTTTTAAAACAGATACCGGAGAAAAATTTTATTCCAAAGAAATTGAAATTAAACCGCCGCCAATCAAATTACCGTTGGGCGAAAAATTAACATATCAGGTCAAGTGGCTCGGCATAAACGCAGGGACTATCGTTGCCAATATTGCGCCACAACTTGAGCAGATAAATGACCGTAGCGCTTGCAAAGTCAGGGTTACTGTGCGCACCAGTGATTTCTGTTCCGCTATTTACAGGATAGAGGATGAATATACCTCATATATAGACGCTGAAACCATGGCTACGTTGAGGCATGAAGTCCACAGAAGAGAAGGCAGATACAAAAAGGATGCAATTACCGACTTTGACCAACAGCAGCACATGGCCTATTTTGAAAACTTGCTTGATAAATCAAAGAAATCCTTTAAAATACCGGAGAATGCGCAGGATACCTTAAGCGCCTGTTATTATTTCAGGACGCTAAAATTAAAACTTGGCGAACGCATAAAATATTTTGTTGTGAATAACGAACAAAATTACGAACTCTTTGGCGTAATAGAAGATAAAAAGTTTATAAGAATTAAAGAATTAGGCAATTTTGAAAGCTTTTTTATCCAGCCGTACGCTAAGGAATTAAACGGCGAAAAGGTAAAAAAGGGAAAAGTAAGCGGCTATTTTAGCGCTGATGAAAAAAGGCTGCCCCTTTTGGCAGTTGTAGAAGCGCCGCTTTTTACGAAAGTTACCGCGACGCTGAGCAAGGTTGAAAAGATTGAATAGTTTGTCCCTCCAATGCTCCTGTTCGTCACATTGTCGGGACAAAATTTGCTTCGCAAATTTTGGAGAGGTGCGAGAGCGGCTGAATCGGAGCGCCTGGAAAGCGCTTAGGCTTGAAAGAGCCTCCAGGGTTCGAATCCCTGCCTCTCCGCCAAGTAAGATACGGAGCGTTGGTTAAGTAATGTCGGAAGGTACCTTCCGACGAGAAATTTAATCGGCGCTCTTTTACTATAAAGTTCGAACCGATTTTCTCGAGATATTGCCTCTGCAACTCTAAATTTCCGTCTTGAAGCGCGTAACTTACTCTATTTAAATCGGTTACGAAATCTTTCGCCCGTTCGAACCAATTATCGTCTCGCCCGTCAAAAAATTGCAATCGTTCCTGTAACTCTTTCTTTCTGTTAAGCAAATCTTCCTTTTTCTTTCTATACTCATCCAGCGATAAATTACCCTCTAAGTATAAATCTATTAGCTTGCTAACTTTACCATCTATATCGGTAATACACTCGGCAATTTTTTGACGAGGCGGACGCGATGACTGGACGGCCTCATTTTTGTCTTTTTCAAGCTCTCTTAAAATTTTTGCCGTCCAGTCATCACACAAAGAAACTTTTTGAAGAGTAGCCCTGATTTGAGTGGCAAGAGCTTCTTCTCTAACATACTTCTGCGAGCAATTTGTGAGACGCTTGGTACACCGATAATATGTATGACCCTTTTGTGTTTCAGCAGTAATCATACGTCCGCACTCACCGCACCTCATAAGCCCGCGCAAAATGAAACGCCTTACGGCTTTCTTTGGCTTGCCTCTACGAGCCATAACCTCCTGACACTTGTCAAAAAGTTTCTTTGTGATAATTGGTTCGTGAGTACCTTCGTATGTCTCGCCCTTGTAGCGAAACATGCCATAATAGAGAGGGTTGCTAAGGATATGCTGATATTGGCTGGCGCTTAGAGGCTTACTTTTTCTGCCTGTCATGCCGAGAGAGTTTATCTTATCTCGTATCTCGGCCAGCGCATATCTGCCGGCAGCATAAAGGGCGAAAGATTTCGTTATGAAAGGAGCTTTGCCCTCATCCTTGATAATAGTCCGTGTAGCGCGGTCATTTAGATAGCCTATCGGCGCCCACTGTGGCCATATGCCCTTGCTAAGCTTTAACCGGATGCCTCGTCTTATATTCTCTGATAGCGCATCGATGTAATACTTGCTCTGCCCAAAGGTGATCGACAGCATGAATTTGCCTTGTGCATTATTATCAAAGCGATATGTAGGAAATCGCAACTCCTTTATAATACCTCGATCTACTAAGTAGATTATCTTGCCCCCATCGACGCTGTTACGAGCAAGACGATCGGGATGCCAGGCAAGTATGCCCTCTGCCTCATTAGCTTGTATTCGTGCAAGCATATCATTGAAGATAGGCCTGCCGGGTTTTTTGGCGGTTTTGGCCTCCACAAGCTCAGTAATGACTGTAAGATTCTCACGCTTGGCATACTGACGAAGCTCCACAAGTTGAGCTTCTATAGATAAGATTTGACGATCATCGTCATCTGTAGACTTACGGGCATATATAAAATATTTCATGAGGGCAAAGCTCCTTTCATCGAACTTTATATTAAAAGAGCGCCGATTAAATTTCTCGTCGGAAGGTACCTTCCGACATTACTTAACCAACGCTCCGTATCTTACTTGGCGGTGTGTTCTCCGCCTTGTTCGAACTATCTTCAGGGGTACCCCTGAAGAAAAAATTTAAACAGTGTCATTCCCGCGAAAGCGGGAATCTTACACTACCTACTAAGGGCTCGTCCGCCTGCTGCCTTTTAAGCGTAAACTTGTGGACGGCAGCAGTGCCGAGCCCTCAACCGAAAGACGCAGGCAAAAAGGCAATTTTGGGCGGGGGCAAAATTGCCTTTTTGCCAAAAGAACGGACAAAGATCAAAAATGCCTCGAGGGAAGATTTTGCTTTAAAAAATTAATTGATGTGGTAAAATAATATGAGGTTACTACCTCAGTATAACCACTAAAACTATACTACTAAAGTTATAGTACAATGTCAAGGATAAATATGCTATCAAAAAGACTTAAAGAATTAAGAAAAGAACGTAATTGGACTCAACAAGAGCTGGCTCAAAAGGCCAGCCTTTCGTTTAATGCTATTACAAAAATAGAACAAGGCGCGGCGAAACATCCTACGCTGAAAACATTGATTAAGTTGGCAGAAGTGTTTGGCATAAGTATCGATGAATTAGTAGGAAGGAAATAACATTTGGCAAACAGTAATCTTTTTAACGCAAAAAGGGTAAAGAACGATGAGTTCTATACCCAGTACGATGATATTCAGATGGAGATTGAAGCGTATCTAGAGTACGACTCGGATGTATTTCGCGGCAAGGTAGTGTATTGCAACTGTGATGATCCATTCGAGAGCAATTTCTTTCGCTATTTCGTGTTAAATTTTAACAAGCTCGGATTGAAACAGCTTATCACAACTAGCTACAAGCCCTCGCCCGTAGCCAATACACAACTGGAATTGTTTGCTGAATACAAAACCGTCACAAAATCGAAAGGTCGTTCAAAGGTAACCGCCAATAAGTTTATTATCAACGAGGTGCACGACATAGACGGTGACGGCGAATTTAACTTGAAAGACGTTGCTAAGCAGTTAAAGGCAAACAAGCATAACGAATGGACACCGTTAGAAGGCGACGGCGACTTCCGTAGTGATGAATGTGTAAAGCTACTTAAACGATCAGACGTTGTGGTAACAAATCCGCCGTTCAGTCTATTTCGCGAATATGTTAAACAGCTTTTTGATTACAATAAAAAGTTTGTCATTATCGGCAACATGAATGCGATTACCTATAAAGAAGTTTTTCCAAAGATTAAAGAAAACAAGATGTGGCTTGGCGCGACAAATTTTAATACAGGTATGTATTTTCAAGTCTCCAATGATTTTGTTTATGCTGATACATACAAATTTGAACGTGAACAGAATGGGGTAAAAGTGAATCGTGTCCCAGGTGTTTGTTGGTTCACAAACCTTGATCATGGTCGACGTCATAAACCTTTACCATTGATGACCGAAGCAGAAATTATTAAGTTTGGCGCAAAAAAACCATTTCAAAAATATGACAACTATGACGCTATAGAGATTCCATTGACTAAGCATATCCCGAGTGATTATAGGGGTGTGATGGGCGTCCCTATTAGTTTCCTTGATAAATATAATCCTGACCAGTTTGAAATTTTAGGAGCCACTCAAAGAGGTTGCCACGATGAGGTTCCGGACACAAAAAAATATGATGATTACTGGGAAGTAAGGCAGGATGGAAAGAAAACAGGATCATCTGGTGGAAAAACAAATGAAAATGCCAATTTGGTTGGCAATGACGGGAAAAAGAATTATTTCATAAATAGTAAAGGCCGAATAATTCAATCCGCTTATCAAAGAATTTTTATAAGGCATAAAAAATAATATGAAACCAACTTTAAAAACCGAAATTACTGTCAAAGATATTTGCGAAGGGTTCGTCTATAGCGAACTGGAGGGCAAGGGGCTATTCGGTTTATCTGGGAAACTTACTATTCAGCCTGAGTATCAGCGCAACTATATCTATGCTTCTCTTGACGGCGGCAAAAAAGAAAAGGCCGTCATCGAATCAGTCATCAGGGGATATCCAATAGGGTTGATTTATTTTACTAAAGTAAACGAAAACAAATTGGAAGTTTTGGATGGACAACAACGCATTACCAGTCTCGGACGTTTCATAACTGATAAATTTGCTATTAAAGATGAAAATGGTATGGAGCAATATTTTCGCGGTATGGCAAAAAATAAAAAAGATAAGATATTAGAAACCAAACTTCTCATTTATGAATGCGAAGGTACAGAAAGTGAGATAAAAGAGTGGTTCAAGACAATCAATATTGCCGGGGTTCCGCTCAGTGATCAGGAATTGCTTAACGCTGTGTATTCAGGGCCATTTGTAACACTTTGTAAGGAGGAGTTCAGCAATAGCCAAAACGCTAACATCCAAAAATGGAGCGCTTATATATCAGGTAGCGCCAATCGGCAGGATTTTCTGGAAAGAGCGTTTGATTGGGTCAGCAAGGATTGGGAAGACAAGAATTATGATCCAAGACATACTAGGCCGATCGGAAAATATATGAGTAGCCATCGTTATGACAAAAATATCACTGAGTTAAAAAAATATTTCAACAGTGTAATCAATTGGATTTCTAGTGTATTTCCCGACGTTGAGAGCGAGATGCGCGGATTAGAATGGGGACGGCTATACGAAGAGTATCACAAGAAAACATATAATCCTGCTAAAGTATCAGGCGAAGTACAAAAGCTCTACGCTGATCCGTATATTAAAAATCGTAAAGGTATTTTTGAATATATTCTGGGTGGCTCGGTCGACACAAAATTGCTTGAGGTTAGAGTCTTTGACGAAGCAACTAAAAAAGCGGTTTATGCAACACAAACTGCTAAAGCAAAGAAAAAAGGCAAATCAAACTGCTCGCATTGTGCTATTGGACACGATGCCAACAAGAGTAAGATTTGGAATTTTGTCGAAATGGAAGCTGATCATGTTGCAGCATGGAGTAAAGGTGGCAAAACAACATCTAAAAACTGTGAAATGTTATGTAAGACACATAATCGGGCAAAAGGTAATCGATAAAGCGCGATTGTGTTGAGATCGGTGCCGCCCTCGAAGGAAATGGGGAAGGTAGCGCGTTAAAGTGAGAGGTATATATGAAAACAAAAGACCTGCTATTGCCAAAAATTGTTTTTGAAGCTAAGTACAAACAGGGATATCGATATCTTGATAGATGTGGTGAAACAATGATCGAAGTAGAAAATAAATTAAAAAATTGGAATGCCAAAGAAGCTAATATTTCTTCTGGCCAAATGCAAAATATATCAGAAAATATGATTTTTAATTTTAGCAGTCTAAAATTGGATCTAAACCAAAATAATGTCAAAGATTTAGATTGCACTAACTTTTTTACTTATTCAAAAGAAATATTTAAAATTGTATCAAAAAATCTCGGAATTAAAGATTACATTAGATTTGGGTTGCGATATTGGTTATTATATCCAATAGATTCGGTAAAAACCGGACGTCGCATATTGTCAACAAACGGATTTTTTAAAATTGATAATAAAATAGAGAAAATGTTTGATAAGGAAATTAAGGATAGGAATTTTATAGCCGTCCTTGAAAAAGATAAAGAAGGACACAGGATATCTTTAGCAATGGTTTTTAAAGAGGGGACGAATATAGAAAAAGAGGAAAATAAATTCTTAACGACAGCTCCTCACAAATTACCAACAAAACAAAAAGAAGCTCTGATTGCTCAGCTAGAACGGAAGCAGAAACAAGCAGAAAATCCTGACGTAGCTCTGCTTATAGATATAGATAGTTATATCAATGATCCTAAGACCGAGCAGCTAGATGGTTTTATTAAGTCGGCAGCAGATGTTACAATAAAAAATGCCATTAGTTTGATCGAGGAGAAATAATTATGGACGACATGACAGAGGAACTTGATTTTAATGATTTAGATGATACGAAATTTTTCGAAAATAGAGATCTTCTATACGCCAATGATATATTAATGAGGAAAACAACGGATATAAGTGGAAGAGTGCCTGGTTATATAACAGCATATAAGACCGGAGAATATGTTAAAGACATTGAGCCAGCTAAGACTGCAGTAGTCAAGAAAGAAGAAGTTGATAAAAGAATCGAAGATGTTACAAATATAGCAGATGAAATTTTAGAAAATATAGATGATGCAGTTGTTATTGCAAATCTAGTAGAGGCTCTTGGCGAAGCGTTAAATGAGTTATGGGCGATAAAAGAAAGCAGAGAACGTGAATTTGCAAAAGCCCTAGTAATGTTTCAAGCGGTAATAAGAAAAGACGGCGTAGATGTTACTAATAAGGAGCAATTGGCAGGTCTGGTTGAGGCTGTACAAATATTTCGAATACCAAACATAGCCGAAATTGATGTTACGAACTGTACGAGAAAACTTGAGGAAGCTCATCTAGATATATACAAACCTTTTAAAGAAAATCCTAAATTAAAAATAATTATTCAAGAGGAATGATGGCTACAACTACCCTTTTTCTAGATACAAGTATACAAGTTTCGCGAAAAGGCCATGATGATGCTGAAGTTGCAAAAATTGAAGGCATAATTGATAAATATGATTTTATTAGTACCTCATCTTATGTTCGGCTAGAATTCAAGCAGTCGTATATTCAAGATTTGGTTTACTTACACAAAAATTTGGTTAAGGAAAAATCTTTTTGCAGAGCACTCACGATAACTAAAGATTTAAATTCTCATATAGGGGGACGTCGGAAAATATCAAGTATATTGGAAAGTTTGTGCAAATATTTTTCAAGCGAAAAATCGTTTCATAGCGATGATGCGTTTGATAAAGATCTTGCGTATAAAATAGAATTATATCTAGAAGGGATTATTGAAAAGATATGGGAATGGTTTGAAGAAAAAAGCGTAGACCATATTAGTGATGCAACAGAATGTATTCGGTCAAAAGAACCGCCTAGAAAAAAAGCGTTAGTTTTTGATGCCAGAATTAAAAAGTGCAAATCCGAAAATATTAGATGTAAACTAAATGAGTTTTTTCATAAAAATGAGGATGAGTTTAAAAAAATAAAAGAATATATCGAGGGCTTGAAAGATCCAGAAAAAAAGAAGCCTGAGGAATTGAATCGGATTGCTTCGATTATTGAAGAAGGCATAAAGAACCCAAATAATTTATATGATTCAAAAAATTGCAAAGGATTAGGTGATGCGTTAGTGGCAGTAGAGTCGAAGTCTTTTAACGAATTGTTCACTAAAGATGTTGACCAGTCTAAAGTAATATGTGAGGCTATTAGTCTAAAGTCGATTTTACTCTAAATTTAACCAAAATCTACCATTGAGGCATTTTTGATCTTTGTCCGTTCTTTTGGCAAAAAGGCAATTTTGCCCCCGCCCAAAATTGCCTTTTTGCCTGCGTCTTTCGGTTGAGGGCTCGGCAATCCCGCCTCGTGTAGTTTTCCTTTAATAGGCGGGGTGCGGACGAGCCTTTAGATGGTGGGGCAGATTCCCGCTTTCGCGGGAATGACATTGGAAGCAAGTAGGGCGAGGACGCAAACGTGCCTGCACTTGATGTTATTCTTACCTGCTTAGCTTCTACGTGCAGGCAGGCACGTGCCGAGCCATATACGTTAGTGGTTTGGATTCCCGCTTTCGCGGGAATGACACTGTTTAAATTTTTTCTTCAGGGGTACCCCTGAAGATAGTTCGAACAAGGCGGAGAACACACCGCCAGTAATTTAACTTCCATAACTACTTACCTTGAAACAAGTAAAGAAAACATCTTAACAGGCAGAAGGTATGAAAAAAATAAACAAATATATTAATTTCTTTATGTTACTATTGTTGATTTCGTTAATGATCGCATTGATAGGATATATTTCTTACGGCCATAACCTTATTAAAAGCATGTATGAAAAAAAATCGCTGGAGATACTGGATAGGATTATTGAGTATCGAGCAATTTTATCTCTGGAATATTATCTCATAAAAGGAGATGTGTATATAATTTTTATTTCTCTTTGCGTGCTGTTTTTATTTTTAGTATATATTCTTCCTGTAGAAATAAAACTTTCTATAATAAGCGTAGTAATGTGCATAGCAATTCTAGAAATAATATTTCTATCATATGATGTCTATTTAGACCATGAATATCCAGAAATTAATGAACAGGAAAAGATGCTATGGGAGTACGACCCGCTATTAGGCTGGAGATGGAAAACAAATTGTGAAAAGGAATTTATAGTTAAAAGAGATAAGATAAAAGTGAAAATAAAAAGAAACGCAAAAGGGCTGAGAGGCAAGGACTATGATTATAAAAAAAATAAAAATATAAATAGAATTTTGATTCTGGGTGATTCATGTGCTGCCGGCCTTGAGGTAACACACGATAATTTATTTAGCACTGTATTGGAAAAATTATTAAGACAGCATGGTAAAGATGAAGTCATAAATGCTGGAGTAAGAGGATACGGTACAGACCAATCATATTTATATCTTAAAAATAAAGGATGTAATTATAATCCCGATATAGCTATTTATCTTTTTTGTAGTAATGATCCAAAAGACAACATAGTTTTTCGAGATCCATATAAACCATTTAATAAATCATGCTATATTATCAATAAAGAGGGGGACCTTGTTTTGAAAGGGATGCCAATTCTGATTCCGACACGGTCTATACAACATGAAAAATGGATCATGACAGATAAAAAAGCAGAATTATTTTATAATGAAAAGAAGCAACGCACAACCATATTTGCACAGGCAATCATAGACATTTTATATCAATCTCACTTGTACCGTTGGGTTATGTTAAGAATTGAAGATAGGATAATAAACTTGCGCAGGGAAAAGATTCCTCATTTTGTAGTTAAATATCAATGGAGCGTTACAGAAAAATTGATAGAAAAAATGAAAAATTTCTGCACTTCTATAAATGCAAAATTTATTATTTTTGAGTTTTCAAACGGTGCAGCTTATGAAAAAAAAGATGAAACATTAGCTGCAATTTGTAGTAATTTAAGTGTTAATTACCATAACCTATATAATGATTTCCACGAAGCCTCTGGCGGAAAAAGATTTTTTTGTTTTCCGCATGATAATCATTGGAATGTAGAAGGGCACCGCTTTGCAGCTGATAGGTTTTATGAATATCTATTAAAAAATAAACATGTAGCAAAAGGCATTTTGTTAAAAAGTGACAATTAATCTTCCCCCACAAAAAGTGACAATCGGGTAAAATCAGAAAAAATCTTGTAAGACCATAAGACCAGTAGAATCCTTAACCCCTTGACAAAAAACAAGTTATATTATAACCTATTATCCTACGGAGAGTGAGGGAACTCTGTTTATTCAAGCATGGTGTTTATGAAAAAATTGACAAAGTTAATTATTTATTTTGTTTATCTGACAATAGCAGCATTAATCTTAGTAGAATGCTGTTTAAGGATTTTTGGTTTTCATAGCGATGGAGGAAATACTATAATAGACCATCATAGTTTGCTCGGATGGATTTTTAAGCCGAATCAAGTTGCAATATGTGTAGGCCTTGAATGGAAGGTGAAGTATAGTGTTAATGAATATGGAATAAGAGAAAAGACGAACATAGGCAAGAAGCAGGATGGGGTCTATCGTGTATTAGTTTTAGGCGATTCTTTTACGGAAGGATTTGGAATTCCACAGGATAAAAGATATACGCACTTAGCAGAAATTTTATGCAATAAAAGGGATTCAAGAAAAGTTGAAATAATTAATGCAGGAATTAGAGGGTATAACCTAACGCAATACTATTTGCTTTTCCAAATATTATATGGAAAATATAATCCAGACTTAGTCGTTATTGCTGCCGTTCATGGCGACTTAAAAGTAAAAGGAGATGCCATGGCTGGGAAAAATGTAGTTTTTGGCAAGGAAAAATATAGTATCCCATACTACATATTAGAAGATGAAAAGATAGTTTTAAAGGGAGTCCCCGTGCCTTTGCCGGACAAATCCGCATATACCGAAGGCAAATTAGAAGTGCTTAAAAAATATTTAAAAAAATCAACACTATACTGCTTTGTGCGAAGCGCGTATAGAAACAACACCTTTATAAGAAAAATAATCAACTGGTCTTACCCGGAGCATTTCTTCGATGAAAAAATGCTAAGCAATACACCTGACGACATGCAAGCGGAGCAGCAAATAGCTAAACTAATAATTGAAAATATGAAATCTGTATTATCGCATGACAACAATAAGATTGCTATTTTCTTGTTGTTCGATGACTCAGCAGGATATGATGTAGCATTTTATTCCAAAATTGCTAAAGAGCTGCAGATTCCATATATGTGTTTTTCAGAAGTTAATGATAAATATAAATTAGACAAAAGTAAGCATCATTTTAAATATGATGGCCATTTAAATGAAAAAGGTAATGTGCTTGTTGCAGAATCATTATATAATTTTTTCGAACAATGCGGGATGTTTGATAGTAGCTAAAAAGCGCACATCTAATTTGTGCTCAGGCTTCTCCCTGCCTCTTTGCCAAGTCTGCTTCGCCTTGCGATATAGAAAAAGGGTCACCTATTTTCCATGACAAGATTCGGATGCATAAAAGATAAGTTCGATGATAGAGATTATTTAATGCGGGTGTATCTTCCTGCAGTAAAGCCCCCAGTTAATTCTGCTTGACATGCACGATAGCTAGGCATATAATTATTCTGTAAATATGAGTGAATAATAGAAATTGATACCGCAGGGCAAAAACAACCAGCCTTGCGGTTTTTTGTTTCTAGAAAGGAGACAAAATGCAGTCAGGTAAGCTTTATGTAGGAAATCTTACGTATTCCGTGACAAAGGAACAATTGCAGCAATTGTTCTCAAGCCATGGAAGCGTTCAAAACATTACCATAATTGACGGTAAGGGTTTTGGATTCGTTGAAATGTCGACTCCCGCAGAGGCCGAGGCGGCAAAGACAGCATTGGACGGCACTGAATTTGAAGGCCGGACACTGAAGATAGACGAAGCGCGCCCGCCGAAAAGCAGGGATTCGAGGGACTCTAGAGACAGAGGCGGCTTTGACAGAGGCGGCAACAGGGGCGGCGGCCGCGGTTTCCGCGACAGATATTAGAATAGCCTAGGAGGCATATAGCAATATGGCAAAAGAGATAGTACTGGCTTTTATACCTATTTTTGTGGCTGTCGACGCTATAGGAGTTTTGCCTATTTTTGTATCCCTTACGCACGGGGTTAGCAAAAAAGGCAAAGTTAAGATAATATTTCAATCAGTTATAACAGCCCTGTGCCTTGCTGTAGGGTTTATCTTTTTAGGCAAGGCGGTATTTAGGTTTTTAAATATTACTATCGGAGATTTTATGATAGCCGGAGGCGCGCTTCTTTTCTGTATAGCCATATCGGATATTATGAGCCCTACAGAAAAAAGGCGCCAGCCGATCAATGAATTAGGGGCAGTCCCAATAGGAACGCCTCTTATTGTCGGCCCGGCGGTATTGACAACATCGCTTATAATAATCGGCGAATATGGTTTAGCGCCCACTTTAGTTTCTGTCTTAATCAATATTTTGCTGGCAGGGGTAATTTTTCTATTTTCAGAATATATTATTAAGCTATTAGGCGTTGCAGGAACGCGGGCCTTGTCAAAAATCATGAGCCTGTTATTGGCCGCCATAGCAGTTATGATGATAAGAAAAGGCGTATTTAATATCTTGCATATGTAGGTTTATAGAAAAGGGAGGATGTATGGAAACCATTAGGGATATATTAAAACAACATTCTTTTTTTAAAGACCTTAAACCGGAATATCTTGATTTTATCGCCGGCTGTGCGTCCAATGTCAGCTTTAAGGCAGGAGAGGTCATACTTAGAGAAGGAGAAGATGCTGATAAATTTTATGTCATCCGGCACGGAAAGATATCAATCGATATCGCCACAAGCAGGCACAACTCTATTACAATACAGACCATAAAAGACGGCGATATACTTGGCTGGTCGTGGCTTATCCCGCCGCATAAACACCGCTTTAACAGCCGCGCCATTGAAGATACGCGCGCGACCGCATTGGATGGAAAGTGCCTCAGAAACAAGTGTGAGGAAAACCACGATTTAGGGTATGAGCTGCTTAAAAGGCTTGCAGTTGTTTTTACTCAGCGCCTCGAAACAACCAGGCTGCAGCTTTTGGATATGTATAATATTAACGCAAAACACAAAGAATAAAAGGCTTAGTTTTATTTAAATTCAGGGAAATCAATCTTTAGCTGATTTTGTCTTTCTTGATCAGAACCTTCAGAAAACTGCCCGGCATTTTCTAATACAGAATCGAATCCTGAGAATCTTATTCGCAATTCTAAACCGCGAGTGTTTCCCTGTAAACCCGGCACAATGCGTGAAATCAGAACAATTTCTACGCCATTGGTTTTCCATTCAAGCGTGCTTCCCTTTATAATATTGGGTTGAGCCCAATCAGGCTCTATGCGGCTGCGCCATGGTTTGCCATAAAGGCTTGTGAATTTTTCCAGAAGCTGCGTTCTGAGTTTCTCGGTTCCGGTAAATGCCAGAAAAGCCCCCTGGATCATCTTGCCCTTATAAAAATAGTACATGCCGGTAAACCAGCCTTCCTTAGACCAATCCCCTCCGGACAGCTGTTTCTCGGTATATACTACCGGAATGCTGCCCTGCTCGTCTATTGCGGCAATCTCATTTGTCTTGGCATTTGGCCTTATGCTGGTTAGCGCTTCGGCAGTTATGCCCAGGTATACGCCTTCCACCACAGCAGGAAACAGCGAGCGAGTCCATTCTTGCGCCTCGATTGTCTTAGGCGTTTCGCTCTCTGCTTGCTCTATATCTTCATTCATGTGTTCGTAAGCGCGTTTTATATTTTCAGGTTGTTCTTGAGTTTGTATTCCCTTTGTAGCATTTTCCCAGGCATTGCGCTGCCAGTTGCGGGCCTCCCAAACTTTCTGCGTGCGTATACGTTCGCTTTGAGCGTCTTTATCCGCAGTTATGCCGGCCCATTCACGCAAATCAATAGCTAAAAGCATACGCGCGCTCATTCTATCCTCTATATCAAATACCTTGCGAAAGAAAAGATGATCCTCGGGGATCATCTTACCCTGCATAATTTTAATAGTTGCCTGCGTAATTTGTTCCTGAACCTTTTGCCAGTCTGCATCTTCCTGTTTCTGGAGCCTGGCAAGCTCATCAAGCGTCTGCTTGACTCGTGATTTCATATCCTTCTCTTTTTCCGACCTCCAGCTTTGCGCCTGCTCCTTACTTATCTGGCCGCTTATTGCCTGAGCATAACCTTTTACCAGTTGGCCCTCTATTTTTTGGCCGGCGATGACAGAAGAAACATCTTGCCCCATGCCTTGTGTTATTATTCCGTTGTTCACCGAGACAAGGGATGAGCCGTCGTTTGCTCCGGCTACAAGAAACCCAGTTCCTGTTACCCCGAGAACAGCAACAGGAGTGGTAACGCGAAATTGTTTAGTTTTATCAGGAAGTTCTCCTTGCGCATGGAACAATCCGCGGCTTAACGCAACTCCTGAAATATCAAAAACAGACGCTGTTATGAGCAATGTGGACTCCGGTTCAATTGTTATGGTAAAGCCGGCGTTGTGTTCTATTATCGCGTGTCCGGCTGAGGGTGTTTTTACAATATCGCAAACAAATAAACCTTGGCCGTAAGAAGCAAAGCCAATGGCGCCTTTACTGTATACAGCAACAACTCCGGACACTTCTTTGAACTTGGCAACGGGTTTTGAATCCTGGGCATTGGCAGGAGAGATTATAAGGAAAAAGATGAAGGTACTAAAAAAAATACAAAATTTTAATTTATTTTTATAGTTAATTAGCATGTGCATATCATAAAACGAATAGCAGGCCATAGTCAAGAAGTTTTATCTTGATTTGCCGCTACTATATGTGTATTATATACTAAAACAAAGAAAAGGCTATTGTAATAAACCCGTAAGCACAGGTGAAGATAATGAGCAAAAAAATATTGATAATTGATGACGAGGAATATGACAGAAATGCAATGTTAGCCGCCCTTAAAAGGGAGGGCTACCATGACGTTGAATGTTCTGACTCGGGATGCGGCGGTTTAGAAAAAATCAAGTCTTTTAAACCAGATATCGTACTGGTTGATGTGGTGCTTCAGGATATAGACGGCATTGAGGTATGCAAACAGATTAAATCTATGGAAGAAATAAGCCCCAAAGTCATTATAATAACAGGCCACCTTGATGCCATTGATGCCAGGAGGGCAAGGACTTCCGGGGCCGATGAAATTATTGAAAAGACAGTCGGATTTTCCAATATAGGCAAGACCATCAACAAGCTTAAGTAATCTCCAAAGGTAAACCTGCCATATGCCTAACAAGAATAGTAAAATAGTATTTTTATCCGTCTTATTAATAGCTGTTTTAGGTATTATTGTATACGCAAATTCGCTGCACGGAGAATTTTTATGGGATGATTATCATTTGGTAAAGGACAATACCTTTATCAGGGACCTCTCTAATATAACAAAGTATTTTACCGGCAGTATTGGGGCCGGCGCTCAAAGGGCATACCATTTCTACAGGCCTTTGCAGACACTGACGTACGCAATTGATTATGTTTTCTGGAAGCAGGATGTGACAGGGTATCATTTAACAAATATGCTGTTGCATATCTTAACTGCGCTAAGTGTTTATTGGCTTATCAACGTGCTTTTCAAGGATAATCTAATAGCGTTGTTTACGGGGCTGTTTTTTGTCGCGCATCCTTTGCATACCGAGGCAGTTGCATACATAGCCGGGCGTTCTGATTCGCTTGCGGCAATGTTCATGTTTCTTTGCATGGTCTTTTATGTAAAAAACGCTGAAAGAAAAAGCGCTTCATTGCGCATAATAATGGCATTGGCTTATATTGCGGCATTGCTTTCCAAGGAAAGCGCAATGTTTTTACCGATGCCTTTGCTTTTATACCATTATACTTTTAAGAAAAAGATAAACGCTATTGATTTTGGATCTCTTTTAGCGATAGCCATTTCATATATTATCGTTAGAGCCACAGTGCTTAAAGGCATGCTTACAGATATTATAAATAACACGACTATTGCAGACAGGATGCCGGGTTTTTTTGTCGCTATATTTAATTATATAAAACTGCTTTTATTTCCTTTTGGCCTGCACATGGAGTATGCGGAAAAGCTGTTTTTCTGGAGCGACCCCAAGGCATTTTTGGGGACGCTGCTTGTTTTTTTGTGCGTAGGGTTTGCGTTCAAAAAAAAGAAGGCCAACAACCTTATATTTTTTTCCATTCTCTGGTTTTTTCTTCTGCTTACGCCTTATTCAAATATCTATCCCATTAACGCCTATATGGCTGAACACTGGTTATATGTGCCTTCGGTTGGGTTCTTTTTGCTCATCGCGTATGGATTCAGGTTGTCGTATAAGATTGAAAGGTTTAAATATATCACCATTGCCTTAATTATTGGCCTTTTGTCTTTTTATTCTGTCCTGGCAATAAGACAAAACGTATCCTGGGGCAACCCGTTTCTTTTTTACAACAGGCTGCTTAAATATGTCCAGGATAGCGAGACAGTGTATAATAACCTGGGCGTGCTTTATGCGCAAAAAGATGATTACCAAAAAGCGATAGAGATGTTCAAAAAATCGATAGACATAAAATTTTATTATGACGACCCGTATTTTAATCTCGGCAAATCCTATAAGATGCTGGGCAGATATAAAGAAGCTATAGATTTTTACGAAAAAGGCCTGCAATATACCAAAAATCCTGTTAAGCTCGGCACATATTATGACATGGGTGAGGCATATACAAACGCGGGTAAATACCCTCAGGCAATAAGTATATATAAAAAGATCATAGAAGTAAATCCCGTTGATGGCCACGCCTTTCACAATTTAAGCGTAATCTATCTTCAAAAGGGCGAACGCGATTTGGCCATGCAATATTATAATGAGGCGGCAAAGCGGGGGCTTAATGACCAAGCCCTTTTAGAAAGCATTCGTTCCTAAAAAGCGGCGAGTAGATTTTTTTATTTTTTTCTTTACATATCAATGATAATCTGATATTCTTAAAATAAGATACGTATATATATAAATCTCGGTGGAGTGGGGGAATTTCTACGGAGATTCCTTTTTTATTTAAAAAGAGCTTGCCTCGTGGCAGGCAAGGAGGAACAAAATGGTAAGAGTGTCGGTGGGTATCATTTTATTATTATTTGTCTGCGCAATAGCTTCAGCAGCTCCGGCTGGCAATACTTCAGATCCTACAATACCTTACGGCGACGGATTTGCGAACCTGAAGGATTCTATAGGCAGTGTAAAGGTGAGCTTTGACGCAGAGACTATTTTTGAAAGAGACCTTGAAGGCGCAAGCGATGTTACACAGGGAAGCATTGACGGACAATGGTATTTTCTTTCGTTTGCCTATCCCCTGATGGAGCAGCGGTTTGAACCGTATATAAAGGTCGGAGCATCGCATCTTACAGCCAGTTGGTGGGAAAACAACACTACTGTCAGGGTAAAGGGCGATAATGAGATGGCATGGGGTTTGGGCGCAAAATTTTTAGCTTATGAAATTCCGGATTACAGGGTCAAGTTTACGCTTTCAGGCGAATACCGCAATACCCACCCTGATTTTGACGACGTAGAGCTTGAGCAGCCTTCAAGAAGTGTAGCTGCCTCAGAATTTAAGGTGCAGGAATGGCAGGTAGGTGGCATTGTAAGCATGGAATTCCAGCTTGGCAGCAAAAAACGCTATCCAAAAACAGCCATTTACTCTTTAATACCGTATCTTGGGTTAGCTTATAGCGATTGCAAGGTAGAAAACAGGTTTATAAGGACCGATGTAGCCCCCAATACAGGCTTTGATATAGGTGATGCAAAAAGCGATAAAAAAGCCGTATTTATAGCAGGTTGCGACCTCACTTGTCCTGAAAACATATCTTTAAACGTAGAAGGCAAGCTGCTTGGCGAGAAATCGGCAAGCGCAGGCGCTACAGTGAAATTCTAACCTTAAGTCCTATTTGGCCCTATAGTCTAGCCTGGCCTAGGACATCGCCCTCTCACGGCGAAGACACGGGTTCAAATCCCGTTGGGGCTACCAAACTTTGCGAAGCAAAGTTTGCCCCGAAAACACGACGAACAGAAGTGTTAGAGGGGCTTAATCCAGGCGCATTAACCAATCATCTATTTTTTTACTTGACATATAGCTCTTTTTTTTTGTATAATGTATATACAATGAATATACAACGTAAATATACTGTATCTGAACTATCTATAACGCTTGGTTTGTCAACATCTTGGATTAACAAGATAGATAGGAAAATAGGCATCACAGCAGGGGCAAGAAAAGATTACAAGAAACCATGCTTCAGACAAGATGATTTATTTATTTTTAGGAATATCAAGCTATTAAGGATTTTGGGGTATAGCATTCCTGATATAAAAAAGATATATGATGTGGAAAAAAAGATGCTTTCCTGTAGGGCAATAGTTTCTAAATACCAATCGATAGTCCCAAAACATGGATACCATTACATACTTCACCCATATAATTTTACCTATGATGAGCATGCCCATCCTGGCCAGGATATGAAGGAATATGACTCAGAAATCATAGATTATAAGGGGTGGGCAGAGTTTCTATATACGCATTCGCTTGAAATAGAAAAGCGCGCTAAACAGCTGCAGGATGAGATTACAAGCCTTGCAGAGGCAATATCAAATAATGCTCAAGCAGGAAAGAACATAGGTTAGATGTGTAAATGATACGGTTATGATACGGTTATTTATGAATATTTAGGTTTTTTTAAATATAGCAATATTTGGAGTAAATATGAATAAAGACGCAAACGACAATAAAGAGCCCCCTAAAAAGCAGCCTTTAAACACGAACAGTGAAGTTGGGAGAGTCTATTCTATACCTTACCTTCCCCTGGATAATTATGCAATTGATGATTGCATAATTGATCTTGTGCCTGTGGAGATTGTGAAAAAATATTCAATTATGCCGGTTGATAAGCTTAATGATAACCTGTCATTGGTAATGGAAAACCCGCTTGATGAAAAAGCTATAAAAGCTGTTGAAGATATAACGGGGTGTAAAGTAAGAAGATTGTTAGGCACCCACGAAGAAATACAATTGTCCATAAAGCAATATTATGGACGCAGGATAAAAATTGAAGAGCCTGTTCAAGAAAAAGAAAAAACAGTTATCAGCACCGTTAAAAAAGAACAGGAAAAACTGCCTCCTGCTCCTGCGCAGCCGGCGGCTGACGCTAATATTTCCGATGCCGATACAGGAGAAAAAAGAGGCTTTTTTAGATTCAAACGCAGCATAACTATATCTTTTCCGGCAGAAGGGAGTTATCAGCAGAGCGAAACATTTGACATAAGCTACAGCGGGCTTTCGTTTAAATCGCTCGTTCCAATTTCTGTTGGCAGCTACATGGTTGTTCAATTGGGGCCTTTCCGCAGGGATTCGGACTGCCCTATTGTTTTGCTTGTCCAGGTCATGAGGCGCATACAAATAGACGAAAAGGCGTTTTTTATAGGCGCAAGAATTTTACAGACAACGAAAGAAAATATTAATAAAATTGTTAATTATGCAAGCTCCCATGAAATAGACGCTTATTCGCCGTTTGACAGAATAAATCGCAGGAAATATCCCCGCTTTAAGACCAAGTTCGATTTGTGGTTTCCGGACAAAGATGACTACAGCAAGGCAGAGACTACAGACGTGGGCTTTGCAGGCATATCCTTTACAACAAAACATGCCTTAAAAGTAGGCTCATACCTGCCTTTGCAAATGGCATTGCCCGAAGATATCTGTAAACATCCTTTGGCGCTCTTAGTCCAGGTTGTCAGGTCAAGGTCTGTGCAAAGCGGA
The DNA here is from genome assembly GCA_043797125.1 of Candidatus Omnitrophota bacterium. Taxonomy (GTDB): domain Bacteria; phylum Omnitrophota; class Gorgyraeia; order JABMRG01; family JAFGKX01; genus JAZDPX01. The sequence continues at coordinate 79,299 of JAZDPX010000023.1, forward strand.
ATCTTCCAAATAGGGGCTAAAATAATTAATGTAGGCGAGAGCGAAATAGAAGAACTGATAAAATATATCAGCAGAAACGAAAATTTATAACAAACTAAATTATCTTGATTTTTATCTTGGGTTGTAGTAATCTGTTCACTAATCATTAGTATATTTAAAATAGAAGGTGTTATTATGAAAACAATATATGCGTTTATCGTAATTTACCTCATTGGCGGTTTATATTTTTTAGGTCTTGTTAAGGCTGAAACCCTTCAATCAGTAGAAGGCCAGCGCGCGAAGGTTGTGCAGACGAATGTTAAAAGGACAACCACTGATGTTGACGGGCATGTTTTGTTAGACAGCAACACAGACCGCAATATTAAGCTAGGGTATATTATGGCTGCTATAGATACCATACATTCTCTGCAGCCGGACTTTTTCAAAAAAAAATATCCTGGCGCAACCAGAGGCAATATTATAGATGCGGTGTTTGAATACTACAACGAGCATTTTACAAGAAGGCATATCAGGGTAATCGATCTGATCCTGTCAGGTGAATTAGAGCATAGATAGCAAATATCCTTTTTATTTTTATGCGTGCCGGGGTAGCTCAGTGGTAGAGCGCGGCCAGGAAAAGGCCGGCGTGGGCGGTCCGATTCCGCCCCCCGGCACCACGAACCACTCGCCTGTAAGAAAAATTAGGGCTCGGGTTCGTGGCGCGGCCATAAACCGCGCAGGATTAATAATGTAGATATAGGCGAGTGGTGAAGTGCCCCGTACCTGAGGAGCGAAGCCCTAAACCACATAGGGTTTAGGGCAAGCGACGAATGGTTCGGGGCTAATTGGTTTCCCGCCCACGTAGCTCAGCTGGTAGAGCAGGGCTTTCGTAAAGCTCAGGTCGTCCGTTCAAGTCGGACCGTGGGCTCCATCCGCCTTCGTGTATCGGGTAGTTCGTAGTAGATAGCCTTCGGCGGATGTGTCCGCCGTACGTTATCTACAACGAAGTTCAGAAGCCAGGAAGGCGGACCGAACCCTAATCTTTTATGCCCAAGATACGAGACATTCTAATAAACAGGAATTTCTTTTTTCTCTGGGTAGGGCAGATTATCTCGCAATTCGGCGACCGCCTTACCCAAATGGCGCTGATAAAACTTATCTACCAAAAGGCCCCCGGCTCTGCCTATGAGCTAGCGAAACTTTTTATTTTTGTCATCATCCCTGTTTTTATTATCGGACCTGTAGCAGGCGCTTATTCGGATAGGTGGAATAAGAAATACACTATGATTATAAGCGACCTGATACGCGCAGTTCTTGTGTTCCTAATTCCCGTATATTATTTTCTAGTTCCAACCCTGCAGCCTATTTTCCCGATTTATATTATTGTTTTTATTGTGTTTTCCATGGTGAGGTTTTTCCTTCCTGCTAAAATGTCCATTATCCCGGAATTGGTTTCGCAGGATAAGCTGCTTCTTGCGAATTCTTTAATAACTACAACAGGAATGATAGCAGCTGTTCTGGGGCTTAGTATCGGCGGGATATTTATCCTCCCAATTTTTGGCGTAAGGGCTGCATTTGCCATTAATTCAATGACATTTTTGATATCGGCGTTTTTTTTGTTTTTCATGAAGACAAATCATAAAAAGGGCGCAATAAAAGACAGTATTTATTACATAAGCAGAGGAATAAAAAAAGCTGTTGGAAAATCCATATTTCTTGAAATAAAAGAAGGCATAAGGTATATGCTGCAGTATAGAAAGATACACTTTGTAATTGGAATATTATTTACTTTATGGAGCGCCATAGGAGCAAGCTATATAGTGATTATAGTTTTTGTGCAGCGGGCCCTGGGAACCGCTACCGAACATCTTGGGCTTTTAGCTGTCTTCTTCGGCGCCGGGATGTTTTTAGGCTCTATAATATACGGCAGGACTGGGCATTTAGTTTCAAAAACAAAAGCTATTTTTTTAAGCCTTGCCTTAAGCGGCGTTTCTATTGTTCAATTTGTTATTTTTGTGACGATATATTCAAATTTTAGCGTAGCAGCCGCACTCGCGTTGGCGTTCGGGGTATTTATTGCGCCGGTTATGATATCATCCAACACCATAGTGCACGAGCTTATGCCTCAAGAATTGCGCGGAAGAGCGTTTTCTTCTTTGGAGGCTGTTATGCATTTGGCCTTTTTAATATTTATGCTTATAGTTTCTATATTAGCAGAGTTTATAGATATGTTTTTTATATTGATTGCAGTAGGAATTTTATGCGCTTATGCGGGAATTCTTGGCTTAAAGCACGCTGCAGGCAGAAGAGAGGGTTATTAGCGTTAGGGGTTATTTCTTGTCTTTTGTAGGCCCTTTTTTGTTTTGCTGATTTTCCTTCAGGCATAGTTTGAAAAAATCGCACCTGTCGCAGCAGATGTCTTCCTCGCCGCGCTCCCCGCGATACCATTTTGTATCGCAACTCCAGAAAAACTGGCATCTTTTACAGCAGGCCATAGACATTTTTGTTTACCTCTAAGTAATATTATATTATCAATATGATAGTGTGTCAATAAGTCAGAAAAAATAGATGCTCGCTTTCGCGGGCATGACATATGCATTTATGATGTTGACAAAAAAGGCCCTATTTAATACAATGTAAAGATTATGAAAACATTCCCCGGAGGAATCCATCCTCCGTATTTAAAAACAACAAAAAGCCTTAGTATACAGAAGGCAAAACTGCCAAAGCAGGTCGTTATACCGTTAAGCCAGCATATAGGCAGCTTCTGCGAACCTGCGGTTTCCGTTGGCGGAACAGTAAAGACAGGCGCGCTTATAGGCAAATCGGATAAATTCGCATCCTGCTTAGTGCATTCTTCTGTTTCAGGGACGGTAAAAACTATAGAGCGAAGGCTCCATCCTACGCTTGGGGTGTGTAATGCCGTTGTAATAGATTCTGACGGCAAGGATGAAAATGCTTTTACAGTTAAAACAAACAATATAGATAAGCTGACACCTGAACAGATAATAGATATAGTAAGGCAGGCAGGCATTGCGGGTTTAGGCGGCGCCTGTTTTCCCACCCACATTAAGCTAAAACCCCCGGAAGAAAAGAAAATAGACACTTTTATATTAAACGGGGCAGAATGCGAGCCGCGCCTTTCGTGCGACCACAGGCTTATGCTGGAACGCGCCGATGAAATAATAAAAGGCGCTATTTTAATGATGAAAGCTGTAGGAGTTAATAAAGGCATAATTGCCATAGAGGATAACAAGCCCGACGCAGTTGAATCGATGAAAAAGGCATTAAACAGCGTAGAGCGTAGAGCGTATAGCGTAGAGGTAATTACTTTAAAAACCAAATACCCCCAAGGCGGCGAGAAGCAGCTTATAAAGGCCCTCCTGAACCGCGAAGTTCCGCCCGGAGATTTGCCTTTTGATATAGGATGCATTGTTGATAATGTAGGAACCGCCGCTAGCGTATATGAAGCGGCCCAGTTTAGCAAACCTTTGTACGAGAGGGTCGTAACCGTATGCGGCGACGCTATAGCAAATGAAGCAAACCTGCTTGTAAAAATAGGCACGCCGTTAAAGGATTTAATAGACTCCTGCGGCGGGCTTAAAAAAGAATTAGGAAAGATAATTTTTGGGGGACCTATGATGGGCCTTTGCCAGTTTACCGACGAGGTACCTGTCGTAAAAGGGACATCAGGCGTTATTTTTGTAAGCAGAGAAAAGATTAGCGCGCCGCAGCAAGGCCATTGCATAAGATGCGGCAAATGCATACAGTCCTGCCCTGTGAACCTTATACCCACAACCATTGCGCTTGCTTCGGAAAAAAACAGGCTGGATGTCGCGGCTGAGTTTAATGCAGCAGATTGCATTGAATGCGGGGCCTGCGCTTATGTATGTCCGTCAAAAATATCCCTGCTTCACCTTATAAAACAGGCAAAGAAAGGCCTGCTATGCCAGATAGTAAAATAATAGTATCAGCATCACCCCACATTAGAGACGATGAACATTATGTAAAGATTATGTGGGCTGTGTTTTTAGCGCTCCTGCCAAGCGGAATATGGGGAGTGTACGCTTTTGGTTTTAAAGCCTTGAGCCTTATACTGGCTTCTGTATCCTGCTGCGTCCTGGCCGAAGCATTATTTTTGAAGCTTCGCCGCAAACCCATTGCTATTTCAGATGGAAGCGCTGCAATAACAGGGCTTTTGCTTGCATATAATGTCAGCCCACGGTTGCCTATATGGTGCATGTGCGTTGGCGCGGTTTTTGCTATCATTATCGGTAAACAGGTGTTTGGTGGCCTGGGCAGAAATATATTTAATCCCGCTCTTGCAGGCAGGGCATTTTTGATGGCGTCGTGGCCCGCGCATATGGTGATCTTTAATAATCCCCGCTGGCAGCCGGATGCAGTTACAAGCGCAACGCCCCTTACCATAATAAAACATAATTACACGTATCCTTTGCCTTCATATCTTGATTTGTTTATCGGAAACCGCGGCGGCTGCATAGGAGAGGTTTGCGTTGCAGCGCTTCTTCTGGGCGCGTTGTTTTTATTATATAAAAAATATATAACCTGGCACATTCCGCTTACATATATTTTTACAACAGGGCTTTTAAGCTGGATGTTCACCGGACAGAAAGCATTTAGCGGCGACTGGCTTTTTTATATTTTAAGCGGAGGCTTAATATTAGGCGCATTTTTTATGGCGACAGACATGGCAACGTCCCCTATTATCAGCAAAGGTAAAATAATATTTGCCGTAGGCTGCGGCGTAATAACCTTTGCCATCAGAAAATGGGGCGGATACCCCGAGGGCGTGTCTTATTCAATATTAATGATGAACGCGGCAACCCCTATTATAGATAGGTTCACCAGGCCAAAGCGGTATGGGGTGAAAAGAGGCGTAAAGATATGATACGATTAATAGTAATCCTGACATTGGTTTGCACTGTGGCAGCTTTTGTCCTTGGGATTACTTACAAAAGTACCGCGCCGTTAATAGCCGCGCAAAAGGAAAAGCAGATAAAGCAAGCCCTTAACCAGGCAGCTCCGGACGCCGATGAATTTAAAGAAAAAAAGTCCGACGACAATGTATACTATGAGGCGTATAAAAACGGGCAATTGACAGGTTATATTATATTTGCTAATGCAAGCGGATATTCAGGCGATATAGAAATGATGGTGGGTCTCGATAAAAATGGCCAAATAACAGGAATACAGATTTTAAGCCAGGAGGAAACCCCGGGTTTAGGCGCGCGCTGCAATGAAATAAAATACGGCGAAAAAGACCAATGGTTTACAAGGCAGTTTAAGCAAAAAAGAGCGCAAGACTTAAGCCTTAAAAATATTCAGGCAATAACCGGGGCTACAATTACCACAGAGGCCGTAATAAAAGGGGTCAAGGAGTCAGCCGAGGTTTTTTTCAAAAAAATAAAATGAGAAAGCTGTTTTTCGAATTCATAAAAGGTATAATTCAGGAAAACCCGGTATTTGTACTGGTCTTGGGCCTTTGTCCTACGTTGGCAATTTCAACCAGCGTTATAAATTCAATAGGCATGGGAATTGCAGCTACATTTGTTCTTGTTGGTTCCAATGTAATTATCGCTAGCCTGCGTAACCTTATACCTGATAAGGTGAGAATACCGTGCTATATAGTGGTTATTGCGACTTTTGTTACTATTGTCGAACTTTCGCTTAAAGCGTATTCTCCGGTGCTGGACAGGGCGCTGGGCATATATGTGCCGTTAATAGTTGTAAATTGTATTATTATGGCCAGGGCAGAGGCTTATGCCGCTAAACAACCTGTTCTTAATTCATTGCTTGACGGATTAGGCATGGGTATAGGCTTTACCATATCCATCATTTTTATCGCGGCAATAAGAGAATTTTTAGGTTCAGGCACTTTTCTTGGAATGCCTGTGATAAAAGGTTTCGAGCCGGCGATATTTTTTGTGCTTTCGCCGGGGGCGCTGCTTGTCATGGGTTGTTTATTGGGAATGTTTAATTATATTAAGGCTCGAGGAAAAAACTAAACCGACATGGATTTCGCAAAAATTATGACGATAGCAATAAGCGCAATGTTTATAAATAATTTTGTCGTTGCGCGCTTTCTGGGACTGTGCCCTTTTATGGGGGTTTCAAAGCAGACAAGGCCCGCGTTATGCATGTCAGCCGCTGTTATTTTTGTTATATCCGGCTCGTCAGTTATAACTTGGCTTTTATATAATTACATGCTTATACCTTTGAAGCTGGAATATATGAGCACCATAGCCTTTATATTGGTTATAGCTGTTTTTGTGCAGTTTGTGGATATGGCTATGCTGAAATTTTCAGCTCCCCTGCACAGGGCATTGGGAATATACCTTCCTCTGATAACAACGAATTGCGCTGTCTTGGGAGTAGCTGTGCTTAACGTAAATATGTTTTTTAAAGACGGCCGCCCGTTACAAAATTCATTGGCTAATTCCTTTTTTCAGGCCTTTTTTGCGAGCTTGGGATTCGCGCTGGCTATGATGCTTATGTCCGGCATAAGAGAAAGGCTGGATTTGGAAGACGCGCCAAAATCTTTAGAGGGCCTACCGCTGGCATTTATTGTGGCAGCGCTTATGTCCATAGCATTTTTAGGTTTCTCGGGATTTAAATTCTAATATGGCTATATTAATACCGACAATAGTATTAGGCGGGCTAGGTCTTATCTTCGGGCTTTGGCTGGCATTTGCGCTTAAGATATTTCACGTAGAGACAGACCCGAGGGCTGAGCAGATACTAAAAATCCTGCCCGGGGCAAACTGCGGCGCGTGTGGGTTTGCCGGATGCCAGGGATTTGCAGAAGCGCTTATAAGAGGTAAGACAGAGCTTAGTTGTTGCGCATTGTGCGGAAATGAAATGCGCGAGCGTTTAGGAACTATTTTAGGCGTTGAGGCAACGCAAAAAATAAAGCGATTAGCCACTTTAAAATGCGGCGGCGGCACAAGGTGCGCTGACAAATATGATTATTCAGGCCCTGAGACATGCATGGCTGCAGAGATGCTGTTAGGCGGCAATAAGGCATGCCACTATGCGTGCCTTGGTTTCGGCGATTGCAAGCTCGTCTGCCCTTTTAATGCTATTACGATGGGAGAAGACAGGCTCCCGTCTATAAATCCGGAGAAATGCACTGCCTGCGGCAAATGCGTTACAGCCTGCCCAAAAAAAGTTCTTGTTTTAACGCTTTTTGATAAATTATATCATATAAAGTGCAGTTCAAGGGACAAAGGCGCTAAGGTTATGAAGATTTGCAAGGTAGGCTGTATCGCCTGCGGCAAATGCGCAACTACATGCCCTACGAAAGCCATTGTAATAAAGGATAATTTAGCTGTTATAGATTATGAGAAATGCATAAATTGCGGGGCGTGTTTTAAGGTATGCCCCACGCACGCGATAGAGCAAGGGAGGCAAAATGAGCGAAGGGATAATTGAGCTGACAGACAAGAATTTTAAATCCAACATTGAAAAGGGAATAATCCTTGTAGACTTCTGGGCTTCCTGGTGCGCTCCGTGCCATATGATAGCGCCGATTGTTGAAGAAGTTGCAAAGGAATATAAAGACAAGATACGCGTCGGAAAACTTAATGTTGATGCCAACCAGTTAACTGCAGCTGATTTGGAATAGTAAGTATTCCGAGCCTCATACTTTTTAAGGAAGGCAGGGAAGAGGCCAGGATAATAGGCGTCGTCCCGAAAGCCAAGATAATGGAAAAGATAGACCCGCTTATCGAGACATAGGCATGAATCACTTGACGCTTGTTTTAGATGTCGGCACCACCACTGTTAAAGGGCTTTTAATAAAAAAGCCTAAAGAAAAAGAGCTGGCCTCGGAGTTTGTTTTAAATGAGCAGATTAAATACGGCGAAGATATTATAACCAGAATAGATTTTGCTTTAAAAAGCCACGAGAATGCGGATAAATTAAAAAAAGCCGTACTTGGTTCTGTAAATGAGCTGGTTAAAAAACTTGTAAGCCAGCTTGCATATAAAGCACATGATATAAAAGAGGCGGTGGTTGTCTGCAACACTGCCATGCATCATCTGTTCCTGGGTATTTCCGCAGCCACGCTGATAAAACCGCCTTATAAAGCATTACAAAAATCAGAAATTATAATAAACGCTCGCGAGGCAGGCATTGATATATCTAAAGATGCGCCTGTAATAATTTTGCCGAACATCGGCGGCTTTGTGGGCTCAGATGCCATAGGCCTTATAATTGCATCAGGCATATACAAAGATAATAACGTTAAGTTGGCAATAGACATAGGCACTAATGGTGAAGTTGTATTGGGTTCGGCGCAGGAGATTCTGGTAACATCCACCGCCGCAGGGCCTGCATTTGAAGGCGGGTATGTAAGCTGCGGCATGCCAGCTGTAAATGGCGCAATCGAAAAAGTAAAGATACTTAAAAACGGCTCAGTGAAAATATCCACAATAGGCAGCGTGGCTCCAAAAGGAATATGTGGCAGCGGCCTTATAGATTTGGTAGCGGAAATGTTCAGAACAGGGCTAGTCGATAAAACCGGCAAGATGAAAGAGCAAAGTTTTAATTTATATAAAAAAGGCAATACAGCTATTTTCATAACGCAGGCAGATATAAGAAAATTGCAGCTTGCAAAGGCAGCCATATATGCGGCTGCCAAGATTTTGATGAGGCATATGAATATAGAAAAATCAGAAATTTCCAAAGTTATAATGACAGGCTCTTTCGGCAGTTGTGTAGACCCGAAAAACGCCCTTTTGTTAGGGCTTTTGCCGGGCGTTTCCGCATCGCGTGTGGAGTTCATAAAAGACGCAAGTCTAATCGGCGCAAAAAGATATATATTATCGAAAGAAATACAAAATCAGTTAATCTCTGTTTTAAGCAAGGTCAAAAGGATTCCGCTTGCAGGTAAAAGTTTTCAAGATATATATGCGGATTCCATGGCGTTTGCGTAATTAAGAAAGGCGCAACATGAATATAGCTGTATTTTGCTCAGGTAACGGCACCAATTTCCAGGCAATTGTCGATGCCTCCAAGAAAAAAGTTTTTAACGCTACTATATCGATTATGGTTTGTGATAATAAAGACGCCTTTGCCCTGGAGAGGGCAAAAAGCGAAGGTATAGAGACCCTGCTTGTATTAAGGGAGAATTTTAATACGCAGCAGGAGTTTGAAAGCAAGATAATCGCCTGTCTTAAAAAAGAGGATATAAAACTTATATGCTTAGCCGGTTTTATGAGGATTTTAAGCCCCGAATTTGTCAACAAATATGAAGCGAGAATAATAAATATTCATCCGGCGCTTTTACCTTCATTTAAGGGAGCCCATGCTATAAAAGACGCTTTTGAATATGGCGTTAAGGTAACCGGGGTGACAGTGCACTTTGTTACCGACGAGCTTGATTCTGGACCCATTATTCTTCAGGAGCATGTGAAAGTTGAAGAAAAAGATACTCTGAAGAGTTTGGAAAAGAAGATACACAAGATAGAACATAAACTATATCCTGAGGCCATAAGGCTTTTTACAGAAGGCAAATTAAGAATAAAAGGAAAAAAGGTCGAGAGTAAAAAATGATAAAGTTCGGCACATCCGGCTGGAGGGCGATTATAAGCGATGAGTTTACGTTTGATAATGTGAAGCTAGTGACACAAGCAATTGCAAATATGCTAAAGAAAAGCCCACAGCCCACAGCCCACAGCCCACAGCTAAGTGTAGTGGTCGGGTATGATACGAGGTTTCTGTCGAAAGAATTCGCGCAAGCCTGCGCAGATGTTTTAGCTTCAAACAATATCGAGGTTTTACTTTGCGATAGAGATACGCCGACGCCGGTGATTGCTTATCAAATTCTAAAAAATAAAGCAGCAGGGGGCATAAACTTTACAGCAAGCCATAATCCCCCGGAGTATAACGGGATAAAGTTCTCGCCGGAAACAGCAGCCCCTGCTCCGCCGGAGGTTACCAAGCAAATCGAAGAGGAGATTTGCAGGTTGCAGAGCTCACAGCCCAGTGCGAAGCGAAGCGAAGCCTCCCCGAAGGGGACAGCCCAGAGCCCACAGCAAAAATACATTAAAACCTTTGACCCCAAGCCCGAATATTTTAAACAGATAAAGAAACTAATAAATTTCACCGCCATTAGGAAGGCGAAGCTAAAAATCGCTATTGACTGCCTTTACGGCACATCAAGGGCTTACCTGGATACGCTGCTTAAAGACGCGAATTGCAAAGTGGAAGTCCTGCACGACTGGCTCAACCCGTCTTTTGACGGCAAAAGGCCGGAGCCCGCAGAAGAAAACATACAGGCCCTGATTGAATGCGTAAAAAAGAGGAAGATGCATATAGGCCTATCCTGCGACGGCGATGCCGACAGATTTGGCATTGTTGATTCTGACGGCACTGTCATATCCGCTAACCAGGTTATATCGCTTTTGCTCTATCATTTAATTAAAACAAGACCGCTCAAGAAACATCCTACAGCTGCGCGCACAGTCGCGACCACTCATATGGTAGATAAAATCTGCGAAAAATTCGGCGTAAAAGTGCATGAAACCCCGGTAGGCTTTAAGTATTTCGCAGAATATTTAATCGGTGAAAATTGTGTTATTGCCGGCGAAGAATCAGGCGGGCTTTCAATTTCAGGACATGTGCCTGAAAAAGACGGGATACTTGCCTGTCTTTTAATGGCGGAGATGGTGGCAATTAATAAAAAACCGGCAGGAAAATTATTGGAGGCTTTATATAAAGAATTCGGATATTTTTATTTTGAAAGGCTTGACCTTGCCATGAGCGAGGATAAAAAGAAAAAGCTCATGGACGGCCTGATGAATAATACGCCGCAAACCTTTGCAAATCAGAAGATAGCCTCGGTGAATAAAAGCGACGGGTGCAAACTGCAGTTTGAGGATGAGTCGTGGGCATTATTCAGGGCTTCGGGCACAGAACCTATTGTGCGTTGTTATTTCGAGGCCAGGACCTCAAAAAGGCTGAAAGAACTGATAGCCGCCGGAAAAGGGTTGACATAAAATTTAGATTAAAGTATAATCACCAGACATTACGGAGAAAACATGGCAAAAAATAATATTAAAGACGTAAAAGCTAGGCAGATTTTAGATTCCCGCGGCAACCCGACAGTTGAAGTTGATGTAATTCTTGATAACAACTGTTTAGGCCGCGCAGCAGTGCCAAGCGGCGCCTCCACAGGAGAACACGAGGCAGTTGAGCTTCGTGATGGGGACAAGTCCAGCTATCAAGGAAAAGGCGTAACCAAGGCTGTTTCTAACGCGAACACTATTATCAAAAAAGAACTAATAGGCAAGGACCCGTTTGACCAGCGCGACATAGATAATCTTTTGATAAAGCTCGACGGCACTGAAAACAAATCCAAGCTCGGGGCAAACGCGATATTAGGCGCGTCTCTGGCAGTGGCAAAAGCAGCGGCCGCTGATAATAATCTTCAGCTTTTCGAATACATAGGAGGCAAAGACGCGAATATCCTGCCTATTCCTATGATGAATATATTAAACGGCGGTTCGCACGCGGATAACAACGTAGACCTTCAGGAATTCATGATTATGCCTATTGGCGCAGGCTCTTTTACCAATGCCTTGCGCATGGGCTCAGAGGTCTTTCACACCTTAAAGAGCATTTTAAAGAAGAAGAAACTGTCCACATCCGTCGGAGATGAAGGCGGCTTTGCCCCTGATTTACAATCAAACAGCGAGGCGCTGGAGGTAATTTTAGAGGCAATAGAAAAGGCCGGATACAAAGCCGGCAAGGATATATCCATAGCGTTGGATCCGGCATCGAGCTCTTTTTACGAAAACGGTAAATACATGCTTTTGGCAGAGCCCAAGAAGGAAAATTCATCCGATGATATGATAGAATTTTACTCAAAATGGGTTGATAAATATCCGATAATTTCCATAGAGGATGGGCTCGCGGAAGATGATTGGGACGGATGGAAAAAACTCACCGATAAACTAAGCAAAAAGATACAGCTTGTCGGGGACGATTTATTTGTTACTAATACCAAAAGATTAAAGATGGGCATAGATAAAAAAGTAGCGAATTCCATTCTTATAAAAGTCAACCAGATAGGCACGCTTTCCGAGACTCTGGATGCCATAAACATGGCAAAGAAAGCCGGCTATACAGCAGTTATATCTCACCGCTCGGGAGAGACTGAGGATACCACGATATCTCACCTTGCAGTTGCTACAGGCGTGGGCCAGATAAAGACAGGCTCTGTATGTAGGACTGACCGCATTGCAAAATACAATGAACTCCTCCGAATAGAGGAGTTTTTAGGCAAAAAAGCGACCTTCGCAGCTTTCGCGTTTAAAAAATAACACCGCATAACAGGTATGTTAAACTTCAGCAGGACAGATATAATTATTTTTTCGATAATTATCGCGGTTGTATTGGCTATTTTTATCCCAGGATATTCAAAATTACAGAAACTTAAGAGCGAAAATCAGGGCTTGACAGAACAGATAGAACGCCTTACAATAGAGAACACCAAGCTGGCTAAAGAAGCCACAAAATTGGAAAAGGACCCTCTTCATATAGAGGGCGTCGCCCGGGAAAAGATGGGCATGAGTAAAAAGGGCGAATTGATCTATAAAATAGAAGAATAAAAACGATGCGGGGTGGAGCAGCCAGGTAGCTCGACAGGCTCATAACCTGTAGGTCCTCGGTTCAAATCCGAGCCCCGCTACCAAAATGAAGACAAGGCTTACGGAGTCCCGACGCTTCGGGACGACGTAAGCCTTTTGTCTGAATTTTGTCCCGAGGAGTCCCGACGCTACGGGATGACGAGGGACTTCGAGGATGTAATCCTTTACAATCTCGCTTTTTGCGAGTATAATAAACCAGTGAAAAAAATTGTTACTTTAATCCTCATAATAGTCATGCCGATATGGTTAAGCGGATGCGCGTTGATAGGAACAGCGCTAAGTGTTGCAGCTGCATACGGTTTATACAAGGCATTTGAAAAATAGATTTTTTACCAAAGGTATAAACGATGGAATATACAGGCAAAGAAAAAAGAAAATTTCCACGAACCGACCATGCCTATACAATAAGTTTTAAAAAACACAATGACCCGGCTGCTGATTGGGATATAAGCAATACCATGGATTTAAGTTTAGGCGGCGCGTTTTTTATAAGTAGAGAATTTTTACCTCCCGATACGGAACTGGATATAAATCTGAAGATCCCTTCGCAGAAAGAAGATTGTAAATGCCTTGCGCTCGTAAAAAGATGCAATGGCCCGGTTAAAAATACATATTATAAGATAGCTGCAAACTTCAAACATCAAGATAAACTTTTCCAAGAGCCTCTTAAGAGATCCCTGGATTTCTTTCTAAATCAGTAATAACTAATAAAAACTATTTACTATTGTATCTGAATTTTTCAGTTGACAAAAACGACTTTTTTTGCTATGATTTATAAAGAGTTTTTAAAAATATGCTCGCCACAGGGCGAAGCAGGGAGGTAATAAAATGACTATACGGCAAACTTTATTTAGGGATCAGGTACTTTCTGATCGGGAAAGGAAAAATCTCGCTATTCTGGATATCATAAGGAAAAGCGGGCCTGTAACAAGGACAGAAATTTCAAGGATAACCAAGCTAAACATAGTAACTGTTTCGAATTATGTAAACAGCTACATTGACAAAGACCTGGTTGTGGAGAAGGGTTATGATGTCTCAACAGGAGGCAGAAAGCCTACGCTGGTCGAGCTTAATTCAAAACAGGGTTATGTAATAGGCATAGACATAGGCCCTGTGAATATGACAGCTGTTTTGACTGACCTATCAAATAATGTGCTAAGTAAGATTAAGAAGCCGCGCCCGGAAGGCCCAATGAATGAGGTAATAACCAGTTCAATAGAGATGGTTTATGAGATAATTGAAAAGTCTAAGGTTGATAAGGCTAAAGTAAAAGGGGTTGGGTTGGGGATATCGGGCGTAATTGACGCTGTAGCAGGCACTGTAAGGGATACAGATCCAACGAGGGGACAGACCACCGGTAGTTATGTTTCTGTGAAATCCATGGTTGAAAAAGAGTTTAATATGCCTACTTTTGTCGGCAATGATGCTACTGTAGCGGCATTCGGCGAAAAACGCTTAGGCCTTGAGCAGGAAATTAATGATATGCTTTATGTTTACTCGGATGTAGGCTGCGGCATAATAATCAAGGGTGAGATATATTGCGGAGCCGGAGGCAGCGCCGGAGAACTGCAACTTGCAACAGACAACCCATATGCCGAGAAATTCACATACTGGCAGAAGGATCCGACATATTTAAGGCCGTGGGGAGTTGATTTAGGCATAACTAACGAGGCTAAGAAGATTCTTACCAAGGAAAAGTCTTCCTCAAAAATACTGGATTTGGCCGGTGGCAATGTTGATGACATAAACATTGATATGGTAATCGAGGCAGCCAAGGCAGATGATAAGATAGCATTGGAATTGCTTGAGAATGCAGGACATCACTTAGGCGTGAGAATAGCTTATCTTATAAATCTGTTTAATCCGGAAATAGTGGTTGTAGGCGGCGGCGTAGAAAGAGCTGGTGAGCTATTCCTTGGGCCGATAAGGCAGGCTGTAAGAGGCCTGGCTTATGAAGAGCCTGCAAATACCGTTAAGATTATACCATCCAGGTTAGGTGATAGCGCTGTAGCTCTTGGCGCAGCAGCTTTGGTGTTAAGAGAGATTTTCGCCAGGATGTAGGAATATATCAGCAATAAAAAAAAGTAGGGGAGGCTTAAGCCTCCCCTACTTTTTGCCCTTCAAAAAAACTCACAAAATCGCTACAAAATCCTTGACACAGTATACACTGTATGATACAGTTATTATACAGCTTGTGATTAGATGATACTGTTGTGATACGGTTAAAAAAAGGAGACGGGGTGGGACGTCTTTTTCTTTTTATATGTGTATTATTATGTGTCTTATTAGTTTCAAGCGGTGAGCTTTCTGCAGAGACCAGCCCTTATTTATTAGCAGATTTAAGTTATGAAGTTATGCAGGGGCATGCCGACGTTATATTAGCAATCAACGAAAAAGTAGATTACATATATTCGCAATTTGAAGACCCCTATCGGATAGTAATTGATCTGGTAGGGGTTATTTACTGCGAGCTCGAACAAAAAATCGAATTTCAAGAAGGGCCTGTTGAATCAGTTGCAATTGTTGAAAACAGCAATGCGCCAAGGCCCGAAGGCCTGGATAAATATTTTTATGCCGTTGACTATCTTATCATTCAATTGCGCCAGGGCTATCCGTATAATGTTTTTAGTTCTAATGACGGCAAGGTTATTATAGCCCAGGTAAAAACAGAAACGCCTGGCGCGCAAACTAGCGCAAAAGAAGAAACCCAGGCACTACCCTCTCTTAATAAACGCGATGTTCTTACCATGCCTGCCAGAGACCAGGCGCAAATTATCCACAAAGAAAAACCGGCAATTTTGGAAGACCTTGAGTACGAGGTTAATCCTAATTCATCCATTGTTTCTATCATATCCAGCAAGGATTTGCAAACAACTATTTACGAGCAGTACGACCCGTATAGAATAACAATAGTCCCTTCGTGCGATGTCTACTGCGAATTGCAGGAAATAATAGAGCCCATAGATGGTTTAATTCACTCAATATCAATCAATCGCGATATTTCTGATAAAGAACTGGAAAATCTGGATGAGTTTTTTTACCCGGTCAAAGACATAACCATCGAACCTGTAATACAGATACCCTTTACAGTGCACAACGCCGAGAGCGGGGCCATTATAATTGTGCGCTTGGAAAAACCTAAGGCATCCGAAGAAAAAAAATTAGAGCTTGTTATGGAAGTGCCTCAAAAAAGCCAGGAGCTAGAAACGCCAGAGACAAAGGCGCCGGAACTACTCCAAGCAGGATTAACAACGGATGATAAAGAAAAAATAGTCCAACAGATTACCGACAGGCTGCATGAAAAACAACAGCAGCTTTTTGATAGCAAGGAAGAACAAGAACACAGAGACAGGCTCATCAGAGAGGCAAGAGATAAGGCAATGGCTATCAGGGAAGTAGAAAAGATAGGCATGGAGCAGCTTGAGGATTTAATGGTAAGGGGCGAGGGGACAATTAAGCTTGGCTATTGCCAGGATATGGCCCTTTCATATAGCGAGGATGCAAAAGTAGCGCAAGAAGAGATCAAACTTTCCTCGATGAAGCTTAAAGAAAATTTCCGCGCGCTATTTCCGAACGTAAAGCTCAAAGGTTCAAAAACAACAGGGGATGTATTGGGCGTAGATTTTATTGAGAAGCTCTATGGCGTTGAAGCAGAATATCCTATTTATCAAGGCACAAGGCTCTGGAGCGC
The DNA here is from genome assembly GCA_043797125.1 of Candidatus Omnitrophota bacterium. Classification (GTDB taxonomy): domain Bacteria; phylum Omnitrophota; class Gorgyraeia; order JABMRG01; family JAFGKX01; genus JAZDPX01. The sequence continues at coordinate 95,643 of JAZDPX010000023.1, forward strand.
CTATCAGCAGAGCAAGGTTAATCTGAATTTATCTAAGGCGAGGTATGATAAGGCGGTTAACGACGTCGACTATAAAGCAGCGGATGCTTATTACAGCAGCGTTACCGCGACAATGAACCTGAGGCTTCAAAAAGAACTGCTTAAGAAAGCGGAAGAGATTTTAGCCATGGCCGAAAAAAGGCGCTCAACGGGCCTAAGCACGGATCTTGAGCTTTTTAACGTAAAATCCCAGTATAACCAGGTCCAGTTTCAGTTAGCGTCCGCGGAAAGAGACCTCGCCCTGGCAAAATTTAAATTAGAGCAGGCAATGGGATTTGATATTGCCAAGCAACGCATCGGCACGGAAGAAATAGAGACAGAATTAAAATTTGAAATTGTCAGCATAGACCTCAATAAATGCCTGGAACTGGCGCAGGACTACCATCCCGACATCTTGGTCAACGAGTTATTGGTTGAGTCCAATGAATATGACGAAAAGATAGCCAAGTCCAAAGATGATTTTAAGGTGGATCTGACGGGATTCTACGGAAGGTCCGGCTCTCATTATGAAACAGAGCCGGATAAGATGGATAAAGACTGGAATGTGGGCGTTAAGGTAAGCAAGCCGTTCTGGGGCAATACCGCCAGCTATTCATTTACCAGGGAGGAAACAAAGAGAAAAGTGGGCCAGACCGACAGACAAGGCACGATAGTAAATTCCGGAGAATTCTCCATATTGGATGCCATGGATGTCGGTTCAGGCATGCAAGAAGCGCGCATAAAAAGGCATAAGGCGCAGAATGAGCTTCTTGAAACCCGCCGTCAGGTCAATATGGATGTAAAAGAGGCATATTACAACTGCCAGGAAGCTATAATACAGGTTAAAAACGCGCTGGAAAAAGTGAGGTATCAGAAAGAGGCTCTCAAAACCGCCAGGATGCAGGCGCAACTTAACGAGGCGTTGCAATCCCAGGTAATTGAAGCGGAGATAAAATTGGCGGACGAGAGATCACAGCACATAAAGGCCCTGTCAGATTACAGTTTTTCATTAGTAAAGCTTAATAAGGCGGTGGGAATAAAAGATTATTTTAACATGGAATCAAAATAAGGGGTTGAAAATGAAATTTTTTAATTTTTTTAAGAAAAAGTTTTCAAAGCCAAAAAACGAAATCAGAAAACCTTTTGGCGAAACGGCGCAGGAGCCTCCAAAGGAAATTGTCAAAAGCCCAGAACCACCAAAAGAAAAACCCTCGCCTCTGAAGGGGAAAATAACCCAGGTCCTTATGAAGCTGCAGCCAAAGAAAAAGGCGCCGACGCAGCAAAAAGAGCCGGCCAGGCCCCTCCCAAAGAGCCCGAAAAAGTTATTCGCCGCCAAATTTAAACCCAGCAAGATGAAGCTTATGCTTCTCTTGGTTGTGTCCGCGATATTTTTAGCAGGGCTTGCCCTTAGAATTATTCCGATATACGTGCCTAAGGTTATTTCCGGCATCAAAGGAATAAAGGCGAAGGCCCAACAGCAGGAACTTGTAACCGCTCCGGAAGAAGCGGCCGAAGAGGTAGCTTCCGTAAAGGTCTACAGGGTGGCGAAGGTGGACTTTATCGACATTTTGCCCGCGATGGGCACGGTAAAAGGCGACAGGGAGGTGGAACTGCGTTTTTCCGCCAACGGCATAATTGATTCAATTAATTTTTACGAAGGCGATATTATAAAAAAGGGCGATATCATCGCTACGCTGGACCAGAAAGAAGTATTGCTGAAGTTAGAATACGCTAAAAGCAAGCTAAAAACAGCGGAAGTGGCGGAAATGAGCTCGGAGAAAAAATTAGAGGTGCATAAAAACCTTTTCGAGCAGGGTATTATTATAGAATCAAAGCTGGATGAGGCCAGGTTAGAATATGAAAGCGATAAAACAAAAGTTGTCTCGGCTCAGAAAGAGGTGGAGTTTTCGCTGTCGGAGCTTGACAAAACGTATTTGTACGCTCCCATGGACGGAGTGATGGGGACAAGGGACGCGGAAGTCGGCGAGTTTGTCACATCCAATGTTAAAATCGCCAGCATATATGATGTTGATTATATTTTGGTGGAATTCGGGGTAATAGAAAAAGACGTAAACAGAATAGCCTTAGGGCAGGAAGTCAAAGCGAATGTGGATACTTATCCCGGGGTTGATTTCGCCGGCAGCGTCGATAATGTTGCCCCGATAATAGAAGGTAAATCCAGGACGCTTACGGTAAAGGCAAGGCTTAAAAATGATAATCCGAAAGGGACGCTTCTGCCCGGAATGTTTGCCAGGGTCTGGGTATCCGTCTACGAAAAGAAGGACGTCATAAAGGCCCCGTCCGAATGCCTGTATGATTTGGACAATAACGGGGAATTCGATTCTGTGTATGTTGTCGATGAAAACAATATTGCGCATGTAAGGCCTATAAAGATCGGCTATATAACTACGGATTTTGTGGAGATAACAGACGGGCTTAAAGAGGCAGAGCAGATTGTTTCCGAGGCGATGGCGGAATTGAAGGATGGCTCTAAGGTTGAAATCGTAGAGACGCAGGAAGCGCTGTTTTGAAAAAGAATATACTATTTACCATAGCAGGCCTGATTTTATTTTTAGCCGTCATATTTTTTTTAAAATATCCCCCGCAAACCGATAAAAGTAACCAGTTTAACCCCGCGGCAAAAACGCTTTGCGAATCAGCGGTTTCGTATATGGAAAAGGGTGATTTTACAATTGCGATCGAGAATTTAAAAAAGGCAATAAAAATAGACCCTAGGTATCCTAAGCCGGAATACGCCCTGGCGGTTTGTTACCTCCGCATGGAGCCGCCGGATTTAAATGCGGCAAAAGAGCATTATGAGAAATCAAAAGGGCTGGGTTATCATCCGCCGGAATGGTTCGAAAGGCATTTGAGGAAACTGGAAGGAAAAGAAAAGTAAAACAAAACAATGGCGCTGCCTGATTTTGCGGTAAAAAGGCCGGTTACCACGGCCATGATTTTTTTATTTACGCTGCTTTTAGGGGTTATATCCTTAAGCCGGCTGCCTCAGGAATTGTACCCTCCGATAACATATCCTCAATTAACAATAGTCACATTTTATAAAGATGCCGCGCCCGAAGAGATGGAGATACTGATAACGAAGAAGGTCGAGGAGGCGGCCGGCACGGTAAGCGGAGTGCGCCGCATAAACTCAACATCAAAAGAAGAACTGTCTTTAGTTATAGCCGAATTTTCCTGGGGCACGGATATGGATTTTGCGGGCTTGGGGGTGCGCGAAAAGATAGACCTGATCAAGGAGTCCCTGCCAAGAGGCTGCGAAGACCCGGTTGTGATGAAATATAACCCGTTTGAGCTCCCCGTCGTAGTTTTGAACATAACAGGAGAAGATATCGCCCCGGGAGATCTGCAACACACCGTAAGAAACATTATTAAAAATGAGCTGGAAAAAGCCGACGGCGTTGCGTCGGTCAACATCTTAGGCGGCGCGACAAGGGAAATTTTGGTTGAAGTAAACCAGGATAAAATGATGTCCAAAGGCCTCGCAATCACGGATATAACAGAGGCCCTGAATAAGGCCAACTTGAATTACCCGGCAGGGACGGTGGAAGAGCAATTTTACGAATACCTTATAAGGACAATGGGCGAATTTAAAGTGGTTCCGGAAATAAAAGAAGTGGTTGTCGGCATAGACGACAGGACAAAAAAAGACAGATTCCAGGAATACGGACAGGAAGACCAGAAGGAGAAACAGGAACGCAGCGTCCAGAATAAACGCCTTATAATGTTAAAAGAAATAGCGGCCATAAAAGACACTTTCAAGGAAAAAACCTCCGTATCCAGGTATAACCAAAAAGACAGCATATCCATCTCAATTCAAAAGCAGGCAGGCACAAATACCGTCGCGGTCGCCAACAGCATAAAGGGAGTTTTAAAGCAGCTCAAAGAAATGCTGCCTGCCGGCATAAAGATAAATCTTGTCTATGACCAGTCTAAGTTTATAAAAGGGGCTATAGCCGGGGTAGGGGATGCGGCGTGGCAGGGCGGCATATTGGCCTTTTTGGTATTGTATTTTTTCTTAAGGAATTTTTGGAGTTCGTTCATAGTAACCCTTAATATCCCCATTTCGATTATGGTTACTTTCGCCCTTATGTATTTCAGCGGCATTACGTTGAATATGATATCTTTAGGAGGCCTTGCGTTAGGCGTAGGCATGCTGGTGGATGCCGGCATCGTTGTAATAGAAAATATATATAGGCATACCCAGGAAGGCAAAAGTTCGAAAGAGGCAAGCATATACGGCACAAACGAAGTCGCAGGGGCGATAGCGGGTTCTATCCTGACCACAATAGCGGTTTTTTTGCCGATGATATTTGTGATAGGAATAGCCGGGCAGTTGTTTAAGGAGCTGGCCTTTACCGTAACATTTTCTCTTTTGGCTTCATGGGCAGTGTCTTTGACGCTTATGCCGCTTTTCGCTTCCCGCCAACGGCGCATACCTGAAGTTGAAAAAACCAAGAATCAGACAGGGGCGTTGGTTAACATCCTTGACAACATACACAAATTAAACGATAAGGCGCTTCTTATCTTTTTAAACCACAAAGCAATTGCCCTGACAGCCGTATTTTTTATATTTTTAACAGCCTGTGTTTTATTGCCGTTTATAGATAAGGAATTATTACCGCGCGTAGACCAAGGGCAATTTATAATAAAGCTTAATATGCCCCCAGGCACGAAACTCGAGACCACAGATTCGGTGGCGAAGAAAATAGAAAATAGTTTATTTGATTGCACGGAGGTTAAAGAAGTAACGGTGAGCATAGGTTCCAGCAAGGAAAAAAAAGGCGAACAGCTGCTTGAAACTATGGGGCCGCATCAGGGGCAGATAATAGTTACGTTAAAACCAAAAGCCCGCCTGGGCAGAACCGGAGCGGGGTATCGCACAAAATCCACTTCACAGGTTGTGCAGAGGCTAAAAAGTTCGCTTAGCGGGCAAAATCTGTCGGGCGCGGACGTTAATTATATATTGCAGGAGAGCATCTTCGGCGGGGCATTTCAGTCGGGTAAGCCGATTGTGATAGAGGTTAAGGGGCAGGAAATAGCGAAACTAAAGGAAATTTGTGACGAGATAAAAACAGAATTAAAAAGAATAACCGGCCTTTACGGGATAGAAGACGACCTTGTTCCCGCCTCCCCCGAAATCAAAGCGAATGTGAACAAAGAAAAGGCCTCTAACTACAATCTTTCAGTAAGCGATATAGCGTTGACGGCGCAGACCGCGGTCAAGGGTTATACGGCCACCAAATTTAAACAGGAAGGAAGAGAGATAGATATAACCGTAAGGCTAAGAGAAAAAGACCGCAATAGAATGGAAAAGGTAAGGCGGCTAAGCCTGCATTCGCCGTTGGGTATGGATGTGCCTTTGGCCGAAGTCGCGTATTTAACAAAGGGCACAGGCCCTACGGAAATAAAAAGGCTGGATCAGCAAAGAACCGTCTTGATAACCGCCAGCATACTTAACAGAAGTTTTAACGAGGCATCTTCGGATGTTGAATCTGCGCTGAAAAAAATAAAAACCCATCGCGGGTATTCGGTAGAATTAACCGGCGAAAAACAGGAAATGCGGGAATCATTCAGCAGCTTAATGTTCGCGCTGATACTTTCGGTTGTTTTGGTTTACATGATTATGGCCGCGCAATTCGAATCTCTGTGGCAGCCGGTTATTATAATGTTTACCATACCATTGTCCCTGATAGGCGTCATACTGGTGCTTTTTGTGACCCATACCCCCATAAACGCGATGGTTATTCTTGGCGTTATTATATTAGGCGGCGTAGTGGTGGATAACGCCATCGTGCTTATAGATTATGTAAATACACTTAGAAAAGAAGGGCTGCCTGTTTATGAAGCCTTGGTTAAAGCAAGCCATACAAGGCTCAGGCCGATTCTTATGACTTCGCTTACGACAATTTTCGGCCTGATACCTCTTGGCCTCGGAATAGGCGAGGGCGCGGAGCTGCAGCGGCCCATGGCCATAACGATTATGGGAGGCCTTACAGTGGCCACCTTTTTCTCTTTAGTCGTAATTCCCACTTTATACCTGAGCTTTGAGGGCATCGGAGCAAGGTTTAGAAGGCCGCAGCCAGTTGTAGAAGCGGCGGAAGAAAAGCCTTCCGAACCCATGCCCATGGAAATAAAACCTCCGCAGAAATTTGAAATACTTCTGCCTCCGAAAGAAGAGCCAAAAAAGCTAATAGAACTTCCTCCACCGGCAAAAGAAACACCGACGCCCGCTACCGCAGAAAGAGGCGGCATTCCAGTTGAAATATGGAATTCCTTAACAACAAGGCAGCAGGAGTTGGTAGAATATTTAAGGAAGAACCTTAAGGTTACAAGAAAACAATATTCTGATATCTTCAATATTTCCATACCCACCGCAGCCAGAGACCTGAAATTCCTTACGGACAGCAATATCCTGGAATTTAAGGGCCCGGCAGGGCCTGGCAGATATTATATGCTTAAAGGACTTTGACCATGGGCCTTCCGCAAGTTTCCGTCAACCGGCCTGTAACCATATTAATGATATTCTCGGCAGTTATTATGGTCGGGACTATCGGCCTTCTGCATTTGCCTATCGAACTTCTACCGAATTTTAGTTTCGGCGACATATCTATTTTTATAAATATACGCGGCGGAATACCGCCGGAAGAAGTAGAAGCCCAGGTAAGCGTGCCCATAGAAGATGCCGTAGGCAGCGTAAGCCACCTGCGAGACTTGGTCTCCATATCGGAAGAGGGACAGTCAAGAGTTGTAATGCGATTTGAGCCGGGCATAAACATGGATTACGCCGCCTTAGAGGTGAGAGAAAAATTCGGCAGGATAAGAAGCAAGCTCCCAAAACAGATAGAAAAGCCCGTCATAGCCAAATTTGAGCAGCAGGATTACCCTATCCTGATAACCGCTGTTACCGGCGGAATAAACTACACGCCGGAGGCGCTAAGAAAGATAGTTGACGAGACCATAAAAGAACAGATATTACGGGTTGAGGGCGTCGCCAATGTTGACGTAGGGGGAGGCAGAGAGCGCAAAATTTTAGTGGAGGTTGACCAGACGAAACTTCAGGCCTACAGGCTGCCCATAGGCAAAGTAATAAATGCCTTAAATTTGAATAACCTCGATTTGCTTTTAGGGGAACTTGAAAGAAAGAGGGATAAATACCTTATACGCGTCCTGGGCGGCTTCAGGAATATCGATGATATAAAGTCTGTCGGCGTGGCGACTACGCCGAGCGGCTCTATCATTAAAGTCAGCGACGTAGCAGAGGTCAAAGATTCGTATCTTGAGGCAACCAGTTATGCGAGGGTCAATGTGTTGCCCGTAGTATCTTTATATATTCAAAAAGAATCGCAGGCAAACACAGTCGAGGTGATAAGAAAGATACAAAAAGTAAAGGAAGCCCTGACATTCGGCGTGCTTGATAAAAGAATTAGGTTGATAGATACTTACAACCAGGCCAACTCAATAATCCAGGCTATTGACGGCGTAAAGACGAGCTTGATATATGGGGCATTTTTGGCCATTCTGGTGCTGTGGTTATTTTTGAGGGATGCCCGCTCTACCTTTATTATCGCTACGGCCATTCCCATTTCGGTTATCGGCACTTTTATCCTTATGTTTTTTCAGAAGATAACATTGAATGTTATGACATTAAGCGGCCTGGCTATCGGCGTGGGCATGCTTGTCGATAATGCCATTGTGGTATTGGAGAATATATCGACGCTGAAGGAAAAAGCCGTAGAGAGGGTAAAGGCATCGATAGACGGCTGCCAAGAGATGACCCTGGCCATTGTAGCCTCTACCCTGACTACAGTCGTTGTGTTTTTGCCGATCGTCTTTGTAAATAAAGAGATACGCATTCTATACAGCGGCCTGGCATTTACAGTAGCCTATTCTTTATTAGCCTCTTTGATCGTCGCGCTTACCCTTGTGCCTATGTTATCGGCGCGGCTGCCCGCCTTGCGTTTGATCAGGCGCAAGAGTCCGCCGCGGGCAAAAAGGCGGTTACGCGCTAAAACCTTCCTGACATTTTTCAAAAGGGCGTATCGTAAAATGCTGGCAGGCGCGTTAAGGTGGCGTTATATACTGCTCGCGGTTGCATTTTGTATTTTTGCCGTAGCGGTTTTTTTAATAGTATTTAAGATTGACAAGGAATTTGTGGGCACAACCGAACAGCAGGATTTTACCATATTTATAGAATTGCCGACGGGAGCAAAATTAGACATTTCCGACAAGGCGGTAAAGGGCGTTGAGGAGATATTGCAGACGATCCCAGAGATTAAGCAGTTTTCATCCAGGGTCGAAAAATGGTCGTCCAAGGTTTATTGTAAATTGGTCCCAATGGGGCAACGTTCGCGTTCCACAAAAGACATTATAGACGATTTAAGGACCAGGATAGAGGACGTGGAAAGAAAATACAGAGAGGCATTCATATATTTTGAAGAGCCGCAGGAAGTCGAGACAAACGAGATTATTGTCGAGATATTCGGTTATGATTACAAGGTCCTGAATGAGCTCGCGATAGAGATGCTTACCAAGATGCAGTCCGTGGACGGCCTGGTTGATTTGAAAATTAGATGGAGAAAAGGTCGCCCCGAATGGTGGATTATGGTAAACAGGCAGAAGGCGGCGCTGTATGGTTTTTCCGTCGACGAAATTGCCAATACCGTCCACGCCCAGATGAGGGGCCTAAGGGCTACGTTATATCATACCGAAGGCAAGGAAGTTGAAGTTATCGCGAGACTGCAGGAGAAAGACCGCCGCACGCTGGATGCCTTGCGTAAGCTTACCATGATAAGGCAGGACGGGACGGCGGTTTATCTTGATCAGATGGTGGATTTCTCGCCGGATATGGGCCCGAGCAAAATATGGAGAAAAAATAAATCCAGGATGATTCAGATAAGCGCAAACAGGGGAAGGCTCGCGTTCGGAACAGCGGCGCAAAAGATTAAAAAGGCGCTGGCTGATATGAAAATGCCGAAGGATTATTATTATAGCTTCGGGGAGAATTACTGGAGAATGATACAGAATCAAAAGGAACTTATGTTTGCCCTCAGCCTCACTATTGTATTGATCTATCTGGTGCTGGCTTCCTTATTCGAGTCATACGCGCAGCCGTTTATCATAATGATAACAGTTCCGTTAGCGGCTATCGGTGTCTCGGCAGCTTTGCTTATCACTAAAAAGACAATAAACGTCGGTATGCTAATGGGCGCAATTATGCTCGGGGGAATAGTGGTGAATAATGCAATTATACTTGTCGATTATATTAACCGGTTAAGAGAAAAAAAGATAGCGTTTTTAAAGTGTATTTTGAAGGCCTCGCAGGACAGGCTAAGGCCTATTATGATGACCACCGGCACAACTGTTTTAGGGCTTCTTCCTATGGCAATGGATAAAAGCGAACAAGCCAACCTTTGGTCACCGCTGGCTATAACTGTTATGGGCGGACTTATTAGCTCAACAGCATTAACCTTATTTATAGTTCCTGGTATGTACCTAATTTTCGGTGATATCGGCAGATATATCTCGTTTAATACAAAGAAGTTATGGAAATGATACGGTTATGATACGGTTGTAGCTCGTAAGCCATTCCCGTAAAAACACGCTCCAGATTTGGGCAAAACTATAGTCGTTCGGCCGGGGCCCCTCCGAAATTCCCTCGTGGGTTTTTACAGAGAAGAAGTCCTCGGTCAGTTTCGGTGTCCCCAGCCTGCCTGCCTGACGGTAGGCAGGCACTCCTATGTTTTGCCTACAACCAAAACTAGCAAGCCAAATCTTCCGCTATTGTTTTTACGGGAATGGCTTATTCGCTTTGGGTGCAAAAGATTTGGAAAATTTTTTTATGTCTCGCTCACAATGCCCCTTCGCTGTCATTCCCGCGAAACCTGTCCCCGCGAAAAAGGGGAGCGAGGATGACAAGCTGTTGCTTGTACTTTTTTATTGACAATATAATTATTATATATATAATATGAATAGATAAGCTTCATTATCGAGCGAATCACATTCGCTTTAATTGTTTGTAATTGTCAGGAGTAGCGCAGAAGACAAACACATCAGAAAAATTATCCAAATTAAGCTCGGAACCTTGACTTTTCTAGTTAAATATGTTATACTTACTACGGGACTTAAAAAAGCATTTAATAATAAATAAAAAAATATGAAATAAAGACGATAAAACAATTTTCCATCTTCCACAATAAAGAAATAAATTTAGTCTCCTAAGGGGGTTAGGGGCAAAATGATAAAACAGGCTACGGGAAGATATAGTTTTATTTTAAAAGCTATAAGTCTTACTATAGCCTTTTGTTTTACTATACAGCAGATCTGCTGGGGCGCAGACGGAACGCATCTTTGGAGTTTGATAAAAGGCAACCAGGTATTAAATGCTCAAGCAAGCGATTTCGTTAAGCTTCGCGATATTTCCATCCCCGAAGATTACGGCATTGTCAGAGAAATTTTTGATGCCGGCAACAACCGCGTAATAATCCACATACAAGACGCGCACTCGAATTTAGGCGCGCAGGAATCTATAAGCAGGCTCCTTGACGCTTTAGAAAAAAGCTACAACCTCAGACTGGTTTCTCTTGAAGGCGCCTACGGTTTCGTGGATACCTCTACGCTTTCATGCCATCCGGATAACAGCACAAGAAAAGACCTTGCCAGGTATTTCCTGAATCGCGGCAAAATTAACGCCGCGGAATACTATAAAATAACATCAAAATCCAGAGTGAAATTATACGGCGCAGAAACCCCCCAACTTTACAGGGATAATATCGCCGCTTATGTGGAATCGCTTGCCAATAAAGGCGAAATTCACAAAGCAATTATTACGCTAAAAAAGACATCTCAGGATTTGAAAGAAAAGGCCTACACAAAAAGCTTATTGGAACTGGATGCGAAAAGCATAGCCTATAAAACCGAAGGCATATCCTTTAAAGAATACTGGCAATATTTGGGCAACATAGCCCGTTCTTTATCGATAGATATATCCGGATATGAAAACGTGTCCCTGCTTCTTAAGGCATCCGCCTTGGAGGAAAAGACTGATTTTAAAAAAGCCGAACAGCAGCGAAAGGAGCTTATAGATATAATTTCGGATAAGCTCCCAAAGGATGACATAAAAGGACTGCTTGAAGAAAGCGTGTCTTTCGGATTGAATAAAATCCCGGCCTCCACCTTTCATAAGCACCTATTCGATTTAGCCGCAAAGGCCGGAACAGACCCGGCAAAGTATCCGGACATCAGCAATTACGGCCAATATATCAATATGCACGAGTCCATATCCCAGGACAGGCTTTTTGAGGAAATTGATGAATTGGCGCTGCAGATAGAGGAAAAGTTATTCCAGAACGACGAGCAAAGACAGCTCGCAAAAGTGGCAAGAAACGCTGATATATTAGTAGACCTTCTGGACGCAAAGATAATAAATAAAGACCTCGCGTATTATAAAACCCACCGCGATGAATTTATTCCCCAGGCGATAGCGCATAAGCTTACCAAGCTGATGGTAAAGCATAATATAACCGCGAATCTGGTGCCTGATATGAGGGTTGTGGCAAAGGCCCTTCCGGTAGTAGAAAGATTTTACGATGTCGCCGAAAAAAGAAACAAGGCCCTGGTTGAAAACACCCTTGCCAAGATGGAAAAAGATAAGCGCCAGTTGTCGGTTTTAATAACAGGCGGTTTTCATACGGAAGGAATAAAGGAATTGCTGAAAGACAAAGGCGTCTCTTACGTAGTCGTGCTTCCAAAATTCTCCCATAACGCGTTAGAGAGGCCGTATGAGGATGTCATCTTAAATAAGAAAGAGCCGTTTGAGGAAATACTTTCAAATAACGAATACTACCTCGCCCCCGCAAGCATATTCTCTAATTTTCAAAACAATCTTGAAATTCTTGTTGCCATGGCTACGTTAGGCATGTACCTGGGCGTAACCTGGATAAAAGAAAATAAAGACCCAACCGAGCAAATACCCGCCTTGCTGAATATTTTAGGGTTAGAAAGACAGAGCATAATAAGAGAGGGCGAAACCCCCGGGCCAGTTGAATTAAGCCAGATAAAGAATGCTTTTAGTTTCGACTTTGTATTTGAAAATGAAAACGATAAAGGAACTTCTATTTTGGCGCATTTTCACAATAATTTTTTCAGGATAACAAGGTATAAAAACCCGGAACAGCAAGAAAGGCCTTTCGATATACTGCTTCTGGAAGGCGATGAAAAAATATCTGCCGCGGCATCGTTTAAGAAGCCCGCGTTAGCAGCTAAACAGCCCAGCGAAGAGGCCCAGCAGATAGTTGACAGCCTTGTTTTAGCGCAAAGGAGCATTACTAAAGAGGCCGATGAAAAACTTCAGGCGCAGTTTAAAATTAAAATATTGGAGCTTTTGGATGCAATAGAAACACCGGACGATTTTGAGGGCGCTACATTTAAAATCAAGCTGGGTAAACTTGTAAGGAATTATGATTTTAACGAAACTCTTAAACAGCAGATAGTTGATGATTTTATAAAAAGGAAAAAAGATGAACTGAAGCCTGGACTTACTCAATCCTTTAAGAGAAAAGAAGCAGAGAGAAAAAAGGCGGAGCAAATAGAAGAGAAAATAGTAAAAAGCATAAGAATCAAGACAGAGGAGCTTAGTAAAACCGATCAGGCTGCGCTTGCGGATATCGTAGCGATTCATAATTCGCTTTACGATTTAAAAAAGAGCCTGCTTGAGGTAAGGCAAGAGCTAAAGGCTTTGCGAACCGACTGTTTTGATGCAGGCGCAATAATTGACTGGAACGAATGGGAGTACGACCCTGATAATCCCGACCGGATCTACCAGATAAAAGCCCCAGAATCATACACAGCTACAAGAAACCCTGAAGACGGAAAATTTTATGTTAATACCGACGCGGGCGGCAGAGGATACGGGCCTGCAACACCCAGCCCTGATGAGCTTGAGGAAGCCGAAGCAGTAAAAGCTATTCAAGAAAAACTGAATGAACTGTTTGAGCAAGCGAAAGAAGCGCATAAGAAAACTTTAGAGATATTCAAAGAAAAGGCACCGCATGCGACTTTGCTGGGCAAGATTTTAAACGAAAGGAAGAGTGACACAACTAAGGCCTTCTATGCATACAAGCAACAGCTGTCAGGCCTGCAAAGCAAATCCAAAAACAAGGACAGGTTTGACAGTATAATAAACGGCCCTGTTAAAAAGATAGATGAATATTTTTCGGAAATTGATAACGAGATAGAACTTCTCGTTGAGCTTTTTACAGACACAATAAAGCAGCCGACAGAAGGCTTAAACTCTGCGCTGGCGTCAATAGAAACGCAAGAATTGCCGGATATCATAAAGTTGATAAACAAGGCAATCGATGAGTACGAGTCAATACAAAAGGCTTATGAGAAGGCAGTGCTTGAATTAGGAATCTGGCGGCAGTTTGAAGAAAACAACCCGGATAAACAGGTTGCAGAAAAAATTGAGAAAATGCTATTAAGCATTAAAAACGTCAACACCGTGTATAAAAACGCGACAGGCGAAATGTATAAAAGCGACAAAATAACTGATCGTATAAAAAGCGCCTACGAAAATGCGCAGAAATTGTTTGAAGCCGAAGCGGACGAGGCTAAAGAAGCGCTAAAGACAGAGCAAATCCGTAAGACCCTAAAGCCGAAAGACCCTACCATAAAAGGGCTAGCTGAATTGTTAACGCTATATTCAAAAAAACACAACAAACAACTTTTTTCGTATTCATACGCAGACATGGAAACAATTGTGGAATTAGCAAAACTGGTTAATCTGCCGGTTGATTGTACGCACGTATTCGATGTTATAGATAAAAAGCGCAAGGAACATAGGCAAAAAGTAGATGCTGAATTCCAGAATTTGGTGAATGAAGCAATAGGAAATACGGTTGCCGAAGCAGAACAGATAGCTACTGAGGCAAAAAAGGAAGTTATTGCTGGGTTTGAGCCAGAAAAGGTTACAGCATTTATTGACATGCTTGCCGAGAAACAAAAAGCAATAATGGAATCCGGCATGGTCCCAGGGTATGAAAATTTTATAGCAAATTCGGAAGTGTGGTTTGCCTTTGATGGCAAAACCGGCGAAGAGTCACGAGACATTACAGCAGAAAAATTTCATGATTTAATGGATAAGGCAATGGGTCTTAGTCTGAGCATAGATCAGCATATAGCAAGTCAGATAATAGATAATGCCGAAAATCTACTACAGGAACAGGAAATAAACCCGGATGTAGCCAAAAGTAAAATAACGGAGATTTTTGACATAGCTGAACGACACTTTGAAGCTAAAAAAAAGGAATACTGGTTTGACGGCGCTCTACAAGAGCTATCAGAAGAACAAGGTATTTTATTTAACTCTATAACTACAGAGTTAGTGCAAAAAAAGAAGGAATGCCTTGATAAAATTGAGAAATTAGAAAAAACCCAAGAAACAATTGAAGGAGAAGAGACGCCTCTGACATCTGTTGATCTGGAGAAAGAGATAAATGAAATCCTTGAAAAGGAAGAAGAGAAGCCCCCTGTTATCGAGGAGGACGTATTCGAACTCATTGAAAAAATAGAAGAGAAAGAAGACGAGACACAAAAGGAAGAAGAAAAACTGGAAAGAGAAACCGAGCTTAAGGATTTGATTAAGCAGGAAAAAGAAAGGCAAACAAAAGCAGAAGACGAACAGAAGCCAAAAATCGAAGAAACAACAACGGAACAATTAGCGAAAGAAGTTGAAAAATTAGTAAGCGGGCTTTCCGATGGCGAACTTAAGGCCATAGAAGAGCTCAGGGTAATGTTGTATGAAAACGAAGACAACGCTGAAAACGCAAAGTTTCTTGAGCTTTACAATAAGGCAAAGCAGGCTTTTGAAAAGGCCATGGAGGCGGCATTAGGCAAAGACTACGAAGAAGGTTTGAGGCCATGGCAAGAGGCAGGGGCAAAAGCGCTTTTATCAGGCAGGCTGCTTAAGCTCAAGGCGGGTAAAGGTAAGACATTGTCAGCGGAACTGGCGTTTTATATTATGGCGCTCGGCATAATAGAAAGGCATAAAAGAAAAGACTTAAAAACCCAAAAAGACGCCATTATATTCACCGCGCATAACGAGAAAATGGCCAGGGATAATGCGAAAGAAGCGGCAAAGGTGCTGGGCTGTTTACACGAGGAAATTAAAATAGTGCGCCTCAAGCCTAACCCAGAAGGCGGGGAGCCGCTGGCGTATATCTACGATAAACATGGCGACGCTACGTCAATAACGCTTAAAAGCGCCTTTGAACAAGGCACTATTTTTGTCGGCACGCCTGATGTGTTTATCCACCGCGCCGGTACAGAGAGAAGAACGGCGGACAGCGACGAAATTTATTTTTTGAAGAGAGAATATAATTTGGTATGTGATGAAGTTGACCTGCCCGCCATGTATAACCTGGCGATGCCTCATAATATAGCGATGCCGGTTGACCAGGGAAGCGACCATTATAAATACGGTGTAGCCTTTGCCGAGAAGGCAATGGAAATAGCGTTAGCAATGCAGGGCTTACCCGGCCAATATTATGAGATCCCTGAGGGTTCTAAAACCGTTATATTGACAGAAGGAACGTTTGGCAAAAACGGAGTGAAATTTACGCGGGAGTTTATTAAGGAAGATACCGAAATACAAAATATCGATTATCTTAGAAACTTAAGCATTGACGAATGGGTAGAACAGGTTGAGGCATCGCTGGCCGCGTTAAAGTGTTTTCGTATAGATGATGATTACAGAATAGAAAACGGCGAAATTGTTATCATATGTAAAGTAACAGGCGCTTCCCTGCGCGGCAGCAGGTGGAATTACGGTATTCATACCGCCGTAGAAGTAAAAGAGGTTGTGATAAATCAACAAAAGATTGAAATACATCCTCCTGCTTCAGAAACAGCTGTGTCTATGGCATTTAATACATTCTTGCGCGTAAACAATATAAAAGGCAGGCCCCTTATAAAAAGAGACAGTACAGCAGAATCAACAAAAGGAAAATTCACAGGCATGAGCGCTACTATTGACGAGGTGTTTTTCATTAAAATTCATGGTTTAAAAACAGCGGATATGGGAGATATTGTAGATAAATGGGAAAAGAAAAATGGCTATCCGGAACTTGATATAGAGCCAACCGAGCTATATATGACAAACAACGAAAAATGGGCTGCTATACTGGCAAAGGTAAAACAGATTCATACTGATGAAGAAAGCAAGGAATATAGAAGGCCTATATATATGCATGTTGAGGATAAGGATATAGATTATGCGAAAGAAGTGATAACCAAATTAGGGCTTATTGACGCAGAGATAAAAGTGATAAAGGCAGCTTACAGCGAAGAAGAAATAAAAGATATGAGAAAAGAGTTAGGCTTGCAAAAAAGATCTGACATAAGCAACGATGAAATTGAGGAAAAGGCTATTGATAAATACCTAGAGAAAGCCGGTTTCCTTGGCAGAATAACGCTTGTTACGCATTTAGGTGGTCGCGGCGTTAATCCCAAACTGCCGAAAGAAGGCAGCCTAGAAAGAGATTTTGTAATCAAAGCAGGCGGCCTTCTGACAATCTCTACTTCTGTTGATGAACTTGAAGATACGGAAATACAGTTCCAGAACAGGGCCGCGAGAAACCAGGAACCCGGCGGTTACAAAGCATACTGGTCTATGCAGGATACTCTTATAAGCGTAGAAGCCAAAAAGGCACTTTCTGAGTCATATCCTAAACTGGAGAATATTTTAAGCAGGGATAAACCAGATAAAAAGCTGATTAAGAAAATAGTCGGGCGTATACGTGAGGTTATAAAAGAAAAAAGGATATATAGCGCGACTGAGCAGGAACAGATGCAGGAGGAGCTTGATAAATATAACGATGAATTTTTAAGAGGGTTTGCCCTTCTGCGGAATAAACAAGGATTCTATGATGACGTAGTAATGCAAGCTGCGGATAACAAAGCTTACATTGAAAAGGCAGCAAGTGAAATAGCTGAAATTATAACGCAAAAAGACGAAAAGGATAAAAAGGCGGAACTGGCAACGCAGATTAAACGCAGGATTATGAATGTAAGCGAGGCTGCGCAATTGAATATGGGCGAGCAGGAGCGTAATCGCCTTGATTCAGCCTGTAATTTTATGGCTGATAAATTGTTATCAGAAGCAAATAAGGCGTCCCTAACAGGCGCGATTACCCGCTATATCGAAGAATACATAAGAGAGCAATTTATACATATAACGGAAGAAGGCTCAGTCAGCTTCTTAAGCAGGGCTGAAAAATTAAAATTCCAGTTAGACAGATTTATTACAAGGTATGGCGAATTAAACCAGCAAGCCTTGCCTTTTGACAAGGTTAGCGCGTATAAGGTGCTGATTAAGCAATTTGCGTATGAAGAAAAACTCAAGATGGACAAGGAAAAGGCCGCCATATTATATTCATTCACGGAAAAAGGCGCCGAAGAATATAAAAAGGCGATTGAGAAAAAGGCCGCGTTAGACGCTCAAATGAACCGGCATATAGACGGGGTATTTAAGGATATTCAGGAATTGACGTCAGAGTTAGCAAGCATCGCGGCAGAACTCATCGAAATTTATGTAGAAATGGAAAAATTCATCGAAGAGACAGCGAGTGAGATAGCTGAAATTGTAACGCTGGCAGAAGACGCCGCGAAAGAGCTGGCAACGCAGATTAAGCGCAGGATTATGAACGTAGACGAAGACACAGAGAACAATATGGACAAGGAAAAACGCGACAAGCTCAATTTATACTGCCTTGCTACAGCAGTTAACTTGTTGCTTGAGATGACAATAAGCGAAGCGCCGTTAAAAGATGTAATCGCCGGCTGGATTGCGCAATACATAAAAAAGATATCCAAGCAGATGGAAGGAAAAGAGATTAAAGAAGAAGAGATTGAAGAAAAAGAAGAAGTCCCTCCCGAAGAAGAAGTTGAAGAAGCGCCCGAAGAGTTGCCTGTTCCTGAAGAAATAACAGAAATAGAGGCTCCTGTTTCGGGCCTGAAGTATTTTTGGACAAGGCTTCTGCCCTTAGCGTCAATTTTTGGAATTGGATGGCTATTATACAGGTGGCTGTTTAATTTTATAGGGCTAAACACAATAATTAAAATGGCCGCGCAAGGAGATGTTGGCGGTATAGGAAGCATTATACCAAATATTTTATCAGGCAATACAGGCATTCCTATGTGGGTTTTGATTGCGGTAATAGGAATTTCACTTGCCATATACTTTATTACCAAGCCCCTTATGGAAAAATTTAACAGCATAAAAGCGGAAGCTCCGGTAAGAGAATATTTTGGTGGCGTGCTCAAGTTTTCTCCGGCAGCTTTACCAACAGTTTTTTTATTTGTTACGACAATCTTATCCATCGGTTTATTTTTTCCGAGCATTATAATTGTAGTGCTTGCGACAATAAAAGGCGTGTCTGTAGCGGGGGTTTTAGCAGGAGCGCTTAACGCAGTCGCAATATTAAGCGTTTTGGCTGCGGCCTCACAATTAATAATGGTAAGGATGTATTACAGCGCCAATAAGGAGACACCACAGCAGCAAATAGGCAAGCCAAAAAGATTCTTCAGGGCTTTTACAGCCTCTGTTATGGCTTCCGCAACCATATTTTTGCCTTTTGTCATCTTAACTTATGCAAATCCAATTGCGTATGTTCTCAGCGTATTTTTGGCAGTAGTGTGGTATATAGCTGTTCTTGCGCACAGGGCAATAAGGGCAGGATTATATAAAGGCTTATCGCAGTTTATGCGCGATGTAATAGGAGGGGAAAGGTTTATTCAGCCTGAAGCGCATATGAAATGGTCTTATACCGGGGTGATAACAGGCGTCGCATTTTATACGCTGCTTTTAAGAGTTTCGCTTGCAGCCTGGGCAATGCCTGCGGCGATATTTTTATTAGGCATTTTTACCATTAACCTGATTTTTTATTTAAAGGCGCAATATACACAGTCAAAACTAATGTCTAAATTTGTAGACGCAGACACGAAATTCAAATTTATTATTCAGGATGCAATAATCTACTGCAGGAAACTCGTGCCGTCCGCGGCAGCTGCCGGCTCTGCGGCAGGTTTTCTGTGGGATACGTTGACCAAGGACATGACTCCCATATCTTCCACAACCCTCTTAGTGATAGGCGCTGTTTTGGTAGGCGTGCTTTTAATATCCATCGCGGCAAAATCGCGTATTCATACCCGGCTTTCCTATAAATTCGGCGCGCAAGAAGTCTCAGAAAAATTGAAAGAAGCGCTTGGTAAAAGCGATATTAAACCGATATGCGTGACTATGGGTATATTGGAAACAGAGATAAAGAAATATAAAGAGGAAAGGTCGAATAAGCCCGTATCATACAATTACGAATACGCTATGAAAGTGTTAGATGATATGGGTAAAACCGATATTGTGCTAAGAGTAATCGCGGAAAAGATAAATACGGCGCATACAGATACGAAATACGCCGGAAAGATAGAAAAAGATATGGCGCTTGAAGCCATTGAAGACGGCATATCAAAGGCCTTGTTGGAAAACAGCAAAATATTCACAGAAGAACTAACCGATACCGATGCGAGAAAAGGGGCCCTTATAGCGTCTTATCTTGCGATACTCAAAGAGCTGGACCTTATTATTACCCCCGTTGACAAAATCGCGAAAACCCTCTCTGACCCCAAAAAACTTCAGGACTTACTAAATATATTCTCCAACGCAACCATATCAGTGCAATCTGCCGGCGGATACACCCTCGGCAACGAAATCGCAATAATACATAATCTTGTAAAGCAGGACACTGCAATAACGATGCGCAGGGTCTCGGTTTCGCCTCCGGCAGCTGTTTTGGACAGTTTCTTAAAGATAATCAACGCCTTTGAGCAAAAAGGCCCGCAAATAACCGAAGAACCCAAAGGCGTAACTTTCGAAGCCGCGGCAGAAGACCTTATTCAGCTTGATGACGTAGCGCATATCGCTGACGGCCATATTATAAGCTGGGCAAGCGCCGCCATGGAGAAAAATAATAAAGAGTTAGATAAACTTATGCCGTTTTTAGAAAAAGCCGACGCGCCCAAAGATAAGATTGCCGAAAGAAACGAACTTGCCGATAAAAACGAAAATCTGCAAAAGATAATCCGCATCGCGGCCGAAAGGGCGCAAATGCATATGCAGGCAGGCACGCACAATGAAAACCTGAAAAAATTACACAAACTAGAGAAGCAAATACCGGCACAGATCACATGGCTTGAACAAAAGGGGTATCTGACTAAGGAGTCATGCGGCGGCGAGAAAGGCGAACAAGGCTGGTCTAAGCAGCAGATAGACACAGCGCTTCTTGCCGGTATTCAAAACAACTCTTTAAATTCATGGGTTAAGGTCGAGATGGCGAACGCGTGGAAAAACACGACAGAGACCGAATTATTAAAAGCGCAAATTGAATTAACAAATCTAAGAATCGAGCAATACACAAATAACTTAAATACAAAGATTCTTAGGGTGAAGATATTAAACAACGACAAACTCTCCTTCGATGAAAAGGCCGCCATCATAAGCGAAATAAATATTTTAGGCGAAGAAAGAGATTCGGCGATTTCGGAAAAGACAAACCTTGCAAACCAGAAGGCCGCAGAATGCAATGAGATTTTATTGAAAATAATGGGCCTTTCTGAAAAATTAGACACGCTGGTTTACGGGGCAACAGCGGCCCGGCCGGTTGAAGCGGGCATTATACCAGGCTCGATATTCGCAAACGAAACTAAATCTGAGTTTTATTTAAGCGGAAACATCCCGGACGAAAAAATCCAAGCCATTATGGAAACCGATTATTACGCGAAATTCAGCGACGCGCCGTCTTCGGACGAGATTAAAAATATTGACGATGAAATAAACAAGACCGGCTTATTCAGCGACGCCAGGAGAGCGCTTGAAAAAGAAAAAGTGGAAAAGATGCGCAACCGCGATAAATACGTATGCATGGCAATAGAATTATTTTTAAGAGAAAATGAGGGCCTAAGGTCAAAGAACACATTTACAGAGAAAGCGTACAGCGCACTTACGGCCGGCACAGTAAAAGACATAACCGATGATATTACTAAAAGCCTTGAGAAATTCGAGAAGGCTACGCAGGGACAACAGCAAGATCTGTGGAGTGAGGCTCTTGCGCAGGTAATGGAAGATGAAAAGCCCTTCACGCAGGATGAGCTCTTTGACCAAAGAGAACAGGCGCTTTTAGAAGGGAATCTGGAAAAGGTGAAGGAATTAAAAGATATACACAAAAAGATTAAAGAAACGATGGATAAGATTCGGGAGGACAGAAGGCAAAAGCAAGAGCAAGAAAAGCAGGAAAAAGAGGCGAAAGAAAGGCAGGAAAAAGAAGCGCAAGAGAAACTAAAAAGCCCGGAAGAAAAGCAAAAAGAAATAGAAAAGCAGCTTGAAGAGAAAGAGAAAGAAGAAGAACAGCAAAGGCAAAAACAAAAAGTTGTTTTAGAGGTTCAAAGGGATTTCTATTCGCAAAAAGGCCCGTCATGGTTTACTTTCACCCTAAACAGGCTCAGGCCATATGAGATATACGAAGGGATAACGAAGAACGAGGCTGAGTTAAAGATATGGGGCCTGAACGAAAAAAAGATAAGCCTCCAAAAGCAGCTGGATAAGATGAAAGACGCTAAGGCAAAGACAGAAAAAGACAAAAAGGCAGAGATAGACGAAGAAGCAAAGATAAACAACAAAATAACAGAGATAAACAAAAAAATTGAAGTAATCAATAACGCAATCGAGGACTTAGAAAACCCGGCGGAACAGGCCTACACAAAAGCGCAGATTGATGCCATAAAACTTGTTACCGAGGCTTGCCCGACAGCCGAGGAGATAGATGCATATATAGAGCGGCAGGATTACGCTAAGACATTCAAAGACAAACAGGAATTATACGAATATTTCCAGAAAAAGATAATAAAGGCCGAACATAGAGACCGCAAAGGGCTTTACTCGTTTGACAACGGCGAATACAGAAACAGGGTGTGGCAGTATATGCGCGATGAGGCGTTTAAGAAATTATTTCAGCTTGATTGCGCAAGAAAAGCAACGCTGCTTGAATCAGAGATAAACCGGAAAAAGGCTGAATTAGAAGCGCTGCAAAAAGAGAAAGATAAAAAGAGCGATTATATCAAAATACTTGAGGATGATATAAAAAATCTTGAGAAAAAAGTTGAAAAAGAAAGGTTAGATTCGGTCGCAACACCTCCCGCGGGCGTCGCCACCTTAATGGTTTATTATATGTCAGGCGTATTTTCGCTTTTTGAAAGATTAGGGATTGATTATGAAAAAGGCCCGGCGGAAACAGGTTTTTGGTTTTCCGCACAAGAGATGCTGGAAGACATAAAGAGCTACTTTTTTACATATAAGAAAATAAAAGAATGGGGGACAAAGCGGGGTAATATTTCGCACTTCAAAGAAGAGATTAGTTCTTATGAAGCCTTGAGAAAGCCCCTACAAGAAGAATATGCGGAATTCTCGGAAGCAGAGAAGAGGTTAGGCGAGATAGCCGCTTTGATGGAAGAACATAAAGACGCAACCGGCCTGCCGGAATATAAGGAAATCGAGGATGAGATAAACAGGGCCTTGGCAGACTATAGGCAAGAAGACGAATCCAAAAAAGACGCGTTTGCTTTATACCGCGATGTTAGAAATAAAAGGGCCAGGGCAGAGGCTGAGCTTGAGGCTGTAAACCTTAAGCTTGAAGTTTTGAAGATGCAGGAAGAAAGCCTGCGCGCAAACGATACTTCGCCTGAGTATCCGGTGCTTATCCAGCAAATAAAGATAAAAGAGGCAGAATCAGAGATAGCCAAGAAAAAACGCGATTTGGGCATCGCGGTATTGCTTCTGGAATTTGAAGACATAAAAAAGGCCAAAGGCATCTTTTCGGATGAGGCGAAAAAGAAAGAGATTGAAATCGCGGACGCGGAAAGAGAAATAGATATCTTAAACAGCGAAAAGGCGCAGCGGGAGCGGGAGCTTGAAATAGCAAGATACGATGCGCAGATGGAAACCGGAAGACAGGCAATTCCGTTATCAGCCGGATATGTAGGAAGCGAAGTGCTGGGGATAGTGGAACTTATTAAAAAGTACGAGCCCCTGAAGAACCATCCGGCGCTTACGGACGCGAGGCTGACAACGCGTTTTGCGATATTTACGGATGAGCTTAAGGATGTAGTTAAAATACTGCAAAAAGACTTGGGCCTTGCGGAAACCGGCATATTTGACGAGAAGACGAGAATAGCGCTTATTGACGCATTAATAAAGCAACTGGAGAAGCAAAACAATGACGAAGCTGACTGGATTAAGTTTTTAGAGACAGAAGAATACAGGCAGTTAAACAGAGAAAAGGTGCATAAAAAGCACCTGGTGGCGGATGGCGTAACAAAGGCTGTGCCCGGCCTTGAGAAAGCAAAAATTATTTCGCAAGAAGATCTCGCGGAGGCCCTTAATGCGGACAGCGTAGAAATAAGGCAATTGTTTGAAGAAATCCTTAAAAAGGCGCAAGATAAACAGAATCGTGAAATAGCGCGGCAGATAAAGGATATTATATCGCGAATCATAGATCTGGAAATCATGCAGAAAAAAATAGAAAAGGCCGGCACCGAATACAACCAGAAAGAATATGAAAAAGAAGAAAGAGACCTGCGCATACTCATACTCACCGCAGAGATAGACAAATTAAATGCCGAAAAGGCGTTATTGGAGAATTCCGCAAACAAGCCGGCTTTGGTGGATAAAAATAACGCGGAAGCCGCCGTTAGCGCATTGGAAATCTTGTCGAAATCCCCGACAAAGGCGCAGACAAGGTTCCTTACGGGTATTAAAAAACAGATAAAAGAGTTAGAGAGAGAACAGTGTTATGCCGCCTTCTGCAAGATGCTTTTGGGGTATGACGAAAAGAAGGACTCAGCGGGCGCCGGCTGCATCAGATGGTTTATGCAGCATATAACCGATTTAAAGCTGGAAGACAACGAAATTATGAAAGAGGCGTTTATTCAATTTTTAACCGAGCCAGGCAATATCATGTTGCCTTTCGCGCCTTTAAGGCAGGTTTTGATGGAAAAGGAATTAAGCGGGTTTTTAAACAACGAAAAATTGCGCACGCAAAAGGCGAGGGAATTTTATTCGATAGAGTTGCAGGTTCAGGCAAGGGTAAAGGTTTTAACATTAAAAGACAAGGTTGATGAAAGCGCTAAAGAATATGCGGATAAAGCCATCGAATTATTTAAAAAAGACGCAAAATACATAACCGACATAGATAAAATTACCCTGCTTAGATTTGCCGCCATACACCATAAAAACATAGCTGATTACGCCCTGGCTTATTATTCCGAACTTCATCAAAAATGGCTTGTCAGAAACCAGGTTCAAGAAGCGGGCCCGTCGGTTAGCAGCGAAGCTGCCAAGGTATTAAAAGAGGCGACTGAAAAAGGTTTTGAGATAGCAGAAAGAGAAATTAAATTTATTCTTGAATCAGAAAAACTAACAGCAAAAGAAAAAGAATTAGAAGAAAAGATAAAAAACAACAGCGTTGAAAATGCGGATTATCTTGAGTATTGGAGCCTTAAACTTCAATACTTAATTGAATGGCGCAACATAGTAAAACAAAAGTTTGAAAACCCGGTTTACTTGGATTGGGCATTGCCTATAATGGAAAAGCACCCCCATGTATACACTGACGCAGACAAGCAAAATTACGCTCAGCTAAAAGATATATCTAAAGACGAAAAGGCCAAAGATGACTTTAATAGAGACATAATGCAGCATCAGGAGGCATTCGCGTGGGTAAATAAACGCATTGAGATCGATAAAAAAGAACAGGCCATAGCGGCTATTAAAGACAAAGATTCGATAGAGTTCGCGCTGGCGGATGCCGGCCTTGCGGTAAAACAGGCAGAGTTAAAAATAACGGAACTTTCTCCTTTGTTTATTCTTTGGCTTACCGGGGTAATAACGCTAAAAGATAAGGACGGTATTATACAAGACCCTATCCTGGGCGAAGCCCAAAAGAGGTTATTGAGTTATATCAAAATGACAGGCACTAATACCGATACTCTTATACGCCTGGCGCGCGAACTTGCAGAAGGAACACAAAATTCCGAATATTTAAAATATGCCGTTGGCACAGAGGCTATCGCGGCCGAAAGCTGGCTGAAGTTTATTGAGGCCAAAAAGGCGGGCGTTGAAATCACAAAACAGATGCAAAAGCCGGACATCGACGCCATAGAAAAATCCTTTAAGAAAGCGGAGCTCGCGTTTCAGGAATTCAAAACAGATTTAGCGGGCATCGACGCGCTGCTTTCCATAAGCGAGGCATTGAAAATGCACGCATTTTATCCCAAGGAAACAAAGCAGAGGTGGGCCGGACAGATAGAAGGGATAATAGAAAGGCTTAAGTTAAGAAAAAGCTCGCTTGAGAACGCCAAAAGAGGGGCGAAAACCGAAGAGGAAAGTTTTATTATTGATAATGAAATCAGGCTGATAGAGGAAACTCTCGATATAGCGGGGTATATCCTGAAGCAGCTCGATGGCAGCGGCCTCGCGCAGGAAGCAAGGGAGAAGATAGACTCAATAAGCCAAAAAATAAAAGGCGAGATATACAGGCTTAGCTGGCTTAAGTTTCAGATAGAAGAATATGAAAAAAGGCTCAAAAAGGCAAAAGACGAAAAGGAAAAGGAAGACCTCGCCGTAAAAATAAACAGACTATGGCTTGAAGTGGCGGAAATAATAATCCAGCAAAAAAGAGAGCTCGCGCACAAAAAATACGAGGAGGCGGCAAAGCGAAACGATAAAAGGGCCTGCCTCGATATAATAAAAGCCCTTGTGGTAGAAGAACGGGCCTTCAGCAAGACAAAAGAGCGCCTAACAGGATACCCTGCCCATGCCGCAGATACCGGGCTTAGAGATTTTGTTTATAAAAACCTTTCAAACGACAGGGCGCATTTTGCGGATAAGGGATACGCCAAACTCATAGATTCAATACAGGACTCAAAAGCGCAAGGCAAGATGTTGACGCTGTCTTTTTTGCGCGAAAAGATAGAAAAGGCGGGTTTAAAAGGCGAGGAAGCCGAGGATATGTTAAACCATATCCTTGTTTCAGCGTCAGCGGGCATAAATCCTAATGTCATAAAAATGGCCTACGAATTGATAAGCTCGCTGGATAATAAGCTGGCAAACGAGATATCAATAGCCGCTTTCATAGACCCTGTAAGCTTCTCGAGGCTTGCTGAAGGGCTTTTTGCGGGATTTGTTGAATTCGGAGGCGTCGCGGAAGAACTTGATTATACCGCAAAACTCATATCCAGCCTGTATCAGGAAAAAAGCCAGGTTGTGGCGCTTGAGAGCATGCAGGCTTGCCTACTCGATACAATTACCGATATGTTAGACAAACCCGGCGTTTTTAGGGATGCTTACCAAAAGTTTAAGGATGCGCAAACAGGCCTTATTAAGGACTTAGGCCTGGATACCAACCTCATAAACTCCGTAATAAGCCTGTCATTTGGTTATGAGATGCCTGACGGCGAAAACGAAACACAGATTAACGCGACCATAAGTTTTAAGAGCGGTGAAGTATCCTTGGCCAAAAAGACGGTGAGCCTAAGCATTTTGCAGGGCTATCTTGAGGCGTTACATAATCTTAAAACCCAGTTAGCCCGCGCAAAACAGGATATACTGATTTCATACCTTTATATGCAGGAGACAAAAATAACGGCAATCCAACTGCAAGCCTTGGCGGAACAAATACGCCTTGAAAAGGATTTTGAGAAAGGCAGTGTTGATGAGTGGCTGTTTGATATCCACGAACAGCTTCTGCTCGCAAAAGCGGATGACAGCGCAGCTACTGCTGTGCAGCAATATAACGAGAGGGCAGCCCAAAAGAAGAATATCAAGCTAAGCCTGCAAGAGATACGCAACATCGAAGACATAACAGAGGAAGCGCTTCAGGTAAAAGAATATGATATGCCTGACGGCGAACTTAAATTTGCCGCTGAGGTAAGAAAAGGCGCGGAATCTTTAATAGGAAGGCTGAGGTTGAGTTTCGGGCTTGAGGCGGAAGGCAATTTAGAGCAGATAAGCGAGGCAGACTTAAGCGCGTTCTTAAGGTTTAAATGGGACCTTTATAACAGCCACGACGATGAGCGCAGGAAATTAGCTGAGGCGCAATATAATAAGACGCTTGCGGATATTGATAACAGAATAGACCAGATAGATAAAAAGCTGGTCGAGCTTAAGGGAGCTGCTGCGCAGGATGCAGAGGAGCTGGATAGGCTAAGGACAATGTCGGAAAAGGAGACAGCAGAAGGATATATCGCGATATTCAAAAAGATATACGCAAATCTTAAAAGCAAAGAAGGTTTGCTGCTTGGTTCTGATGTAACAGGCCAAATAGGCCTTTTAAAAGCGACTACAGAGATGGCCATTCTTGACAGAGAGAGGCAAAACCTCATAAAAATGAGGAACGATATTAAGAATGCATGGGACAGAGGCGGGAAAGAAAAGGCAGCGGGAAAAGAGAGTAAAAAAGAACTTAAAAAAGAACTTAAAGCGGAAAAGAAGCGAGCAAAAGAACAAGAACAAGAAAGAGAAGCTAAAACCGCCACTATGATGGCAACTGTTAAAAAGGCTTCAAGAGAACGGATAGATGACATAGAGATAATGACAGAGAGTGACTTTGGGCGCCTTAAAGAATTGCTTGATGGCCTGGAACAGTATAAACGCAGGCTTTATCTGACAGATGAATATAAAAACAATAAAAAAGAGTTTGACGATTTAATAAACCCCATTTACGAGGGCGCCGAAGGCAAAGCATTAGACTCTCTTGAAAATTCCAGGAACGCGGAAACCCTGTTAAAACTTCTGCCGGATCTGTTGCGCGCTTTAAGATACGAAAGGTTATCCGCGGAAGATAGACAGAATGCGCTGAAAAAATGGACAAAGGCAATAGAAGCCAACGAATCAATCGAGGATAAAGAGAAATTTAGAAAGACGATAACCGATTTCTTTAAAACAGAATACGGCGAGAACGCTTTCAATAGCGAATATAAGCCATTATTCAGAAAGCTAAAGAGGGCCGATAGCGTAGAAGAGGTTATTGCCTGCCTCAAAGAGTTCGATGCGTTAAAGGGAAAATACGGATATCTTAAAAATATCGCAGCGGATAAAGAAAACGAATTTTGCGTAAGAGCCCACGAGGAGGCTGTCAGGTTTGTTGTCCCGCATCTTGCGGGAGATATGGAATTAACGTATAGCAATCAGAGCCGGATTCTGCCTTTATTAACAAAGCTATCAGCATATAAACTTAGAGCGCCGGAACGGGAAAAGCTCTATAAGCTATGGATGGATACCCTGCTGAAAATAGCTGAAAACGATAAACAGATATCCGAGAAATACCTCAAGCCGATACGCAAAGAGATTAAGGAAGCGCCGGAGATTATTAAGGCGCTTCTTTCAGAGTTAGAAAAAAATATCGAGACATCTTTGGAAAAATACATTGTTCTAAAGGCCCTGCTTGGCGCGTTGAATAGATGCCTTATGCAGGAAGAGGCAGGCAGCAAGGTGGAGGATGAGGCAGGCCGCGCCACGCTGCAGCTTAAAGCAAAATTAGGTAGAATAAAAGAAATTTTAGCGGCGATTGACAAAGACATCGCGTTTTTAAGAACGAATATTATCCCCAATGAAAAGGAACTCGCGTTTATTTTAGGGAACATAAAATCAAATATGCTTGATTGCCAGAAGATAATGAGAACCGGTATTCCGGAGCTTATGGTAAAGGCAGGAAACCGGGACTATGCCACCCGGGCGCAGGAGCTAAATAACGAACTAAATGGAAAATACTATCATATAAAAGAGGCGCTTAAGTTTTCATTTATGAGTTATATAAATACGGTTCAAAACGAAGAAAAAAGGCTCTATATCTTCCATTTATTTAGCGTTGATTTAACCGATAAATATAACATTTCCTATAACGAGGACGATCTAAAGGCTATTATAGGCAGCATGAAAGCTTCTGCGCAAAGTAAAGAAGCTTATTTAAAAATAGCCATTGAAAGAAGAGAGATGTTTGTAGTCGCGAAGATAAGAGACTATTTAAAGGAATTGCAAGGCACTAGTTCCCTTATGGCCATAGATGAAATAACAAGAACGCTTGATGAGCTTTTTAAGGAAGCTGAAGGCTACAGAAATATAGATTATAAGATAACCCAGCTGGAAGATAAATATGAAAATATTAAAGCCGCTGTTAATGGAAAGAAGGAAAATGCGGTGGCGGCATTTAACAGTTTATATAAGGTAAACATAGGACTGCTTGATTACAAAAACAGCACATCAACTATCCGCGATGCCTGGTACGCCATAAGCAAGGCCGCGCTGGCGGCAGTAAGGCTTACCACAGGCGCGCAGAGGCAGGATATCATTGACAAAACCACCCAGGCATATAATAAATACAGCGCGGCGGAAAAGGACAGGACGCAAAACAAGAGCCTGTTCCGCGATGCCTATAATAAGCATAGCGAGGATTTGAATAATATCAGAAACATAAAGCCCGCAAAAAGGATTGTCGAAATATACCGCATATTGAATGATTTCTCCATAGATGAACAGGAGGCTAAAGGCTTGTTTGAGGGAAGCGATATGCCCGTATTTAACAAGGACTGTTATGGGCTAAGAAACACCGCGCACATTATCCTGACAGACACCCTCAGCGAGAAAGACGCTATAAAGAGGAAAGACAAAGACAATATACTTAGTAATTTAAAAGAGATAATAGGCTTACTCAACATAGAGGAATTGGAGAAATTCGGCATAGAGGTTGAAAACAGCAGGATGGAGCGCTGGATGAGGGTATTTGAAAAATGGCGCGGGAACGAAACATTTACGGAAAGCGAGATAGCGAAAATTGAAAATACCCTAAAAGAAAAATTCGGCACGCAAAAAACTACGGCAGAAAGCCCCATAGACACAAATACGGCTGACTTAATTGATATAGTTAAAAGCGTAAGAACGAAGTTTTATGAGGAGCGCACATATAAAGCTGATATGAGGGAAGCCGACGCCATGAAAGGGCTTGCCGGATTTGAGTGGGGGCTGGGCATTGAAGGCACCCTGGGCCCGGTTGATTTATTCGACGGCTTTTTGAAAATAGATTTTATATGGTCTCCCGAGGCGGAAAAAGAGCACGCCGAGTTATATAAAGATTTTGTCAACATCAGGCAGAGCCTGGCAAACAAAAGGGCTAATATGGCTTCGGTCAGGCACCTGCTCGATTATTTCAATATCGTGATACAACTGGATCAGCTTGAAAAAGACACTGCCAGGAAAAACGCGCTTTTGGAAAAAAAGAGAATGTTAGAGGCCCATTTGCCCGCGGGAGTAATAGATAACATAGAAATGGCAAGCAGCTACTTGAATGCAGACGCTGATAAGATATTTGCGGCGGTATTATCGGAGCTTGATAAGACTTATTACTGCGCGGAAGTATCAACGCATGACATGATGGATTTATTGGAGAGAATGCAGAAGGTTAACATAGAATGCAAACTCAAAGGCAAAACAGCCATAACTGTTTCCATAGGGCCGAACATATTAGCTTCTGTATTAAGGACGCTTTTGCCTCTGTTTCCGATGCTTTTCGGTAAATCAGGTTCTGAAACACGGACCCAGGCCAATGAACAGGCAGACAGAGCGCTTGAGTCGCTGATAAATTATGAGATACAGCTTAGGAAGGAGAAAGAAGCCGCAGTAATTTTATACGCGTATACCAGCCAAAACCTGAGCATAGCCCAAAAATACTATAACAAGGCCAAACCTGATAAAAAAGACGCCGCGCTGAAGGCTCTTATCGTGGCGCAGGAGGCCTTTATTAACGCTCGCCTTGCGGTCATAAACTCGGGGGCAGATTTAGACGGTGAATCAAGCAAAGCTATTATCGCGCAAATGAGCGAGTATCTCGAAAAACGCCAGGATATATTTAAGGAAATTCTCACGGCAGATAATCTTGCGGAAAAGAGTTTAGAAAATATTTTGCAGGAAATTGACGAAAAGATGGCCAGGGCAAAGGACGAATTTCTAAACGCTATCGAAGACACGCAAGGCCCCGCAAGTGTTTTCACGGACTGGATAGAAGATGATTCTGCCAGGGCTATCATACAGGCATATTTGGCAAGCGAGGATGATACGGGGGTGTTTAGTTATGAGGATTTTATGGATTCCTCGGAAATCGCCACTGTAAGCAAAGGCCCCGGTTACCATGTATTGGTTCCTGTATCGGGCGCGGAACCTGGCCAACAGCAGCAACTCAGGGGTTATCTGGAAAAAGAATTTAAAATCTCGGATATGTATAAATTTGTGTATGACTTTAGCGTCAACAGCGCCACGGATGATTTTATTAATATGGTAGATGACGCAACAACCGCTAATACCGGGCTTGCGCTTATAGTAGATTTAAAAGACGGTTCGCAAATGCGTTTTCCGCTTAATGTCTCCTATGATAGTGACGGCAATCTGCAGTATACGATGAGCGGCGGATACAGCAATCCCAAGGTAACTGCCGAGCTCGGGGCTGATTTTGGAGACGGCACGGACCCATCCTGGTGGGCAAACATCAGCCAAAAATTTGAGAAGGCAAGCATCGGCCTGTATTATACCGGCGCAGCAGGCGAGTCGGAGAAGGAAGATGTCACCGTGAGTTTCGTGTATATGCCGGTCAATCTTTTTACGTTCGGCGCCAACGCAAAGTATGATTTCATAGGCAGTGAAGCGGGCAGCGACATATTTGTCAGCGTAAAACCGCAGAAGAATGTAACAATAACCGTTGCCGGCTCCTATAGCGATAGTTCGGGTTTTGCGTCGAGCGGCAATGTAGCATACTTTTTACAGAAGACGGGCACAAGATTAGATTTTGATATTAAGTCCGCAAAAAACCAGGATATCGAAGCGAGCGTAAACGGCAAGCAGAGAATATTAAAGATAATGGATATTATTTTTAGCGCGAGCCAGGAGGAACAGACCTTCGGAGTAGAGGTGCGCACCTGGAAGGAAGCATTGCAGTTTAAGGTCCAGACAAGCACAGACCAGACGCATGAGGCGCAAGTAAAACATCATGCTAAACGCACTGACGCCAGCCTCGGTTTTGAGTTTGGGCCGGAAGGTGATGCAACCGTAGAGGCAGAACTTAGTTACAGGCTTGGGGGTCCGAAAGCCACCACGCCGTCAGACTACTTCCCTGAAACCGAAGACTTTAACGATTCTACTATATTAGAAGACCTGGATTCAGGAGGCCAAACCCCGTTCTATGATAAACAAGGCCAACCGCAAGAGGAAACCAAAATACCGGATACGCCGGATATCCAGCAGGCAGAATCAACGCCGCCTCTTTCTACTATGCCGGTAGAAATGCCGCCTGAGGAGGTAGAAGAAGAGAAATGGTCGGTATGCGAGCGCGTCCTTGAGATTTATTCCGGTACAAAGAATCTAAAGGAATTAAGAAATAAAGAAATAGCCGGGCTCTTTGAAGCCGCGGAAACAGCGATCAACGAATATAATACATCAAAGAAGTCTTTTGAAGACACATTGCAAGAGTTAGAAGAAATAGAAGAGAAGGTCAGGCTTACCGGCCTCGGCGCGAATGAGCTTAGACTTAAAATTGAGGACGCGCGCGATAAGTTAACCGAACTGCGAGACAAAATTATAGGCTTAAATAACGTTATTAACGTGAGAAGAGCGCAGCGCAAGGAACTGCCGGAAGAATTGACCGAGTTTAGCGGCAATTTCGAAGAATTAATGACTGTCATCGGTAATATCCTGCTGGAATTAGACAAGCAGCTTGCCCGATTTAAGACTGCCAAAGAAGCTTCAGGCGCGCGGCTATCACCGATAATAATAGACGCAAAAACAGAGTCAGATTCATATCTTAAATACCTCACAGATTCGGTCAATGGCTGGCAGGAGTTAAACGGCAGGGTTGCTGGCCAGCTAAACGAAGACGAATCCAAAGAATCTGAGGCAGTGAAAAAGTGGAACGGCTTATCTGAGGGAAAACAACATAGCCTTCAGGCGGAAATAGACAAAATCGCAAATGATTTAAAAGCGGGATACGCTGAGTTTTTCTCCTATGCGGCTAACAGCGAGAGTGAAATACGTTATTGGGCCAGGCTTATTGCTTCAGGAGGAGTTTCCAAAGAGTGGGTGATAGAGCGCATAAAACAATTAGGCTACCTTGTAAACAACACGCAATTGCAAAAATACCTGCTTAAAAATAACAAGCTGGATGGTTCATATAACGGCGCGGATAGGCAATCTCTGCGATACTGGGCAGCGGTGTTAAGCATAAAAGGCAAGGAATGGGCCAAAGATGAAATTGCCTTCAGGGTAGAACTTTTAGATGTAATCAAGGCTGTATATGGATTTAAGGAAAAGGAATTTAATCCGGATTGCGCCTCTGACAGAGAAAAGATAGCCGCGTTTTCAGGAATGGCGGCTTTCGCGGGGGCTGATAAAGCAGGCCTGTTAGAGACGCTGGCCGCGATAAAAGATAACCAGCAGTATCTTAAGCAGATATTAGAAATGCGCCAGCAGGATAAATTCGAGATTTCCCAGACCATTGCGCTTCTGAGATGGGCCGCGCTTATAAAGAAATGGGAACAGGCCGGCATAAACGCGCAGCTTATCTTGCAGTGCGTGATATTATTAAAGGGCCATTATAAAAAGGCAAGCGAAGCGCTCAAAAGCTTAAGCGACAGCGCATATAATGATATTCTGAAAAATCCGTTTGCCAAGGAAATATACGAGCTTATTCAGATAGCGTCTATGGCGCAGGAAGGCGATGCTCTCGCAAATAATTCTTACGACGCGGAGTTTTTAAAGGTTTACCTTGATTCGCAGGCAACGCACTTAGGGGCCATAAAGCGCCTTATAGGACTTAAGCGCGATGACTCTATTATGTCCGCGCCAAAGGCGTATTTTTCAA
The DNA here is from genome assembly GCA_043797125.1 of Candidatus Omnitrophota bacterium. GTDB lineage: Bacteria > Omnitrophota > Gorgyraeia > JABMRG01 > JAFGKX01 > JAZDPX01. Next base: position 129,677 of record JAZDPX010000023.1, read on the forward strand.
TACTTCAGGCGCTGCAGGAGGAATGGTCGAAAGATAAATCTCCGTGGACGCAGGAAGGGGTTATTGATGTAGCGCTGCTTATTGATAGGATGAATTACATAAAGACAGACACCGAGGCAATAAGATCAATTTTCGGCAAAACATTAGACCTCACGAATGCCGAAGACCTGAGCAGACTTGCGTGGCTTGGCATGGCAAGTATAGGCGTCGGTAATCTGTCAGGCCTTGGAATGAATATAAAGGATTTTATGGCTTCATTAAGCCGTCTTAAACAGCCGCTGGGAGAATTTTTAGGAACAACCTCTATAGACTGGAAGACAGACAAGGATGTGTGGGCATATTGGGCAGGCCAGGCTGTTCTGCAGGATGAAATAGGCGGCGACGGCGCCGCTGTAATAGAAGATATTTTAAAGACTATGACGCGCAATAAAAACAAACTGGCGCAGATTAGCCCGCTAAAAGGCGCTTATACAGCGGATTATCTAAGAAACATACGGATAAAAGATAATTCATTGCTTAGCTTAGAAATCGCCGAGCCTATCCTAAGAGGAATAAGCGCAAGCAGCATAAACGAAAAAATAGATACAGCCGGCAAGATTAACAGAGATTTGCAATTGGTATTTAAAGAAGGCAATGCCGGCTCTGTCGTTGATAACGCGGAATACAGGGATATTCTTTTCGGCCTTGCGGAAAAGGCGGTTTCGGGCGAGATAAAAGACGCAGAAAAATTCGCCAAGGCAATGGCTGATATTTCCAATTCCGCCGGCTTTCACAAGCTTCTGCCTTCGGGAATTTCGGTCTCCGATATAAAAGACCAAAAGAAACTCGCCATGCTTGAGTATTTTGCGCGGCTTAGCCTTGAGTATGAGTCTGTCAATATAAACATGGACACGCTTATGAACGACGTATCGACGCTTTCACAAAGAAATGATTTTGGCTGGACCGCTCTGACATCGGGCAAGCTGGATATATTAGACGCAAGCCAGAGAGAAATTCTGGTATATTTTGCGCGACTCACCCAAACCGATAAAGGCGCCAAGGCTTTGGGCATATCCGAAATATCAAAGATCCTTGACATTATAAGCCTGAACGAAAACAGAATCCTTATCGCGCAATTGCTTAATCAGCAGGCGTTGGAAGGGCTAAATGATATAAACAGCGCCAATTTCATAAAACTTGTTAAAACCGCCGCGACCTTGCACGTATACAACATAAAAAGCGCGCAAGACCTTAAAAAGGCCGTGTCTATAAAAGATATGCTGGATAAGCTTTATAATCTGGAAGGCGCAGACAGGCTTTCTCTGTCAAATACAGATGACGAAACACTGATATTGAAATGGGTCGCTTTCGCAAACGCGCGGGACTTCGACTCTGTAAAGATTCTGGAAAAGATGCTCGAGTTTAAGCCGATTATAGAAGACTCATCAAGCGGCATTTTAAAAAGGGCGCTCACAAAGGCGGATGCGTCGGGCTTCTACGAAAAGCTTCTTATGCAATTTGCGTTTTTTGACACAAACTCCGGCAAGTTAGACCCCGCGAACATATTAGCCGGTGAAGGAGCAAAGCAGTTTTTATCGGATATGGCGCAGATATACAACGAGGGTGATTTCAGCTGGTATTTGGAAGAAGGCGCTAAACTTAATCTGCAGGATCAGGAGCATCTTGCGCTGCTTTACCATTTTACTGTCATCTCAAGGGTTATTTCCCAGAAATACAAAAACACAAAAGGCGCCGAAGCTGTTAAATCCATATTGAGTAATATGGCTAAGCTTAAAGGCCAGTTAAGCGGGCTTGTGTCCGTAAAGAATTTCGGCGATATAAAAAGCTCCGCATTTACGCTTTTGTTGAGAAGGGCGTTATATTCCGCGGGCTTTATGGAATCCGAGATAGTATTTGACATTACCGAGCAGGTGGAACGCCTGCAGGCTGTAAATAACGAGGCTGTAAATAAGATAAACGGCATATACAAGGCGGCTGGGCTCGAAAATAAATTAGACATGCTCACGTTTGTATCCGAGGATATTATAGACTGGGTTTGCGCAATCGAGAAAATGGCGGCGGAAGGCAAAGGGACGCTGGCAGATTACCTGAATATTATAGAAGGCATAATGCCCACGTGGATGCAGAACCGCGCGGCGATATTGGGAAGCGGTAAGGTTGATCTAACGCCCGGCAGCGCGGATTGGCAGGTTCTTATGTTTATCGCTAACATAGGCGTTGAGGAAAATAAGGCGCTCGAAGACTTAATACTGATGCTTAAGAGAATGGCTGCTATCCAAAAGGCGATGGAAAACTTCGGCGCGCCTTCATTAGATATAGGCCGCAAGGCAAGTTCGCAGGACGAGCAAATCCTTAAAACCGGCAAGCCGGATGACCTTGGAAGCGGCAAAAGCATAACTTCTGCCCCAGAAGGCGGGTTTAACGACTTAAACCTGCTTGCGGATTATGCTTTGCGAAATTACGGAGAATATTCCGGAGAAACGGTTGATGAAGTTGTAACCTTAATGTCGAAAGATGAAAAATTTAAGGCGCTTTATAATACATCAGCCTGGAACTGGAATGATTTAAATAAAAAAGAATTGTATCTAAAGAAATTGACAGAGATTGCCGTACGCCAGCTTGATATATATAAAACACCGCAAGTCATAAGGCTTAAGTTCTTAGGCAGGCACGGGGATGTTTCGTATGCGCTTGATTTGGTAAACAGCCTTGACACGCAAAAGTACCGCGACGCGTTTTATCTGCGCTACGGCGTAAGGGTATTCCCGACCATCGATCCTTTACAAAACGGCCTGTCAGAGGCAGAGCTTAAAGAAGTGCAGGATTTTGCGGATATTATATACAAAACCGTTATTGACCCGGAATACAGAAGAGACCCGACAACAGGAAAAGAAAGATTCCTCGCGCTTTTAAACAAAAGCCCCGCGGAGCAGAAATCTTCTCCCGAGTCTAATGTCACCCAAAAAGCCAACGAATTACTTGATGCATTGCGGGATACGGAAACCAATCCGGGCGCGCTCGAAAGATTTAATTATTTATACGGCACAAGCATAACTGAAACTGAATGCTCAACAGGAGACGATGGGGATTGGACTGTATTAAAAAATATTGTCGGTGACAACAAGTGGAATGATGGAAGCCCCATATATACTACCCCGGCCGACCTTATAGCTTTACTTGAGCCTTCAATCGCGTTTCATAACGCCTTATACGCAAATAAAAGCCTCTATAATAGTGACTTTTTTAAAGCATTCGGTGCAAATATCCAGGATATCCCCCCATACCCCAATGAAACCGGCGAAAAATTTCCTAAATACAGCCCATTCAACGAAACCTATAAAACAACAACAGGGAAATACTTAAATGCCTTATTCAGCCTCGGCCACTCAATGGGAGTTGACCGCTTAGAATATAATCCCGCGACAAAACAATTTGAGTCTGTGGGCAAGACGCCTCCAGCAGGCTGGTATGAGTATATATACGGCGACGGCGGGCTATTAAAGACATTGAAAGACTTGGCAGAGCTTAAGAGTATTTATAAAACAGGTGATGAACTAAAACTTGACACAATAGCTAAGCTTTATGGAATAAATGTTACGGCAGCCAAGGAACCCAAAACTGAGGCAGATTATAAGGAGCTTGAGAAATACGGCGCTCTTGCGGCTGATTTAGCGAGGACTATGACTATTGGCGAGTTGCAATACGACGCAGAATCAGGCACATTTAAGAGAGTAGCTATAACAAATAAGGCGGCCTGGCTCGATGAAAAAATTTCGCTGATTAACAAAGGCTTCCTTGATAAATTACAGCTTTTATGGACTACTTACAAAACATCTCTCGACACTATCGCCGCTGCCTATGGTGTAACCGATGATAAAACCGAAAAATATGCTTCAATAGCAGCCGATATAGTCTACAATTTTCTCAAAGGCGGTGAATTGCAGTATGACATAGAAAATAATAATTTTGTAAGAAAATTCCCTGATGGCGTAACAGATTTTCCAAGCTATATTGCTAATAAAGCAGTTACGACAACCAAAGAATTTATACAGAATATATCCACTATCCTTAAATATAAAGCAGCGAGCAAGTCATTCAAGGACTGGGCGAAGGAAGTCTACAACGCGAACACGACGGAGGAGCTCGTCGCCATAGCGGCCCAGCTTGCCGCCGCCTTTGATAAAAAGGGCGAGAAGACCTTTGACATAGAGACCTTAAGCTTTAAATACGCGTATCCCGATGATGAGAAAATAACCACGC
>JAZDPX010000024.1:0-2849 GCA_043797125.1 Candidatus Omnitrophota bacterium
TGAACATCAGATTTGCGCCTATGCTCATATTTGGGGAAAATACAATAGGTATTTTTTTAGAGGCTTCTTTGATTTTCTCTGCTTCATCTGCAGAAAATCCCGTGGTCCCTATTACCATTGGTTTTTTATTTTTAATTGCAATATCAAGATGTTCCAGAGTGGAAGAAATACCGGTAAATTCTATTAAAACATCGCAAGAAGACGCGATCTTATTAAAATCAGATTCTATCTTTTTGCCTATTTTACCGATCGCAAGATTTTCCCCTATATCATTACCGATTGCCGGGTTGGAGGAAGCCTCAAGGCCACCTGCTATTTCAAAATTTTTATCCTGACTGGCAAGCATCCCAATCTTCGCCCCCATTTTACCCAATATCCCGCTTATAACAATCTTTATCATTTATCGTCTCCTTTTAATCCCCAAAAACTTGACCCCTCGCCCCGATAAATCGGGGCTCGGGATTCGCTTAAACAAACCTAACAATAAAAGATGCCATGGCTATAAAGCTGTGGCGCTTCACAAAACTAACATTGTAAGAGTGTCAAGTTTATTAAAGTAATCCGTAGTCTTTAAGAGCTTTTTTGAGTTTTTCTAAATTTGCCTCGGACATTGAACATAAAGGTAGCCTTAAATCTGGTTCTATCATGTCCATAAGGCTCAAAGCTGTCTTAACAGGTATCGGATTTGTTTCTAAAAACATTGCTCTTATAAGAGGCAGAAGTTTATAATGCAATTTTCTTGCGCCTTCAATGTCGCCTTTTTTGAATTTAGCCACCATATCTGAAACGTCTTTTGGCACAATATTATTCACAACTGAAATAACGCCTGTTCCGCCTATTGCCATTAAAGGCAGCGTCAAAGCGTCGTCCCCTGATATAAGGTCAAATTTATCCCCGCACAAATAACGTATCCTGGCCATCTGTTCTAAATTCCCGCTGGATTCTTTAACCCCAACTATATTTTTTACTTTGCTTATCCTCTCCATTGTCTCAGGCTCAATATTCACGCCTGTCCTTGAAGCAATATTGTACACAATCATTGGAAGGTCAGATCCTTCCACAATTGTCTTAAAATGCCGATAAAGCCCTTCCTGTGTAGGCTTATTGTAATAAGGCGAAACCTGTAATGATGCATCCGCTCCTGAGCGTTTTGCGTGTTTTGTAAGCATCAATGCTTCAGCAGTACTATTCGAACCGGTTCCGGCGATAACAGGTATCCTTTTATTTGCCGCTTCTATTACAACTTCTATAACCCTGTCATGCTCTTCATAAGAAAGAGTTGCGGATTCGCCTGTTGTACCGCATGGCACTATACCGCTTGTCCCGTTTTTTATATGAAACTCCACAAGCTCTGCTAATTTCTTTTCGTCAACTTTTTCTTTTTTAAACGGCGTTACTAGTGCCACCATTGCGCCTTCAAACATAAATACCTCCAAATTTGCGAAGCAAATTTGATCCCGAGTCCCTCGCCGTATCATTTTTACTTGCTGGCGGCTCGGGATGAGGAACCTCTATTATAAAGTTATTTGACCTGTAAATACTATTTTTGCTCCGCCTTCAAGATAAACGTTTTTGATTTTATTATCTATCGTTTGAAACTCTACCTTTAAAATCCCGCCTAAGGTATGCACATTTATTTGCAGCTTTAAGCTGTAAGCTTTAAGCTGTAAGCTTAAAGCTGTAATTATTGCAGACGCCACAGCTCCTGTTCCGCATGCAAGGGTCTCACCTTCCACCCCTCTCTCATAAGTCCGCATTTTTATATTTTCATTATCTACGATCTCTACAAAATCTACATTAGCACCCTTTGGCTTAAATTCATCATGATGCCTTATTTCTGAACCTACTATATCTACATCTATCTTATCCAACCCCTCTACAAACACCACTGTATGAGGCACGCCTGTATTTATAAAATTTGCTTTTATTTTTCGGCCGCTTACATCTATTGAAAAACCTGGCCTTAAATCCTTCGGCTCTTCCATTTTAACTCTAACCCTATCCTTGCCGGTTATATCCCCTTCATATATCCCCGCTTCTGTTTCTACCTTTACTCTTTTACTGGTGCCCTGCCTGAGCCGTACCCTTGTGGTACGGGGGTGCCCTGGTGCCCTGGTGTACCCATGCGTTTTTGAATATAATATTGCGCAGCGCAGCCCGTTCCCACACATCTCTGCTTCGCTTCCATCTGCATTAAATATTCTCATTCTAAAATCTGCCCTTTTCGACTTTTCTAAAACCAACGCTCCATCAGAGCCTACTCCGGTTTTTCTGTTGCATATTTTTTTGGCAATTTTTTCAAAACTTTTAAACCTTTGACTTTCCTGCCCCGAGTCCCTCGACTTCACTCGGGATAAACTCCGTCGAGGGGTGACTTTTAAACCATTATCAATTACCACAAAATCATTCCCTGCGCCAACCATTTTTGTAAAATTCAATCTTCCCATCTATCCAAACCCTCATAAAGTTGACCCCTCGCCCCGATAAATCGGGGCTCGGGATTCGCTTAAACGAACTCCGCAATAAAAGATTCTATGGCTGTAAAGCTATGGAGCTTCACAAAACTAACATTGTCAGAATGTCAACATCTTTAGATTTCTGTGCGTATCAGGTCTTTGTATGTTTCTCTGCGTCTTATGAGTTTTGCTTTAGAGCCTTCTACCATTACCTCGCTAGCTCGAGGCCTTGAATTATAGTTGCTGGACATGCTAAAGCCATACGCTCCTGCGCCCATGACGCTCAATAAATCCCCGTCTTTAAGGCCTATAAATTTTCTATTCTTGCCTAAAAAATCTCCGCTTTCGCATATAGGGCCCACCACATCAAAAACCCTGATGTCTTTTGAATCC
>JAZDPX010000025.1:0-48581 GCA_043797125.1 Candidatus Omnitrophota bacterium
CTCAAAAGACATGAGAAATGCCAGTTACCTTGCAGAGAAATTCGAAACGCGCGAAAGGTTGCAGGGTTGCGTCTTATATAATAAAGACGGCGAGATCATCGCCATCACTAAACGTTTTAGCGATTGGAAAGAAAAAGATAAGCCTTATCTTAAAGATTTGTTGTTAAACAAGACTCCCAGAGGTGAACTGGAAAATTTTAAAGGGTACACCGTTTATAGTTATATTCTTCCCATAACAGATGACGAAAGCCAGATTTTGGGCCTGGTCGAAGTTATATACGATACCTCTTATGTGTTAACGCGCCTGACAGAGATATGGAAGAGAATAAGCGCGACTCTTATAATTCTGGTTGTGGTAATCTTCATCATAGCGGTTTTTCTCCATCGACAAATTTTTGCCTTGCCCGTTCAGCGTTTAACGGAATGGTTTACTCACTTCCAAAAAGGCGAAACAGATGAAGCGCATCCCATTAAAGAGAAGGGTGAACTTGGCAAGCTTGCGGGTGAAGTTGAACAGGTTGCCTTGAGTCTTCGTATTGCCCGTAGGAGTGTTTCTGATGAAGCATCTGTGCGGTTGCAGAAAGAAGAGATATGGACGGAATCCAAGTTAAGGGACCTTGTCCGTGCCAAACTAGGGGATAACGCATTATTTGTAGTTTCCAACCGCGAACCGTATATGCATGTTACAGATGAGCCTACAGGAATAGTTAGATGTATAAGGCCTGCAAGCGGAGTTGTTACGGCTATTCATCCGATTCTTTGCGCCTGCGGAGGAACGTGGGTCGCGCATGGCGCAGGAAATGCAGACAGAAAATTTGTAAATTCAAAAGATAAACTCGGCGTTCCTCCTAAGGATAATCGCTATATCCTGAAACGTATATGGCTCAACAAGGAAGAGGAAGACGGTTATTACTATGGTTTTTCAAATGAAGGGTTGTGGCCGCTGTGTCATAATACGCATACCCGTCCTATCTTTAGGGAAACCGATTGGAAAATCTATAAAAAGGTAAACCAGAGATTTGCTGATAGCCTACTGGAAGAATTGCCCGCAAAAAATCCGTTTGTGTTTATTCAGGATTATCATTTTACGCTATTAGGCAGAATGATTAAGGAAAAGCGTCCGGATGCCACAATCGCCTTATTTTGGCATATTCCTTGGCCTACCCCTGAGTCGTTTTCAATATGCCCTTACCAAAAGGATATTTTAGACGGGATGCTGGGATGCGATTTAATCGGATTTCACGTGCAGAGCCATTGTAATAATTTCCTGGATACAGCAAACCGGCTTCTTGAGTCAAGGGTAGATACTGAAAAATTCAGCGTTGTCCGGTTGGATAAAGAAACTTTTATCAGGGCCTTTCCCATCAGCGTTAACGGATACATGAATAAGGAAATTGATGCGCCGGATTTGGACAAGCAGATCGCGAAAATTAAAAATGAATTTGAATTAGACGACAAGATTATTGGCGTTGGGGTGGATAGGATAGATTATACAAAAGGCATTGTTGAGCGAGTGCTCGCCATTGACAGATTTTTTGAAAAATACCCCCAATATATAAGAAAGGTTGTATTTATTCAATTGGCAGCGCCCAGCCGTGTTCATATAAAACGATACCACGATCTTATGGCAGAAATCGATGAGTTGGTTGAAAATAAAAACTGGAAACATATGGACGGAAACTGGAAACCGATTATCTATCTTAAGAAGCATTTTTCTGCCGATGAAATCGTTCCTTTCTACAAAATGGCCGACTTTTGTTTGGTTAGTTCCTTGCATGACGGAATGAATCTTGTTGCCAAAGAATATGTGGCGGCAAAGAGAGATTTATCCGGCGCGCTTGTTTTAAGCCAGTTTACAGGCGCTGCCCGGGAATTGGTTGATGCGATTTTGTTTAATCCTTACGCCATTGAAGAATTTGCCGATGCCATAAAGGCGTCTATTGAGATGCCGCCGGATGAGAAAAAGAAGCGCATGGAGAATATGGGGAAGATTATTGCTGAGAATAATATTTATCGCTGGGCTGGCAATATAGTGACAGAGTTAACATCGTTGAAAAAGAGTTAAATCTTATAAGCTTATATGGGATACTTGTTTAATATATATATGGAATACTTGTTTAATGTGTGGGATAGCGTTGAAAAGAAAATAGGCAGAAATAATCTGTTTATCTTTCTGGACTTTGACGGAACCTTGGCTCCTATCGCTTCGACTCCTGATAAGGCTGTTTTGTCTGAGTCAGTCAAGAAGCTGTTAAAGAGAATGTCGGAAAATCCCAGGATAAGGTTGGCTTTTATAAGCGGCAGGCAGCTCGAGGATATAAAGGCTAAAGTAGGGATAAAAAATGCTATTTATGCCGGGAATCATGGATTACAAATAGAAGGGCCTAAAATTAAGTTCGAACCATTAGTTTCGTCTAGATACCGGATGGTTGTTGAGCGGATTAAGAATGAGTTAGAGCAGAAGGTTTCTGGCATCCAAGGCGCTTTTGTGGAAGATAAGGGGCTTACTTTAAGCCTGCATTATCGGTTGGCGGACAAAAAGGATGTCCCTGTTTTAAAGAAGATTTTTCAAGAGACGGTTATATTGTATCTTGCGAGAAATAAAATAAAGGTTAAAACTGGTAAAATGGTGCTTGAAGTAAGGCCGCCGCTAAGTTGGGACAAAGGCAGGGTTGTCTTGTGGCTCTTGGCGAGAAGCCTTTTTGCGTCAAAAGGCAAAGGTATTTTACCTATTTATATAGGTGACGATATAACCGATGAAGACGCCTTCCTGGCTATAAAAAACAAAGGGCTGGCTATATTTATCGGAGAACCGAAAAAATCTTACGCGCAGTATTATTTAAAAAACCATAACGAAGTCAGGGATTTTTTGGAGAGGATTTTAGAAAGATACAATGTCAGAATTAATAAAAGCAAAGGAACCCTTTAGATTCCAGACAAGGCTGCATCTTTCGGAATTAACCGGCTTAAGAGTTGCGACTTTAGGCCAGTTATTGGATCTTATAAAGACCGTTTCCGGATCCTGTATTTACCATCATACGCATAGATTTTTACAACAGCATCAATATTTTTCACCCGAGCCTCCGAACGACTTTGCTTATTGGGTGAGCGAAGTTCTTGGCGAGGATGAATTGGGCGAGAGGCTCGCAAGCATTGATACCGTGCAATATACCACGATACGGCACCTTAGAGAGAAAATCATTGCCACTATCGAGAAGTATTTAAAAAATAACAAGTCGGCTAATTTGAAGTTTGCACGAGCTGGCGAAGAATTCCACTTTATTAAATCTGTGAGTTTTATAGTCCCTACCCATTATGTTGCCTATGATTTAAAAGAATTTGCGGAAATCCTTGGCAAGATAACCATTGATTCCATATATTTTCATGTTTTTGAAGCGCGTCTCAGGCTGGAGCGGGCAAATAATGATTTTTCTAATTGGATTGAACACTCTCTTGAAGATAAAAAACTAGCGGATAAATTTGCGAGGCTTGATCCTTATACACAAACTTTGGAAGGGTTAAGAAAATCATTGATTAAGATGGCGCAAGACAGGATAAAGGCGTGATATGGCGCGAATAGACGAATATATATCTATTGTAGGTGAGTCGGTTATTGACGATTTGCGGCTTCTTGCAGAGAAGCTGAAAGGAAAAGTCGTTCAGCATATCAATTCTACCGCTGTCGGAGGAGGGGTGGCGGAAATTTTAAACCGCATGGTGCCATTATTGAAGGAATTGGGCGTTGAAACCCGGTGGGATGTTATTAAAGGCGGCGAGCAATTTTTTGAGGTTACTAAAAAATTTCATAATGCCTTGCACGGTAGGTCCGAAGAAATTACGCAGCACGATTTTGATATCTTTATGGAGGCAAACTCGAAGAATATCGAAGAAATGAATATTAACGGAGATATAGTTTTTGTGCATGACCCGCAACCGATTGCGCTTATAAAAAAGCGGACTAATAACAAATGGCTTTGGCGATGCCATGTCGATGTATCAAACCCCGATCAAAAAGTGTGGGATTTCCTGATGGATTTTATTGTTCGCTATGATTCTGCGGTTTTTTCAGCGCCGGATTTTTCCCAAAAGCTACCCGTTAGACAGTTTTTGATAGCTCCGTCTATCGATCCCCTAAGCGATAAAAATAAGGAATTGCCACAAAGTGAAATTGATGCGGTCTTAAAAAAATACTCCATACCTAATGACAAGCCGATTATTACGCAGATTTCCCGGTTTGACCGTTTGAAAGACCCTCTCGGGGTCATTGAATCCTATCAGAAAGTCAGGCGTTATATTGATTGCAGGCTGATTCTTGCCGGCGGGACTGCAGCCGATGACCCGGAGGGGGTACAAGTTCTCACCGAGGTTCAAGAAAAAGCCAAGCACGATAAGGATATACACGTTCTTCTTTTACCGCAGAATGATTTAGAGGTCAACGCGCTTCAGAGGGCGTCGACCATCATAATGCAGAAGTCTTTAAAAGAAGGATTCGGATTAACAGTTGCCGAGGCTCTTTGGAAGGCAAAGCCTGTGGTAGCTTCAAATGTTGGAAGAATTCCTTTGCAAATAACACATAAATATTCCGGGTTGCTTTGCCATTCAGTTGACGGCGCCGCCTTTGCGCTTAAGCAAATGCTCAATAGCCCTGAATACGCGAAAAAACTTGGCGAAAATGGCCGTGAGCACATACGGAATAATTTTCTACTTACACGGCATATAAGGGATTATATGCTGCTATTTCTTTCTCTTTATCAGCCGGAAGATATAGTTTATTTATAAAATAGCAAAGGAGGTGTTTTTATTATGCTGAATAGATTCGTGCAAGACTGGCCGGCCTTTATACTTTTGGCGGGAATTCTTTGGTTTTTTATCTATGTATTTATTCATTCAAGGCAGCAAGTGAAGAAGGATAAACAGGAACAAGACAAAGGCGATAAAGGAGTTGTTAATAAAAAGCGATAAACGAAAGAGGGGAAGGCGTGAAGCTAAGCGGATGGATATTCATGATCATATCGTGGACATTTATTATAAGCTTTGGGATTTTTTGCTTCAGCCGGATATTCAAAAACGGGAAAGGGGTATAAAATGTTTGAAGGTTGGAATGAAAGAATCAAAAAGATGACCGTTATAGATATAGGATTGATTAAATGGGCAGTAACTTTTGCGACTATCATTATAGTTAAGCTCTTTCCACAGTTATTGAAGATTAACTATGTAGTTTTATTTGCGCTTACGATAGCCTGTGGCGCAAAGCCGTTATACAAATTCTGGATTAAAAAGGCGTGAGCTTTACTTTCAGCCATAGAATAATCAGCGCATTTTTGGTAATGGCCGTTTTGTCGGTTTTTGTAGGGTATTTTGCTTTTATAACCACAAGCAATCTTCAAAAGGTCTCCAGGGCTATTATGAGAGAAAATGTTTCAAGCCTCAAGGCAGCTGAAGAGCTGGAATTGGCGCTGCTTAACCAGAAAGGGTTGGTATCAAGTTATTTTCTTGATGGCAATTTCACCTGGCTTAAAACGCTTGAGGAGAAAAAGAAAGATTTTGATGGTTGGTTTAAAAAAGCGCAGGAGGTTGCCCTTACAGATAACGAAAAAAAGATTTTACAAAATGTAATTTTTTTATATAAAAATTACGATAAGCAGAGAAATAAAGCCATCAGGTTATACCAGGCAGGCAATAGAGCGCAGGCAAAAGCCATTCTTTTAAACGATATGAAAAATAGCATAGATGACCTGTATCAAAAATGCGAAGATTTAATTTTAGCCAACGAAGCGCTTATCGACAAGGCAGAAGTATCCTCGCAGGGAAATGTTTTCAGGATGACAAGTTTGATTTGGGCAACTATTATAATAACGCTTTTCCTCGGCAGCTTTATGGGTTTTTTTATGTCGCGTAAAATAAACGAGCAATTAGTGCGCTCGGCAAAAATGGCTTCTTTGGGGCAATTGTCAGCTAATATAGCCCATGAGGTTAGAAACCCTTTGACTTCAATAAAAATGAGGTTATACTCTTTGGAGAAGGAGTTAAAAAGCGACTCGGCCGCTGGCGAAGATATTGGAATAATCGGCGAAGAGATAAACAGGATGGAAAAGACGGTTAAAAATTTCTTGGATTTTGCCCGTTTACCTGAGCCTGATTTGCAAAACTGCGATATAAATCAAATATTAGAAGGAACAATCAGTTTAATTTCCTTAAAAGCTAATTCTCAGAATATACAGATAGATAAGCACTTTAAGGCTGCGCCTCGCGAACTTAATATAGATAAAGAACAAATGCGCCAGGTGTTTTTGAATATAATGCTTAATTCGGTTGAAGCCATGCCAAGCGGTGGGGTTTTAGAAATATCAACAAATAAAATTTATAATAAAAAGGAAGGCGATATTTTAGAAATAAAAATCAAAGATACCGGCTTGGGCATATCTGACGATGTAAAAAAGAGGTTATTTGAGCCATTTTTTACTACTAAGCCTGAAGGTACTGGCCTGGGCCTGTTTATAGCATCAAAAATAGTTCAGATGCATAAAGGAAAGATAGAGGTCGAAAACCCACAAGGAAAAGGCGCTGCGTTAATTGTAAAGTTGCCTATTATGCAGGCGGTTTAGATGAATAAAATACTTATAGTGGATGACGAAAAAAATGTTTTATCTTCTTTTAAGAAGATAATGGCGCAAGATGGATACGAGATATATACGGCAAGCAACGCTAAAGAAGGGTTATCTATAGCAAGGGATACTACTATTAACCTTTTGATTATGGATATTAGAATGCCGGGCATGGATGGCTTAGAAGCGTTTTCTAAATTCAAAGAAATAGATCAAAAAATGCCGATTATAATTATGACTGCATATGCAACGACAGAAACAGCCATAGAGGCGATGCAGTTAGGCGCATACGATTATGTGATTAAGCCTTTTAATATCCCCCAGATGAAAAAAATGATTGAGAAAGCGCTTGAGACAGCGAGGATAATGAAAACCGAAGTTACCTTTGAGCCAAAAGAAGAATTTAAAGGCGACCGGATTATCGGTTCGTCTTTAGAAATGCAGCAGATTTATAAGACTATCGGCCAGGTAGCGGCAAGCGATGTGAATGTGCTTTTAAGAGGCGAAAGCGGCACAGGCAAAGAGTTGATTGCCCGTGCGATTTATCATTATTCGAACAGAAAAAATAAGCCTTTTCTTGTAGTAAACTCTGCCGCTATCCCGGAGACTCTTCTGGAAAGCGAGTTGTTTGGCTACGAAAAAGGGGCTTTTACAGACGCGCGGGAACCACGAATAGGCAAGCTTGAACAGTGTAATGGCGGAACTATCTTTTTAGATGAAATTGGCGACATGCCCCTTTCTATTCAGGCAAAAGTCCTGCGTGTTTTAGAACATAAATCCTTTGAAAGGCTGGGTAGTAATAAAACCATACAAGTTGATGTGCGCTTAATCACCGCTACCAATAAAAATTTGGAAGCTTTAATAAAACAGGAGAGATTCAGAGAAGACCTCTATTACAGGCTTAATGTTGTAAGCATACAAATTCCAGCCCTACGGGAGCATAAGCAAGACGTCTTGCAGCTGGTTGATTATTTTCTTAATAAACACAGCAAAGAGCTTAAAAAAAATTTTGCGCGGATATCAAACGACGCTTTAAAAATTTTGCAAGAATATAATTGGCCGGTTAATATAAGAGAGCTGGAGAATGTAATTAAAAAAGCCATGCTTTTTTGCAAAGGAAACACCATTTTGCCGGAGCATATTTTTATTCAAGATACTGTTGTCTCTGAAAGCAAGGATTCAACAACACAACTTCGCGGCCTATTAGCCCATTTAGTTAAACAGGGGCTTAATACAAAAAGCGTTTCATTATATAAAGATATTATCGAAGAGGCAGAAAAAGCCCTGATTATAGAGACACTCAAACAATCACGGGGCAATCAGAGCCAAACAGCTAAGTTATTGGGAATAAGCAGGCCTACTCTAAAAGATAAGATAGAAAAATTAGGCCTAAAGAAGATTGTCAGCAGCAAAATTATTTTCCATCCTGTAAAATAATTTTACATTTTACCTTGTAACCTTCCAACAAGAAAAAATAATTTTATTTCCCTAACTGGGCTTCTTACAATAAGTTAAGAGCCCCTTTTTATTTTTCTTCTAAATTGGCACGAAATTTGCTTATTTATTATAAGTGAGAAAAACAAATGAAGCTATTACCTGTATTATTAAGAAAAGATAGGAATATAATTTTTATTTTTATAATCTCCGCAAGCTTAATACTAATTGGAGTTATCTCTGCAATATATACGTTATACCAAGCCTTAAAGCGATAATAAGCTATAGGAGGTAATGATGCTATATAAGAAAATAAACGTATGGTTATTGGTTTTTGTGTTATTAACGGTTGTTTGTCAATGCGCGTTTGCGCAAATGCCCGACCGGGAAGAAAAAAGAAAAAGAGAGCTTAACGAACTTCAAAAACGTTTTCAATGGTGGCCTACCGACGCGAGCCCTGCTCCCGTAAAAGATCCAGAGCGCGGAGGTTACTGGTGGTGGCCGGCTCAGCCAGGAAAGATGCGGCCTTGGGGAAATAGGGGCTATGTGTATGTATACAAGATAATCTTTGATTACAAAGAGGAGGAGTTGCCGCCGCCCAAACCTCAAGAATTAAGGCCGTGTTTAATAATAAAGAAGGTTATTAAGAATGTAAAAATTTATTTTGATTACGATAAAGCTGATTTGCGCGATGACGCCGCAAAAATATTGGAAAGCGCCGTAAGTACGTTGAAGAGAAATCCGGAAGCGAGCATCCTTATCACAGGCAGTTGCGATCGCCGCGGTTCAGAGGCCTACAATGAAAAATTAGGCAGGCTAAGGGGTGAAGCAGTTAAAAAATTTATGTTAGATAAATATATTTCCGAAGAACGAATTCGCATTATCAGCCGCGGCAAACTGGATGCTGTGGCCCCCATAACTGACATTATAGGCATGCAAAAGGACAGAAATGCCCATTTTGTTATTGCTGAGGCAGAAGAAGTAATGATTCCGTATCCTGGCAGGCCCGATGTTAATGAAGCGAAAAAGATAGGTGAAGGAAAATTTCTTATAGAAAAAGAAGAAACGGTTGAAAGCAAGGTTAAAGCAGAGACCAGAGAATACGTTGTAAAAGGGGGAGATACGCTTTCTAAAATAGCCAAGGAGCAACTTGGCGCGGCTCATCGTTGGCAATACCTCTATGAATTAAACAAAGATAGGATTAAAAATCCAGATAAGCTCAAGGCCGGCCAGAAGATAATTATTCCGGTTGAATAAAAGATTATGGTAAAAATGAAAAAGAGGGTTAAAAATTTATGATAAAAACCATAGGATTTATATTGTTGGTAATCGCCTTAAGCATTATGTTTATTAGCCCGCTGCGGAATTTTATGAATAACTTAGTTTACGGCGATAAGTCTGACTTAATAGAAGAGCAGATGATAGGTATGGTTTCCGGGCACAATCCTCGAATTAGAGAAATTCAGCATATTTTGAAAGACGCTAATTTTAATCCCGGACGCATTGACGGGATGATGGGCCAGCAGACAAGAAAGGCAATAGCAGAATTTCAAAAAGAAAAAGGGCTAAAACCTACAGGTAAAATAGATTCGCCAACGCAACTTGCTTTAGAGAAAGAAAAAGAGATTCTAAAGCAGGCTCCAAAAATACAGCCAAGCCCCGATTTATCTTTGCATCAAACGCCGCCCGCAAGTTCAAACGCCCAAAATCCCAAAGTCAAAACTGAGGATAAGAAAAATAAAGCCGAGATCCAGGATGAGATAATGAGCTACCGTTTAAAATCTAAAGATAGAACAAAACAGATTCAAACAGCGCTTAAGAAAGAGGGGTTTTATAAGGGCGAGGTAGATGGAAAATTTGGGCCGCAAACTATAAGAGCAATAAAGGCATTTCAAAAAGCAAAAGGATTAACCCCTGATGGTATCGTGGGCTCAAAAACGTGGGAGAAATTAGAGAAATGCCTAAAAACAAAGTGAAAAAAAAGGAGGGAAGATGCGTATAGGTGCGTTACTGGTAATCTTTTTAGTTATGCTTTTGTCCGGATGCGCGACTACCAGAAAAGGGCAGGATATACAACTGCAGCAGTTACATAACCAAATTAATTATCTTGAAGCAGAATTGCAAAAGAAGGATCAAAAGATAAGCAGCCTGGAAGATGAGTTAGATCAGGTTCAAGGCAGTTCGTATGAGCAAAAGACAGAAGCTGAAGATACCACTACTTTACAACTATCTGTCCGTCAGATACAGACAGCCTTGAAAAATGCCGGTATATACAAAGGGCCAATTGACGGCAAGATGGGGCCGAAGACAAAACAAGCCATAAGGGAATTTCAAAAAGCAAATGGCTTAAAATCGGATGGTATTGTAGGCAGGCGAACTGCTGAAAAATTAAATAAGTATTTATATTAAACAGTATTTGTTGATTATTAAAAGGAGGTAGACTAAACATGCGAAAAAATATATTTGTATTAATGCTGGTTATTATTTTGGCAGTTGGCTTGGTGTCTTCGGGATTTTGTATGGGCCAAAGGCCAGTTTTAAAAAAGAAAAGTTTAACCAAACCAATGACAGCAGTGTCTAAGGCTAAAGGAAAAATCACCGCTTGTAATTGGCGAACCTCAACAGTTACCATTTCAACCGGCACAAAGGCATCTTTAGTAGTTGATGTTGTTAAAAATACAGTTATTTCTAAGACTGGGAAAGCTGTCAGCATTAATGACATTAAAATAGGCGATTCTGTTACGGTTGCTTATGAAACAAAAGAAAATAAAAAAATAGCAAAATCTATTATTCTTCAAAGCGCAGCTATGCTTAATATTAAACCGGCGAAAAGGAAAAAGCAGATAAATTAGCATAATGTAAATAACAATGAGTATCAAGATAGAAAGTGTTTGACAAACATATTCTTTTGCGGTATAAATGGTTTGTAATTTGAAAATAGAATAATCCTAAACAGCTAGTCGCTGTCACTCGGGGCCGAGACTTCGGCCTCGGAGCAAAACAGGGCTGGTGTCTGAAAGAAATACTTTCAGGTGCCAGCCCTTTTTATTTTACTACATAGTAAGAAAAAATTACTTTTTTTAAAAATTTTTGTCACAATTTGCTTATTTTTACCACATATATATAGTGAAAGCATATTTAAAGTAAAAGGGTGCCAATGGAACATAGAATAGATATGGATGATGGCTATTTCCCCATAGCGAGAAATCTTCTGCTCTGGCTGGCAAAGACAAAGCTTTCATCAAGCCAAAGAGCTGTTATAGATGTAATCCTATGCCAGACTTATGGATTTTATGAACGCAAAAGCCCAAATCTGCAATATATTAAGAAACGAAGGACAAAAGCCAAGATACCTTTTAGTATATTTATAAAACATACACGTCTTGATAAGTTTTCTTTATGCCGGGCTATAAAATCCCTTATGAATTTAGGCCTTATAATAGTTGATAAATCCTGCAAGCCTTATACCTATTCATTCAACGTTGAGGTAGCACAATGGACTGTGGATATCTTCAGAATGATTGACAAATCCGACAACTTAAAGTTGTCGGATACTACAACAGTTAGTTGTCAAAGCAGTCAACAATAGTTGCCTGATTTGACAATGAAATTTTTTATAACTTGTTATATAACAAGAGGAAGTAAAACCCTAAATAAAATATTAAATAAAAATTTAAATAAAAAGTAGTAATAAAAGCAAGTGGATATGTGGATAACCTTTATGTGAAAATATGTATTTTTCGCTTTATATATATATTTAAAACACACACAAAAAAATGAATCGTCGGTTTATAAATATACAGGAACTATCTGAATACATAGGAGTTAGCCCAAATACTGTTCGCTCCTGGGTATGGTTAAAACAGATCCCATATCACAAGCTTGGCCGCTTAGTGAAATTTGACTTGCAAGAGATAGAGAACTGGCTTAAAATACGGAAGGTTGAAACAATAAAATAAGTAATTTGTTTAGGAAAAAACGAGGTTAATATGGGTAAATACAAAAAAGGAGATGATTGGTATATAGATTATTACGCTTACGGTAAGCGCAAGAGAGAAAAAATCGGGCCCAGTAAAGCACTCGCCGAAAACGTCCTGCATAAACGAAAGATAGAGATTGCCGAGAATAAATATCTCGACATAAGAAAAGAGCAGAAGATTAAGTTCGAAGATTTTACTATTGAATATTTTAACTTGCATTGCAAGCCAAACAATAAATCCTGTATGGGTTTTGACCGCCACAATATAAACGCCCTTAAGAAATTCTTCTCCGGCAAGCATCTTTATGAAATAACCCCTCTATCGGTTGAGAAATTTAAAGCAGAAAGGGCCCAAGAGGTTTCGGCCGCTACCGTAAATAGAAACTTAGCTTGTTTAAAGTCTATGTTTAACAGGGCTATTGAATGGGGCAAGGCAAAGGAAAATCCGGTTAAGAAAGTAAAGCTATTCAGAGAGAATAATAAAAGACTGCGCTATCTTGAAAAAGAGGAGATAGTCAAGCTATTGGCAAATAGCAATAAACACTTAAGATCTATTGTTGTCGTCGCTTTAAATACTGGTATGCGCAAAGGTGAAATTTTAGGCCTTAAATGGCAGGATGTGGATTTTAGACGTAGTATTATATTTTTACTTAATACTAAAAATGGAGAAAAAAGAGAAATCCCCATTAATGAGCAGGTTAAGACCGCTCTTATAAGAGTTAGAAAGCATCCGGAAAGCCCTTATATATTCTGCAAGGCAGATGGCACGCATTATGGCAATGTCAGAAAATCTTTCTTTACAGCGGTTAAAAAATCGGGTATAATTAACTTTCGTTTTCACGATCTAAGGCATACTTTTGCATCGCAGTTAGTGATGTCTGGCATAGATTTAAACACTGTAAGGGAATTAATGGGCCATAAGAGCCTGCAGATGACCTTAAGATACAGCCACTTGTCACCAGACCATAAGAAACGCGCAGTGGACATTTTAAGCAAGCGGATGGACACTATTTGGACACCAAGTACTACTGCCGAAAAAGTGGCAGAAAAGCACAGTTTTGTAACTGTTTGACATATATTAAGTTGTAGCTTCCGGGCCCGTAGCTCAGATGGTTAGAGCAGTTGACTCATAATCAACGGGTCGTAGGTTCGATTCCTACCGGGCCCACCATGAACCATTCGACAAAACCTTCGGTTTTGTCTCAGGTTCATGGCGCAGCCATGCAAGTTTTGTCGAATGGTGAATGCCCTGCACCGGAGGAGGAACGCAACGCGTTCCGACGACTGGTACAGGGCAAACTGACATAGTTTTTCAGGGCGATTAGTCCAGTTGGTTAAGACGCCACACTCACATTGTGGAGACCAGTGGTTCGAGTCCACTATCGCCCACCAGTTTGCCTTAGCTAACGCTTAGGCAAACTGTCCCGAGGAGCGAAGCGACGAGGGACTTAGCAGTGGTTTCCCTCGCCGCACAGTATAGAAACAAGGGCGGCTCGGGACTACCTCGCCGGTAATGAAGCAAGGGCGAGGCAGCGAGTCCACTATCGCCCACCATGAACCATTCGACAAAACCTTCGGTTTTGTCGAATGGTTCATGGCGCGGCCACGCAAGTTTTGTCGAATGGTGAATGCCCTGCACCTGACGAAGCCCCGAAGGGGCTGAGGAATGGTACAGGGCAAACAAACGTAACACACATGACACAACAAAAAGTAGATATAGCGCAGCAGATAAGCAAACTCATTCATCTTCAAGAAATAGATTCTGTCATATATAAACTCAACGCGGAAAAACAGCAAAAGCCCCAGCAGATACAGCAGCTGAATCAGCAGATGGAAGCCGAGTTAAAGCTTTTTGAGGATAAGAAAGGTTCACTAAGAACATTTCAGCTAAAGCATAAGGAAAAAGAGATGGATTTGGAGCATAAAGAGACAGAGATAAAAAAGTTAAATACCCAGCTTTACCAGCTTAAGACAAACAAAGAATACGAGATAATGCAGATTGAAATTAATAAGCACAAGGCTGACAAGTCAGTCCTGGAAGACAGTATCCTACAGTTGTTTGACGATATAGAAAACGCTGAATTAAAGGTTAATGAAGAAAAGCAGATTTTAGAAAAGAAGCAGCAACAGATTAGCGCAGAAATAAAAAGCATCGAAGGCCAGATAAAGGCAATAGAAAATGAGCTAACAAGCCAGGAAGCGATAAGACAGCAGGCTGCTGCTGAAGTTGACTCGAAAATACTCTCTAATTACGATAAAATATTAACGGCTAAGGATGGCCTGGCGCTGGTTAAGGTTGAAAATGATGCATGCGGCGGATGCAACATGCACCTTCCGCCTCAGGTTATAAACGAGATAAAACTTAAAAACGAAATTATATACTGCCAGATGTGCTCGAGAATTTTATACGATACGCAAGGGTAATTATTTATGGAGCGATATTTTTTATACATAGACGGCGCAGCAAGAGGCAATCCAGGCCCTGCGGGAGTGGGCATAGTGATTTCAGACGCAAAAGGCAGAGTGATTGAGACAATCAGCAAATATATAGGCGAGAACACAAACAATGTAGCGGAATACACCGCCCTTGTATTTGGAATGGACCAGCTGCGCAAAATAGATGCAAAGGATATAGTTATTAACACAGACAGCGAGCTTCTCGCCAAGCAGTTAGGCGGCGAATACAAGGTGAAAAGCCCGGCGCTAAAAAGTTTATACGATAAGGTAACGCAGATGCTTGTTAGTTTTGACGAAGTAAGGATTAATCAGATAGGGCGTGAAAAAAACAAACAGGCAGATGAACTTGCTAATCAGGCCATTGATAAATCTTTCAAGGATAAAAGAGCAGGCAGTTCTTTTATTTTAAAGTCTAAAAAGAGCAAAGATTCACTTTTTTAATAGATGACGCAAAGAACTTGTTTACACAGATGATCGCAGATTAGAAGATGCAGATTAGCACAGATTTTATATCTGTGATCATCTTGCATGCTTTAATCTGTGCTAATCTGTGTATATATAAATATTCACAAACTATATATAATATTTTAACAGCAGGTGCGGATGGCTGCGAGGGCGCTGTAAAGCGCCTTCGAGGAAAGTCCGGGCTCCGAAGGGTACCGTAGTGGGTAACGCCCATCCTTCGTATCGCAAGGTGCGAAGCGGATAAGAGCCACAGAGACGAGTCCTCTAAGACCGAATAGGTCTGCGAGGGGTGAAACGCGGCAATCTCTACGGGGAGAAAGGCCAAATAGGCCCTGACATAGGTGTGTCCCGCGCCTCAGTATCAGGGCGGGTAGGCTGCTAAATCCGGAATTAACCGGTAATGATCCTATCAGCAATGATAGGGCTAGATAGATGGCCATCAGATGAGAGCGAGATCCCTCGGCCTTTGGCCTCGGGATAAATTCGCACTTACAATTTATGTCGGGCTTCGCCCTCCATAAATTGTGTGCTCATTTACAGAACCCGGCTTATAACACCTGCTTTTTATTTTTGGTGTTATCCCGAACGAATGTGAGGGATAGCATCTGCTGTAATTTTTTGCACTGAAAATTGAAGTAAGCCTTTGCATACTTGCCTTCGCTTGCCGGTAGTTCAGTTTTTGCAATGTTCGGCACTGAAATTTTTTGCCGTCTTTTTGAACTTGGTGGCTCGTCGCTTACCCTAGAATAAAAAATCTCAGCCGCTCCTCGCCACAAGTTCTAAAAAGACATTTGGCAAAAAATTTCTAATGTGCCTCACATTGCAAAAAACCTCACCTGCAGTAATGGCGCAAAGGCTTTTGTCGCTCGAATGGAAAAAATGATTAAAATTTTAAAAATATTCCTTATATTCATTTCCGCAATTTTAATTCTACCGGTGTGCTCATATGCCGCGAAGGGGGCGGCGAAACAGGTAGAAGAAAAGATAGGCCTGGATGAAGATATGACCTCACAGGACAGGATAGATGAAATAGGCCAAAGAATTGCCGCTGTCTGCGACAAGAAGGACATCGTCTATACTTTTAAGGTGCTTAAGGGCGAGGATATTAACGCGTTTGCCTTACCTGACGGCTATGTGTACATATATAAAGGACTTGTAGATAAAGCAAAGACTGACGATGAGATAGCAGCGGTCCTGGCTCATGAGATAGGCCATATTGTCAGCAAGCACCACCAGGAACGCAGCAGAAGATATCTTTTGGCTAATATTTTTCAGATAGTTGCCGTAACAGGCGCTGAAACAAAACAGGACAAGGTGAATATCTATAACGCTATAAACGAATTGACGCTTTCTTATTCAAGGGAAGAAGAAATAGAAGCTGACAGGACCGCAACCATATATCTTAAGCGCGCAAAATACGATCCCATGGCGGTAATATCGATGATTAAGATTCTGATAAAATCAGAATTGGAAGGCCCTATAAAACCGCAGAGAAAATGGCGCACCCACCCGTATCTTAACGACAGGATAAAGGTCGCGCGCGAGGAAATAGAGGGCAGAATAGATTTCGTGGATTATATTAACACTCCGACGCATGGAGTGGAGAGGTATTACGGGAAATAGAATGACAAATGACAAAATTCAAATGACAAATGAATGACAAAATCCAAATGGCAAAACATTTGAAATTTGGATTTTTATGATTCATTTGAATTTTGGATTTTGACATTTGAATTTATCTTGTCAATTGAGCTTTGACATTTGACATTAATCACAGCTTCCTCAGCTTCCCCAAATCTTCCTCCGGCAAATAGTATCCGACGTCCACAAATACAGGTATTTCCCCGGTATTGCTATATTTTATTTTCTAAGGCCGCAACCCTCTTTTCAAGTTCCTCGTTTTTAATTTTCAATTCTTTTACAGCTTCAACCAAAACCGCTACGACAGGATTATAATCCAGCCCCCTGGCATCAACGCCGTTATCTTCATAAGTAACAGCTTCAGGCAAAACTTTTCCCACTTCTTCAGCGATTAACCCAATATCATGTTTTTTGGTTTCTTTCCAATCAAATGTTACGCCTTGAAGCTTTAAGGTTTTCTCGAGAGCGTTTTCAATTGGTTTTACGTTTTCTTTCCAGCGGATGGAGCAGCTATTAATTAAATTGCCCGTATATTCTATATTGCCATTAACGTAAAGATTACCATCTATATGCACTAACGCATGTGCCTCTATGACTGAGGTTCCAAAGCCTACATCTCCATTGGGTCCTGTGCACAGCGCAACTCCATTTAAAGCACTATTTTCAAAATATCCCCCAATCCCACTTGAGTCTGTTGCAAGTCCATATACAGCCTTAGCGCCTGAGCCAGTTGCTTGTCCATATATACCCATGCCATCACTAGTTGCTCCGCGTATAGCTGTGCCACTGGTGGAATCTCCCCGTATGGCTTGCCCAGCTCCAGTATTAGAACAATAAAGTAGTGAAGCGTTGGTATTTCCAGTTGCTTGAATTGCCATTTGGTTGGTAGCAGCCGATACCTCTAATTTAGCGGTGGGGGTTGTTGTCCCAATGCCAACAGTGCCCTCTATTAGCATTCCATTATCCGGCGCTTTTGTTGCAACATAACCATCGCCAACAGAAACCCCGCCTCTAACAGATAGCATTGAACTTGTACGCCCACCACTGGTATACCATTCGCCAATAGTGACTGTAGGTGCTGGTCCGCCATAAGTCGGATCAGTGCTATAATCGGAATTATTACCATAAAATCCGTAGCAGTAATCCGATTCACTAGTATTTGCGCCATTACGATGAATAAATAAAATTTTATTCATAGCGCTTCCTTCTCCATTATTAGCACGAAGCCAGAAATTTCCTGTGCTGGTTTCAAAGCCATTTGCATTGTCAATTTTCATGCGAGGATACTCAAGACAAAGTTGTCCATAGATTCCCATTGCTTCGTCCGGATGTATTAAATAGTCTTCTGGTAACATATTTCCGCCTATTTGCAAATAGTTCAAGGGAGTTCTAACATGTATGCCAACATAACCGTCAGAGGCAATTCTCATTGCATCGATATCATTCTGTGCAAATAATATTGAGGATTGATCTCCTCCATTAAAAATTACAGCATCACCTTCTGTAGGAAGTCCGCCGAATGTGGCATTAGGTCCTCTTTTGGCAATACCAAACCAAGAGGTATTCAAGGATGCATCCTGATATCTGCATATAACGCTTGAGGCTCCCGCGTCTTGAGTATTCGTGACGCAAATACCATCTACAGGATAAGGATGGTCTGAAGGACTGTTCACAGGATCAACCTCCATACCTAAAGACCAATTTGGTTGTTGCATCCCTATCCCAACCCTGCCTTCCACCACCAAATCAATATCAGGCGCTGGGGGATTCAGCGGTATCGGCGCAGTATAATTATCACCTATAGCGAGCGTGCGGTACTCGCCATACGGCGCGGGATAATATGTTGATAAAGTAATTTCCTCCTGCGCGAAAGCTTGGGTAAAGATGCAGATAGAGAAGAGAATAAAGAGTATAAATATAATATTTTTCATATTGTATGCCTCCAATTTTAACAAGGTTAAAATTGTCCCGAGCAATACTAAAATCCGAGCAAGCGCGAGGATTCTACATTAGCGAGGGACTTAGTTTTATTTTTAGTATACGTCTGCTGTATAGAAAAGTCAATTATAAACATATCAAGCCTTCGGGCATTGCCTCAAAAACACGCTTCAGATTTGGGCAAAACTATAGTCGTTCGGCTGGGGCCCCTCCGAATTCACCTGAATATAGCAAGGGTTCATTCGGTTTCCCCAGCCTGCACTCCTATGTTTTGCCTACATGAAAAACAGGCGACCAAATCTTCCGCTATTGTTTTTTCGGCAATGCCCGAAGGCTTATTTGACATAAGTGAGGTTTTTGCAATGTGAGGTGCATTAGAAATTTTTTTCCAAATGTCTTTTTAGAACTTACGACGAGGGAACGGCTAAGTTTAGATATTTGGGAAAGTGACCGAGTCGTAAGTTCTAAAAGACGGAAAAAAATTTCAGCACCGAAACATTGCAAAAACCGAACTTACTACGGATATGACCCGAAGGCTTAGATGGAAATATTTTTTGCTTGCTGAAAATGCTGCTTGCATTTCGTTACAACCTATAGTGCCCCCCACTTTTAAAAACCACTTTGCATTGTATATTTTTGCCCAAAGTGAAAACTTTTTAAAGACATAATATTCGGGCGACAATTTTATGCCTTGACAAAGGTTACGGCGTTGTGTATACTTATCACAGAACGTGGGACAAAGTGGAGCAAAGTGGTTTTAAGGCAAAAGAGAGTTGTTTAGTAAAAGCTCTTCTCGGTGTGGGAAATAAAAGCTCTTCTCGGTGGAAGAAAAAGAGGCCCTTCTCGGTGGGCGATTAGGGCCTCTTGGGTAAAAAAAGATAACGTAAAATAACTCTTATGTATACGCAGATTAGCGCAGATGAAAGGATGCAAGATGATCACAGATGTTTATCTGCGATCATCTGTTTCCTTTAATCTGCGATCATCTGTGTAAAAACAAGGTTTTTTTGGAGTTATCTAAAAAATGTTCTACGGCGAATTTAAGCATACTATAGACAGAAAAGGCAGGCTGATAATTCCTTCCAAATTCAGGGACGCGTTCAAGGAATTATACGCGGAAAAACTTTTTATCACGCGCGGCTTAGACAGCTGCCTTTTTTTATTTGCCGAAGAGGAGTGGCGCGCGCAGGAGTCAAAATTCAAGGCCATGTCTTTTACAAAGGCCCAGCACAGAAAATTCAACAGGTTGTTTTTCTCCGGCGCCGCTGAAACAAGCCCCGATAAACAAGGCAGGATACTTATCCCGAATTATTTGAAGCAATTTGCCGGAATAAAAAAAGACGTAGTATTAGTCGGCGTCGCAAACAGAATAGAGATATGGAGCGAGGAACTCTGGCAGGGATATTATGATTCATCAAAAGGCTCTTTTGAAGAAATAGCCGAAGGCCTAATCGAGGAGTAAAAAATGAACAGACACAACGAGATATTGGTAGAAGAGAAGATGAGGCTTTTGGATGAAAGCCTCATGCTCATCGAGAGGCTGAAAAAAATGCGCGCGGTAGGCGCAAGCCCGAGGTTTGTAGGAATTGATCCGCATATACTCAAGGTGAGCGGCTTGGATTTTATTGGTGCACAAAAGCGTATTAGTAGATGAAGTTTTGAATTTTTTAAAGCTTAGCCCGGGCGCGCGCATTCTTGACGCGACAGTAGGCTGCGGCGGGCACGCGAAAGAAATTTTAAATAAAATATCACCCGGCGGTAAGTTGATCGGAATAGATTGCGATAAAGAAGCGCTGAATATAGCCGGGGAAATGTTAAAAGATTTTAACAACGTGGAATTAATACACGGTAATTTTAAAAACTTGGACGCGATATTAGATAAATTGCATATTAAGTCAATAGACGGCGCGCTCTTTGATTTGGGAGTTTCCTCGCTTCAGCTCGATAACGCTGCAAGGGGTTTTAGTTTTAGAAGCAGCGCAAGGCTGGATATGCGCATGGACCAGACGCTCGGAGAGTCGGCATATGATTATGTCAATAGGGCAAGAGAACAAGAGCTCGATGAGGCATTAAAAAATTTTGGCGAGGAAAGATATCACAGAAGAATCGCAAGGGCAATAATTGAATACAGAAAAAAAAGACTGATACAGGATACAACAGAATTGTCCCGGATAATATATGAAAATGTGCCCTGGAGTTATAGAAGGCAAAAGATTGATGCTGCAACCAGGACGTTTCAGGCTATAAGAATAGCGGTTAATGACGAGCTTAAGAGTTTAAGGCAGGGTTTAGATAAGATAACGCCGTATTTAAACCCTGGCGCAAGGTTGGTGGTAATATCTTTTCATTCGTTGGAGGACAGGATAGTTAAGCATCATTTCAGGGATATGGTTAAAAAAGGCGTGTATGCAGGCTTGACAAAAAAACCGGTTACAGCCGGCGAATCGCAGCTTGTTAGTAACCCGAGGGCGAAAAGCGCCAAACTAAGGGCGGTTGAGAAAAATGCGTAGATTTTTATCCATTGTAATTATATTGACTTTATTATCGCTGGGTTATGTGTGCCAGCAGGTAAAGCTGTTTGAGTATAGCTATCGCATAGGAGATAACAACAAGAGGCTCTGTTTATTAATTGACCGCAACGAGGCCTTAAGGTATAATGTTGCCAGCCTGGAATCGCCGGTTAGTTTAGGGCAAAAGCTTGCAAGAAATAAAATAGAATTAGCCGCGCAGCAAAACTGGAGCAACATAAAACTGGCAAGAGCCGTACCCGAAGAAACGCAGCAACAGAAAGACGCCTCTGCCTACGAAAACTCATTTAAAATTGCCACGAGAGTCTTGATAAATGCCTTCACTCCTAAAGCAGAAGCCATTGCTCAGGAACTTGAATAATAAAGCCAATTCTCCCTTGAATTAATGATAACGCCAAAAATCTTGCTGACTTTTTGCGCAGATGATCACAGATTAAAAGATGCGGATGATCGCAGATTTTATATCTGTGATCATCTTGCATCCTTTCATCTGTGCTAATCTGTGCATACATAAATGTCAGCATACTATTTTACATTATCGAATTAATAGATGCATAACAAAGATTATAAAACACGCCTTATATATTTATCTTTTATCTTTACTGTAACACTAATCCTTATTCTTATCCGCCTTGCATTTGTCCAGCTTATCTGGCACAGCAAAATGCTAAAGCGTTCTTTTGCCCAGCACAATGTGACAATTGAGCTTCCCCCCAAAAGAGGTTCTATATTAGACAGAAACAATGAGCCGCTTGCAACAAACTTAAGGGTGGATTCTGTTTTTGCGGTCTCTGAAGACGTGGAAAATAAAAGAGATGTCGCGCGCAAACTAAGCGCGATTTTAGATAAAGATGAGAAGGTTTTATATGAAAGGCTTAGCAGACATAAGAGATTTGTATGGCTTGCAAGAAAAATTACTCCGGAGCAGGCAACAAAAATTCAGGCCCTTGGCGTTACAGGCATATCATTAATAGATGAAACCAAACGTTTTTATCCGGGAAACTTTCTGGGCTGCCACGTAATAGGATTCGCCGGGACCGACAATGTCGGATTAGAAGGCCTTGAGCTTTTATACAACTCATATTTAAAAGGCGCTTCAGGCGAGAAATCAATAGTAAGAGACGCAAAAGGCAGGCACTTGGAGTTTCTTGTGCGAAGGCATATCCCTCCTGTAGACGGATGCAGCCTTATCCTGACAATAGATGAAGTAATACAATACATAACAGAAAAGGCCCTTGAAGAGGCTTACAAAAAATACAGGGCAGTCGGCGCTACGGCAATTGTAATGGACCCGAGAAACGGCGATATACTGGCAATGGCAAACAGGCCCAATTATGATCTTAACGATTTCGCCTCTTCTAACAGCCTGTCGAGAAAAAATATCGCTGTATGCAGTTATTTTGAGCCCGGTTCTGTTTTTAAGATTGTAACCGCGTCGGCCTGCCTTCAGGAGAAGACCGTATCTTTGGATGATGTCTTTTTTTGTGAAAACGGAAGCTGGTATGTCAGAGGCCACACCTTACATGACCATCAAGGCCATGGCAAGCTTACCTTCAGAGAGGTCATTGAAAAATCTTCAAATATCGGCACTGTAAAAGCGGCGATGGATTTAGGCGATGAAAAATTATACAAATACGTAAAATTATTCGGAATCGGAGACAGCACAGGGATTAATCTTCCGGGTGAAATACCGGGATTTGTGCGCCCCTTAAATAAGTGGGGAAAATATTCAATTACAGCTATACCAATGGGGCATGAAATCGGAACAACTCCTATCCAGCTGGCTTGCGCGGTTTCTGTAATCGCGAATAAGGGATTGCTGGTAAAGCCAAGGATAATAAGTAAAATAGTGGATTCAAACAACCAGACCATAAGAGAGTATGAACCGGTTATTAAGACAAGGGCAATAACAGAAGATGTGGCTCTTAAAGTCGCCGAGATGATGGAAGGCGTTATCTTAAGAGGCACAGGAAAAGCCGCGAAAGTTCAAGGGTATAGGGTAGCGGGAAAAACAGGCACGGCATCTAAGATTGAGGCCACCGGCGGCTATTCCAAGAGCAAATACGTGGCTTCTTTTATTGGTTTTGCCCCTGTGCAGGACCCGGTTATCGCTGTCTGCATCATGGTTGATGAGCCGCGCCCGCAATATTTCGGCGGTACAGTTGCAGGCCCAGCGTTTAAAAAAATTGTTGAGGCAACGTTAAGATATTTGCAGGTGGAGCCTGAAAAATAGTCGATAGTCGATAGTCGATGGTCTGTGGAAAGAAAATGAGATTAAAGGAAATAATTAAAGGCATAGGAGTTACGAAGATAAAAGGCCCGGAAGATATTATTATAAAGGGCGTCACCTGCGATTCCAGGCAAGTAAAGAATGGGTTTTTGTTTGTCGCGATAATAGGCAATAAATTAAACGGGACAAAATTTATAAGCCAGGCTTTAAAAAATCAGGCAACGTGCATAGTAGCTGAAAGCTTTGAAAAACAGCCTGCGGGCGTAACGCTTATAACAGTAAATGATGTAAGGGCTGCCTATGCAGGGCTGTGTTCTAATTTTTTTAATAATCCTACGGACAACCTGAAAGTAATAGGCATAACCGGAACACGGAAAGACTACAACCGCTTACTTAACCCAGGCAATATTGGAAAAGGCCAAACGCCCATGCGGAAGAATCACAACCATAGATTATAATGCCGGAGCAAAATCCGTGCAGGCAGGCAATACTACGCCCGGCGCCGAGATATTAAACAAACTTTTTTCAGATATGCTGGAGGCGAAATTGCAATACTGCGTGATGGAGGTATCAAGCCACGCCCTGCACCAGAAAAGAACGCTCTCGATTAAATTTAATTCAGCGGCGTTCACCAACTTAAGCCCGGAGCACTTGGATTATCACAAGACCATGGATGAATATTTTCTTTGCAAGAAAATATTATTTGACCAGTTAGACGCAAAAAAAGGCGCTATCGTGAATATAGACGATAAATACGGGAAAAAGCTAGCGTCTTTGATCAAACGCAGAATGATAACTTATGGATTTAGCGAGGGCTCAAACGTCAAAGCGAGCAAGGCGGACACAAGCGTAAACGGCACAAGCTTTTTATTGTCAACGCCGAAAGGCGAAACAAAAATACATACATCTCTTATAGGAAGGCACAATATCTATAACATACTCTGCGCTGTTTCATTGGCTTTGAATGAAGGAATTGCCCTGGACGTTATTAAGGAAGCTGCGCAGGAATTTCGCGCGCCTTGCGGAAGGCTTGATAAGGTCAAGCCCGATAACAAGATAAATGTATATGTTGATTACGCGCACACAGATGACGCGTTAGAGAAAGTTTTAATCTGCCTCGCGCAGATAAAGAAAACGAGGCTTATCACGGTCTTTGGCTGCGGAGGCGATAGAGACAAGACCAAACGCGCGAGGATGGGAAAGGTTGCGGCTAATTTGTCAGATATTGTTATTATTACAAGCGATAATCCAAGATCAGAAAATCCAAAGGATATAATAAACCAGATAAAAGAGGGAATACCTGCGGATTTTAAAAATTACATTATTGAACAGGACCGCGCGCGCGCGATAAAAAAGGCAATAGGCATTGCCAAGAAGGGCGATATTGTTCTTATCGCAGGCAAAGGCCACGAGACATACCAGATATTGAAAAATAAAGTCATACCATTTAATGATAAGAGGATAGCGCAAAAATGTTTACGCTTAAAGAAATAGCAAAGGCTACAAGGGGCGAGCTTTTAGCGCAAAACAAGTACGCCAAAGTAACCGGCGTTTCCACTGATACGCGCACTGTTAAAGGCGAAGAGCTTTTTATCGCGTTAAAGGGCGTGCATTTTGACGCCCATCATTTTGTAAAAGACGCGTTTAAAAAAGGCGCAGGGGCAGCTGTTGTTTCAAATACAAAAACGCTGTCCCGCAATATCCCGCTTATAAAAGTCAAAGATACAAGGACAGCGCTTGGCGACATAGCGCTTGCGCACAGGAACAAGCTTAAAATACCCATAGTGGCGATAACCGGCTCAAACGGCAAGACAACCACAAAGGACATGATTGCGCACATATTAGGCAGAAAATACAAAACAGCCAAAACTCAAGATACCGAAAATAATTTAATCGGAGTCCCGCTTACAATACTTAAGATAAAAGATGAATCATTCGCTGTAATAGAATTAGGGACAAATGCCCCCGGTGAAATAGAATATCTCGCCAGGATAACGCGCCCCTTTGTCGGAATAATAACAAACATAGGGCCCTCGCATTTAGAAGGCCTGGGCAGCCTTAAAGGTATATTAAGAGAAAAGGCCGCGTTGTTTAGGCATTTAGAGGATAAAGGCCTCGCTGTTATAAATAAGGATGATAAGCTTCTTTCGCAGCTTAGGATAAAAAAAAGAGCCCTCACCTTTGGAATAACAAAAAACTCGTGTGATTTTCATGCCGATAGAATAACAACCGGTGAAAGCGGCATAAGCTTTTTATTAAACGGCAATAAATTTACATTGCAAACACCCGGCGCGCATAATATATATAATGCGCTGGCAGCGGTTTGCGCCTGCTCTGCATTGGGAATTGATATAAAGACCGCGCGAAATGCTCTTATGGATTTCAAATTGGCAAAAATGAGGTTTGATATCTGCAGAATAAAGGGAATAAGCATTATTAATGACGCGTATAACTCAAATCCTTCATCCATGAAAGCGGCAATAGAGGGCATTTGCGCTTTTAAAACAAAGGGCAGAAGAATTGTTGCTTGCGCAGACATGCTCGAGCTTGGCAAGGATGCAAGCAAACTGCATTACCAGACAGGCCAAATGATTGCAAAAAGAGGAATAGATATTTTAGTAACAGTCGGCAGGCATTCCCTTGACATGGCCAAAGGCGCTAGAGCGGCAGGCATTAAGGAAGTCAGGAGTTTTCAGGATAACGAATCCGCAGCGAGTTTTTTACTTGATATTAGCAAATCAGATGATACTATTTTAGTTAAAGGTTCGCGCTCAATGAAGATGGAGGAGTTGATAAATTGCTTTACAACCTGCTGTACCCGTTAAGGGAAATATTTTTCGCTTTTAATATTTTCAGGTATATAACATTCAGGGCCGTTGGGGCCAGCATAACGGCATTTTTACTTAGTTTGATTTTATGCCCAATTGTAATAAAAATGCTTACTTCTTTTAAAGTCGGCGAGACAGTGCGCAGCCAGCATGTCGATGGCATATATTCTTTGCATAAACATAAAACAGGCACGCCTACAATGGGCGGGATATTTATCATAGGCGCCGTTGTTATATCTGTGCTTTTCTGGGCGGATTTGACAAATAAATATATTTGGATAGCGCTTCTTTCCATGATATGGCTTGGAGTGGTTGGTTTTATTGACGATTATATAAAACTGACCAATAAAAACAAAAGAGGATTGAGCGTAGCGACAAAGTTTGCCGGGCAGGTGTTGCTCGGTATAATAATGGGCGTAATACTCTTTTTCGACGCCAGTATAGGAACTACGCTAAATGTGCCATTTTTAAAAAATCTTGTTATCGATTTAGGCGCCTTTTACATATTATTTACGATGCTGGTCATAGTCGGCAGCTCCAACGCGGTAAACCTTACCGACGGTTTAGACGGGCTTGCTATCGGTTGTGTCAGCATAGCTGCTTTGGCGTACGCGGTAATAAGCTATGTTGTGGGCAACGCGGAATTTGCCAAATATTTATTTATCGGATATATACCCGGCACAGGTGAACTTGCCGTATTTTGCGCGGCAATGGTTGGCGCAGGAATGGGGTTCTTGTGGTTTAACACGCATCCCGCCTCTGTGTTTATGGGAGATGTGGGCGCGCTTTCGTTAGGCGGCAGTATCGGCGTAATCGCAGCCTGCATTAAAAAGGAGCTTCTTTTGGTTATTGTAGGCGGAGTTTTTGTGATTGAAGCGCTTTCTGTCTTGCTTCAGGTTTCATCGTATAAAATCAGGCGTAAAAGGATATTTCTTATGTCGCCGCTGCATCACCACCTGCAGATGAAAGGGTGGGCAGAGTCAAAGATTGTAGTCAGATTTTGGATAATAGCTGCGATATTGGCGTTATTCAGCCTGGCAACGTTGAAATTAAGATAAGATGGATGTAAAAGACAAGAAAATAACAGTAATTGGCCTTGGAGAAAGCGGCAGGGCAGCTGCCCTGCTGTTAAAGGTAAAGGGCGCCGTAGTCTATGCCACAGACAGTGCAAGCTCTGCCGAAGTTTTAAAAGCTGCGGCAGAGTTAAGGTCTTTGGGCATTAATGTTGAAACAGGCGCGCACACCAGGCAGTTTTTAACAGACTCGCAGTTTGTGGTAATAAGCCCGGGAGTGCCGCCCGGCTCTTTAGTTGTTAAGTGGGCCAAAGAAGAAAAAATAGATATAATCGGAGAGATTGAACTCGCATCCTGGTTTTGCAAAGGTAAAATCGTAGCTGTCACAGGCACAAACGGTAAATCCACTACAGTTACGCTGATTGCGCAGATACTTAAAGATGCAGGTAAAAAGGCCATACTATGCGGCAACGTGGGCAATGCCTTCTGCAATGAAATAAATAAAATTGATAAAGGCTCTTTTGTTGTCTTGGAAGTAAGCTCTTTTCAGCTCGAATATATCAAAACATTCAAACCGTTTATTTCAGTAATATTAAATATCTCCCAGAACCATTTCGACAGGCATAAAGACTTAGACGAATATTTCGCGGCCAAAAGAAAAATCTACCAAAACCAGACAAAGGATGATTATTGCCTGCTGAATTACGACGACAAATTTCTAAAGGCCATAAACAAAAAAGAAATCCCGGCTAATCTGTATTATTTTAGCAGGCGCGGCAAAACAAAAGGCGCCTATGAACAGAATGATAAGCTGTATTTAAATACCGCAACTGCCAGCTTGATATCCTCGATAAAAGATTTTAAGCTTAAACAGCCGCATAACATTGAAAATTTTTTAGCTGCCTCATTATGCGCTTTTTTATGCGGTGTTTCGCCGGATGCGATAAAAGATACCATAACGGGATTTGAAGGCCTGGAGCACAGGGCCAAAGTAGTGGCTACTATAAACGGCGTAAGTTTTATTGATGATTCAAAAGCGACGACAGTGGAATCAACCTGCGCGGCATTGCGCAGCATTAATGCAAGTGTAGTGCTTATAGCTGGCGGCAGGAACAAAGGCAGTGACTTTAGCCTTGCCAGGGACGAGATAGGAAAGAAGGTAAAGGCTTTGATTCTAATCGGCGAGGCAAGGCATGAGATTAAAAATGCATTTTCTGATTTTCCCGATATAAGAGAGGCAGCCACCATGGATGACGCAGTTAATATCGCGGCAAAAATTGCGAAACAGGGAGAGGCAGTGCTGCTTTCGCCTATGTGCGCGAGTTTTGATATGTTTAAGGATTATAAACATAGGGGTGAGGTGTTTAAGCAGGCGGTCCAAAGGCTATTATGCGAGAAACGCGTATAAAACTATTTATGATAACCGTCGTGCTTATGGCAATAGGCACTGTCATGATCTATTCGTCAAGCGCCGTAAACGCCTTTGAGTCATACGGCGACAGCACCTATTATCTTAAAAGGCATTTGATTTTTCTAAGCTTGGGATTAATATTAAGCGTGTTTTTTATGGGATTTGATTACGGAAAAATCCGAAAATTCATAAAACCATTTTTGCTTATATCCGTGATTCTTTTAGTTTGCGTCCTTGTCCCCGGCATCGGTACTGCCGCGGGAGGGGCCCGCAGGTGGATAAAGTTTTCATTTATGAATTTTCAGCCGTCAGAAGTGGCTAAAATGGCGCTTATATTTTACGCGGCTGATATCCTTGCGCGCAAACAATCAGACATAAAAAATTTTGTGCACGGGTTTATGCCGCTTATGCTTATATTGGGTATGTGCGTTATGCTTATTTTGTTAGAGCCTGATTTAGGGACAGCTGTTGCCATAGGCCTGTTAATAGGAATAATGGCATTTTTGGCAGGGGCCAGGTTAAAGCACCTTGGCGCGGTGTTTTTGCCCGCGCTGCCTGCGATTATTATTCTGATTGCAATAAAGCCTTACCGGTGGAAAAGAATAGTGGCATTTGCAAATCCATGGGCTGACCCGCAGGGTGTCGGGTATCAGATTACTCAATCGTTTATAGCCTTAGGCTCAGGGGGCTTTTTTGGAAAAGGCCTTGGCCATTCGCAACAAAAACTGTTTTATCTTCCGGAGGCGCATACAGATTTTATTTTTTCAATTATAGGCGAGGAATTAGGTTTTCTCGGGGCAGCGGCAATTATTGTCATGTTCATAATCTTTATAGTTTTGGGTTCGCGTATAGCCTACAGGGCCAGGGACCTGTTCGGGCAATTTTTAGGCTTTGGCCTGGTGGCAATGATAGCGCTTGAGGTCATTGTAAATATAGCGGCTGTTGTAGGCGCGATACCGACTAAGGGGCTGCCTTTGCCTTTTATCAGCTATGGCGGTTCGTCGCTTGTATACAATATGGTAAGCGTGGCCCTTCTTTTAAATATCGCAAGGTACAGAAAGTAGCGCATGAAAATTTTAGTCGTGGCCGGAGGCACAGGCGGGCATATGTTTCCCGCATTAGCAGTTGCCGATAAGATTAAAGAGATAAACCCGTCAGCGGATATTGTCTTTTGCATAGATAAGCGTATCAAAGAAAAGGCCTCAAGCATTTTAAAATATAAATACCTTCTTTTGGAAGCGCCTAAGATGCCGTATGGCATTACGTTGCGATGGTTCCCGTTTTTTGCAAAATTATTATCAGCATATATAAAGGCAGGCGGGATTTTAAAAGAGGTTAATCCTGACATTGTCGTTGGGTTTGGCGCGTATATCTGCGGCCCGGCGCTTACGTACGCCAAAAGAATTGGTAAAAAGGTCATAATACACGAGCAAAACGTGACCATGGGAAGGGCAAACCGTTTTTTATCAGGCATGTCAGATAAAATAGCCATCAGTTTCGATGGCCCGCAATACAAAAAAGATAAAAGGTTCATAATAACCGGCAACCCGATAAGAGGGCAATTACTGAAAGATTTACTTGCGCTTGATAAAAGAGGCTCGCGCGAGCTTCTTGAATTGGGCGCAAACAGAAAAACCATCCTGGTTGTGGGGGGCAGCCTCGGTTCGCATGTAATAAATACAACATTTTTGCAAATGCTGAATAGATTACCTGATAATATACTAAACGATTTACAAATAATACATTTGACAGGAGAGGCTGAATTTGCTAATGTGCAGTCTGCGTATAAAGATATTAAGGTAAAATATAAAGCGTATCCGTTTTTTGAAAGAATGGGCCTTTTGTACAAGGCGGCAGATTTCGCAGTATGCAGGGCAGGCGCCAGCACCGTAGCGGAATTATTGCATTTTGCCCTGCCGGCTATATTAATCCCGTATACTGGGGCAGGCGCTCATCAGGTGCAAAACGCCCGTTTTTTAGAGGAGAATTCTGCCGGGCTCGTTATTGAAGAAAAGCGCCTTACGCCGGATACGCTAAAAAGTTCTGTATTGGCTCTGCTTAATGACAACGAGAGGCTTTCAAGTTTAAGCAGGAACGCGCATTCATTAGCCAATAAAGACGCAGCCAAAAATTTAGCAGAAATTATTTTAGCAGCAGGCAGCCCAAAGCCCAAAGCTCAAAGCCCACAGCCCAAAGCACAAGGCACATAATATGACCCACATCCACTTCATAGGCATAGGCGGCATCGGCATGAGTAGCATTGCATGGCTATGCCTTAAGCAGGGTAACAAGGTGAGCGGTTCAGATGTGAAACCCACCAGAATAACGGAGAAGCTTAGGGAAGAGGGCGTTGAAATTTTTATCGGGCATAAAAAAGAAAATCTTGGCCATCCTGATATGGTTGTATATTCATCCGCAATAACTTTTCAGAATCCGGAATTGAGGACAGCCGTGTATTCCGGTATACCCGCGTGGCGCCGGGGAGATTTTTTAAGCGAGCTTATGAAGGGTAAAATTGGAATCGCTATTGCCGGAGCGCATGGGAAAACCACAACCTCATCGCTTGTAACCACCATGCTTTATGAATGCGGCTTAGACCCGACAGGCATGATAGGCGCCATAGTTGAAAACTTTGATACCAACGCCCTGTTAGGGGCAGGCAAATATTTTGTAACAGAGGCGGATGAATCTGACGGTTCGTTTTTATCTTTAGCCCCCACCTATGCCGTAATCACAAACATAGACGCAGAGCACCTGGATTTTTACAGCGACATGGACGAGATTAATAAGGCGTACCTGCAGTTTGCGAATAACATATCCAATGGCGGCGTGCTGATTTGCTGCGGCGACGACCCTAACATAAAAAAAATGCTTCCGAAAGTATCCAGAAAGGTTCTTACATACGGATTTAATTCGACAAATATGCTGCGCGCGGACAACGCCAAATTTAACAACGTAAACACGCAGTTTAGGTGTATTTATAAGCAAAATACGTTAGGCGAAGTAAATTTAAATATTCCAGGCGAACATAATATCCTGAATTCCATGGCGGCAATTCTTATGGGCATGGAAATAGGAATTAAGTTCGATAATATTAAAAAGGCCATTGAAAAATATAAAGGGGCGCAGAGGAGATTCCAGATAAAGGCCCACATAAATGATATATTGATAATAGATGATTACGCGCATCATCCTACAGAGATAAGAGCGACATTAAAGGCGTGCCGTAGCTTCAATAAAAAAAGGATCATCGCGGTTTTCCAGCCGCACAGGTATACAAGGACAAAATTTCTGCAGGATGAATTTGCCAAGGCCTTTGCAGACGCGGATAACCTGATATTAACCGATATATATGCTGCCAGCGAGCAGCCTATATACGGTATTACGTCAAAGTGTATATATGACAAGATAATAAAATCGCGCAAGACAAATGTTAATTATCTTCTAAAGGCCAGCATATGCCAGCACCTTTTAAGCATCATAAAACCCGGCGATTTAATCATTATCATGGGCGCCGGCGATATAAACAGGCTGGCAGACGAGCTTGTCGCCGAGCTTAAGACAAAAAATGCGAAAGCTATACTTTGAAACGCTGTTATACGGCAAGGTCTTGTTTGATGAGCCGCTTTCACTGCATACGAGCATGAAAGTCGGAGGCCCGGCTACGCTCTGGATAGAGCCACAGACAACGCAGCAGCTCTGCTGTATGGTAAGGCTTTGCAGAAAAGCGAAGATTTCTGTCTTCACAATAGGCGAAGGTTGTAATATAATAGTTGGCAAAAACGGCATCCCTGATGTTTGCATAAAATTAGCGTCAGCTGCTTTTACAAATATCGCATTTAATGCGCAATACGTAAAATCCGGCGCCGGGGTTTTACTAAAAAACCTTTTAAAGGCTGCAAGCGAGCGCTCTTTAGGAGGAGGCGAGTTTTTAGCCGGTATACCGGGCACGGTCGGAGGGGCAATATTCGGCAACGCAGGTTCGCAAAATAAAGAAATATCCTCTCTGCTGGAAGAGATTACGGTTATAGACAAAGCAGGCAGGCTAAAGACAATAAAGGATAAGGATATCAAATTCAGCTATCGTTATTCCGGTTTAAGCGGAAATATTATTATCAGCGCGTTGTTTGAGTTTAAAAAAAATAAAAGAAAAAACATAGACAACTTAATAAGAAAAAACCTGCGGGAAAAAATAAAAAAGCAGGACTACACAGCGCCAAGCGCCGGCTGCATATTTAAGAATGTAACAAGGCCGAAGATATCGGCAGGCCAGCTGATAGAAGCTTGCGGGTTAAAGGCAAGGGCAATAGGCGCTGCGCAGGTTTCAGGCAGACATGCGAATTTTATTGTAAACAAAGGCAACGCCTGCCCGGATGACGTGCTTTCGCTTATAAAATTGGTAAAGGATGAAGTTAAAACATCATACGGCATAAATTTGGAAGAGGAGGTTAGTGTAATAAGATAATGGCGCAGATTACTGAAAAAATAGCGGTTCTTTTAGGCGGGCCATCCAGCGAGAGGGAGATATCCATCAAATCAGGAACAGCGGTTTATGAGGCATTGACATCTTACGGGCTGGACGCGGTTTGCATAGATGTTTCTGATAATCCGGTAAAACAGATTCGGGAGCAATCAGCGGATATAGCATTTATTGCTTTGCACGGAAGATTCGGCGAAGACGGCACTATACAGGCGATGCTCGAAGAAGCAGCTATCCCCTATACGGGCTCTGGTCCGGAAGCAAGTCGGCTTGCCATGGATAAGCTCGCCTCAAGGAAAATATTTCAGGATAACGGCATGCTTGTGCCGGAGTATATCGCGTTAAAAAAAGATAAGGACAGCGATACGTTTTTTAAGCTCAACTCGTTTTATACCGAAAGAGAGATAAACGGCTTTCCTTATTTCTTCCCTATGGTGGTCAAGCCGAACAAGGAAGGCTCAAGCATAGGAATAAGCATTCTAAAAAGCGTCGCAGATTTCAAAGACGCCCTTGAAGCGGCATTTTCATATGACGATGATATTATAATTGAAAAATTCATAGACGGGTATGATATAACGGTCGGGATTTTGGATGATAAGCCGCTGCCTGTGGTCTGCATAAAACCGAAAAATGAATTATACGATTTTGAAGCTAAGTATACGCAAGGGGCAACCGAGTACATAGTGCCGGCAAAACTTGAAAACGGCATATTAGCCATGGCGCAAGACTTAGGGCTGAAGGCACATAATCTTTTAGGGTGCAGTTGTTTTTCAAGGGTGGATATGCGCCTTGGCAAGGAAAATAAAATATATCTTCTTGAGGTAAATACCATTCCCGGGCTTACTTCCACCAGTCTCCTGCCAAAAGCTGCCAAAGCAGTCGGCATAGACTTTACGCAGATGTGCTTAACAATGATTAAATCAGCGAGGGCCGCGGTTAGAAATGGCTAAGAAGGCAAAAAGCCCAAAAAGGCGCTTCAGGCAGACAAGGGCAGATATTTTTTTTCCTGTAAAAAAGATATTGGAACTTGCGCTTCTGACTATTATCAGGCATTCGTACCTGGTTGTAGTATTTGTAGTTTTGCTTTTAGCCGCAAAAGGAATCAACAGCGTTTTATTGACTTCGGAATATTTCACGATAAAAGAGGTCGAGGCCAGATGCCAAGAAGGTAAAACCTCTTTTGTTGATGATTCTGTAAAGCTGAATATTGATGAAAAGACAAATATTTTTCAATTAGATCTTAAAAAGGCCAGGTGGAGCGTAGAGAACGCTTATCCGGAAATAAAAAATGTTAGAGTTCAAAGAGTATTACCCGATAAGCTGGTAATAACCTTTAATAAAAGAGAACCTGTTTGTCAGTTGAGAGCGTCGGGATACTATCTGGTAAGCAAAGAGGCGGTTATCTTATCAAGCGCCAGAAAACTCGCCAGGCAGGACCTGTTTGTCATAACGGGCATTGCCTTTCGTGAAAATCAGCTGCCCAAGACAAAAAAGCTTAACTCAACAGCCCTTAACAGGGCGCTGGAACTTATCAGGCAGATAGAGCAGACCGATTTTGTAAAAAGGTATAAGATAAGAGAAATAGATGTGCGTGACGAATTAAATCCTATTATCTGCCTTGAGGATGATATCCAGATTAAGATAGGTAATCATAGTTTTGTAAAAAAGGAGCGCCAGCTAAACGAGGTTTTGCAGGATCTTAGCGCGAAAAAACTTAAACCAAAGTCCGTAGATTTACGATTCGACGACATAGTCGTCGTGCCAAGGTAAAAGGCATGAACAAAGAAAAATTTATTACCGGCATAGACATAGGCACTTCAAAAGTTTGCTGTTTTATAGGCAAAAGAAAAAGGCCGGATGTATTTGATATATTAGGCTGCGGCATAAGCTTTCATGATTGCGTTAGAAAAGGGTGCGTAATTGACTTAAAAGGCGCCTCGGATGCCATAAGCAAGGCGGTTTATAAAGCTGAGGCTGATTCCGGAAAAAAGGTTCACACAGCTTTTATAAATGTGTCAACCCCTGACATTAAAGGCATCTTGAGCGCCGGCGAGACCATAATCTCGGACAGGGATAGCGAGATCACGCATTATGACTCAGAAAAGGTTACTGAAAACGCAAGGGCAATTAATATTCCGTATGAAAGAGAGGTCCTGCACGCTATTCACCACGGCTTTACTGTTGACGGGGAAAAGAATATCGTTGATCCAAGCGGTATGTTTGGTTTTAAATTAGGGGCCCAATTGTATTTAATTACAATAAAAGCCTCCTTGGTCGAGAATCTGAAAAAGGC
Organism: Candidatus Omnitrophota bacterium; assembly: GCA_043797125.1. Lineage (GTDB taxonomy): Bacteria > Omnitrophota > Gorgyraeia > JABMRG01 > JAFGKX01 > JAZDPX01. The sequence continues at coordinate 35,303 of JAZDPX010000025.1, forward strand.
AGTTCGCCAGTCCGGTATTGGCGTTGCCGGAGTGGTTACATCAAGTATACCCACATCTATGGCTTTGCTGAGCGAACACGAAAGACAAATCGGCACAATATTGATAGATATAGGGGCTGATTTGACGGAAGTTTCCATTTACACGGAAGGGCTATTGAGATATATAAAGGTTGTTCCGACAGGGGGAGATTATATAACTGACAGTATATCGCGCAAATTCAGGCTTCCAGAGGCGCTTGCGGAAAGGATAAAAATAGAAGACGGCGCGCTTGATCAGACGTTTTCAGATGACGATAAATTAATGCCTGAAGCCGACTCAAATAAAAAGCCGATTTACAAAAAAGACCTGCAGGAAGTATTAAAAAACAGTTACAATGATGCATTTGCAGAAATAAAAAAGGCAGTTTATGAAAGCCAGATTTTCAGAGACGCTGCCAATGGAGTGGTTTTGGCAGGGGGCGTTTCTATTGTGGATGGAGTAGCGGAAAAAGCAGAAATAGAGCTGGGCATTCCAGTGCGGGTTGCGCATATTACGGAACTTGGCGCGTGCTTGCAGCCTTTGCCGAGCCATGTTTTCGCTACCGCGGCAGGCCTTATAAAATACGGCTTTAAGATGACAGATAAAAATAAGGGCTTCTTGGAGAAGGGCGCTAAAAACATATTTACTTCATTCTTAAGCTACGCGCACAGCCTGTATAAGGAATATTTCTAATGCTGTAAAGAACCATGCTAATATTATGTATGCACAGATTATCACAGATGAAAGGATGCAAGATGATCACAGATGTTTATCTGCGATCATCTGTTTCCTCTAATCTGCGATCATCTGTGTAAAAGCAAGATTTTTGGTCTTATCATATTTTAAATTTCGTTGACACCTTTTGTTTTCTATGTTAAATTATCCAGAACTCGTCTAATACACAAATTCGTAATAGGTTAGCTCCCGGAAGCCCTCCCGACGTAGCGGAGGCTTAAGCCTCCGCTACGTCCAAGTCGAGATACTTACAGTGGCTGAACTATTATACAAATTCAATGGGTATAATAAAACGGAAAATAGGCATAATAGGCGCTGGAAATATGGGTGAGGCCTTGATCAAAGGCCTGTTAAGCGCAGGGCTAATCGCTAAACCTTGGCTTTTTTGCTGCGACAAGAGCCTTTCAAGACGAAAGTATATTCAAAAAAAATATAAAATATCCGTTTTTCCTTCCAATGACCGTATAGCGCAAGTTTGCAGAGTTATAATATTGGCAGTAAAACCGCAGGACATGGATGCGGCGTTGGGAGATATAAAAGATAAAAATAATAAGGAAACACTAATAATAAGTATAGCAGCCGGCATAAACACAAAGTACATACAGAAGAAATTACCCGGGGCAAGGGTCATAAGAGTCATGCCGAATACGCCGGCATTGGCAGGTTATGGAGTGAGCGTTATTGCTAAAGGTAATCGGACTGCAAGCGGGGATTATAATTTAGCAAAAAGGTTATTTAGCTGCATAGGCATAGTGGCGCAGGTGGATGAATCTCTTATGGATGTGGTTACCGCTGTATCAGGTAGCGGGCCTGCGTATTTCTTTTTATTAATCGACAGCATAACAAAAGCAGCCTCATCAATGGGTTTGAGCAGCGAAACAGCGCAAAACCTGATTGTAAATACGGCGTTAGGATCTTGCGTGCTGGCTTTGCAATCAAACCAAACAATGGACGCGTTAATAAAAAAGGTAGCTTCAAAAGGCGGGACAACAGAGGCAGCGCTTAAGGTGTTTAATAAAAAAGGTTTTAGCAATATGGTGGAGCAGGCCCTTAGGCAAGCTGCCAAAAGATCGAAGGAGTTATCAAAATAAAATGTTTATATTGGCCAATTTTTTAATAGCCATGGCAAAGATAATAAGCTTTGTCCTGTCTATTTACAGCTATATCATTGTATTCAGGGCATTAATAAGCTGGGTTAATCCCGATCCGTACAATACGATTGTCCAGTTTTTATACAAAAGCACGGAGCCTATTCTTGAGCCCATTAGGCGCCTGTTTAGGATGCAATTTTGGGCTTTTGATATTTCGCCGGTTATAGCCATACTGGCAATATGGTTTTTGCAAAATTTCTTAGTGAACACCATAATAGATTTGGCGATAAAACTTAAGTAAGGAGACCAACACAATGGCACTACCCAAAAGAAGGCACTCAAATACGCGGACAAGGAAACGAAGGACGCACGACGTTCTTGCTAAACCGAATTTGAGCAAATGCAAAAACTGCGGCGCATATATATTGCCCCACAGAGTATGTAAAAAATGCGGTTATTACAACGGCGTCCAGGTAATTATTAAGAAAGAAAAGAAAAAGAAAAAAACCTAACGGACTAAATCCAAATGAGAATAGCTGTAGATGGAATGGGAGGAGATAAAGCCCCTGCCGTAGTGGTTGAAGGCGCAGTATTAGCGGCAAAAGAGTTTGGCTACGATATTATTCTTGTCGGTAACAATGAGCTCATCCAGAAAGAGCTTTTCAAGAAAAAATCCGTACCTAAGAATATAAGCGTCTATCATGCCCCTGAAGCCATAGGCATGGACGAGCCTGCCGCAACAAGCATAAGGCGCAAAAGAAACTCTTCTATTTCAATAGGCGCGGACCTTCTTAAGGGAAAGAAGGTCGACGCGTTTGTATCGGCAGGAAATACAGGCGCTGTTGTATGCGCCGTAACTTTAAAGGTGGGCCTTTTAGAGGGCGTATTGCGCCCGGGCATAGCGATAATATACCCCACGCTTAAAGACCTTTCGGTATTAATAGATGTTGGCGCAAACATTGATACAAAGCCCGAGCACCTTTTGCAATACGCTATTATGGGAAATATGCTTCAGCAGTATATGCTCGGTAAAGAAAGGCCGCGCATAGGCCTTCTAAATATCGGTGAAGAGGAAAGCAAGGGAACGGATTTTATAAAAAGGACGCATACCCTGCTTAATGAAAGCCCCCTTGATTTTATCGGCAATGTTGAAGGAGGCAATATTTACACCGGCGAGTGCGATGTAATTGTGTGCGACGGTTTTTTAGGCAATGTAGTGCTCAAGGTTTCGGAAAGCCTTGCCCAGACTATGACAATTTTTATAAAACGAAAGCTTAAAATGAACTTGATTACAAAATTAGGCGCGCTTCTTAGCATGCCGGCTTTCAGGGCATTAAAAAAAGAAATAGATTACTCTGAATATGGCGGGGCCCCGCTTTTAGGCGTAGACGGGGTATGCATAATAGGGCATGGCCGCTCTTCGGCAAAGGCTATAAAAAACGCGATAAGGGAGGCAGGCCAATTTTATACTCTCCAGATAAACGAGCATATTGTAGCCGCTATTAAAGGCATGCAGAAGGAAAATAATAATGGATAAGATAAAAATGAAGGTAGGCATAACCGGGCTTGGCATGTATGTGCCAAAAAAGGTTCTCACAAACGAGGACCTGGAAAAGATGGTAGAGACATCGGATGAATGGATAACTACGCGCACGGGGATTAAAAAAAGAAGAATTGTAGCGCCCGGCACACCGACAAGTTCATTGGCTGTCCATGCAGCAAGAAAGGCCCTTGCCCAGGCAAAGATAAAGCCGGAAGATTTAGAGGTAATAATTGTAGCCACGGTAACGCCGGATATGCATTTTCCGTCTACAGCGTGTTTTGTGCAGTCGAAACTCGGCGCCAAAAACGCGTTTGCCTTTGATATCAGCGCCGCATGCACTGGATTTATTTACGGCCTTGTAATTGCCCAGCAGTTTTTATTGACAGGCCTGTATAAAAACGCGCTTGTAATAGGAGCCGAGGTTTTGACTTCTATCACTGATTGGACAGACAGAAACACCTGCGTACTTTTCGGCGACGGCGCAGGGGCCGCGGTGATTGAACCTGTTAAATCAGGAGGCATCATATCCACCTATCTTGGTTCCGACGGCAATCTCGCAAATCTTTTATACATGCCCGGAGGAGGTTCAAGATACCCGACATCTGTTGAGACTATTAAAGAAAGAATGCATTATATTAAGATGAGCGGCAGCGAAGTATTCAAATCCGCGGTAAGAATAATGGCAGATGCTGCCACAAGGGCGGCATGCGATGCCCATATTACCTGCGAAGATATAAAATTGCTTATCCCGCATCAGGCAAACATGAGAATAATAAATTCTGTAAGAAACAGAATAGGCCTGCGGGAAGACCAGGTATTTATGAATGTCGAGAAATACGGCAATGTATCCGCCGCATCGACAATAATGGCGCTATGCGAGGCAGTAGAGCAGAAGCGCGTAAAAAAAGATGACAACGTTGTGCTAGTCGCCTTTGGCGGAGGTTTTACCTGGGGCTCGGCAGTAGTTAAGTGGAGCTATTAAAGAAGCGTAAAGTGTAAAGTTTAAAATGACGAATATGATTCCTGTTGCATATATGTTTCCGGGACAAGGCTCGCAATATGTCGGCATGGCGAAGCAATTGTATGACAACCACGAAATAGCCAGACAGACCATTGACAGGGCTGATGAAATTTTAGGTTTTTCTTTAAGCAGGCTTATGTTCGAAGGCCCTGAAGAAAAGCTGACAGAAACGAAAAATTGCCAGGTAGCTGTAATGGTAGCCAGCACCGCAGCGCTAAAAGTGCACCTTACTAAAATTTCGGAATTTACCCCGGAGTGCGCTTTAGGCCTAAGCCTGGGAGAATACACAGCCCTTGTTGCTGCTGAAAGCATGCTTTTTTCAGATGCGGTTAAATTGGTAAGAAAACGCGGCGAATACATGGAAGACGCTGCCAGAAAAAATCCCGGGAGCATGGTGTCTGTAATCGGCATGGAAAGAGAGGCAGTTGAAGAGGTGGCGCAAGAATCAGGCGCTGAGATTGCCAATCTAAATTCACCGGGACAGATAGTGTTATCCGGCACAAATGATAGCATAAAAAAAGCGACCGAGATTGCCCAAAAAAAAGGCGCTAAAAAAGTCATTCCCCTAAAGGTAAGCGGCGCTTTTCATTCAAGCCTTATGGCAGAGGCAGGCCAAAGGCTTGCCAAAGATTTGGAAAAAATCGCGATTATAGCGCCGCAGCTTCCTGTAATAAGCAATGTTACCACAAATCCTGAAATTGACCCGGAAAGCATAAAACAAAATCTTATAGATCAGGTAAGCTGCACTACCCATTGGGAAGATTCCATATTAAACATCTCTGTAAGCGGAATAAAAAACTTTCTTGAAATAGGCCCCGGCACAGTGCTTAAGGGCCTTCTTAAGCGAATAGACCCGTCTTTAACCTGCCATAATATTCCGGCGTAAATTTACCGATAGTGTAATATATTCTGTGCCTCGCATTGCAAAGACCTCACCTTTTCCAATTGCTACGATACCGTCACACCTTAAGCGAGAACGGCATAATAATGATAAAAGTTTATTAATATATGAGGCCTCGGGGTGGCTAATAACATTATAGGCGGGTGTCTGGCCGAGTCGAAGCCCTCACCGCCCGCAGCGAAAGCGAGGACGGTGAGGTGGCTCGGCCAGACAGGCCCCGCCTTACACGACGGACAGCCTGCCTGCCGGCAGGCAGGGACCCCGAGGCCTTCACAAAGTAACCTTTTATAATTATTGTGTAGGATGAGCCTACTTGCTCAAAGGCTTGTCATTATTTTCCCCAACATATTGTATTTCTGCTTCTTAAAACTACTTTATAAACCCACTTGACGAACTTTAAGTTTGTGATATAATTAGTATCACGTCATATAAAGAGGTATAAAGGGGTATAAAGAGGAAAAGCATGGCAAAGGAAATTTTATTTACCATAAACGAACTGGCTGATTATCTTAAGATGAAGCCGATTACTATCTACAAGCACGCTGGTGCGGGCAAACTTCCCGGTTTTAAGGTAGGCTCTAAATGGCGTTTTAAAAAAATTACCATAGATAGCTGGATAGAAAAGCAGGAGAAGGAAAGATATAATGGCGCAAGATAGGCAAGATAAGGATAACTTTCAATGTACAACATTCAACTTAGTATAAAGATTAAGGCGACACCGGATACAGTTTTTAATGTCCTAAAATCTATGGATGAATTTTCTCAAATGATGCATTATGTTAAAGACGTTAAGATAGAAACATCAAGCAAAAATAGAATTATAACTAAATGGCTCTTGGATGTGGAAGGCGCTGATGTTACTTGGAAAGAGGAGGATTTATTTGATGATAAAAATAAAAGCGTTAAATTTTCCATGCTGGAAGGCGATTACGGAAGCTATTTTGGCACATGGAAAATAAAGCCTTTAAGCCCAAGCTCTTTGCTAACGCTGGATATAAACGTTGATTGGGACATTCCTTCGTTTGAAAAGGTTATAGGCCCTATACTGGAAAACAAGACAAAGAGAATATTAAGAGGAATGATGGCCGCGATAAAGCTAAAGGCCCAAAAATTAAGCAGGGAACAAACAAAAAAATGAGGCAATTTGCTTTTATCATACACTCTTTAGACATTGGAGGTATTGGTATTGCCTTTAATGAACCGAAATTGATTAATATAAAGCCAACTTTGGTAAAAAAAGCGCTTGAATGGCTGCCCTCGTTTACATGTGCCGAAGTAACGGGCATTAAATCTTCACAAAATTTAGCCCTAAAAGGACATTTGATATATTGCGCGCTTTTGGCTGAGCAGATGATTTCTTTGGATGGGGAATTTGTTCTTAACAGAGTTATATCCGCGGCAAAAATAGCGCAGGATTTAGGCGCAGATATCCTTGGCTTAGGAGCGTATGCCGCTCAAATAGGCAGAAAAGGAGTTGCGGTAGCAAAGGCCGTTAAAATTCCGGTTACAACAGGGACTCATTACACAATACATATTGCAATAGAAAGCGTATTACAGGCAGCAGATAAGGTGGGGTTGGATATTTCAAAAGCCAACATAGCAATAATCGGGGCGACAGGCGGCATCGGACAGGTATGCGCAAAATTATTTTCTGAGAAGGCAGCGGCCTTAACATTGGTTGCCAGAAACAAATCGAGGCTGGATAGTTTAAAGGAGCAGCTTCAAGGATCCTCAAAAACAAAAATAATTATTGAAGATGATATCAAAAAAGCCATAAGAGATTCTAATATAGCCATAATGTCCACTACAACCCCTTACCCGCTGATAGACGTGGATGAATTAGAGCCAGGCGCTTTGATATGCGATATTTCACGCCCAAGAAACGTCTCGCAGAAAAGAATAAGCTTTAGAAAAGATGTCCTGGTTATTGATGGCGGCATAGTTATGCCTCCCGGCGAGCCAAATTTCAACTTCTACATAGGAATACCCGCAGGTTTAGCTTATGCCTGTTTAGCAGAAACCATGATTCTTGCATTGGAAGAAAAATACGAAAGCTTCTCTTTGGGGGGCAAGCTTTCGACAACCAAAGTTAAAGAGATAGCAGAATTAGGCAAAAAGCACGGTTTTAATTTAGCAGAAATAAGAAGTTTTGATACTGTGGTGCCGGATGAAATTTTTAATAATATAAAAAAGATAAACGCAAAAAGAAAGAAATGAATCTATACGTATTTACGTCAATAATAGCGTTTTTAGTGTCATTAGTTTTAGCATTTTTGGTTTTATTTTCAGGAAAACGAGACCCCAAAAGAAATACATTTATCCCGGTAACATTATTAGTAGGAGTATGGTGTCTTTTCCCGACGGTTGCTGCCTTTTCGTCCGATCCTCAATATAGCCTTGTGTATATAAGAATTGTTTATATGGCCGCGCTTTTTGCAGTGCCTGCCTTTTTAAATTTCGGCCTTGCCATGGCAGAGGTGGAGGAGCGAAAATTTGAAAAATTTCTGATTAAGACATGTTATTTTGCAGCCGCATTATTTATTCCGGCGCTATTTACGCCTCTTATGATAGAAGGCGTAAAAAAATATTTACCAAATTTTGTCATTGTGCCAGGTCCTGTGTTTTTATTTTTTGTTTTTTTCTTTGCGGTTTTTTGCAGTTATGCATTCTATAGCCTTTATAGAGTTTTTTCAGTTTCAAACGGCTATAGAAAGAACCAAATAAGATATGTATTTATCGGATTTTTTATCGCCTTTATTAGCGGCTTTATACATTTTGGTTCTTTTTATGGCCTGCCAGAAGTATTTCCTCATGACATTCTTGTTATAGCGTGTATGCTGGTTCTTTTTTACGCAATTGTCCAATATCGTTTATTGGATATAAATATTATCATCCGCGAGACGGCCGTATTCGCCGGCATATTCGGATTTGCGGTAGGCGCGTTTGTGTTTGTTATGTATTTGGGCCAGACCTTTCTTGATAAATACTTCAGCCATTATCCGTTTCTTTTTCCCGCGCTTGCGCTTTTTTTGGTGACAATAGCGGTGCGCCCCATTGAAAAGCTTACCTACAATACAATAGGCAAATTTTTATTTAAGAAAAAGCAAAGGTATCAGAAAGTTCTTAAGGATGCGGCAATGGGCATGGCAACAATACTAAGGCCCGAAAGGTTATTAGGGCTTATAACGCACATAGTAACCAAGAATTTAAAAACCACAAATGTCGCCATATATATTTTCGACGAAAGAACCAAAACATATAAACTGCAGGCCGCAAGATATCCCAGCAGAATGGATAAGACAATAGAGTTTTCGGATGAGGACCCGTTGATTTTTTGGTTAAAAGAGAATAAGCAGGCGATAGTTGTTGATGAGCTGGAGCATTGGATAAAAGAAGAAAAATCGCGGCCGCACAAGGAGATACTCGCCTCAGACCTTGTGAGGATATATGATAAGCTTTCGGCGTTAGGCGCTAACATATGCATACCAAGCTTCTTCCGCGAGGGAAGACGCTCTAAAAAAGCGAAGTTCGAGCAGGGCCTGCTGGGTATTATAATATTAGGCGATAAAACAGACGGCGATTTATACGCGCAGGATGACTTGGAGCTTTTGAACTCATTGGCAAATGAGGCAGCCATAGCCATAAGAAATTCAATACTCTACGCAAAATTACAGCAGAAAGTAGAAGAGATATTAGATCTTTACGCGAAAGAGCAAAGCGTGTTTATGAACGCTGCCAGCGCGTTTGCCAACGCCATTGATGCCCGGGACCCGTACACGCACGGCCATTCCCAGAGGGTTACTGAATACGCCTTGGCGCTGGCTGACCAGATGGAGCATACGCGCTTTGGCGATAAAAAACAACACCAACATTTTAAACAAAGGCTGCAAATAGCAGGGCTTTTGCACGATATTGGAAAGATAGCGGTGCCTGATAATATATTGCAAAAAACAGAGCCGCTTAACGATGAAGAGTGGAAGAAGATGAGAGAGCACCCTACTATCGGCGCAAAGGTTTTAAGTTATGTCAGGGGGCTATGGGATATAATACCTGCTGTTAAACATCATCACGAAAGATATGACGGCAACGGTTATCCGGACAAGCTTAAACAGGAGGACATACCATTTAAGGCCAGGATAATTGTGGTGGCTGATACTTTTGATGCAATGACATCAAACAGGCCTTACAGAAAGGCGTTGAGTTTGGAAGAATCTAAACAGGAAATAAACGATAACTCGGCAAAACAGTTTGACCCTGTTGTGGTAGGAGCTTTTATGAAGGCAGATGCTAAAGGCTTGATTGCCAAAGTTATGGAGCAGTCTAAATGATGCGCGAGGCTTACACCATATCATCATTGCTCACCATGGTTGTAACTGTTTTCTTGGGCAGCATCATATATTTAAGAGGCAGGGGCGGCAGGATTACCAGGTCGTATTTTTCATTAATGGCATTTGTGGCCTTGTGGTCTGCCGGCATACTTAATTTGGTTACATCAGAGTCCTCGCAGGAAGCCATTATCTGGACAAGGATACTTTTTGCTTGCGCTGCTTTTATCCCGTGTTTCTATTTCAGGTTTATTGTAAAGCTTTTGAAGGCTGAAAAGCAATACAAGTTTTTATTACGCCTGGGTTATTGCATATCTTTTTGTTTTGCGCTTGTAGTAGCGGGGCCTTCTATGTTTAAGGGCATAAGAAGAGAATTTAATGCTTATTGGCCCGTGGCAGGAAAATTTTTCTGGCTGTATATTTTTTATTTTGCATTTTATCCGCTCCTTGCGCACGCCATTACTTTTGATTTACGCAAAAGCCTTACTCACCTGGCAAGAAAACAGCTGTTATATATAACAATCGCGGCTGTTTTTGGTTTTGGCGGAGGCGCGTCCACGTTTTTGCCTTGCTACGGCATATTCATGCCGAAGCTCCAGTCAATAGCGATATTTTCAATTCCCTTCGCGTGCTCTTTTATGGCGATCGCGACCTATACCGTAAGATTGGTGGATATAGAAGTTTTTAAAAGAAGGGCATTTATTTTTTCATTGCTTTACGGATTAAGCATAGGCTTGTTTGTATGTATTGTATTTATTGCGCAGCACATACTGATGCTTAAGTATAATATAAACAGGTTTGTGTTTCCCGTATCAGCGCTTTTTTTAATAACTTTTTTTATTAGGCCACTGGAGCATCTTCTGGTGCGCCTTACCGATAAATTTTTATACCAGAAAAAATACAATTATCTCAGCATACTTGAGGAAGCAAATAAGGGTATGCTTTTTATAACCGACATAGACAAGCTGCTAAAGCTTATCACAAGGATGCTTTCAAAGCATATGCGGGTTACACATGCGGCGGTGTATCTTTATGATAAAGACTCGGATGCCTATGTGTGCAGGGCAGTGCGCAACAAGTCAATAGAAATACAGAAACAGATACAGCCGTCAATGGTGTTGGTTGAGTGGCTAAGAGAAAAAAGGGCCCCTCTTTTAAACGACGATATAACAAACTGGCTCCAGAAAGAAATGATGTTTCCGCACAGGGCAATATTAAAAAGGACGCTTGAGCAGTTAAGGGTCGCTATGAGGCTGTTAAAGGGCGCTGTGTGCGTGCCTGCTTTCATAAGGGCGGATTTAATTGGCTTTTTAGTTCTCGGGGATAAACTTTCCGGCGCTGCCTTTAACAGGGATGATATTGTGCTTCTTAGCACCTTATCCAACTCCGCAGCGATTGCTATTGAGAACGCGTATATGTACGAGGAATTACGCGTTAGGATAAAAAGAGTGGCGCAGTTATATAAAGATCAGCATGAGTTGTTTATTGACACGGCAACGGCATTTTCATACGCCGTGGATTTGAGGGACGCCTACAGCAGGCAGCACACGCAAAGGATTATAGATTACTGCATGATTATTCTTAGGGGCCTGGATAAAATGAACGCGGGATACAGCAAGGAACCGGATTTTTTGGAGAGCCTGAAAGTAGCGGCGCTTTTGCATGATGTTGGAAAGGTGGCAATACCGGATTCTATATTAAACAAAAAAGGCTCACTTACTCCGGAAGAATATGATATAGTAAGAAATCACATAAATATCGCCGTAGACATACTAAAACCCATTACAGAGCTTGCCTCTGTTATCAGGATTATAAAATATCATCATGAATTTTATAATGGAAAAGGCTACCCCGAAGGATTAGACGGCGACAAAATCCCATTTGCCTCGCGTATACTTGCGGTTGCCAATGCCTATGATGCAATGACATCTGACAGGCCGTACCGTCAGGCAATGTCACATCAAAGGACAGCGGAGCTTCTTAAAAAAGGCGCGGGAGAAGAGTTTGATCCTGTAATGGCCCAGGCCATGCTGCTTGGGTTTGAAGGCGTCGGCACTACCATAAAAGGCGAAGCCCGCACCTCCCGAGGCGAAGTGCCCCCGGTGTTGTATTAGGTCGTTCGGCTTTCGCATGCTCGGTGCTGAAATTTTTCGCCGTCCTTTTGGACTTACGGCTCGCTCGCTTTCCCAAACATTTAAACTTAGCCGCTCCTCGCCGTAAGTCCTAAAAGGACATTTGGCGAAAAATTTCTAATGCACCTCGCATTGCGAAAGCCTCACTTGTGACTTGTGTCTTGTGACTTTCTTATCACAACACCTTGCTTTTTAATAAGTTATAGTGTATAATTATAAAAATAACCCGCAAGGGCTGTTTTTTAACTAGTATAAGTAAATACTTTAAAAAAGTATACTAGAGAGGCGTTGATATATTAATGAAGACACAGATGGCAATATGTATCACAATAGTGATTATATTAGCAATACCACAGCAAGGAGAGTGCCTACGTCCTTTATCTAGCAGAATATATGATAAAGGGTTTTCAAATAACTCTGTATTAGTGATAAAATCACAAGATGATTCAGAAATACCGCAGCACTTTTTAGAAATGCGCGACCTTTATTCTTTTTTTCACGAGCAGAATCGTTCGTGTCAAGTAAGGGAAAAATCTGTTAATACACAAAATAGAATTAAGTTTTTTAAAACATGCATTAAATCAAATGACCAACCAGGACTTAAGCAATTTAGTTCGTTTAAAGATGTAGTTTATACCGACGATGGATTTTCTATCTACCTTATAGATTATTACGCAGGCGTAGTAGGAGGGCTTGGTGATTTAAGTGAAAGCGAAGTTCTATCAACTGACCGTTGTGTTGATTGCGCAGGGGCTGCGTTTGGTGCCGAAAAGAAAGGTATATTGCACGTTTATCCTAAGAGGGTTGAGGCCTTCCCCTATGTAAGCCAGTATATTAGGAAAGTTCCCAAAGAAACCACAGCGTTGATTGCCGTTCGCAAAAAGGAATTTTTTAACGATACATTCAAATGGTTGCAGGAGGAGTTTAGAAAGAAAGGCATTGTAATTATGTGGGTTATTGTCCCTGACGCTAAACTCCAAACGGTATCTAATACCTTTAAAGATATAATGGTGTCAAAAGAAGGGGTGTACATTTCTGTTTATATTGACAATTTTAATACATCAGTCGCTGCTGTATCTGTAGACTTTTGTCTGCAGCAATATTTTACATGGGAAAGCATTAGGCAGTTATTATCTAAGGGGTATGGCGCCATTTTACTATCTCCCGGCGAAGAAAATAATGTATTAAATAATCTCTCTAAAACGGAAGTCGAGAAAAAATTGATAGGTAATACAAAAAGTGAAAAAAATACTAAGCCGAAAAACATTGACTCCGAAATGAAAAAGCAAGCAAAACATTACACAGCCTTTGACTTAAGCGCGTAGCATTTTTTGACATTTGCCTTTGGGCAGTGCCGAAAAAACAATAGCGGAAGATTTGGCTCGCTTGTTTTGGTTGTAGGCAAAACTTAGGAGTGCCTGCCTACCGTCAGGCAGGCAGGCTGGGGACACCGAAACTGAACCCTTGGATAGTAGGGCAGGCTTAAGCCTGCCCTACTATCTGTAGGTGAAT
>JAZDPX010000026.1:0-45404 GCA_043797125.1 Candidatus Omnitrophota bacterium
TTAGGATATATAGAAATGGGCCAGGCTGCCACCACGCTTTCAGGCGGCGAAGCCCAGAGGGTTAAGCTTTCGTCCTATCTTGGTAAAACCTCAACAGGAAACACCCTCTATATTTTGGATGAACCTACCACAGGTCTTCATTTCGATGATGTAAATAAACTTCTATCAGTCCTTAATGCCCTTGTTGATAAAGGCAATTCCGTGCTTGTTATAGAGCACAATCTCGATGTGCTTAAAAGCGCCGATTATATTATTGACCTTGGGCCTGAAGGGGGAGACAAAGGCGGAGAGGTTGTCGCCTGCGGCTCTCCAGAAGAAATCGCAAAAAATAAGCGCTCCTATACCGGAACTTACCTTCGCAAGGTGCTCTAGGATATAGCCTTTGTGTGGTTGCCTTCGCTTGCCAATAGTGTGGCTTTTGCATGCTCGGCACTGAAATTTTTTGCCGTCTTTTTGGACTTAATGGCTCGTCGCTTACCCTAGAATAAAGAATCTTAGCCGCTCCTCGCCATAAGTCCTAAAAAGACACTGGCAAAAAATTTCTGATGTGCCTCGCATTGCAAAAGCCACACCTTCACCCTCCCGTCCCGAGACGTTTACCAAATTATTCGGGAAAGTGTCCCATGCTTGTTCGGGAAACAGTCTCCCGAACAAGTTGGAAACAGTCTCCCGAACAAGTTGGAAAGCGTCTCCCGAACAAACGAACAAATGAAAATGAGTGATATTAAAATCAAAGTATTTTTCCCTGTATAATCTTAGAACTCGCTCAGCCAAAGCATAAGGGACCCTTTTACAGCTTGGGGTAAGCTGACGCCTGTCTAATAACCCGTCAACGCCATATACTCTATACTGCAGCCTCACCCGCCTCATCTGCCTGTCTGTTATGCCTAATATCTCAGCAGCCTGAATCCAATTAAATTCACCGCTCATTGCCTTTAAAATTACTTCGTGTCTTTTCATGGCCCGCTCCAGTGCAGGCCGTGGACAATACATCATAATAAGCCTCCTGGTTTATGTATGATATGTTACCACAGCCTTGCTTTAAAAGCGGACATTTCACATGTTAAGAAAGCGGACATTTCACTATTTTATAACACTTTTGATGTTAGTATTTGACAAAGAATTTTTTTTAGTATATAATATTAAGACCTTTTATAACATAATGATAAAGAATAAAGTTATGAAAAAGCTGATAAAACTACTTATAATACTTGCGTATCTTACTGGCAATATAACCATTGCCAATGCAGGCCGCGATACCCTTCGCCCTATTTCCGCAAGAATTTCACTGCCAGAAGAACCTTTTATCCATTTTAGCACAGATCATCACGAGTTTTATCATTGGATGGATGAAAAGATGAATAAAACAAAAGAGATTAAGAAAGGCCAGACACTTATTCTGTTTGATTTTCATGATGATCTCAATTCTTCTCCATATAAGAACGAAAGAACGTGGGTTTACCATGCGCTTAAAGAAGGACTAATTTCAAAACTTATTTGGGTTTTGCCTCCATGGGAAAAAGAACTAGACCGCAGATTCAATAATAACAAAAACAAAGAAATTATTCTAAAACAGGCAAAAGCAGAGAATATAGATGTTGTTTTCTGCTATCTGGATGAACTTGCTATGCAGGATATGGAAAAAGAAGCGTTGGTGAGTTTTGATTTTGATTTTTTTAGTATGGATTTTAAACACCTGCAGCCCACAGCTGAAAATGTTGGAGTGAGAACAGACACCGAGATAAGGGTAGTCGCAAATCAAATTTTTGATACACTGCAAAAAATGAATATAGGCATTGCAGCGTTTGATCTAACCAAATCTCCTGACTATACCCATGAAGCCCAGATTTCTTTCATTGAAACGACCCTGCTGGAACAAATTAAAAAATATACCGAATTTATAAAATTAAAAAATGATAATTACGATGATATCACCCCCGCCGATTTACTTGACTATACTTTCGCCAAAGATAGAATCGCAGTATATAGAAACAATGTGCCCGGTGAGCCTAAAGGCCAGGTGCTTATGAGGGTTTGCGAAATATCTGAACTTGATGAGAAAGAACGTTTAGCTGTAGCGAGCTCATTTGAGAATTGGTTTTTAAAAAACAATATCGATGTTGTACATAAGACTGTTATCTCTCTGCTGCCAAGTTATTTAAGAAACGACTTTGATGCAATCATGGGTCTACCAGATAGTCGGATGTTGCTAAGTTTTCTCAATGAATCGAATATATACTTGGCTCTTGGCGAACAAGAAATAACGGGTAAGAAAGAAATAGAAGTTGAGGCTCTAATAATAACGTCTACCAGCAATAAAAATCTATGGGTTACAAACATTGATAATAACCCAAGCAGAGACATTAACTATATACGGTTCTGGGAAAGTAATCCTGAAAATAGAAATAAGGCAAATCCGCGTTTTATTGGAGCTGCATTGCAGCTTCTTCGCTATGTTATTTATAAAGAACTTGACAGCGCTAAATACGGTATTTTATTCCATATATTCTCTGACAAATTAGCCGAGGAAGGTTTGCACGGACTATCTTTATTTAATAAAGCTTATCACCCCATATATTCTCATGAATTTCTTTATGAATATATTAGTGAAAAGTCCACAGAGACTCTAAATATTTTAAAATCCGCAGCTGGCTCCGGCGACACAGGCGCGCAGGAAGTACTAAACGGCATCCTCGCAGCGAAAAAATCCGGCGAGCTAAAAACGGACTGGCGAAAACAGCCTTCCCTTACCGCCATCAACTCCGCCGCCTGATCGTTAGCATAGAGCTAAGAGCATAGAGCATAGGAAGGAAATTTTTTTTACAATGAAGAGATTGACAAAACGTAAATTATTATATATACTTACAATATATTACAGAGTTTACAGAGGTGAATTATGATTAGAACATTATTAACAACTAACAATTACAATGGTAAATATGTAGCTTTTAAGGATTTTAAAGATACTACTGTTATTGGCGAAGGCATGACGCCACAAGAAGCATACGAGCAAGCCATAAAACATGGTTCAAAAAATCCTGTTGTAACTTTTATACCCATTAAAGGTATGGTTCAGATTTATTAATGGAAATCGTAGATGCCCCGTTTTTAAAATTCTCTCCGGATGATTTGCCACGCCCATGGTTGCCGCTTACCATTCTTAATGTTGTGTTGCTTGGCGTTAAAAGCTTCTTGAGCAATTTCATTCTTACTATTGATTATAAACAATCTGTATTTTCGCTTCAAACAAAGTAGCGAGATAATTCAGCAATACATTACCCCCCCCCATATATATAAACAGCAGTATTTCATGTCATCAACTCCGTCGCCTGATTTACGCCAAACGCTTCAGGTCACCACGTCACCACGTCACAAGGTCACAGGTTAAGTATAGGTCTATGGTCTATAGATTTCCGATAAAGGCATTCGGGAATGACAATGCTTGTATATTTAATAAGCCTTCAGGCATAGCCGAAAAAACAATAGCGGAAGATTTGGCTCGCTTGTTTTGGTTGTAGGCAAAACATAGGAGTGCAGGCTGGGGAAACCGAATGAACCCTTGGATAGTAGGGCAGGCTTAAGCCTGCCCTACTATTTTCAGGTGAATTCGGAGGGGCCCCGGCCGAACGACTATAGTTTTGCCCAAATCTGGAGCGTGTTTTTGAGGCAATGCCTGAAGGCTTGGTTCGCCGCCAGGAGGCGGCTCCTACGGAAATATAAATTACCCATTGCATTAAATAAAACTATATGTTATACTCACCTCATCATGGTGCGAAACCTCCCAATTATTATAATACTCACTCTATTACTATGTTATTTAGCTGTGTCTTCGTATGCCCAAGATGAAACAGACGATGCTCAGGCAGAACAATTTATTCTGGGGGAGGAGGCATTCAACAGCCAGCTTTATGAGACAGTCATAGCGCAGATAGAGGATTATCTACTTAAATACCCACAAGGCCGGTATGCTGATCAGGCCAGGATATTATTAGGCCAGGCTTATTTTTATATGAAAGACTATACTAAATCAATCCGGCAATTTAATACCATATTGGAATCGTCTCAAGCCGGAGAATTTATGAATTCGGCGTTATTCTGGGCAGGAGAGGTTAATTACGAATCCGGCGATTATAATAAGGCTCTTGTGTATTACCAGAGGTTAATAGATGAATTCCCGAATTCTACTTATACCCCTGATGCGCACTATGCAAAGGGATGGTGTTTTTATAAGCAGAATTTGTTTAAGCCGGCGCTGGAGTCATTTACAAAGATAATAGAAAATTGGCCGGACTCGAAAATAGCAGGAGATTCTTTATATAAGAGCGCTGAATGCCTTTTTGACATAAAAAGGTATAATTACGCAAGAGAACAGATAGAGAAGTATCTTGATAAATATCCATTGAGCAGCAGGACCAAGGACGCATTTTTTCTTAAAGGTGAAATACTTATGCAGCTAAAGGAATATCAGGGCGCCATTTCCTCCTACACAGACTCGCTTGGCATAGATGGCCAAAGGCAATGGGCATCTTACGCAAAACAGAATATTGCTCTGGCGTATTTTGAATTATCGGAATACAGCAAGGCAATAGAGGTCTTTAAGGAACTCGTAGAAGATATAAGCTCCGATACAACTGTTACCGGCGCAGCTTATTTTGGCCTGGCAAAGTCTTATTACCAGGCAGAAAAATATGACAAGGCAATAGAGGCTTGCGATTATATAATAAAAAATCACAATAATACCGAATGGTTAGATGACGCGTATTTTTGGAAGGCAAAGAGCTTTTACGCCGTGTCAGAATATAACAAGGCAATATCAGGCTACCAGATGCTTTTAAATGAAATCCCGGCAACAAAACTCATTGACCAGGCCCATTTTGATACGGCATTGGCGATGTCGCAGCTCGGCAACAAGGAGAATGCAATTTCAGAATTTGAAAAAGCAGCAAAAATTTCCCCGGATCAGGATCTTGTGGCCAGCGCTATCTGCAGAATAGCGGATATATATCTTGACGATGCCAAATACAGCCAGGCGCAATCTTATTACGACAAAGCATCGGCAGATTACCCGGATAGCCCTTACGCGGATTACGCGCAGTATAAATTAGGTATTACTTTTGAAAAAATGGGAAATTTTGAGGGTTCTATTCTCGCGTTTAAGAATCTTCTGGTTAATTATCCGAAAAGCGCTCTTATAGACGAGGCCCTGTTTGAATTGGGCATGGTGTATTATAAACAGGATAACCTTAAGGCGGCTTATGAACAATTCAGCAAAGTAAAGCAAGATTATCCGCAAAGCCCGCACGGTGATGAAGCAGCGTATTATTTGGGCGTATGCCTTTATAGTATGGGAGAGTACAATAAAGCGATAGAAATATATAAATCTGTTATGCTCGAAGCCACTGACGAACAAATAGCGCAAAGGGCCGCGTATGAACTCGGCTTGAGTTATTACAAGAAGAAGGAAGAAAAAGTGGCGCTAAATATTTTTTCCACGTTTTTAGTTAAATATCCTAACAGTCAGCTGGTAGCTGACGTAGTGTTTTGGTTTGCGCAGCATTATTATTCTAAAAAGCAATACGGACAAGCTCAAACATGCCTGAACAGGATAATAACAGATTTTCCACAGAGCGCCCTAGTGGACGATGCCACATACTGGCTGGGCCTTACCCTTTACGAGCAGGGCAACTTAGACGGCGCAACCCAGCAATTTAAGAAGATAATGCAGGAATACCCGGAGAGCGATTCTATTGAAGATTCAGCAAGGGCATTAGCCGATACATTTGCCAAAAAAGGGGAATATGATCAAGCAGTTGAAGCCCTAAAAAGTATCTCGCAGAAGTCTAAGAATTCGGATTTCGAAAAGGCTATGTACAAAAAGATAGCAGACATATATCAACAGATTAATGAGCATGATAAGGCGTTGGATTTTTTTCGGCAGGCCTTAGGCAGTACCGATAATGACCTTAACGCAGAGATTCAATTTCATATTGGACAATGTTTAGAAAGCCAGAATAAATATAATGACGCTGTGACGGAATACCTCAAAATCGGATATCTTTTTCCGCAAAACACATACTGGTCTATCAGGGCGCACTTAAGATGCGCTCAAGTTTTTGAATTGCAGAACAAGTGGCCCGATGCCAAAAAGATTTACGAGAAACTTGCAGGCGAAAACATAGAAGAGGCCAAATATGCAAGGGAAAAATTAAACTGGATGGACAGGCACAGGGAAGAATTGGGATTATAACCGAAGCAAAGAGCCCCTCCCCCGAATGAAGAAACTTCACTGAAGTTCTACCTTCGGGGTCGGGACAAAATTTGCTTCGCAAAACCTCTTCACTTCGTTCTGGTTTTGTCCCGAACGAACGTGAGGGGCAAATTTTGGAGGCGCAAGATGTTTGATATGATTGTTAAAGGCGGACCGGTAATGTACCCTATTATTTTGTGTTCAATCATTGCTTTGGCGATTGTGATAGAAAGGTCTTTTCATCTGTACAGGGCAAAGATAGATACAAAAAAATTCATGGATGAAATAGCCGGCAAGTTAAAAAGAAATAAAATAGTGGAATCTATAGAGATGTGCGATAGTACACCCGGGCCAATCGCCCACATCCTAAAAGCCGGAATCTTAAAGCACGACAGGCCGAAAGAAGAAATAAAAGAGGCTATTGAAGAGGCGGGCCTGTATGAAGTGCCACGCCTTGAGAAAAATCTGCCTGTTTTAGCTACGATAGCTCACATTGCTCCGCTGCTTGGCTTATTAGGCACTGTGTGCGGAATGGTGATAGCTTTTCAGGTTATTCAGGAGAAGTCAACTTCTCTGCACCCGGTTTCGCCAGGCGATTTAGCAGGCGGGATATGGCAGGCGCTTATAACTACAGTTGCGGGCTTGAGCGTTGCGATACCCGTATACGTAGCATACAACTATCTTGTCAACAAGGTTGACGGGTTTGTCCTCGAAATGGAAAGGAGCGCCACGGATCTCATAAACATACTTACGCAGAGAGGTTCTGATTATGAAGTTTAAAAGAAGGGTAAAGCTGGAAAGAGCCCTGGGCAGCATGGATATTGCCCCGCTGATAGATGTCGTGTTTCAACTTTTGATATTTTTTATGCTGACTTCAAATTTTATATTTCAACCCGGCATAAAAGTGAACCTGCCGAGGGCAATCACATCCGAGGCGTTAAGCGAAAAGAATGTTATTATAACGATAACCGCCGAAAACCTGATATATATAGATAATAAGCTGATTACGATAAACGAAATAAACCCGTATCTCCGGGAGATAGCAAACTTAAGAAAATCTATCCTGATAAAAGCGGATGAGAAGTCCTCTCTGGGCAGGGTTGTAAAGATATGGGATATATGCAGGCAGGCCGGCATATCAAAGGTTAATATAGCAACGACGCAGACAGGCGATTAACGAGGAAACCTGCAATGGTTAGGATGACATTTTCAAGGGCCTTACTATTTTCGTTTTTATGGCACGTATTTTGTTTTTTTGCCGTTGTCATTATTGTCGTCCCTATTTCAACAGAAACAGAGAAATTTTCGAAAATTAATTTTATAGGCTCTTTGTTAGATACGGATACCTTTGCGTACTACAGGCAGGAGGAAGAATTAACCCAGCATCATGAAAGTTCCATTACCAGGAGGCTTAAGATGGTTGAGGGTAAGCTGCCGCCGTTTCCGAAAGAAAAAAATCGGCAGGCCTCGTTAGCGGCTGATATGATAAAACCCTATAGCGCTTCAATAACAGAAATAATCAAGGAAGAGAAGGAACAGCCTGTCGGAATTTCATTGCCTTTAAAGGAATCAGGGCTGATGCAGGACGCAAAGATAAAAAGCGAAGTCGCAGACCGCCAGATTCTTTTCAGGCCGAGCGCACCTGTAATACAAAGGGCCTTTTTTCTGAACAAGGTCCCTAATAAGGGTGAAAAGTTTCAGATAAATTTGAGGTTTTTAGTTTCTCCGGAGGGCAAGGTGGTTTTTATAGAAAAGGTGAAATCCTGCGGTTACCCGGATATTGATATTGTTGCCATAGAGCACATAAAAAAATGGCGGTTTGCGCCGCTTGGGCCGGATAAGCCTAAAAAGGACCAGGAAGGCATTATGCTGCTTGACCTAGAGGCGCAGTAATAATGATAAGATTGGAATTAAGCACGGCTGTCGCCATATACACATTCGTAACAGTGATAGGGATTTTCCTGCTTTGGATATTCATAGGGAGGGAAAAGAAAGTAAGCCAATATACATCCCAGAAAAAAGACGTATGGCAATGCTCGATATGCACATTTACGTATGTTGACACCAAGCACGAAGTAATATCAAAATGCCCGCAGTGCGGCAGTTTTAATAAAAAGGAGGCAACGCAATGATAACGAGGATAGGCATAATAGCAGGGGAGATCTGGCATTATCTAGACCAGCACGGCCCCAGCAGACTTTCGGATATGCTGAGTAAAATCGACACCTCAAGAGATACGATGCTTATGAGTTTAGGCTGGTTGGCCAGAGAGGGACACGTAATTTTGGACGGTGAAAAAGATTACGTGGTGACTTTAAGAAAACAGGCCTAGACCCTAAAAGAACAGGCTTAAAGCTTAAAGTAAAAATGAAAAATTATGTTGTGGTTTTTATTACGGCAGTTTCCATGCAGCAGGCGCAGAAGATTGCAAATGCCCTTGTGGATAAAAGGCTTGCTGCTTGCGTAAATATAATAGCAGATATAAAATCTATTTATATCTGGAAAGGCAAAAAAGAAACAGCAAATGAAGTTTTACTTATTGCCAAAAGCAAAAAGGGAAATTTTAAAAAAATAGTAAAGGCAGTCAGGGCGCTGCACAGCTATGAAGTTCCTGAAATAATAAGCCTTAAGATAGATGATGGTTGTAAGGAGTATTTAAAATGGTTGGGAGTAAATTCTTAACTCTAAACTCCCTGCCTGCCGGCAGGCAGGTCAACCCTAAACTAAATATGGGGCTGTAGCTCAGCTGGGAGAGCGCCTGGATCGCACCCAGGAGGTCAGGGGTTCGAGCCCCCTCAGCTCCACCATGAACCATTCGGCAAAACTTTCGTTTTGCCTCAGGTTCATGGCACAGCCATTTTTGGTTTTGCCGAATGGTGAATGCCCCGTACCCGAACGTAGTGAGTGGTACGGGGCAATAAACAATATTCCAATGAAAAATCTCGCACTACCCATAGCAATATTGGCCGCCCTCTTAGCCTCAACGCAGCTAATCGCGCACTATTCCTATGCCCAGGTCTCCGACAAAGAGGCGATGTATTACAACAAGCTTGACAAGCGCAAGGTTCAGTGTGTGCTTTGCCCGCGTCGTTGCATTATTCCTGACGGAAAGCGGGGCTTTTGCAGGGTAAGGGAAAACCGTAAAGGCACACTCTACTCACTGTCTTATGGCAGGCCTGTTGCGGTGCATGTTGACCCTGTTGAGAAAAAGCCGTTATTTCACGTATTGCCAGGCTCAAAATCCTTTTCAATTGCTACGGCAGGGTGCAACCTGTCCTGTAAATTTTGCCAGAACTGGGAAATATCGCAAGTCTCTCCCGAAGATATTAACGCTAAATATGTATCAGCCCAGGAAATAGTTGAGCTTGCAAAAAAATCCGGCTCCAAAACAATAGCATATACATATACAGAGCCGACTATATTCTTTGAGTATGCACTTGATATAGCAAAACTTGCCCATACTTTAGGCCTAAAAAACGTAATGCACACAGCAGGCTTTATTAACGAAGAACCATTAAAAGAGATTTGCAAATATATAGACGCGGCAAATGTTGATTTAAAAGGCTCTGATAAATTTTATGAAGAGATTTGTCTGGGCAATCGTAATGACGTATTGAATACATTGAAAGTATTAAAAGAAGAAGGCGTATGGCTTGAGATAACTTATCTTGTAGTGCCAACTCTCAACGACGATCAAGAATATGTAAAAAATACCTCTAAATGGATAAAAGAAAATTTAGGTCCCGACGTGCCATTGCACATCAGCCGATTCTGGCCTACCTATAAATTAAACAGTTTATCTCCTACGCCTGTGAGCACATTAGAACAGGCAAGGCAAACTGCCCTTGAAGCTGGCCTGAAATATGTATATGTCGGCAATGTTTCCGGCAATGAGGCGCAAAACACCTATTGTCCGAACTGCAAAAAGCCGGTTATGGAGAGGGTGGGATATACTGTACTTTCGGATAATATAGTTGGCGGCAAGTGCAAATACTGCGGAGAAAAAATTGAGGGGGTGTGGGAGTGAAAATTCAAAATTCAAAATTCAAAATTAAAAATTGCGGTATAAAATTAAAAATTTTAGTGTTTTTTCTTATTCTGACATTAAATTATTGCTTATTTAGTTTCGCACAGGATGTTCAGGAGGCGGTAGTAGCGGATGCATTTTATCCGGCAGATCCAAAAGAATTAAAGGCCATGGTGGATGGTTTTATTGATAAGGCAGAAGTCCCGCAAATTGAAGGTGAAATAATAGCTGTTGTATTGCCGCATGCCGGTTACCAATATTCAGGCCACGTTGCAGGATACGGCGCGAAAATTATAAAGGATAAAGATTTTGACACTGTTATACTTGTTGCGTTAAGCCACAGGGTGCCTTTTAATGGCTTGACAGTACTTGATAAGGATTTTTATAAGACGCCTTTAGGAAATGTTGCTGTTGACAAAGAAATAACGCAAAAACTCTTGGCCTATAGCACAGAAATATCAAGCTACAAAGCCCCTTTTACAATAGAGCATTCAGCTGAGGTGGAAATCCCTTTTATGCAAAGGTTACTGCCAAATGCCAGGATAGCGATAATCTTGACAGGGGATTTTTCTTATAAGAATTGTTCTTTGCTAAGGGATTCTTTGGTCAGCGTAGTTAATTCAAGCAATAAAAAGGTGCTTCTTTTAGCCAGCACCGATATGTCCCACTTTTTTACTGAGAAAGAGGCGCACGATATAGATGCGCTTACATTAAAAGATATAGAAGGGTTTAATCCGGAATCATTGTATAAAAAATGCGAGGCTATGTCCAATAGCGAAAGGCCGTGCGGCACCATAGGGCTTGTTGGTGTTATGATGGCTGCAAGGCAGTTGGGTGCTAATGAAATAAAGGTGCTTAAATATGCAACTTCCGCTGATACAACGCCTGATAAATCAAGGGTGGTCGGGTATTTTAGCGCGGTGATATACAAGTCACCAAGTCACCAAGTCACCAGCTCACCAGTAAAAGAAAACGAGGAGAAGGCAATGGGAAACTTGTTGAACCAGAAGCAAAAAACACGGTTGCTTGAGATCGCAAGAGGCACTATTGAAAATTATATTAACAAAAAAGGCGCTGTCTTAGAGATTAAGGAAGACGACCCGGTCTTAAATAAAGAACTGGGCGCCTTTGTTACGCTTCATAAAAACGGACAGTTAAGAGGCTGCATCGGCAACATGATAGGCCGGGGAGCGCTTTGCATTACAGTTAGAGATATGGCAATCGCGGCCGCGACGCAGGATCCGCGCTTCCGCAAGGTTACAGCGGATGAATTGCAGGATATTGATATCGAGATATCCGTTCTTTCGCAAATGCAGAAAATAGAAGACCCCTCCAAGATAATCATGGGAACGCACGGAGTGCTGGTAAAGCAGGGTTTTAGAAGCGGCGTATTCCTGCCGCAGGTTGCGACCGAGACAGGTTGGGACAAAGAGACATTTATGAACAATCTTTGCGCGCAAAAGGCTGGGCTTGAGCCTGACGCGTGGAAAAAAGGCGAATGCGAAATTTTTATTTATACTGCTGAAGTTTTTGGCGAGAAGAAATGATAAGAATAGCTTTTAGCCTTTTTGCCACTGGTATTGCATTAGGAGCCGGCCCGTGCATGGCAACATGCGGCCCGGTACTTTTATCCTATATAACAGCTACCAAAAAGGGGCCTGCGAACGCATTTAGATGTTGGTTTATTTTTTCTATAACCAGGGCTTTTATCTATGCTTCTTTAGGCGCATTAACAGGCATAATAGGCACAAGCCTCTACCAGTCGTATTACTGGGAAAAAAAAGGATTTATTATATGGGCTATAGGAGGCATTTTTATTTGCCTGCTCGGTATCTTAACGGCAATGGGCAATAATACGCACTCTAAAGTTTGCCACAAACTGCAAAATATTTTTATAGCAAAAGACACTAAGAGTATTATGGCCTTAGGCGTGGTAATAGGGCTGTTTCCATGCGCGCCGTTAATTGGCGTGCTTTCTTATATTTCCATGATATCGGTCTATTGGCACCAGGGTGTTGTGCTGGCCTTTTCCTTTGGTTTGGGCACTATAATTTCGCCTTTGCTGATATTGGGTTTAGGGGCAGGGCTCCTGCAGCGGCTTAAGGTCCTGCAGGATGAAAAGACACATGTGTGGTTTGGCCGGATAGCCGGAGTAATATTATTTTTTTTAGGGCTTCATATATTAATAAAAACGATAGTAGGATATCTTAAGGCGGCATGAGAAAATTTTTTATAGATAAAAAAAACATTAAGGCCGAGTCTTTACAGATAACAGGCAGCGAGGCCCATCATATACGGGATGTAATCAGATTAAAGCCCGGCGATGCCTTCATCGGATTGGATGCAGAAGGTTTTCAGTATTTTTGCAAGGTAAAAGGCATAAACAGGATAAAAGTAGAGGCAGTTATTGAGAATACGCAAAAAATACTAATTCGCATACCGGATGTTACCCTGGCATGCGCAATACCAAAGGCCTCGAGGATGGATTATATTGTGCAAAAGGCGGTTGAGCTTAAGGTTAAATGCTTAATACCCGTGCACACAGCCAGGACGCAGGTGTTGCTAAACAAAAATAATGCAAAGTCAAAAATAGGCCGGTGGGAAAAAATAGCTAGGCAGTCTTCCAAGCAATGCGGCAGGGCGCAGGCACTCGAGATAACTAACGTAACAAGGTTTGATGAGGTCATAGAGAATTCGGATAATTACAAGACGAAGATAATACCATCTCTGTGCAGCGAAACAAAGCCGATAAAGAATATTTTAACAGCCCAGCTAAAGGAACCGGTTATAATATTAATCGGGCCCGAGGGCGATTTTACCAATGCGGAGGCGGAACTTGCAAAGGCAAAGGGATTTATTCCGGCATCTTTGGGGCCTTTGGTTTTAAGGGTTGATACTGCCGCTGTTTTTACGATTTCAGCTATTATGTACGAGTTGTTTACATGATTAAGACCTTCAAATTCCATACCCTTGGCTGTAAAGTCAATCAATATGAGACGCAGCTTATGCGTGAACAGCTGCTAAAATGCGGCTTGCAGGAAACATGCCCCGTTACAAACACAGGCAGCAAGGATATCAGTAAAATTTGTAACGGGGAAAATTCAAATACGCCTGTTGATTTATATATCGTAAACACCTGCACCGTTACCTCCGACGCTGACAGGGAATCCCGCCGTTTTATCCGTCATAGCATTAGGGAAAATCCAAACGCTGTTATAATAGCAGCGGGCTGTTATATTGAAAAAGACGCCGAGGTTATTAGAGCTATTGACGAGAAGATAATAATACTGCCGAATAAAGAAAAAGGCAACATTGCAAAATATATTAACCACTCACCAATTAACCACTCACCAATTAACCGCATCACCCACTTCAAAGACCACACCAAGGCGTTCATAAAAATCCAGGACGGCTGTGACAATTTCTGTTCATATTGCAAGGTCCCTTATGTGCGCGGGGAGCCAACAAGCAGGGATAAAGACGATATAATCAACGAGGCAAGAGAACTTATAAAAAACAACTACAAGGAGCTGGTCCTGACAGGCGTATGCCTCGGGGCTTACGGAAAAGATCTAACATCAAGAATTTCTTTAAAGGATATACTTGTATCATTAGCTGCCATGGAAGGGGATTTTAGAATCCGTTTAAGTTCCATAGAGATACAGGATGTATCTGATGCAGTTATAGATGTTATAAAGAAAAACAACAAGATATGCAATCACCTGCACATACCGTTGCAAAGCGGCGACGACGGGATTTTAAACAAAATGAACCGCAAATATTCTAGGGAAGAATTTTTGCGGAAAATTAAAGTTATAAGGAAAAATATCCCAGGTCTAGCCATAAGCACGGATGTTATAATTGGTTTTCCGGGCGAAACTAAAAAAGCGTTTAACAGCACAATAAAGGCTTTAAAGAAAATCGATCCCATGCGCACGCACATATTTTCCTACAGCAGGAGGCCGTATACAGCTGCTTTTGGCCTTAAGGGCGAGTTGGATAAAGAGACAATAGCAGAAAGATATAAGGCAATAAAGGCTATTACTGAAAAAATGGCCAAGGATTATGCGAAAAAAGCAGCAAAGATTAAACACAGAGTTTTGGTTGAAAACACTAAGGATAAAAATACACACCGATTATGCGGCTACACTGATACATATATAAGAGTAACACTTAAGGGCCCGGATGAATTAATGGGAAAATTTATAATTGCAAGGCCAAATACTTTATGTTATACTCAATAGAATATAACGTTTGCACAG
This sequence comes from Candidatus Omnitrophota bacterium, assembly GCA_043797125.1. Taxonomy (GTDB): domain Bacteria; phylum Omnitrophota; class Gorgyraeia; order JABMRG01; family JAFGKX01; genus JAZDPX01. The sequence continues at coordinate 14,537 of JAZDPX010000026.1, forward strand.
ATGATCGCAGATTAGAAGAAGCGGATGATCACAGATTCTTTTTCCAACGCATCTGTGATCATCTGCATCCTTTAATCTGTGCTAATCTGCGCAAAGCTAATCTGCGCAAAGCAAAAGAACTAGTGTTTTACACAAAACTATGAGAAAAGGTGACCTGTTATTAGGACAGATGCTTATTGACAGAGGCATCATTGACGCTAAGCAGCTTGAGCAAGGTCTTAGGGAAAAAGAAAAGAGCGATGAATTTATAGGCGTTACGCTTGTAAAATTAGGCTTTGCCAAAGAATCGGATGTATTAGCCACATTATCCGAGCAGTTGAATATCCCGTATGTAAAGATAAAGACTGTCGAGATAAGTCCCGAAGCGGTAAAAAAGGTTCCTGCCAAATTTGCTTCCCACTATAAGTTAATGCCGATTAAATTAGAAAAGAATTTACTTACCGTAGCTGTTACAGACCCCCTTGATTTGCGTACTTTAGACGACATACGCCTATTTCTTGCCTGCGATATAAACGCGGTCTTATCAAGCGAAAGCGACATATTGGAAAGTATAAAGAAATATTACGGCATTGGCGCGGAGACCGTTGATAGGATTATAGAGGAATCCGCGTTTAAGGAAAGCCCCACCATGCGCAGAGCAGCTGAGTCGGTTGATGAAATGGCTGAAGATGCCTCTATAATCAAGTTTGTTAATCAGGTATTAGAGCAGGCTGTTGAAGACAGGGCTACGGATATACACATAGAACCGTTTGAGGACGAATTAAGGATAAGGTATAGAGTTGACGGCATCCTGCATAATGCCAGCATTCCTCCGACTATAAAATATTTGCATTCCGCCATTGTTTCAAGAGTCAAGATAATGTCTTCCTTGAATATTGCAGAAAAACGCCTTCCGCAAGACGGGCGGATAAAATTAAAGGTAAAGGAGCGCGACATAGATTTAAGGGTATCCATTATACCAACGGCTTACGGAGAAAGCGTTTCAATAAGGCTTTTATCCACGGATGTCCTTTTGGGGCTTAAAAACCTTGGTTTATCGACGAGCAATCTGGAAATAATGGAAAAAATGATAAAAAAGCCCCACGGCATAATATTTGTAACAGGCCCCACAGGCTCAGGCAAGACCACCACCCTTTATTCCTGCCTAAGCAGAATAAATAATAGCCAGCAGAATATAATAACAATTGAAGACCCCATTGAATACGAATTAAAGGGAATAACGCAGGTTCAGATTCATCCCAAGATAGGGCTCACCTTTGCGGAAGGCCTGCGGCATATATTAAGGCATGACCCTGATATCATGATGGTTGGAGAAGTAAGAGATTTAGAGACCGCAGAAATTGCCATAAGAGTGGCGCTTACAGGCCATCTGGTTTTTTCGACTCTTCACACCAATGATGCTCCCGGGGCGGTTACAAGGCTTTTGGATATGGGCATAGAGCCGTATCTTGCGTCAAGCTCTGTTGAGTGCGCTATTGCCCAAAGGTTGGTGAGGCTGATTTGCGAGAAATGCAAAAAGGAAGTCATTCTTGATAATAAGGCAAAAAAGGACTTAGGCCTGAAATTAGATTATGCAAAAGTAAAATTTTATGAAGGAAAAGGCTGTCCTGCGTGCAAATTCACCGGTTTTAAAGGCAGGACAGGCGTATATGAAATCCTGGTTTTAGACGAAGAAATAAAAGAGATGGTCTTAAAGCGCGTATCAGCCGACCAGATAAGGGAAAAGGCTCTAAAATCCGGAATGAGAACTTTGTTTGATGACGGCATGGAAAAAGTTATAGCAGGCGTTACTACCATAGGAGAAGTATTAAGGGTTACAAAGGTAGAGATGGCCTTAGAGGAGTAAGTTAATGCCGACATTTGTTTATAAGGCCAAGAAAAACCCCACTGAGATTGTAAACGGGAAAATAGAAGCCGCTGATTATAAAAATGCGATAATAAAACTACGACAGATGCAGATCTTCCCTTTATCCGTCGAGCAGCAGGATTCACCGGCGGCTAAGCAGGCAAAAGCCTTTTTCCCGTTTAAAAAGAGAGTTCCGTTAAGAGACCTGAGCACTTTTACCAGGCAGCTGTCCAACCTTTTAGATTCAGGCATAAGCCTGCTAAACGCCTTGGAGATTCTTACGCAGCAGACGCAGAACATTATTCTTGTTCAGAGGCTTAAGGATATAAAATCCGACATAAGAGACGGGTTGTCGCTTTCCGCGGCGCTGGCCAGGCATTCCGATATATTTCCGCCTTTATACGTAAATATGATAAAATCCGGAGAGACAGGCGGCATGCTCGACGAAGTTTTATCAAGGCTGGCGGATTTTGCCGAAGCTGATGAAGAGACTTTATCAAAAGTCCGCACAAGTTTAGCGTACCCTGCGCTTCTTGTAATGGTCGGCGGCGTAACCATATTTATCCTGTTAAGTTTTGTAGCCCCGCGATTAGTATCCATGTTTACTGACATGGAGCAGGCCTTGCCTTTGCCGACCCTTATTTTGATAGGCATAAGCAATTTTTTTGCCATGTTTTGGTGGCTTGCTATATTAGCGGCAGCTGTTTTAATCTTCGGCCTTAATAAATGGGTTAAAACCAAAGAGGGAAAGAAGATATCTGACCGGTTTAGGTTAAATCTCCCCGTTGTCGGAAGTTTTATTAAGACCTCCGAATTCGCGAGGTTGAACAGGACATTGGCGACCTTGATAAAAAACGGCGTCCCGATGGTTGAGGCGCTTGAAGTATTGGCCCGGACAATGAACAATGAAATTATCAGACAGGATATGATAACAGTGAGAAAGAGTATAATCGACGGGTTTTCGCTTTCATCGAGCATGAAGCAGGTCGGCCGCTTTCCCCCAATGATGATAAATATGATAGGCGTTGGCGAAGAAAGCGGGTCTTTGGAAGACGCGCTTTTTAAAACAGCGAATTCCTATGACAGGGAAGTTGACAGGGAAATAAAGGTATTTACTACGCTGCTTGAGCCCACAATCATAATCATTCTCGGAGGGCTTGTAGGTTTTATCGTTATAGCTATGTTGTTGCCGATATTTCAGATAAATCTTATGGTGAGATAGTGTATTAGAGCGTAATAAAGTCAGTTCTTTTGCACAGATTAGCGCAGATTAAAGGATGCAAGATGATCGCAGATATCTGTGATCATCTGTATCTTCTAATCTGTGGTCATCTGTGTAAAAAAAGTTAGATTTTACGAAAGGAGCTGCAAGTGAGGATATCGCAGATTGCAAAAAAGGCAAATGTTTCATCTATGATAGTTTCAAGGGTGATGAAAGGTTCCCCGACTGTTAAAAGAGACGAGCGGGAGAGGGTCCAGAGGGCAATCGGTGAGTTGGAAATAAGGGCAACCGTCACCGCCTCTGCGAGGCAAAAGACCTCAAAGGTATTTGGTTTAATAGTCCCACGCTTTGAAGATATATTTCATTCCTTTTACGCGACGGAAGTTATAAAAGGGGTGAGTATTGCCGCTAGCAGGTTAAAGCTCGATATAATGTTTCATATAAGCGACAGGCATAAACACGAAGATTGGCTTACCAGCGCTTCTCTTTCTCCTGATTATATTGACGGGGTATTGTTCGCGGACATAAACGGCGATAAAAGGCAGCTCGCCAAAGTAATTGCCAAAAGAATTCCCTACATTGTTATGAATAATTATTTTGATAAACTGCCGATAAACTGCATTGCGATAAATAACCAGCAAGCGGCAGAAGAGGTTACGGAATATCTGATAAGCTTAGGGCATACCAAGATAGCGACGATAGCGGGCGACCTTACAACCGCGTCGGGCAATGCCCGTTTAGACGGTTTCAAGAATTGCATGAAGAAACACAACCTGTCAACGGAAATTAAATATATAAAGGTAGGCCATTATTTAAGGGGCCCTGCGCGCCATGAGGCCCAAAGGCTGCTTAGCCTTTCGGACGCCCCGACAGCTATATTCTGCGCGAGCGATGTTATGGCTATGGAGGCTATGGATGTAGCGAGAGAAAAAGGTTTAAGAATCCCTGAAGATTTATCTATCGTGGGTTTTGATGACAACCCGATAGCTAATTATGCAAAGGTCCCGCTGACTACGGTATGGCAGCCTATAACCGAAATGGGAAGGCAGGCAGCAGAATTATTAAACCAGATGATAAATTCACGCAACTCAAGGCCTGTTAAAGTTTTACTGGAAACGAAATTAATAAAGCGCAAATCCTGCGCCCAGCCAAGGAGTTAGATATGAAGAAAGTCGCAAACAAAGGTTTTACGTTGATAGAACTGATGCTCGTTGTGATAATAATAAGCATTCTTTCGGCAATGGTTGTTCCAAGGCTGGTCGGGCGTTCGCAGGAGGCTAGGACAGCCGCGGCAAGAGCTGATATCGATTCCAACATAGCGTTGGCCCTTGATATGTATGAGTTGGATAACGGCCTGTATCCAAGCACAGAGCAGGGGTTAGATGCCTTAACAAGGCAAAGCACCATGTCTCCTGCGCCGCCGAACTGGAAAGGCCCGTACCTGAAAAAATTACCAAGGGACCCGTGGGGCAACAACTATGTGTATGCAAACCCGGGCCTGCACAACCAGGATGATTATGACCTTTATTCATATGGCCCGGACGGAGTAGAAAGCCAGGATGATATCGCAAACTGGGAACAAGAAACTTAAGAGCAGTAACGCCTTTACCCTAATTGAGCTAATATTAACAACGATAATTGTATTAGTTATAGTCGGATTATCTGCCCCGCTGTTTAAAAAGACATTTTCTGATTTGCGGGTTAACCTGCTGGCGAAAGATATGGCCAGCCTCATGAACTTAGCGAGAGAAAAGGCGATAATGACAAGGACCGCGCATTTAATAAAAATAGATGTCAACAAAAAGACATACAGGATGTATATAAGGGCCCATGCCAAAGACGAGATAATACCCGCTGAAAGCAAATGGGGCAGAACATTTAAAATCCCACAGGATATTAAAATAGATGCCTCTGAAGAGATGGTAGAGTTTTTCCCGGATGGTTCTTCAGAAGGGATTGCAGTTTCTTTTACAGATACATCCGGTACAAAAAGCGCCCTTGGGGTTGATGCAGCAACAGGAGAAATTCATGTCGGTGAGAACAAAAAAAGCCAGTGAAGGTTTCTTGCTATTGGAAGTTTTAATATCTATTGTTATAGTAGCGAGCACACTTATTGTTATTAACCGGGCATTTTCCACATCCTTAAGGGCTGTCAGATTAGCTGGAAATTATCTTTCAGCCAATTATATTCTTGAGGATAAGATGTTTGATGTCCTGATCAAAGATGCCTTTGCAGATACCATGCTCTCAGATACTCTTGAAATTGATCAGAAAAAGTTTTTTTATGAAACAGAGGTTACGCAAGTAAGTTTAGACAAGGCTGATGACGACCAGCTGCCTATTAAGCAGGCAAATTTGAGCGTAAATTGGGATGACGCAAGCACTCAAAGCAGAGCGAGTGTATCTACATATGTGTGGCAAGAGGAAGAATAGATTAGCGGGGTTTACCCTACTTGAACTGCTGTTGGCCGTTACGATATTCTCAATCGTTACATCTGTTATATATTCTTCTTTTAGATTGGGCATAGCCTCCTGGAAAAGTATAGAGGCGAACCTGTCGCATTATCAGAAAATAAGGCATGCGGTTAATCAGTTTACGCAGGATATAACAAACACATTTTCATATGAGCCAATGCCATTCATAGGCGCGCAGGGGAAAATAGAATTTGCCGGTTTTATAAAAGATAAAAACAGCGCCAATGGACAGATTGCGAAAATTTCGTATTTTTATTACAACGAGGGCTATGAGAATGGATTCGGCAAATTAATGAGGCAGGTTTTGCCTTACTCCCAGGCATTAAAGACGCAGGAAAACCCGGAATCAGGGAAAGACTTAAGCTTTAGCAGGGTTTTACTCGACGATGTAATAGATTTCAGCATTAGTTATTGTTATGGGTCTGACGATGAAACCGCCCCATTGGAATGGTTTTCGCAGTGGCTGGCGCAGGATAAAATTCCTTGCGGCGTAAAACTGGAATTGGTTTTAAAAGACGATTATGCGCAGGAAGGTAAAAGGCATTTTGAAAAAAGGATATATATACCAATAGGCCAAATTGGAGACATAGCAGAGATTGCCGAACAATGAACATTAATAAAAACGGAGCGATATTAATAACTACTCTTTGGATTATTACGGTTTTGTCTGCCCTTTGCGTAAGCGTTGCTCATCGTTCAGCCGTGACATTAAAATTATCTTCTTACCAGACGGATAAACTAAAAGCCTTTTTTTTAGCAAAAGCCGGCATTGTGTATGCTCTGGCACAAAAATCCCTTGAATATGCTAAAGGATATCCCGACACGATAGATGCGTTAAACCAGCCATGGGCAAACAACCCTGAGCTTTTTAAGAAGCATGCATTTAACAAAGGCTCCTACAGCCTCTACTACGGTGATGACCCTGTGCTGTTTGGTTTAGCTGATGAGTCATCGAGAATAAATATTAACACGGCATCTCCAGATGTGTTTATTGACCTTCTCCTTGCCTGCGAAGAAGACGAGACGCAAGCTTATGAAATAGCATACTGCATCGTAGATTGGCGCGATGCTGACGACGCAATAGGAACAGACCCGTATAACAATAGCTTTCTGGGCGCAGAAGGAGAGTATTATCTCGGGCTTGATAACCCCTATTACTGCAAAAATAAAAATTTTGAAATAGTCGAGGAATTGCTTTTGGTTAAGGGGATAACTGCGGAGATTTTCTCTAAAATCAAAGATTTTATTACGATTTACACTGAAGGCGAGGTAAACATTAATACCGCATCCGAGACAGCGCTGTTTGCGGTATTCGGCGTGGATTATCCCGACCTGCCGTTAAAAGTAGCCGCTTATCGCAAAGGGCGCGACGGTGTTATCGGCACAAGAGATGACAGGTGGTTTTCAACAGGCCCTTATATAATAGACCGCGGCAAAGAAGGCATGGTGGAAATAAAAAATCTTCAGGAGCAGGACTGGTTCGGCAACATTTACGGAATAACTAACCAGGAATATGACAGAATGCGGCAATTGCTGAAAGGTTCAGATGAAGGTATAAAGATCACAGCCGGTTCTAAAATTTACAGAGCAACAGCAGAAGGCGAAATTGAAAAAGTTGTATCGCGTATCGAGGCGGTATATGAATTTCGCCAGGGCGAGAGACTTCCCGTAACGAGATTTTGGCATCAAGAATAATAGGAATAATATATGGCAGGGATAACCGTAGTTGAAATCGATTCAGAAATTGTTAAGATTTTACATGCTCAAAACAACTCTAAAGATCTACATGTAGAAAAAATATTAGCATATCCTGTTAAAGGTTTATCCGCAGAAGATATTTCCTTAACAATAGTCAAGCTTATAAAAGCAAACGGAATAAAAATAGATAAATTGGTAGGGCTGATGTCAAGGAGCGACGTAACCATAAGGGTATTAAAGCTGCCGTCTGCCGATGCGAATGAGTTAGAAAAAATGGCTTCTTTTGAAGCGGTAAAACAAATTCCGTTTCCGGCCGAGGAGATATTTTTTGATTACAGAAGGACTTACACAGACCAGCAGGGTTATTCGGAAGTTATCATTGCCATTGCCCACAGGAATGCCGTAAACAAGTTAGTCGGCATACTGAATAAAGCGGGTTTAAAGCCGGATATCCTGACCTTGACCACGGAAGGTCTATACCTTTGGTCAAAAACAGCTTTGAGCGAGACGCCCCAAACAACAGGCGCAGTATTGATAATGGATATAGACAGAAATAATGTTGAAACAGAGATTATATCAGACACAAGGATTCTGTTGAGCAGGATATCATCCTTTGGGGCAAGCGCATTGTCAGAATCGGCATTAGAGCATTCCAAGTACAGAGAGAGGCTTTTGCTCGAAACAAAAAGATCCATAGATATATACAATAAAGAACAGAAGAAAAACCTTCCCGTAGAAAAAATAATAATTACAGGTCCCCTAAAAGACGCCCATTTAATTGCGGACATGATTAATGACAGGTTAGGCATACCCGCTTCTGTTGTTGAAAATATAAAGACTTTTTCTGTGGCAGATAACGCATTTTCGCAGGAAGGGCTTCCGGAAGGCACTTCAATATCCAGCAGCCTCGGGGCTTTGTTTGGTTTAGCTGCACAATCTTTGAATATTTTGCCCCCAGAGGTTAAAAAGAAGTGGGAAATTGCGCAAAAATGGAACAAAGCGGTTGTATTGGGAATTTTGGGCATTTGTATATTTTTAATGATCACCGCAACAGCGGCAATTAAGTTTTATCAAAAAAGGGCATTTCTCGCAAATTTAAAATCTTCAACGGAAAAGATATCGCCTATTACCGAGGACCTGGAAGGCAAATCTAAAAAGCTGCAAATGGCGCAATCTCACATAGACGCTGCAAACGCGCCTTTAACATTTCTATACGAACTGCACAGGGTGATACCTGCGGAAATACTCCTTAATTATTTAAATTATAACGACAAAGGAAAAATAATTTTACAGGGCACTACGCCCGCGATGTCGGATGTTTTTAAATTTGTGAATAAGCTTGAACAATCGGCAAAACTTAAAAACGTGGAAACCAGATATGTAAGTAAAAGGCGCATCAGGGAGCAGGAGACTGTTGATTTTCAGATAACGTGCGAGTTTTCGAAAGATAACATATGAAATGGATTAGTAAGATAAACATAAGAGAAAAGATGCTGACGCTTGTTGTCTGCGCGCTGGTTTTTTTGTGGATAACGTACAGTCTGATTATCGAACCGATAAGCAGCGCCTGGGTGCGTCTTAATAAAAACATTGAAATTGAAAAGATACAGCTAAAAAAGGGAGTTAAAATACTGACGCAGAAAAAGGCCCTTGATGATAAGTATGGCAAATACATGCAGAAATTTCTGGCCAGGGAAAGCGATGAAGAGGAAATGGCCCTGATTCTTAATGAAATAGAAAGGTTGGCAGGCTCTAGCCTTGTAAGAATTGTCAATATGAAACCTCGCCGCACAGAAAAAGACGGGCCTTATCGCACATTTTATATAGACCTGGATACCGAAGCAGCTATGCCCAGCATCTTACAATTTATAAAACAGCTTAAAGATTCCAAATTTTGCCTACGCGTTGAACAATTCACCCTTAATTCCCGCACAAATGACCCCTCTGTATTAACAGGCGCTCTTACAATTTCCCGCTTCGCGCTCAGTAAAAGTGAATAATTTTTAAAAACTTTCTTGACAAGACATTTTTAATGGTGTAATCTACTCTCTAGATAGGGAGTAGGTACTACTCCCTAAGTAGGGAGTGCATGGTTGGGACAAGTATATTTGCTTAAGGACTTAGCGGTTATAACAGGTCATTCGGTTGATACAATAAAGTATTATCTTAAAATAGGCCTGATTAAGGAGACTGGCAAGACTCCGGAGACAAATTTCAGGTATTTTGATGATAGAGCGGTTGAGATTTTAAAGAAGATACGATCATTACGGATTGAAGGGACACCAATAGCACAGATAAGGCAGGAATTAAAAAAGAGCGCGTAATATGAGCTATTATCAGGTATTAGGTTTAGAAAAAGAGCCTTTTTCCACAAGTCCTGATCCGGATTTTTTTTATCCTTCTGTCTCGCATAATTCTGCATTAAAAAGGCTGGAAATAGCAATAAGGCTAAGAAGGGGCCTGAATATCGTGCTTGGAGATGTCGGCACGGGCAAGACAACTCTCGGGCGCATGCTGTTGCAGTTATTTAAGGATGAGCCGGAATATATATTTCACATAATACTGGATCCAAGTTATAAATCGGAGTTTCAATTTCTGTGGAGCTTGTGCAAGATGTTCGGCGTGACGCCTCTGTTTCGTTCCACCCTGGATTACAAGGACGCGCTCGAAAAGCACCTTTTTCAAAAAGGCGTGGATGAAAATAAAACCATAGTATTAATTATAGATGAAGGCCAGAAACTTACACCTACCCACCTTGAAATATTGCGTACCCTGCTTAATTACGAGACCAACAAATTCAAACTGCTTCAACTGGTGATATTTGGCCAGATAGAGCTGCTTCCGCGCATAAGAAAGATAAAGAACTTTATGGACAGGGTTAACTTAAAATATATCATAAATCCGCTCGATGAAGCTGAGACAAAGGCAATGATAAATTTCAGGCTGAAGCAGGCTGGATACATAGCGGAAAACGGCGCTTTTTTTACTGAAGGGGCAATAAGATTGATATATCAACATACGCAAGGGTATCCCCGGCGCATTTCATTGCTTTGCCACGATGCCTTAGAGGGCGTTATAATGGACGGTAAAAATACGGTTGATGACACAGTTGTGGAAAAAATAATAGCCCAGGAGGTAAGATAATGACAAAAGATTTACCGCCGGAAGAAAGGCTGCTTCGGTTAATTAAGGGCGTGTATAAGAAGGACGGCGCAGATGAAAAAAAACCTGAAAATCAAAACCTTGAACCCGTAAGCCAGGGCCCGCTTGGCCAGGATGCCGGCGAAAGCCAGAAGGTTATCGGCGACGATAGCAAAGCGATAATAGGGCGCAGAAAGACAGACCATGATAGGCGAACCATTGTCGCGCGCAGAGCCTCAGATAAAATAAAAGAGAAGACAAAATTTAAAATAGCAGGTATATTTGCCGCCGTTATAAGCAGCAGCAATAAACTGGATGCATTTAAAATCGCGGCTATTATAATGATATTATTTTTTGTTGCAGGAGTTGTATATTTTTCATACGAATTTTTTGGCAAAAAGCCCGATGAGTCCATCATAGACATAGAAAGGCTTATTCCGTCGCAGGATCAGGTAAAGCCGAACCAGCAGCCGCCCCAAGGCCTTGGCGCAGAAAAAGAGCTCTCAGGCAACGGATCGTTTTATGAAGAGCCGTTATTTGATGCGAATGAACCTGAAATGTTTCCTACGACAAGGCAGCTTTTTGGCGCCCCTGCCACACGCGACACAGAGCCCGTAACAACAATAATAGGGCCCCAGATTTCAGATATGGTTATAAATTTGACATTGATAGGCGTAATAACCGGCGATAATCCGCAGGCTATTATTGAAGACAAAAAGACCCGCCAGACATATTATGTTTATGAAGGCGAAAATGTTTTGGAATTTAAGGTTAAAAAGGTGGAAAAGGCTGTTGTCATTTTGGAGTATAATGGAGAAACTACAAAATTATCACTTTAAGCATGATTACGCATACAATCTGATTTGTATGTGTAATTAAAAATTTCTCGGTGGGAGGGGAAAATGAAAAGTATATTGGTATTTGCGCTGGCAATCTCGATTGTTTTCTCTTGTCCGGGCGTTTCGTTTCTTCAGGAAGGCAATAAAATATCTTTAGACATAAAAGGTATGGACATACTGGATGTGCTAAAGATCCTGTCTATGAGGAGCGATTTAAACATAATCGCCGGAAAAAATGTCAGGGGAAACGTTACCATGTTTTTAAAGGACGTGGATATCTGGGATGCGTTCGAGATTATACTTGCGGCAAACGAACTTGCCTATGAAAAGCAGGGCAACATCATAAATGTAATGACGCAAAGAGACTATGAGCTTATTTACGGAGAGAAATACCGCGACAAAAAAATAGCAAAGACGGTGAAGCTTAAATACGCGCGCGTTGAAGATGTCGCGGCGGCGCTTTCGCAGATAAAGACCAATATAGGCAAGGTTGTGCCTGATGAGCCTTCAAGGTCGGTGGTACTTATGGATATACCATCCAAAGTCGAGGAGATGGAAAAGATTATCTTAAGCCTTGATGCGCCCATGATTACTAAAGTTTATAAACTGCAATACGCGAAAGCCGAAGACATGAAAGACAAAATAACGGAGATGCTGACAAAAAATGTCGGCTCTTTGCGCATTGATGAACGGACAAATAAAATAGCAATAACCGACATTGAGAAAAAAATTGAGGAATTTGATAAAGTCCTTATCGCTTTTGACGAAAGGCATAAAGAGGTAGAAATAGAAGCAATGATATTGGAACTTAGTTTAAATGACGAATACCGCGCAGGCATAGATTGGGATGTGGCTTTTCAGCAATTAGGCGGTTTTCTAAACAAAACATTAGGTGACCACGCATTTTCCTTTAATTTTTCTCAGGCATTGACCACAGGCGTAACATATGGAATAGGCGACTTTGGCAGAAAAGGTTTTCAGGCGGTTTTGCAGTTTTTGGAACATTATGGCAGCACCAGGATATTGTCTAACCCCCGCATAACAGTTGTCAATAATGAAGAGGCGAAGATTCTTGTCGGCACAAACCAGCCATACGTGACCCAAACCCTTAGCCAGGGAGAAACCACTACTGAAAAGGCCTATAATGTAACTTTTCTTGATTTGGGAGTGAAGCTTACCGTTACCCCCACAATTAATGACGATGGTTTTATTACAATGAAAGTCAAGCCCGAAGTGAGCTCTTCTTCGGATGCGCTGGAATACGGAGAAGATGCCGATTCAATACCGATTGTCGATACCTCCACAACAGAAACCACGGTAATGGTAAAAGATAAAAATACTATTATGCTATCCGGCCTTATACAGAAAAGAGACGAATTTGAAGAGGAAAAGGTGCCTTTGCTGGGCAACATTCCCATATTGGGAGCCCTGTTTAAAAGCACATCCAGAGGGAATGCTTCAACAACGTCTAATCAGCCTGAACGTAAGGAGATTATAATCTTCTTAACTCCGCATATTATTTACGGCGAAGATGAAGGCCTATTGGAAGAAGTAAGGGGACAAAGGGAGAAAGAAAAAAGTTTTGATCAGGCCTTGCAGGAGATGCAGCGAGAACAAAGCGCCTTAAAGCAGGATCGCGCAATAAAGATCCCTGCTGAAGAAGAACAGGCTGACAAAAAACCCGATTATTATCAACTGGTTTGGGGCAAGATAAACAAAAGAACCATTCATAACAGGCCAAAGATGTCGATACCGGGAGAAGCAACTGTTTCCTTCATTCTTAGTTCGGATGGAAATTTGGTTGGCGAGCCGTTAGTATTTGCTTCCCAGGATGCTGATCCGCAGCTTATTGAAATTGTGCTCAAAAGCGTCAAGGAGGCAGCCCCATTTGAACCTTTTCCCGAGACTATGCAAGAAGATAGTGAAGTATTTAATATAAGTATAAGTTATGATTAGGAATTTATTAAAATTTTGAGCTGCCCTTGACAAATAAGCGTTTATATGGTATATAATAATACCTTATGGAAATCCTGAAAAAGTTTAACTGGACAGACATTTTAGTTATCTTGCTGGTATTAAAATGCTGTTACACGGGCGTAAGAGCTGGGCTTACGCAAGAGCTTTTCAGGCTGATTGGAACGCTGGCAAGCATTCTTTTTGGTTTTCATTACTTCAATAAGGCCGCCTATTTTATTGTAGAATATATAAAAATACCCCTTTGGATTATCCAGATAATCGTACTTGCGGCGATTGTGTTATTATTCAGAATAGCTTATAAATACGCAGTAGCTTTGCTTCTCAAGATACTTAATGTGCAGTTTGTCCTTGGCCTTGAAAAAGCTGGAGGGGCTGTAGTCGGCTCGCTTAGAGGTTTATTATTATGTGGTTTTATTTTAATAACATTATTGCTATTGCCAATCAAATATATTTCCATAAGCATTAACAAGGATTCGGTTATTGCCCCTTATCTTGTTAGATATACTGCAGCAACATATAAAGCTATAGTAAGCGTTATCCCCTTTCAGGAACCGATAGATATAATAGCAGCCCAATAACACATCACGCCGGGAGCAAAAAATGAATATAGGCGAGTTTTATAAGCTTATTGTTGATGAAGGCATCAAACAGGACCCGCGCAGCAGGCCGGAAATCTTAAAATTTCTAAATACCGTAAAGGACGAATACAGTAAACTTCCCCCTGCTGAAAAAGAGGCGTTTGACAAAGAAAAATTGTCAAATCCGTACGGCGATACAAGGATTCTTTTTGGTTTGCCAAAGACAAATATAAAAACAATTATGGTCGGAATAGACATTGAGACACCTGAGTTGCTGCTGGCAGACAGGTTAAGATCAAAGGGCGAAAGAATTGACCTTGTCGCAGGACATCACCCGATAGGGTTTGCCAGAATGAACCTGCACAAGGTTATGGGCGTATTGCGCGATATACTAAAAGGCATGGGCGTATCCGGCAAAAACATAGATAAGATGGTAGACGAGCGCATAGAAGAGGTTTTCAGGAAGTCTGTCGCGGGAAACCATCCAAGGACTACAGACGCGGCCAGGCTGCTTAATATACCGCTTCTTTGCATGCATACCGTAGCCGATAATTTTGCTTATCAGTATTTTAACAATTTACTCAAGAAAAAAAAGCCCTCAAGGGTTTGCGATATTTTGGATCTAATATATAAAGTGCCGGAATATAGAATAGCCATGAAAAACGGGCAGGGTCCGAAAGTCATTTTAGGTAAAAATTCGAATAAATGCGGCAAGGTGTTGATTGAGATGACGGGCGGCACAGAGGGCCCGAAAGATATATACAACCAATTGGCTAAAGGAAAGGTGACAACGCTTATCTGTATGCATCTTAGCGAGGATCATTTTAAAAAGGCCAAAAAGCACAATTTTAATATTATAATAGCAGGCCACATTTCCAGCGATACGCTGGGCATAAATTTGCTTCTCGATAAAGTAGAAAAACGGCAGAAACTCAACGTCATTTCCTGTTCAGGTTTTACTCGTATACGCAGAAATGAAAACTCTCAACTCTAAACTCTAAACTATATTAATGGCCGATGATTTAAGAAATGCGATAGAACAGATACAATCCCGCCTTGATATTGTTGAAGTCATATCAGGCTATATCCCGCTTAAGAAATCAGGCGCGAATTATAAGGGACTATGCCCCTTTCATCATGAAAAGACCCCTTCTTTTATGGCAAGTCCCGCCAAACAGATTTACCATTGCTTTGGCTGCAGCGCAGGCGGAGATGTAATCAATTTTATAATGGAATATGAGAAGGTTGAGTTTTTTGAAGCGCTTAGGATATTGTCGGAGAAGACAGGCGTTAAACTACCCGCATTTGGAAGGGCGGATTACGCGGTTTCTTCCGCAGCCGCAAGCCCCTTGTATCGTATTAATGAAATGGCAGCCGCGTATTACAACGCTATTTTAGTCGGCTCTGATAAGGCCAAGCAGGCAAGAGAATATTTAAGCAAGCGCGGCATAAGCGCTCAAACGGCGGCCAAGTTTAAACTCGGCTTTGCCCCGGATTTATGGGATTCATTTTTAAAATATGCCCAGAAAAAAGGGGTAAGCCAGGACGCCCTTTTGAGGGCCGGCCTGATTATACAAGGCAAGGAAAATAGTTTTTACGATAGATTCAGGAACAGGGTAATGTTTCCTATATTTAACGTAAATTCAAAAGCAATCGGCTTTGGCGCCCGCGTGATTGATGATAGCATGCCTAAGTATATTAATTCCCCGGAAACAGAAATATATACCAAGGGAAGAAATCTGTATGGTCTGAATATTGCCTCAAGCGAAATACGAAAACTAGACGAAGCCGTAATAGTTGAGGGGTATCTTGATTTGATAATACCTTTCCAGCATGGGATAACTAACATTGTGGCAACTTTAGGCACGGCGTTGACTATCGAGCAGATAAATTTAATTAGAAGGTATACCAGCAATGTTGTGGTAATTTACGACGCGGACGAGGCCGGAGAAGCTGCGTCGTTGCGCAGCCTGGATATTTTAATAGGAGAAGGCCTTAATGTTAAAATTGCCAGTTTGCCTAAAGGCTTTGACCCGGATACATTCGTAAGGGGTAAATCCGCGCAAGAATTTGCATCGATTATAAGTTCGGCTAAAGGGTTATTTGATTATAAAATGGACATATTGCTCTTACGCCACGGCGCTGATACTTCAGAAAAAAAAGCAAAGGTTATATCAGAGATGCTGCCCACCATTAAAAGGGTTGATAACGAAGTATTAAGGTCTGAATATGTGAGAAGGCTTTCAGAACAGCTGTCTATTAATGAACAGGCGATAATAGCTGAGCTTGGCAAGGTAAAACTGGATTATTCAAAGCCGGTTACCCTTAAAGCTGATTTTAATGCAACGCAGGAAGCGCGCCAGGCGGAAAAGATTATAGCCGCTCTTTTGATGGAGGATGCAGAGATAGCGAGGAGAATAAAGGATGAATTTGACATCGATATGTTTAAAAACCCCCGCATAAAAAAGATAATTCATGAGTCTTTTGCTCTTATCGATGATAATAAACATCCTACCCCGGCACGGCTCATACATAATATTTCGGATGAGGAAATAAGCCAGTTCATTTGCCAGCTGCTGGTAGAAGTCGAGAATATTATAGACAGAGAAAAGACTTTAGAGGATTGTATCAAATGGTTAAAGGCCGATAATCTCAGGCTCAGGAAAGAACAGCTCACTGTTTTAATTAAAGAAGCGGAAAGATCCGGAGATGAAAGCCATGTTATGGTCCTTGTTAAGGAATTTAACGGATTAAGCCTGCCTGCCACACCTAACGGTAGGCAAGCCGGCAGGCAGGCCTGCCTGCCGGCAGGCAGGGAGGCGAGAAAATTTAATGACTAAAAGGAAAAAGCAGGTCAAGAAAAGAAGAAAAACAACCAGGAAAAAGGCAGATACCCTTGCAAGCCACATAGCAAAGCTTATTGAGCTAGGCAAAGAGAAGGGGTATTTGACATATGAGCAGGTAAATGAGGCTCTGCCCGAGAGCATAACATCCTCTGATGAGATTGAGCAGATTATTGATACGTTAGATAAAGAACGTATTGAATTAGTAGATTCCGAATCCGCAATTCTGGAAAAACAGGATACTCAGGAAGCTGCGCCTGAAGCTGTAAAACCGCCAGAGGCTGTTTCCAAGGTTGATGACCCGGTCAGGATGTACCTGCGCCAGATGGGCCAGATATCGCTATTAAGCAGGGAAGATGAAATTGCCCTGGCAAAGAGGATAGAGCTGGCAGAGTCTGATTTTAGAAGCAGCGTATTTGAATGCCTTGCGGCAAAGACAGCTGTCATGGATATGATGGAAAAGATATTGCGAGGCGAAATAAATTACGATGAATATATGAACACGGAAGAGCTTCCCGCCAAAGTAAAGATTAGAATTAGACGTTTGTTGAAAAAACTAAAGCGGATAAAAAGCATGTCTGCCGTAGAAGGGCTTTTATTTAAACTTAAACTTACAACAAATTTTATCGAGGAAATTTCCGCAAGGCTAAGAATGCACTCTGAGCAGATAACAAGGTTAAATAGAGAGCTTGATTTGTCTAAGGCCCGCAGGCAAAAACCCAAGGCAAGGGCCTTGCGCAAGCAAATAAGAAAAATTGAAGCAGAATTTGGCAAAGACCAGAAGGAGATAAAAAGCCAGCTGTATATAGTTATGCGCAAGGAAGGCATATTTAGAAACGCGAAAAAGGCATTGGTCGAGGCAAACTTGAGGCTTGTTGTGTCTATTGCAAAAAAATATACAAACAGAGGGCTTTCCTTTTTAGACCTTATCCAGGAGGGTAATATTGGCCTTATGAAGGCGGTAGATAAATTTGAGTACAGAAGAGGTTATAAGTTTTCAACATACGCTACATGGTGGATAAGGCAGGCTATCACCCGTTCTATAGCTGACCAGGCAAGGACCATCAGGATACCCGTGCACATGACCGAAACCATTAACAAGCTTGTAAGGGTTTCGCGCAAGTTAGTCCAGGAAACAGGCAGGGAACCAAGGCCGGAAGAACTCGCCCACCACATGAAAGTCCCGGTAGATAAAGTTAGAGGCATATTAAAAATAGCGCAGGAGCCCATATCCCTGCAAACGCCTGTCGGTGACGAAGGCGATACTCATTTCGGAGATTTTATCGAGGACAAACGCGCGGCCTCGCCGGCCAGCGTTACCGCATATAGCATGTTAAAAGAGCAGATGTCGGATGTCTTGGATACTTTAACTGAAAGAGAAAAGAAGGTCTTAAGGCTGCGTTTCGGCATAGGCGACGGCTACCCGAGGACATTAGAAGAAGTAGGAACCATTTTCACAGTGACAAGGGAAAGGGTCCGCCAGATAGAAGCCAAGGCCTTAAGAAAATTACGCCACCCGATAAGAAGCAGAAAACTTCGCAACTTTTTAAATCTTACCTATAGCGAAGACAGGCTTATATGAAAACCCAAGACATAGCTTACCTCGACGACCTTACCGGCATAAGCAACAGAAGATATTTTAACGAAATCCTTCAGAAAGACCTCGCCGGAAACCGACAAGAGAATCTGTATCTTGCGCTTACGGACCTGGACCATTTTAAGAAAATAAACGACAGCTACGGCCACCTTAGCGGGGATTTTATGATAAAGGAATTTTCTAAAATATTGACCGATCACCTGAAAGAGCCCGATAACACAGTTTCAAGATACGGCGGAGACGAGTTTGTAATGATATTAAGGAAAAAGGACAAACAAACTGTCTTAAATATATGCGAAAAGATACGCGAGGAATTTTTTGAAAGAGAGTTTATCCTGCCTGAGAACAACAAGAAAATAAAAGCCTCTATGAGCGTAGGAATAGCAGAGTACCCTACGGATGGGCAAACCCCTGATGAACTTTTCGCCAAGGCAGACGAGGCTCTTTATTCATCGAAACACCTGGGTAGAAACAGGGCTTCCCTAGCCAAAGACATACTTGACCAGGTAAGAGAAGAAAAAAGAGTCCATAGCGCGCTTTTGACGCCTTTATTTATTGAAAGAGAAAAGCAGCTGGATAAGATTAACGACGCGTTATTCGGAGCCAAATCCCACAAGCTGATTTTGGTGCACGGCGATATTGGCGTAGGCAAGACTCGCATGCTCGAAGAGCTGGGCAGCGCGTTGGGGCGTAAGAAAAAAGCGTCATTTTTTATTACTGCCACGGAACCGGAAAAGGAAAAACCCTATTCGCTGATAGTGGATATAATAAACAGCGTTAGTTATAAGGATTACGAGTTGTGCAAAAAGGCATTTGACTCTTTAGACAAGGATAAGAGGTCTGTTCTGTCGCTTTTGCCTAAACTGAAAAGGCTGACAGGCCCATCGAAAAATCCTTTAGAGTGGAGTTCGCAGACGCGTATGGAGATATTCGACGGCGTCAGCGAATTGTTAAGCGCCATAGTCGAGTACGCTAAGCCCGTTATTATAATCGATAATATTGATTCACTTGATGAAGCAAGCATGGAAGTAATAGGCTATATCGCTATATCTAAAAAACAGACGCCCCTGTGCATCTGCTGCGCCGATAGCCGCCCGGACATTGCCCAGAAAAAACTAAGGACATCGTTTTTTGATGAATTGCTTGAAAGGGTTTCCGGGTTTGAAATAATCCCGCGTATTGATTTGGAGCCCCTGTCAGATTCCGGGACAGCCGAGCTGATAAAACAAATTTTTATAAAGACAAATGTGCCGCCAGCTTTTATTGATGATGTTTGCCTGGTTACAAAGGGCAACCCGTTTTTCATAACCGAGCTGTTAAGGGACTTTCTGGATAAAAACCTCATACACCTTAAATACCCCGATTGGAAATTTGATGCGCACAAAGAACATTTCCCCAAAGACTTAAAAGACCTGCTTGATACGAAGTTTGAAAACCTGGAGCAGGAAGAAAAGGAATTCTTGCTGGCCGCAGCAGGGATAGGTAAAAGTTTTAGATTTGATTTCCTGTCAAAGTTGAAAAATATTAACAGGGGCTATGCGCAGGATGTCATCGGCAAGGCGGCGGAGAAAAACATCTTTAACAGGAAAGATATAGCCCTTGAAGGGCTTATATCCTTCAATAATCAGATGTTAAAGTCCAGCTTTTATGACAGCTTGGATGACGATACAAGAAAAAAGCTTCACCTTGATATAGCAAAAACCATGGAAGAAGAAAACAAGGATGACATAGATTCGGTGAGCACAGAGCTTGCGTTTCATTTTGAGCAGGCCGAGATTAAAGAGAAGGCCAAGCGTTACGCGTCGATTGCCATAAAATATGTAAATATGCTGTTCTCTGATAAAGAGATCGAGAAGTTACTGGAGGACGCTATAACCGAAAGAGAGGAAAAGGAAAGGCAGGAGCCTATAAAGAAAGAGTCGTGGCCTTTTGTTGTTGAAGCAATAAGCGCCTTTAAGTCCGCGGTCAGGAGCAGGAGATTCTACCAAAGGCCCAATGTTATAACGGAGAAGGCAATTGGCAGGCTTATCAGCGCCCTTGACAGCTTCTTTAAGCTCCAGGACAATTTAACTTTAAGCAGCCCGGAGACCAAGACCAAAGATTTCTACAAAATCCTGGTAAATGGGCAAGAACTTTGCACAACAACATCCGCCGAACAGGCCTTTGTTAAGAATTTAGCCGACATTATGAGAGATTCCAATATCGGCAGCATTACTTACCGGCGCAACATTACAACAGAAGAGATAGAATCCTTTACTAAGGTTCTGGAAAAGCCCCTTGCCTATGAAGAGGCGAAAGATACATGGAAAAAGATACTTGTAGATAGAAATATCAGCAGCATCAAGATAGACGAGGCAATATACAAGAGGGTTCTTTCCGAAGACGAAAAGAAGCAGCACAGAAAAGAATTCATGAAAGACTTTGTAGCCCAGGAGTCAACCATGGAAGCCATGGCAGGGGCTATTGAAAAGGAAGAATCAACAGCTGTTGATAAGAAGATAAAAGCAGTTACCAGTCAAGAGCGCAATATCCTGGCAAAAACAATCGCAAAATTGCCTCACAACATAATTGTAGATACCATAACAACGGAATATAAAAATAGAAAAGGCAGCATCCTGGATCTCAAAGACATGCTTTCCGTATGCCTCAAAGACCCATTGCAGAGGCAGATATTGTTGGCGCCTTTAAAGAAAACCCTGGCTGAATTAGGCATGTCGCAGGAGTGCTTTGACTGGCTTGTTGACACCAACGAGTTTTTGCAATATCCTGCGAAGAAGAGGGCGAATATATATTTAAAAGCAGATGCAAAGACAATCCTGGAGATAGGAGTTTTAGAAAACTTAAAACCCACGCTTGAAGAACTTTTTGCCACCAATGAAGAACAAATAGCAGAAGAGATTATGGGCAAATATCTGCAGAATCTACAAAGCCGTCAGCAGGCATTCAGGGTCTATACAGCCCTTACGCTTGCGGATATCTTGCGTATACTAGGGCAAAAATCTGCGGCAAATTACACTAGGACGATCGTGGAAAAGCTGCAAAAAGCAATAATAGATGAAAATGACCAGGCTGTTTATGAATTTTTTCTCAAGGATATCAGTTTTATTATTTACAAGCTTTTGGAAATTGAAGATTACGCTCTGATATATAGCCTTTTAGCTGTTATCAAGGCAGATTCAAATGCTGCTTTGCCTTTTGAATTTAAAAGGCAGGTTGCCCAAAAGACGTTAACTGAAATTGATCCGGCTGCCTTGGCTGCCAAACTCTTTGACGTGTTGGAGGCGTCCGCTTTTGACAAGAATAAAAGTGAGGCCATACTCGATATATTTAAAATTTTGGGCGCGTGCACCATTGTGCATATTTTAAAATTGCTGTCAGGCAAAGTTTCGGATTATATGCCGTTTGAGTGGTATGAGCAGGAGCGCAAGGCAATAGAGATATTGAAGGAGTTTAAAAGCGATACAGCCGCGGAACTAGAAGCGATGCTGGATTCGGCAGACCCCAGAAAGATAGACCTGTCGCTTGAAATATTAATGCATCTTCAGGATCCAAAACTGCTTTACCTCTATAGAAAGGCCATAACCAGCACAAATCCTAATGTCTATAAACATACCATAAAAGCGCTTATTATATTAGATACGGTTGATGCCCTGGAGCTTATAGAGAGCTTGTTGTCCTACAAGGATATTGAAATATTAAGATATATTATTACGACCATGGGCGCATACAGCCGCAGCAAGATGGCTCTGGAGGTTTTATCCAGGCTTAAAAAATTAAAACAGACATACGGCATTGAAAAGGACCTTGATAAGGAAATAGACGAAGCTGTAAATTCCATCAATAAAAGAAGCTGAGAAAAATATGAAATATGCGATAGTCAGACTATTCCTGTTAATTGGCAGCATACTGTTTTTTTCTAGCCACTCATCGGCCTTTGCGGAAGGAGCTGCCAAAAGCTTCCCCTTTAGCGAGAAAAGGGCTTTAGACGAATGGGAAGAAAAGATGTTCAAGGGTAGGGTTTTGTATACGGTAGAGGTTACATCTACCGACGGGTATTTGAGCGCTTTTAGTAAAAATACCGCCTCAGGCATTTTTTACAAATTAAGATTTGATCCCAAGAAAGAACCTATGGTGAGCTGGAAGTGGAAGGTGGTGAAGTTTCCTGGTAAGGGAGGCTTAGCCGATGAAAGTAATAAGTGGATCGAAAAGGATGATTATGCAGCAAGGTTCTATGTAATTTTCCCGAAACTGGCATTTAACCTTACCAAGACGTTGGAATATGTCTGGGCAAAGGATATTCCCGAAGGCACAATTATGACAAGCCCGTATTTTAAAAATATAAAAATTATAGTTGTGGAATCAGGCGAGAAAAACCTGAATAACTGGGTTTTTGAGGAAAGAAATATATATGAGGATTTCAAAAAGGCCTTTAATCGTGGGCCATGGAGCGTCGGGGCAATTGCAATTATGACCGATACCGACAACACGGCAAGCACGGCAGAGGCAAATTACGATGAAATAAAAGCGGGGTATAAAAATGGACAAGAATAAAAGAACCAAAAAATTTATCGGGTCTACTGCACAAAAGAATTTACTGCTTCTGGTGTTTCTTTCCGCAGTGATACCGGCTGCAATTGTGATAGTGTGCCTTTATTATTTTATATTCAATCTTTTAGCCTGGCAGCTGGGTATTCCCGAATCTATTGCCTACAATTTAATTCCGGTCGCCAATAAGATTAACCTTATCCTTTTAGTAAGCCTGCCGGTGGCGCTGTTGGCTATATGGTTTATTGCATTAGAGGCGTCTAACAGGATAGTAGGGCCTTTGGCAAGACTAGAACGAGAGCTCGATGAAAGAATTGCCAATAAAAAGTCAGGGCCCATACGCCTTAGGGATAAGGACGTGCTTAAGCCTATAGTTGATAAGATGAACCAGCTGATGAAATAACCCACCGTCATTCCCATTAAAGCCTTTGGGCATCGCCTCAAAAACACGCTTCAGATTTGGGCAAAACTATAGTCGTTCGGCTGGGGCCCCTCCGAAATTCACCTAAAGATAGTAGGGCAGGCTTAAGCCTGCCCTACTATCCAAGGGTTCAGTTTCGGTGTCCCCAGCCTGCCTGCCTGACGGTAGGCAGGCACTCCTGTAGTTTTGCCTACACCCAAAACAAGCAAGCCAAATCTTCCGCTATTGTTTTTTCAGCAATGCCCAAAGGCTTTATAAGTCTGGTGACGTTGCGTTGTGACCTCTCTCATAACAATTGCATAATTATATTTGACAAAAACTCTTTTTTTTGGTATACTTTTAATACCTATTTATAAAACTCACATAAAGATATTAGAGGTATTATGCCTAAGAAATTCATATCAATAATAATTATTATTACTTTTCTAAGTATTTCCATTCCGGTAGATTATTCAACATTCCCAATTCCTGCCCAAAGAAACACCCTAAGGCCGATGACGATGGTTAATTCCAAAGATGCAATACGTAATGACCAGGACTTTATACTTGGACTAACCAGAATACAGGAAGAAAAAGAATTTATTGAAATAGGCGCTAAATATCTTCTTGAGATGGTAAACAAGGATAATCCGATAGAAGGCCTAAGAAACCTATTCGCTAGCTTAGTAAAAAGAGCCAATGAAATGCAACAACCGGGACTTACCGCTTTAGCCCTTAAAGCCGCATTCGACTCTTTTAAAGACGAGCCCGCTAAACAGCGCTCGTTTAATGCAATAATGAGAGAAGCTATTGGTTTTGGCAACGTAAATAAGGGCACAGAAGAGCACCCTCCGCGCGTAAAAAGTGATAAAATGGTCTGGACCATAACCACAAGTCCGACAATCGATATAGACGCAAAAGAAAGGCTTGAAAATTGGGATCCGGAAGAAACAGTTATGATAAGCCCGGGTGGCGGAGGTATTAATGTCTCAATTGGCCTTGCCAGGCTTGGAGTGCAGTCACGAGCTATATTTTTCTATGGCGGAGAGACCGGGGAAGATTTAAAAAAATTGGTTCAGATGCGCGGAGTTAATACGGCAGATGCTATTAAACTTAAAGAAGGCGCAGAGACACGCGTGACTATGGTGACCTCTTTGGATAAAGTGAATAGTCTATTACCGCAAGGAACGCCGGTAGATGAAAATGCCCGCGAAGAACTGGTTAAAAAACTTATGGATGAGGAAGATGGCGTGAAAGACGACGATATTGTCATGATATCAGGCAGCCTTGCTCCGGGATTGTCTGATACGTTCTATGCCGAGCTTGGTGAAATGATTCTTAAAAAATGTCCCAAAGCAAAGGTAATTGTGGACACAAAAGGAGAACCGGCAAAGGCGGTTCTTAGCGCTAAGCCCGCGGTCTGTACTACTTATTCAGGAAATCGGGAAGAATTTGCAGCGGCAGTAGGAGTAAAAAACTTCGATGACACCCAACTTCTTTTAGAAAAAGCACAAGAAATAATCAAGAACCAGCCTCCGGATGAAGGCATTAAAGAGATTATCGTTACCCTTGATGAAGAAGGAGCCTTTACGGTTACACGAGAATGGATCCATGTGGTTAAGGCGCCTAACATTGAAAAAGATTTGAAATTGAAAGTTGAATCAGCAGTAGGAGCCGGGGATACATTTCGTGCAGGGCTGATAGCGGGCATATTGGAAAACCTAAGTCCATTAGAAGCGCTTGTTAAGGCGGTGGCTTCAGGAACAGTGTCTGTCTGTTATCCTGGAACAGGTGGCGGTAAGGAAGGTGAGGTTAAGAACGTTGGCAAGGTTATTCATGAAAATGAATATATTGCAGAGCATGTTTTGGTAAAAAAGCCGTTTGAGCATGGCGAATTGCCTCCTGCGTCAATAGTGCAAAAAGAGCGCTTAACAGCAAAGACAACATCTTATATCGCCATGGGAATGTATATGGTGAGAGGGCTTGTTGGCCTGTATCACTATTATTTGTCAAAAGGGTTTACTGAAAAAGAGGCCTTAAATCTGGCAGAAATGAAAATAGATGATTTTGCGCAAGAAATCCTTGTTAGGCTTTATTATAAGTTGGATATAACCGCTTTCTTCATGGCAGTCGAGGGGGCAAAACGTGCGGGAGTTGGCGCGCTAACAGCTGGCAGGGCATTAGCTTTTGTTGACAGCGACCTAAAATTTAATCTTACGAATTTAGCGTATGTTATCGCTGATGTTATAGAAGGCTCAGAGTTGGTTGCAAAGAACATAACAGATAAAGGCGGGTCTGGGGCTTGTTCTTTTTGCACAATTGGCCCTCTTGCGCAAGTTATGCCCAGAATACCTGATGAGTGCGGAGCAGGATTGGTCCTTTTTCCGGTTTTACCGGACAAAATAAAGGCCTTTTCCCTTGAGGCTGGTAAACCCTTGGATCCGGATGCTGATGTTGGATATAATTTAGAGCGCGCTATAAATGCTAATGACGTTACTTATAATGACTTAGATGTTTATATTATGGACCGCAATCGTCTAACGGAAGAATACCTAAAACCTCTTTATCGGCTTCAATCCGGTCATAACGGCCTTAAGATTATTAAGATACACCATGGTTCTCACGATGCGGCCTTGAGAGCAATGTTAGGTAGGTATAAGGATGAAAATAACAATGAGCGAGTGCCTGTTTTTATAGGAACAGCTGGTGCGACCGAGGCGGTCTCTGACTATTTAACAGCGATTCTTTTTGATAATGTTGTTGTAGGATTTAAAATCTACGGCGAGTATAGCAAGACAATAGGTGATTATGTTGGGTCGCTAAACAAGACGCTTCGCGACGTAGGCGAAACTACCATAAAAGAAATGTGCGAAAAAGGTATTATCGCACAAGAGGAAATACTGGATTTGAATCTTGATACACCGATTCGTCATTTATTTTGTAACAGAATAAAAGAGAGGCTTAAGAAGTTGAACCCTCAATGCGCTGAAGACATCATTAAGCGCCCTGGATGGCTTTTTCACAATGAATCGATTGTTTATCCAAAAGTTAAGACGGATAAAAACATAGTGCTTTATGGCCCAACTGGCGAACCGGAAAATATTATCAATGGAGTAAAATATGACGATTTAATTTTAAGTTGTTCAACCAGCCATCTGACTAAAAGCAAAATTTTAGGTTTGGAACCAGTATCCCAACGATATCCCGGCTATTGGCAAACGCCAACTTTAATTATCGAAAGAATAAACGGCAAAACTTATGTCTGGGTTCAGGATATAGTGCATAATGAAAAAGTTATTAAAGAGCTATTGCCTCTGGAACCTTTCCAATTTTATGCTGCACCGGGGATAACGCAGAAAACCAAATTGTCGGACGAAGCATTAGTCGCCATCAACACCGCTGCGTAGCTTAGCGCCAGAAATGTATTATGCCTGCCTACCGGTAGGCAGGTTATTTATGAAAAGATTTATTACACTCATAATCATATTAACTTTTATCGCGCAGAGTGCGGCGCCTATTTACGCCAGGGCTCTATCTGAAAGCCCCGCCTTAAGGCCAATCGCTTTAATTAATTCCTTAGATGAAGAATCCGCAGAAAAGCTTATGTCGGATGATGATATTTTTTCTTATTTGACTTCAGATAAGCTGTTAGGCCCGGATGAAATTGAAAAAATAAAATTAAGCTTGGTCCTTCCGCAGGAAACCGCTATAAAAAAATTAGCCGAAAAGTTCCATGCCGCACTTGAGTCTGTTGAGAATCAAACGTTAGAAAAAACTCTGGCGCGGGTTTTTGAAGCTCCGTCGCTTGCTAAAGTTGAGGATGTTATAAAAGAGGCGTTAGAGATTTTACCTTTGACATACGTAACAGAATTTATTGAAGCCACAAATAGGTATTATCCAACTGAATTTTCAGATTGCAATAAGGTCGGAACGGTTATTTTTTATCAGTTTCAGGATAATTTGAAAAAGGCCAAGGACATTTTTGATTATTTTGAAGGGAGTAGTTATCTTGACGTTTTATTTAAGCAAAAGACAGCAGATGAAAAAAGTTATAATGAAGTTTTGAGCAATATGAATTTATTAAAAGAGATGATAGGCAAACAAAATAGATTAGAAGAGCTTTTTGACATCATAGGTATCGGCAAGGCCAAGGCTATTAATTTGGATATCCTTCTGACAAAACACAGTATAGGCGATATATATAAAGGCCTTAAGCCATTTTTCGCTCTTACAGAACCGCAATATCATAACGCCAAGCCAGCGCTAAAAGAGCTTGATAATAACACCGGCATATTGAATACGTTGTTTATTCTAAACCCGGAATATTTTTCTGATTTATTTGAAATTTGGTTAAACAACAGCCCAACGCAGAGTGTCGTTAAAAAAACACCCTCATATAACCTTACTTTTGTGGATGTGATTAATTACAAAGTTAAGTCGCTGGAAAAGAAGGACGAACCTGTATCCCAACTAATTGCTTACTTGGATGTCGCGTTTAATAAGGTAGAATATAATGCCCCTTCCAGAGGGATCCCTGATGCAAAGATAAGCCAGACTGTTTCAGAATGTATTAAACAACACGAAGCTAAGCAGAAAAAGAAGGAATATGCAAATTTTAAAACAGATTTTCGCCTTCTTTATGATGGATTAATGCGCAAAATCGAAGCTAAAAAAGAGCCTTCACCCGGCAAGCCGAAAGATACGCCTTTGGAGAAACGCAGAGAGGGTATAGAAAATGAGATATCGCAGAACTACAACGACAACAGAGCTTGGCATACCTACGCAGAGATACTTCTGGAATCAAAGGAGTATCTAAAGCTGGAAAAAGTATTGGCAATATTACGTTCTGGGGACACAATTTCCGCCCAACTGCGTTTGTTGACAGGCGAGCTATGCACTCGTTTATATAATAGCAATGCGGCAAGAGGCGATATAGATAATAGGTATGGCGAACTTGCCATAAGCGAGTTTAACGCTGTTATGGAAAATAGCGAAAAAGGTTCTACGGCCTGCAAAGAAGCCTTGACTTGGGCGATAAGGTGTTATGACTCTATTGCCTCTTATGTAATTCCTAAATCCAAATATATTACTCGAATAGAAAAGGGTTTACCAAAACTTATGGCAAACAATGCAGCAGAGGTGAAAATTTTACTGAAAATAAATATAGATATGTACAAGCGGCTCATGTTATTAATAGATGCATCGGAATATCCGGAATACATAAAGAAATATACAAATGTCATTAATGTGTATTTTTCCCAAAAAGGTATTAACAGGGGTAACCATTGGCAGGATCTTATGGATTTAGTAGCAGCGCTTATTAAACACAATGATTTTAAAGCAGCTATAGCTGTAATAAATCACTATAAATTGAAAGAGAATGGCCTGTGGAGTCCTGAAATGAAGCCCTTACTGGAAATTGTAGAAAAGCATAGTCCCAAAACAAATGATGAAAGCAGCATCCTCGATGCCGTGTACGCTGCAGCCTGACACCCCTAATTTTCCCCTTGCAGTGCCTGCCGATATTATGGTATAATTTCCCCCTTGCTATAATACTAAGTATACGGAGCGAACGAAGTGAGCGACGGGCCCGTAGCTCAGATGGTTAGAGCAGTTGACTCATAAACGGAAACTGGTCATTTTCATAACTCATTGAAATTGTTATATCTATAAATTCCAGTAAGCACTTACGTAAAATTTCCATTTGTGCCAATTGATGTGTATTTGTGTAAATGCGGATATACAATGGACACTGTTTGGACACTAGATTTTGGCATGAAGGATTGATTTTGTCCGGGATATAGTATACTTAACGTAGACAGAGAAAATTATTGACAAGTTTGAAGACTTTAGTTATATTATACATTGCATTAACACCCCATTCTTGTATTACAAGGATGGGTAATTAACTCCAGGGGGTTGCTAGTTCAACCCCCTGTTTTATTTTATAGGAGGTTTTATGGAAGTTAAGAGAGAAAGAGTGGCTATTTTTATTGATGGAAGCAATTTTTATCATGGCCTTAAAGACTATATTGGTAATACCAGAATAGATTTTATAAAATTTGCAGAATTGCTATGTGGCGGAAGAGAACTAATAAGGACTTATTACTATAATGTTCCCGTTAATCAAAAGCACTTTCCCGAGACTTATCAAGATCAACAGAGATTTTTTGATAGCTTAAAGACGCTGCCATATTTTGAATTAAAACTAGGCAGGCTTGAAAAAAGGGTAGTGAAGATTAATCAAGAGGAACTTATTAAAACTTTTGGGGATAAAATTGCTAAAACAATAATAGAAAAATGGGGAGAAGCTATAGTTACTTTTGTAGAGAAGGGTATCGATATAAACTTGGCATCGGACATGCTAAGGCTTGCATACAACAATGCCTATGATACGGCTATTTTAGTAACCGGAGATGCTGATTTTGTAGCCGCCGTAGAAGGTGTTAAGGATATGGGTAAACACGTGGAAAATGTGCATTTCAGGGATGCAAAAGGATTTCATATTCGCCGAGCCTGTGATAAATTCATCCCATTAGATAAAAATTGCTTGGCGCCTTGCTTAAGAAAGGTTAATAGTTTATCTCGCTCATCAGGGTAGTGCTTATGTTGCATGAAATAAAAAATAACAAAAGATAGCAGTTTATATAATTAAAAAAGCAATCTCGGTGGGAATTGCAGAGGTTGTTTTTTAACTTTAAGGAGGAAAGTAATGAATATAACAATAGAAAGTAAAATTAAGTTTACCATAATTTTGTTGTTTATATTGGGCATATTTGTTTTTGCCTATTATAGCATGGCAAATGATGATTGGAATGAGATGCCAATTGATAAAAAATTTAATACAATATCATCTGATATAGGTTAACAATAATATTGAGATAATTAAAAAGAAACTTGCAGCAGGCCCGACAGAATCAACAGAGATAGCAAGGGAGTTAGATTACCTTAAAAAGGACTTAAATTTAGCAACGAAAGAGATAGATTTATTGAAAGACAAAACTGCAAATGACAAAGCAAGCTTGGAAAAAGATATCTCATATTTATCTAAAACTAACAACCTTGTCATAACTACGTTTTCAATTATTTTTGGTATTGTGGGTTTTTTTGCTGGGCTGTTACTCCAACCCCACCTTTATAATTATTGGAAAAATTTAAGTAAGAAGTAATGAATATGAACCCCGAACTCATAGCCGAAATCCGCAACAAACTCCAAAATTATTTTAATTTAGAAGGAATAATTTATTATCGATTGTAGGTGTCGGCGCTGCTGGGGCAGCGCCTTTAGTGGTAGCGCGCCTGAACGGCGCGCTTAGTGTTTGCGCCGCTTGGGCGGCGCTTTAGTATTGGCAGCCCTGAACGGGCTGCCTAATATCTCCCCGCTTGGGCGGGTCAGGTCACACCCCCTCACGCTCGCAATATTAGGCAGGGCTTAAACGCCCTGCCTTGGTGTTATTATGTGTGCCTGCATACCAGCGGCGCGCCTGGAGGTTATTCTTTTCGGTGCAAATATTGAGCGGGATTTGCATTTTGATTGCGAGTATATGTCTAGCGAAAATGATAAAAAGGGGTCGGTCAACACATAGTTACCCCCTAAGGCAAAATTTTTTACAACCAAATCAAGATCAATGGGAGCAAGCATTAAGGCTTCCTTTTTTAGATTTGGCACTTTCTCAATAGCAAGCTGCCAAGGGGTTTTGCCTTCCT
>JAZDPX010000027.1:0-5045 GCA_043797125.1 Candidatus Omnitrophota bacterium
TGGTCCTAACGCACACCTTAACCAGCATCAGCATAACCGGTACCTCTATTAACACGCCGACAACCGTTGCCAGCGATGCACCGGAAGACAGCCCGAAAAGGATCGTTGAAGTCGCAATCGCCACCTCAAAATGGTTGCTTGCTCCAACTAAGGCTGACGGTGCCGCATCCCGGTAAGGCAATTTCAGCCATTTTGCCAATGCGTACGTTATAACAAAAATAAGACAAGTCTGAATAAAAAGCGGGACAGCAATCAGAAAAATAACCTGTGGCTGGTTGATGATAAGCTCCCCCTTAAAAGAAAACAGCAAAACAAGGGTAAGCAATAACGCCAATATCGAAATCGGCGTCAGATAATGAAGGAAACATTCTTCAAACCATTTAAGTCCCTTCCTGGCGATGATCAGCTTTCTTGAGTAATACCCTAAGAATAACGGCAGGCCGACATAGATAACCACCGATAGCGCAATCGTCTGCCAGGGAATAGGCATCTTATTCACGCCTAAAAGCCATCCCCCAAGCGGCGCATAGAGAAATAACATCGTCAAAGAATTAATAGCGACCATGACCAGCGTGTGACCATCGTTACCTTTAGCCAAATGCCCCCAGATTAAAACCATAGCCGTGCAAGGGGCTATGCCAAGAAGTATGCATCCTGCGATATAAGACCTGAACAATTCTACTTGCGCCCCGCCTTTTACAATCTCCGTTCCCGACAGCCATCCTTTTAATAAAACTCCGAGAAAAAGCGCCGCTATGGCAAGCATAGTGAAGGGTTTAATACACCAATTCACGAACAGCGTAAGAATAACCGGTTTTGGAGTCTTCCCTGCCTTGACAACCTCCGCAAAATCAATCTTGACCATTATTGGGTACATCATAAAGAAAAGACAGATTGCGATAGGAATGGATACTTGGTATATCGAAACTTGATCAAGCGCCACCGCAACTTGTGGGAATAGTTTGCCTAAAAAAATCCCGAGCCCGATACACAGAACAACCCACCCAGTAAGATACTTTTCAAAAAAACTTAAACGCCGTTCCTCATGGATAACATACTCCATTTATTCTCCTTTCAAAATAACTTCAAAATGTAAATTCCTATGTAATACAATCCTACCAGAACAAAAATAGCTCCGGTTATCCTACGGGTATAATATTCGAGTTTCGCAATCCGATGGAACCAGCGGCTCAATGATGTAACGCCAAGCGCAATGATAAAGGCAAATAATAATACCGGCAAACCCGTTGCGATGCCGTAAATAAAAGGCAATATTGTTCCTGATTTAGATTTGAGCGCAAGCGGAATGAGGCTGCCAAAAAAGATAGCCGCGGAAATCGGACAAAAAACCAGTGCAAAAATCAGGCCTAAAACAAATGCTCCGCCTGCTCCTGATTCGGCAAGCTTATTTTGATGTTTTTGAGAAAGCGAAAAACTCGGGATATTCAGCTTAAGCGCATCTATTAAAAATAATCCCGTAAGAATCAAGATCGGCCCGAAGATTTTATTCATGTATTTCTGCAAAAAGTTTGCCAGGGCCGGAATGCTTAAGAGTGAATTAATAATGATAAAACCTAAAAATGCGTAGGCAAGCATCCTGCCTATTGTATACGCAAGACCAGAAAGGAAAACGATACGCGGATGAATTATTCTTTTGGAAAGAAACGATATCGCGGCGACGTTGGTAGCCAGCGGACAAGGGCTAATAGAAGTCAAAATCCCAAGCCAAAACGCCGATAAGAATCCCATAAAAACGCTATCCATTATGAATCCTTTAGAAAATCCCGCACTTCGCTCGTTACATATTCAAAAAACCTTTGCCTGTCACCTACATATTCCCAAATCTTATTCAGGTTCTTAAACTTTATTTCTTTGCCGTCTTTTACAAGCGATAATACCAGAGATTTAGTGTAAAGCTGATAATCATGGACAAAATGCTCGTTTGCTTTTTCATCAACATTGATTGCTTTGAATTCAAGTTTTCCCGAAGAAAGAACGTCTTTAAAATGCGCATCTATTGCTTCTTTTGAATATTGCTCTAACTTATAGCATGTGGGGCAGCGGAAATCTCCGTGAAAATAATATGCAACAACTTTACTTTCAGGTACCCCCTGGCCAAAAGCGGGCATCATTAAAAATAATAAAATAATTAAAGCAGCAAATTTCTTCATTTTGTTCTCCGGATTATTTTGCAAAATCTTTAAGTATGGTTAAGGGCGTATCATCCCTCCCTCTGAATAATTTCCTTGAGCTGCTCAACAGTGGGAATTTTGCCCTGGACGATTATTTTTCCATTGACGATAAGCGCAGGGGTCTGAATAACCCCTCTTTCTATCATGGCATTGATATCGGTTACCTTGATTATTTCGGCTTCTTTTTTTAACTCAAGCAACGCCTTTTTGACATTTGCCTCAACATCGGCGCACCTTGGGCAACCGGGGCCTAAAACTTCGATTTTCATTCTTTCGCTCCTTTGCTATTCAACGGCTTTAGCGCATTAACCTTTATACTTGCCAGCGCATCTTCGATTTCTTTTAAATTTACCCCCGATGCGCTTGGATTATTTTCTATTACTTTGGCAGTAACATCATTAGCCATAGCCTCTATAGGGTAGTTTACCTGCCCGATGATTTTTACATCCTGAAAACCTGCCTTTTTAATATAGCTGATATATTCTTCTTTCATAATCGCTCCGGCAAGGCAGCCCACATATGCCTCAACGGATTCCTTTATGGCATCCGGCAGGTCATTAACTAAAACCAAATCTGAAACCATCATCCTTCCGCCCGGCCTTAAAACCCTGAATGCTTCTTTAAAAACGCTCTCCTTATCCGGAGAAAGATTAATTACACAATTGGAAATAATTACATCGATTGAGTTATTTTCAACCGGTAACCTCTCGATTTCGCCAAGCCTGAATTCAACATTTGTATAATTGCCTTTTTTGGCATTCTCGCAAGCCTTCTTAACCATTTCAGGCGTCATATCAATACCGATTACCCGGCCCGTCTTTCCGACGCGAAGTGAAGCAAGAAACGCGTCAAAACCCGCACCGCTTCCTAAATCAAGTACAATATCGCCTTCTTTTAAGGATGCGAGAGCTACCGGATTACCACATCCGAATCCTAAATTCGCTCCCTCAGGAACGGCGCTCATCTCAGAATCGCTGTAACCAACCCTCTTGCTGATCTCTTTCGCTTGGTCTGTACCGCCACAACAAAAGCTTGTCGAACAGCATGAGGTTTTCTGTGTCACTGCTTTGGCATAACCATCCCTGACAATTTTCTTAATTTCATTCGCTTTTCTTTTCATAGTACACTTCCATCTTATTTAACGACAAATCCAAAAATCATGCCACTTATAGTTGCCATAACAACAACTAGACTCACATAAACAACAGTCTTTTTAGTACCCATAATGCTGCGTAAAACAAGCATACTCGGCAAGCTTAATGCCGGGCCTGCCAAGAGCAGCGCCAGGGCCGGGCCTTTGCCCATACCTGCATTCATCAGACCTTGCAGTATCGGCACCTCTGTAAGCGTAGCAAAATACATAAATGCTGCCACGATTGATGAGAAAAAGTTTGCCCAAAGGGAATT
The DNA here is from genome assembly GCA_043797125.1 of Candidatus Omnitrophota bacterium. Classification (GTDB taxonomy): domain Bacteria; phylum Omnitrophota; class Gorgyraeia; order JABMRG01; family JAFGKX01; genus JAZDPX01. The sequence continues at coordinate 3,600 of JAZDPX010000027.1, forward strand.
GCCGCCTACGAGCGCAGTTACATAACGCGAGGGGATAATGCCTTCGTGGCCGACTCTACCCAGCAAAAAACCGGAAATAAGCACCCCGCCTAACAATAAAGGAAGAATCTGCAAAGCAAAACCCCATGTTGCAGAAGTCCATTCTTTTAATTCATCTTTCTTAAACCATTTAAACAAGATAATAGCCAGGCTAATCAAAGAAAATCCGGCGACCCACCATTTATATTGATAAATAAGAAACCATATCCCTCGGTCTCCTTCAAGCGGTTTTCCCCAGTTAGCAAAAACCAGGAAAGCAACCATCGAAGCAAAATATAGAATCGTTTTAGCCAAAGAACGGGCTTCTTTTACTTCACCTAAATTAAAATCACCGTTTGCATGGCGTGCTCTTTCTTCTTTTAAGAAAATTAGATGCATTAATAGGCCGATGACAACGCTAAATATGACTGCCCCAATCGCGCGGGCCAGGCCAAGCTGCCAGCCAAGGATACGCGCGGTAAGAATAATCGCAAGAACGTTTATCGCCGGACCGGAATAAAGAAAGGCAACCGCTGGGCCAAGTCCCGCTCCTCTTTTATAAATTCCGGCAAAAAGCGGCAAGACCGTGCAAGAGCAAACCGCAAGTATGACCCCTGAGACAGAGGCAACACTATAGGAGAGGAATTTATTTGCCCTGGTACCGAAGTACTTTAACACAGAAGCCTGACTGACAAATACTGAAATAGCGCCTGCAATAAAGAAAGCCGGGACAAGGCAAAGAAGCACGTGTTCTCTGGCATACCATTTTACCAGCGCCAGGGCTTCGAATACCGCTCCTGTAAAACGCAGATTTTCTATGGGCAGATAAAAACACGCCAGAAATGCCGCTACAATGTATAAAAATTTCTTCCATTCTCTCACTTCTTACTCCTTCTACTCACCTTACAACAGCCCCCCTCAATACGTATGGCTTTAATATTCACTAACCCGTCGGCGATCTTTTTCTGCGCAGAAGTTAAAATCCTTGAAAAAGTCGGCCGGGAAATCTTCATCAGCTTTGCGGCGTCGACCTGTTTTAGCTCCTCAAGACAGGCAAGGCGCATTGCCTCGAATTCATCAAGCGTCAGATATACGCCCTCTAACTTATTCAGGGGCCGGCATAGGGGTTTAAAACAGCGCTCGCCCGGAAGGCATTTTACCCACCTGGTTTTTTTAGGCCTCATGGAAAGCCCCTCTCTGTTATGAACATTTGTTCATAACAAATTTATCATATTTCAAAGAATTGTCAACTTTTTTCTTCTTTTTCTTAGGGAAACTTCAGGGATTAGTTGCGGCCTGATTGCGGGAATCTTCGTGGGTAAGCTGTTCGGTATTGATGTAGTCGTCAAAATCTATCTTCTCGCCTAACTCCTGCTTTACCACCCTCACCCGGTCAGGGATATAGGGATGGGTCTTGTAATAGGACTT
>JAZDPX010000028.1:0-22022 GCA_043797125.1 Candidatus Omnitrophota bacterium
CCGACCCGACCGGACATAAGAATATCTTCCAACAGTTTAATGACTGGCTCGATAAAACAATGGATAAATTTTATGTGTGGTGTGACGCGCATAATATAGATCCGGGCTATATAGGCACTAGTGGTAGTGTAGAATTTGGCTCTGGCGCTCCGAGTGGCTCAGGCGGCCCCCAAACATCTGCGTATGAAGACTTGATGTCCGCAGACGCAGGTAGAAGCTACACCTATACTGGCAGTTGCCTCGGATATTTTGAGCCAGGTTTAGCTTATTCTCATGCTACCCCTATTACAGCTCCCTTAGGAGGACCTGCACAAGCAGGATCTGTAAAAAGAAGCAGTGGGGCAACCGGAAGCTGGAGCGATATATATGGCCCAGAGGAACCTGGTCTACAGGAAGATTTCTTCGGGCTTGATTTCTTGTTTGATGGAGTTGATTTAATATCATTATATAGCGACCAAAACCTTTCTTTCGGGCAAAAGTTAGCATTTACACCTTTAATAATAGGGCCTGTTACTACGGCTGGTTTAAGGGGAGCGGGGAAATTCATACGGGTAAGGCATTTTACAGATGAAGCTGGTATAGAAGCTATTGAAAAAGCTGGAAAACTTAAAAGAAATACTTTCGTTACAAAATCAAATATTTTCAAGAATAGTACGTCGGCTTCGGCTATTGAAGAAAAATTGGTTCTTAATCAAGGACGTGGCAAACATTTTATAGATTTAACCGTTAAAAAGTCGGATTTATATGTGCCTGGAGCTAAACATGGGGGTTCCGTTACGCGAGCAGGCATATGGCAACGAAGATTAAGGAAAGGATATCCTGTAGGTTTAGGTGATTAAAATGAAACAAGAAATCGGTTATTGTGATAATTGTTCAAAAAAATTTAAGTTTCGTCTAATACACAATGGTTTTAACGAATCTAGTTATGCTTATTGCGATAAATGCGGTAAGACCACATTTTTTTATGAGCATTACTTGAAAATACCAAATAAATGCAAATGGTTTTTTATGCGAAAAGAGCGATATGAAAAAATCAATGAAAAACTCGAAAAATTTATAAAAAGATGCTCTTGCGGAGGAAAATTCAAAAAATCTGCTAAACCCAGATGCCCGAATTGCAAATCAATCTTGTCAGCTCGAAAAGCAGCTAATTATATTGAAAAAAATGCTGCTGGTTTGAAAAAGGGGTGGCAATGGTATAAGAGTTGGAATGGTGGATATGCAATTGTTATAGAAGATAATGAAATTAGCAACAACTGGAAAGATGACAAAATAATGGGGTCGCGTCTCCGCAGGCTGACCGAGAATAGCTCTTTATAGTCAATATTTTCTTCCTTTCTCGACGGTAATTTGCTATAATTATCGTACATAAAGGGTACGCTTCTATTTTTTGATATAAAAAATACGGTCAAAGTAATTTTTTCGAAGAAAGATTAGGCTAATAATAAAGGGGACGCTTCTATTTTTCTGGCGAATTAAATAAAAAAAGATATAACTATGTGAGACAAAGCTCGGGTATCAAATCGACATACTAATAGAGAAAACCTGTAAAAATACAATAAATAGAAGCGTCCCCTTTATCCCCAAGGAGCTGTTATTTTTAGTGATGGAATTGAAAAAGATTTTTTAGAATTTAATTCCGGCACTATAGCCACTATCAGCCTTGCCAAGAAAAAGGCGAAATTGATTCAAAGGTAATAGAAGTAAGTATCAAGCTATCAAGGCTAGCGTTGGAAATAGTGTAGGGTAAAATTTTAATGAGTAATTGTTGTAACGTATGGTAGTATATATTGAAGTTTTTTAGCAATCTTAATTACGAGGTTGCTTATTCAAAAAGGAGGGGTTATATGCAGAATTTCAAGACCACGTTAGGACTCATAGGAATTTTATTAATTACAATTACTACTAGTGGCTGTTCCGTAGGAATGGCTTTATCAGGCAAAAAAGATGTAGACAAATCTTTATTAAAGGTAGGACAACCAAGGGTTGAGGTTGTAAATATAGTCGGTGAACCAAAGAAAACAATGACAACTGAAACTGGCAGAACTGATATTTTCGAATGCCAAAGAGGAAATGCGCCGAGCGCTGGTAGGGCAGTAGGACATGCAGTTATGGATGTGCTAACGTGGGGAGCATGGGAAATAATTGGAACGCCTGTTGAAGGTCTTAGCACTTCAAAATACTATATAAGCATCTCATATGACAAAGAGGACAAGGTAACTGATATAAAAACAAGCGATGAACTAGGACCTTTAGATTTTAATTAGTCCATTAAAGTGAAAAAAAGCACGGCAGGTATTTTAATTATCTTTCTTTTAATAGGAATATCCCTTATTGGCAAAGGTTTTATTAGCTTTTATTCTGGCCAAAGGAAGTTCCTAACACCAAATGAACTTAAATTGATTAAGAAGATTGCAAAAGAGGACATCGATAAAAAAGTTAAATTTTTGATACAGCAAGGGGTGTGGAGCAACATGTCTTCTGAGGAGAGATTGGAAGACATGAATTACGGGAAGAACTTTGATAGCTGGAAACAGGTTCATATCGACTATAATATTAGAAAAGGTGCGATGTTAATGGTTCTTGGATGCTGTATAACTTTAGCGATTATCTTGATCAGAATATTCTTCATTAAGGTAGAATAAAGGAATAAAGGGTACGCTTTTATTTTCAGATTGACAGATGATATTCTGACCAGGTCAGATTTTGCCAGGTCAACTTTTCTATGCTTTATCTTACGGAAGGGGTGTATTAAAATAGAGGGGTAAAACCTACAGGTCCGTCCCCCGGAACTTTCCTGTAGGTCGCTCATTCTCAAGCACAAAATATATTGACAAAAACTGAAGGCTTGTATATACTCTTCCTTATAGTAAGGAAAAATAGGCATTTTAAGGCATATTTCCGTATAGTAAAGAAAGGTAAAAAATGGGAGACTTAAATAAGCACCTGGAGCTGGCAAGAGAAAAGCTGAAGGCGGCAACAGAGGCATACCGCAAGAAACAAAGCACTGTTGTCGGCGATTTAGGAACGAAGGTTGTCGAGCAGCTTGTTGAGGCAGATGCCGCAAGGAACAATGAACATTTTGGCGACCACCAGAGCAGGCATGAATACTCGAACAGAAGTTTTCCTGACGAGGTAAACAAAGCTATGAGGAAGATATGGTTTGCATATGGCGACTTGGGATACGATGGGGTAAACGGAAAAAGGGCAAAAGAGGTAATGGATAACCTTAAGATACTTATTGAATTCTTTGAGAAAAGGTTCGGGGTAAAAATCAATGAATAGGATATTTAAAAAGATAGTCAAATCGCTTTCAGAGATTGATGATATAAGAGCAATAATTCTCTACGGCAGCTTTGCAAGAAATGAAGCTACTTCGCGCTCGGACATTGATTTGTTGATTCTCACATCAGAGAAAGCAACATTCAAAGAAGCGCAGGAAAATATTATTAGCATTGAGTCAGAAATTGGGCGCAATATCCAGCCTACAATAAGAACATTAAAAGAACTTAAAAAAACCGATTCGGGCCTGCTACAAAATATATTCCAAGAAGGCAAGATTATTTATCTTAAGGAGCCGACCGATATCCCATCATCAATGCTGCTGGAACAAAAACCTCAGTTAATATACTCATTCCAAATAAGCAATCTCGGTCAAAACAAGAAGGTAAAATTCAATAATGAGTTCTACGGCAGAAAAAAAGGCAAATACAGCTATAAAGGCCTCCTGAACGAGATAGGAGGCCAAAAATTATCTGCCGGATGCGCGCTTATACCGCAAGGCGAGAAACAGAAGGTAGAAAAATTCTTCAAGAAATTCAAGGTGCAATTCAGTCAGCTCAAGGTGTGGAAATAAAACGGTAAAAATGTAGACGCTCCCATTCTTACGGAAGGGGTGTATTAAAATAGAGGGGTAAAACCTACAGGTCCGTCCCCCGGAACTTTTCTGTAGGTCGCTTTAATATCAAATAATTAATAGTTCTCCCCAATTACTTTTAAAGGAAGAATACATAATGAAGCAGGACAACTATAGAGAAACAATGAATGGGTTTTATTCAAAGATAGCCGATTTTATATCCGGGCATCCGGAGATAATTGAGGAGTTAACCGAGCAAGAGGCCTATTTAAAAGACCTCTGTATGGAAGACGAAAAAAGACGCATGCTTGTCCTCGACTACTATATTTTTGATTATAAGAGCCCGATATTGCCAAAAAACCTGCTTTTGTATTTTTTAAGTAAAGCTGATTTAGACAACGAAACGAGAGCCGTATATGAAAGATTCACAAATAGTGTATTCAGCATATTCGAGATAAGGGCGCTGCGTACAGGAAAGGAGGTGACAATAGTTGATCTCATAACAACCAAAGAATATAGTGTTAGAGATACAACTCTTACCAAAAATACCGCAAAAGGACAGTGTGGCTTCATGCGACTGCTTCCGTTTAAGAATTATTATATTTTTACAGGCGCGGCATATCTTTTTCCGCATAGAACAAGTCATTTTCTTAAGCTACACCTTCTTGATATCAAGTCCCAAAAAAGGGTATTTAAGCTAACGCCTCTGGAAATATGCAAGATATTTTATTCACAAGAAAAACCCGAAAGATTACCTGTGCGTGAAAGATTTAAGCTTCTTTGCCGTGAGGGCGGGCTCGAAGAAGCTTACATAATCGAAGTTATGCAAAGAAGTAAGGATCGCGCACAAAATAAAGGCGAATTTAACGATATACTTAAAGAAGTTTTTTCTAAAATGAAACCCTCGCCCGATTTTAATCCTGACGAGATAACGGCTGCTTTTATGGGAATGTGGAATGAATATATAGCCGCTCCGAAGGATTACATAGCCCCGGGCCCAACAGAACATGCCCTTATCGGCGCGTTAATGAGTCTTGTCCAATCAAAAATAAAACCAAACAGATATAAAAATATGCAAAATGCGACAGATAAGGCAAACGGATTAATGGATGAGTGGTTAAAAACGCCGCGCCAGGAACTAAATGGTAAAACGCCCAAAGAAATAATTATCAAAGAGCGCGAAGAGCTGGGCAACACGATAAAAACAATAAAGTACAGGACAGATATCGCGACTCTTTCAGTCGGAGAGGAAGTTATAAAGAAAGCCGAAGATATATATAATAAAGCGCACAAACTATTAATGGATAATAAGCCATCCGAGGCAATAGAGTGTTATAAAGAGTACCTTGCTATTAATTCAGAAAATCACGTTGTCTGGCAGAATATGGGACTGGCATATATGCTTCTTTGCGATAGGGTAAATGCGGAAAAATGTTTTAGAGAGGCTCTAAACATAAAACCTGATTATCGGGTGGCGAAAAACAACATGGCTATTTTATTGAAGGCAAGCGATAAAGATATCGAGATAATGGCTAAAGAATTTAAGATAATGATAGTGAATAAAGGCAAAAGTTCGGTCTTGCCAGACTACCAAACAAAAAACAAAATGAGGCCATCGTAAAAAACCTTGACTAAATTTTATTGTATAATATAATAAACAATTGTCAAATATATTAAACAGAGGATATTATGAGAAAGAACTCAAATAAAAGCTTAAAACCAGACATATTCAACGCTACTAATTCATTAAAAGTTTTGTCATGCCTTGCAGATAAGCCCGGCAATGAGTTTTTAGGTACGGAAATAGCCAAGGCTACTGGCATAAGCCGGGGCGGGGTATACCTTGCCCTTAAAGAGCTAATAAAACAGAAGCTTGCATGTGTTACCAAAAGAGGACGTTTTTTCTCATATTCCATAATCTACAATGATTCAGCCATCAGGCAGTTTAAGGTATTAAAGAATGTATTGGCGCTCAGGACCATTGTATTGAAGCTTAAGCCGTTTTCCCGCAAAATTATCCTGTATGGAAGCTACGCCAGAGGAGAAAACGACCTGTCAAGCGATATAGATCTCTTTATCATTGCAAAAGACCCCATAGCGGCGAAAGAGGCTGTGTCGGCTATAAAGATTAGGCAAAAAATCCAGGCTGTTATTAAAACCTCATCCGAACTTGCCGAGTTTAAAGGCAACGAAAAGGTTTTTATGCACGAGATCGACCGCGGTATAGCGCTGTGGGAGGAGAAAGAGTGAGCAGAGAATACGATGATTGTGTTAAGCGCGGTAAAATCAAACCATTTTCGAGAGGTTCTGCCTTAGCTCCTAAAGAGATAGAGACTGCTCAAACTGATTTAGAAAGAGCCCGAAAAACCTATGAAGAAGGCGACTATAAGTGGGCTATTGTACAGATTTATTACTCAATGTTTCATAGCGCAAGAGCTCTTCTTTACGCGAAGAACCTGCGTGAGCATAGCCACTACTGCTTACTTGCGGCAATAAAAACTCTGTATGTTGAAACCAAGCAAATTCCTGCCCGCATGCTTTTGAAAGTAAAAATAGGGGTCAGAGTGATTTTTTCAGGAAAAAGTTAAGTTAAATAAATGAGTCTAACCCCATTTTGCTAAAAGCTTAACATTTTCTTTGTAGACAACACCCAAGGCGTTTTTTCCTTTTTTATGATAACCCCGCATGGTAAAATAAGTATCGCAATGAAACTTGAAGAATTAAAGCTGCTCGTCACAGAAGGCGAAGGCCTTACCGTAGAATTTAAGGAAAAATACACTTCAAGAATCGCTGAAGATATTGTTGCTCTTGCTAATGCAAAAGGCGGGCATATCCTGCTTGGCGTTAATGACCAAGGCAAAATCACCGGCGAAACTCTCACCAATAAATTAAAAGGCGATATCATCGCCCTTGCTAGAAACTGCGAACCTCGCATTAACCTAAAGAAAATATCGCATATTGATAAAGTCGTTGTTATTGAAGTCGACGAAGGGGCGGAAAAACCTTACAGTTGTTCCACAGGATATTTTCGCCGTCTTGATGCCGTAACCCAGAAAATGGCGCAAAATGAAGTGCGCACCATGTTCAGGGAGACTACCAACGTATTTTTTGAAAGCCTGCCTTGCAAGGACTTTGCCTTTGAGGAAGTTTCGCTGGCCAAAGCGAAGGCCTTCCTTAAAGAGGCTGAGGTTTCGTTTAAAGTAAATAAGAGCAACCTGCCATCTTTTCTTTCCAGCCTGGGCATCTACAAGGATGCTAGGATCAATAATGCCGGTGTCTTAATGTTTGCCGCAGATATCCACCGTTTTATCCCGCACTCAGAATCAATTCTTGCGGCATTTAAAGGCGTAGATAAAATGCATATCTATGACCGCAAAGATGTGCGCGATGACTTATTAACCCAGCTTAACGAAGCTATGGCTTTTGTCAAGAGGCAGCTTAACGTGCGCAGCGAGATACATGAGTTGACGCGTCATGATATTTATGAACTGCCGCTGGATGCTCTACGCGAGGCCTTAGTAAATGCGCTTGTCCACCGCGATTACAGTATGAGAGGAACGAGTATTTACGTGAATGTTTTTGATGACAGGGTTGAGATTGTAAATCCCGGAGGCCTGCCGGCCGGTATCACCAAAGCAAATTTTGGGAAGGAATCCGTCAGGCGTAACCCTATTATAGCGGATTTATTCCACAGGATGGGCAAGGTTGAAAAAATGGGCACCGGCATTAAGAAGATGAAGAGGCTGATGCTTGAGGCAAAATTAAAAGAACCAGAGTTTACTTCGGATACTTTTTTTCACGCCATATTCTACCGTAACCCGGAATATTCATTGAAGCCTATTGTGGGAAAAACTACCCAGAAAACTACCCAGAAAACTACCCAGAAAATACTTGACCTGATACGCCAAAATCCTGATATAACGAGGACAGAGCTTGCAAAGGCTATTGGTTTAAGTGAGGCAGGAATTAAGTTTAATTTAAACAAATTGAAGAAAGAAAAATTACTGCGAAGAGTTGGTCCTGACAAAGGCGGGCACTGGGAAGTAAAAGATTAAGCTAATAAATTACTACCGCCTTGATTTTAAAGGCAGCAGTCTGTAAAAATTAAGCAAAAAACCTACAGGTCCATTCCCAGGAACTTTCCTGTAGGTCGCTCATTCTCAAGCACAAAATTGTTATTACAACCGCGTTTATCGACTGTACTACCGGCCTATATTACTATGGCGCGAGGTATTACGATCCTGAGTTGGGGAGATTTACTCAAGCCGATACGATTGTGCCCGAGCCGGGAAATCCGCAGAGCTTCAACCGCTACAGCTATTGCGATAATAATCCGATAAATTACACTGATCCGACCGGACATAAGAATATCTTTAAACAGGCAGGTGATTGGTTTAATAGAACCATGGATAAGTTTGACAGGTGGTGCTATAGGCATAATGTAGATATAGGTTATGTAGGCACTGGCGGTAGCGTAGAATTTGGTGAAGGCGCTCCAAGCGGCTCAGGCGGGCCTCAAACATCTGCGTATGACGACTTGATGCCTGTATATGCAAACCCATACGCAAATGACTATGCCAGCAGTTACTTGGGGAATATGGATTCTAGGGTTGGCCTTACTCCTGCTTCTAGCCAGGCTTCTGCACCAACCGTTATTGGAACATTTGACACTTTTTCTGCGTCAAATGTTGCTATGTCAGGCATAGGCCTAACAAGCTCTGTTGAGATGTCCACTGCCGCGCCGTTAGTAGCTACGCCCTCTGGTGCAGAGCTGTCGCCTGGGATAAATTTGGATAATGTAGATATTGGCGCTGCTTTTTTAAAGGGGTCTCTAGGTAAGATTGTCTCAACTTATGCACCGGGAATGACAACATTGGTAAAAGTGGCACCAGGCGTTGCTGCTATGGAAGGTTACCCCCTTACAGATACCGTAGTAAGAACTGTTAAGCCTTTAAAGTATGCAGGTAGAGCGTTTACCTGCCTCAAAGTTGGATTAACAACTTATGATGTTATAAAAACTTCAAGAGATAAGAATTTAAGCGCAGCTGAAAGATGGGGTATGGGCGCTTATCAAGTAGCGGGTGCAGTTGCCACTATTGTGTCAGGCGTATATGGCAGTGCTACTCCAGCTGGTACTGCGGGTGGTGTTGTAATTGCCGGGGCAGTATCCGTTGCTGTAGAAATCGGAAAGCAAAGGTTGTACGCATGGATGAAAGAAAATTAATTAATAAAAATTACAAAGTACGAACATTTACAAAAATGGTTTTTTTAAGTGCTTTCTTATTAAGTGCAATAGCCGTTCCTTTCTCTCTGAGCGGAAAATTGTATTTTTTGTTTGCGCTCTCTATTATATGCGGCATAGGTTGCTTGGTCGCTGTTATAGAATTGCATTTTTTTAGAATCGTTTTAACTAAAGATAGTGTAACTCAATTATATAGATATCCAACCCGAAAATATGAAATCCGATTTGACGAAATAGAAAAAATAGTTGACGACGATATATCGCTACTAGGCCTCAAAAAAATCCATGCTTACCACTTAATTCCACGGGAGGGTCTAAAGAAAAACTTTAAAAGGTTTACAATACACGAAGGCATTAAAAATAGAAATGATCTTCTTTCCGAAGTGCTATATCGCATTAGACCGGACACGCAAATAGAGCAAACTGTTTTAAATTTTGTTGAAGAATACAGAAAAATGTAAAAGGCTCTGTCTAATAAACAATAAGCCATAATAAAAGGGGTACACTTCTATTTTTTTAAAGAGCCAGTCGCTGTCACTCGGCTCTGAAGCGTTGAGTCGGAGAAAAACAGGGCTGGCTTTTGTTAAAATTTTATTGATAAGGTGTCGGCGCTGCTGGGGCAGCGCCTTCAATGGTAGCGCGCCTGAACGGCGCGCTTAGTGTTTGCGCCGCTTGGGCGGCGCATTAGTGTCGGTGCGCCTGGACGGCGCACCTAATATCTCCCCGCTTGGGCGGGTCAGGTCACGCCCCTTTGCCCAATCCTACAACTTCTTGTGCAAGTCCTCTACGCCCCTTAAAATCTTTACAAGCACCCTACCAAACTCCTTCGCCCTGAAACACCTACAAACTCCTTTAATGTCAGTGCGGCTGAACGCCGCACCTGTAGTGCAGCTACCTAAACTCGATATGTTGCTTTCTTAACCTTTGTTTTACATTGCAGGTTTTTCCCGATTATTACAGCAAACCCCATTTCTCTAACCTACCACCTTCAATACCGGCACAAATCATTCGCCCTTGACATCAGAAATGTCAAGGGCTTCATTAGGCAGCGCCTTTATCATGCCGAAGTATCGGCATCATAAAGCCGTTAATTTCATTAACGGTTCGCGCTGCCTTTTGTGCTTGCCTCGCGCCCTAAGGCGGGCTTGCCGCATCTTTCTGCATCTGCCTCTAATGCCGCTTTAAGCCGGCCTGCATTCGCTCATATGGCACAAAACCGCTTCGTAAGTCTTTGCCATGGACGGTCAAAGACTTACTTCGCTAAGAGACACTTTTAACATGCCGCTTTCGACGGCATCTTAAAACTTTTCTCGCTTACACCTTGGCAGAAAGGCGAGAAAAGTCCGTGTCTCTTTTTTGTGCCCTACCAGGCTTTAGCGTACGCAATTCACAAACTGACTACTAACTTGATTTCTGCATAAATATTACATATAACGTAATAAAAGTGCTTGACAAAGGCGTAGGAATGGGTATATTTATTACATATAGAGTTAGGAGTATTTAATATGGAAAATACAAAAAAACAGAAACTATTTGAAATAGCCTCTCTTCAGCAAGGCTATTTTACTGCTAAGCAAGCGGTTCGCGCCGGTTTTTCTTACCGTATGCACTCGCATTATAAACAGAGCGGTCAGTGGCTTGAGATTGGCCGGGGTGTTTTTCGGCTCGCGCAATTTCCAAACTCACAGGATGAAGATTATGTCAGGTGGTCTCTCTGGAGCAGGAATCGCAAGGATAAGTCGCAAGCTGTTATTTCACACGATTCGGCACTTTCCATACATGGGCTTAGTGATGTTATGCCTTCTAAAATTCACTTTACCGTTCCTTCGGGATTTAGGAAGAAGGCTCCAAAAGGATGCGTTATTCACAAAGGCATGGTATCGGTGAATGAAAAGGAACAGCGAGAAGGATTTTTTGTCACAAAACCCCTCCGCACGATTATTGATTCGGCAGAAGCTAATCTGAGTATTGATTATCTTCAACAAGCAATCAAGGAAGCTTGCGACAAGGGGATGCTTCGGATCATCGATATCGTAAGCGCCGAAATGTCGGAAAAGGCCAAAGGAAAAGTAATGCTGATTTTAAAAAATATGAAAACGGCAACCGGGTAAAGTAATTATGGTAATCAACTCGAAGAAGTATGAAAACGCAAACGCCTTCCGGCGAGCCCTTGAGGATAGGATTAAGAACATAGCGCGCGAACAATCCGTTCCTCTAGACCGCTTGCGCAGGCGAATTACGTTTGATCGTTTTCTCGCGCGTTTATTTAACCGAAGCGGCCCTAAGCCGCAATGGTTGCTGAAAGGCGGCTATGCTCTTGAATTCCGGTTTCATAATATCGCGAGAACGACGAAAGATGTCGACTTTTCGATTCCCCATATTGATGATGCCGATCAAAATATTATTCGCTCTTTGCTCCAAGCCGAAGCAAAGAAAGACATGTCAGACTGGTTTATTTTTTATATTGGTGTGCCGTTGAAAGAGTTTAATCAGGCTATATACGGCGGATGGCGTTATCCTGTCGAGGCGAGAGTCGCCAATAGAGTTTTTACAAAATTCCATATTGATGTCGGTATAGGCGACGCGGTTATCTCCGAAGCCGAATGGAAAAAGGGCGAAGATGTGTTACGGTTTGCCGGAATAGAGCCTGCATATGTCGCGATGTTGCCAATCGAACAACATTTTGCGGAAAAGATACACGCATATTCGTACCCGCGAGATAAGCGGCCGTTTTCGCGTATGAGAGATCTGGTTGATTTGGTCCTTCTTATTGAACAAGGTTTACCCGACAGAAAATTGGTGCTATCCGCGGTAAAAGCGACATTTAAACGGCGCGATACTCATGGCATTCCCCAAGCCTTAGAAATACCTCCTAAAACAATGGAAGATAGCTATGGGCAATTGGCGGAAGATTGCGGCGTTGCAAAAAAGACAATGGCTGAGGCTTTTTTGTTTTTGCAGGAATATTGGGCAAGATTAAGGAAATAAATTGGGCCGCACTCCCACCCCACTCTCATTCTCCAGATAGAAAAAGGGCCAGAATTAACTTGATATTTGTCGAACAAATGCTATAATAAAATTACAATAATGTCACGGTAGTTCCGAGTTTAAAGGTGGGTCTGGATTAACAATAAAGAGAAACCTTTATTAGTAATTAGCTGATAAAGGTTTCTCTTTTTATATGGCGGCTATGGATTAAAATGGTCAGTCATTTACTCAATAAGTTTTTTTTGTTTGATCCGCTTTCTTTATTTTTTCTTTTTGTCATTTCTATTATTTCTCTGCCCGCGGCCATTTTTTCATTTGGCTACCTGAAGGGCGAATATTCACCCCGTAAAACGCTGCTTGCCTGGATTTTGTTTTCCGGATTTGTATTATCCATGGCTTTAGTGGTAAGCGTGAGTAATTGCCTGGCATTTCTCATCTTCTGGGAGATCATGTCTTTGGTTTCCTATTTTCTGGTTGTTTTTGATACAAAACACTCAAAATCCATCCAGGCAGGCATGATTTACATTGTAATGACTCACATCGGCACCGCCTTTATCATCGCTGCGTTCATGATTTTACATAACTATGCCCATTCTTTCGATTTCTTTGCCATAAAGAGCGCCTGCCGGGCAATGCCTTCCCGCGTTAAGGATATCGTATTTTTGTTATTTTTGGTTGGTTTTGGGACTAAGGCCGGTATAGCGCCGTTACATATCTGGCTGCCTTATGCCCATCCGCAGGCGCCAAGCCACATCTCAAGCGTCATGTCCGGGGTAATGATAAAGACGGCCATTTACGGGATTATCCGTTTTGTGATATTCATTCTCGGCGTAAATTCTTCCTGGTGGGGAATCTTGGTTTTGATCCTTGCGGTGATTTCTTGCCTTGTGGGCGTCATCTACGCGCTTATGGAGCATGATATTAAAAGGCTGCTTGCCTATCACAGCGTGGAAAATATCGGGATTATCTTATTAGGGGTGGGATTAGCGATGTTTTTTACCGGCCTGGGCCTATCTTACATGGCTGTCTTTTCTTTAATTGCCGGGTTATATCATTTAATAAACCACGCCATTTTTAAAGGGCTGTTGTTTTTATGCGCCGGCAGTGTTTACAAAGCTACGGGAACGCGCGATATCGAAAAATTAGGCGGCCTGATTAAAAAGATGCCGCAGACGGCGGCATACTTCTTAATAGGCGCTATGGCCATCTCAGCTTTGCCGCCGCTTAATGGTTTTGTCAGCGAGTGGTTGACGCTGCAGGCATTTTTTCTGGGAGCGCTTGACGTAATAGGAGGGAGCAAGCTTTTCTTAGGCGTTTGCGCCGCGATGTTGGCCTTAACAAGTGGTTTAGCTGCCGCGTGTTTTGTAAAAGCCTTTGGCATAACTTTTCTTGCCCAAGCCAGGAGCCATTACGCCGCGAACGCGAAAGAGGTTTCTTTGTCCATGAGAGCCGGGATGTTGTTTTTGGCGCTTCTCACCGTAGTTTTCGGCATAGCCGCGGCGCCGGCCGTAAAATTGCTGGCGAGGATTTCAGGCGGCGCTTTGGGTGTCGATATTAACAGCATGAGTTTTTCCATAAATAACCTGACTCTCGCCCCGCAGGCAGCAAAAGGCATTTACCTTTCCGCGCCTTTATTGGCGTTGTGGCTGCTTATTTTTGTAATCGCGGGTTTCGCGGTTTATGCCGCATTCGGCAAAGCCAAGCGGGTAATTTACAAAACCTGGGATTGCGGCTATTACAAACTTGACTCGCGCAATGAATACACCGCGACCGCTTTTTCCAAACCATTCAGGGTAGCCTTTAGTTTCTTTCTCTTGCCTTACCGCAAGACCCAGAAGATCAGAGAATCATTTTATCATGTTAAATCTTTCACCTACGAAACCCACACCACCAAGATTTTTAAGAAATACATCTATGATCCGGCGCTTGTTTTGGTGTTTAAGACAGCCAGGTCTATGCGCAGAATGCAGCCGGGCAGCATTCATGTTTATTTAAGCTATATTTTTGTCACCTTGTTATTGTTGCTTATATTTATGAGGCAATTCTGATGATTATATTACAGGTGATATTATTTATTCTGATCGCCCCGCTTCTAAGCGGCCTGATAACGAAGATAAAAAACAACCTCAGGATGCGCAAGGGGCAGAGTGTCCTGCAGCCGTATTATAATTTAGCCAAGCTGTTTGCTAAGGATGAAGTATCCTCGGAAACCGCGTCCTGGATATTCCGGGCTGCTCCTTTTGTGGTTTTATCTTCGGCTCTTTGCGCGGCAATACTTATTCCTGCGTTTATTTTTACACCTTCCGCGCACAGAATAGGTGATTTCCTTATCCTTGTATTTATTTTCGCGCTGGGGCGCTTTTTCCTGGCGCTTGCCGCCCTGGATACCGGAAGTTCTTTCGGCGGCATGGGCTCATCCAGGGAGATGTTTATTTCAAGCCTTGTTGAGCCGGCGCTTTGTATGGTGATATTCGCCGTATCCCTGCAATTCGGCTCGACGGATATTCAGGCGTTTAGCGGCACGCACGTTGTTTCTGTTTCTTGCGTTGCCGCGGCACTGGCTTTATTTTTGATAACTATCGCGGAAACATCCCGCGTCCCGGTTGATAATCAGGAGACGCACCTGGAATTGACCATGGTGCACGAGGCAATGGTTTTGGAATATTCAGGCCGCCCGCTTGCGTTAATTGAAATGGCTTCCTATATCAAACAAATGATCTTCTTTTTTTTGATTGCCCAGCTTATCTTTCCGATAGGCCTGCCGGCCGGTGATCCTGCGCAAATAATTTTCTGGTTTCTTTGGTGCCTCACCAGGATAGGCGCCATTGTTATTATAGTTGCGTTGGTTGAGATAACCGTCGCAAAGATGCGGTTATTCAGGGTGGCGGATTATCTGGGGTTTGCTTTTGTGCTAGGGGTTATCGCGACCGTGTGCGCGATTTTAGGAGTTTAGGATGCAGGGGATAATTTTATTCTTACTTTTGGCTTCGACATATCTGATGGTTATCGTCAAAAGAATGCCCGCCTTGATACGGGGTTTCCGTTATCAGTCGCTGCTTCTTTTTCTGGTGATGCTGCTGGCCGCGCGGAATAAGAAGCAGCTTGAGCTATATGTGGTTTCCGCCATGATCATCCTGCTAAAAGTATTTTTGATTCCATATTTTTTGAATCTGGCGGCAAAAAAGATAAAAGTGGATGAGAGCCTGGGGCTTTTTGTGAATTCTCAACTGTCGTTAATTTTGGCGCTTATTCTTACGTATTGCTCCTGGGCGCTTTCCGTGAATTTGGGGTTTAGCCAGGGGTCATTGGAGTCGGTGGCGGTGACCGTGGCATTTTCCGTGATCTCTATCGGAGCCTTCCTGATGATATCGCGCATGAAGGCGTTTACGCAGGTGGTTGGCATTCTGGTTATGGAAAACGGAATTTTTCTTTTAAGTTCTTCGATTTCCGGGAGAATGCCCTTTTTCGCGGAAATCGCTATATTTTTTGATGTTTTTGTCAGCGTGGTTATTATGGGAATTTTTGTTTTCAGAATAAACAAGCTTTTTACTCATATCGACGTAAACAAGCTTTCGCGCTTGAGAGGATAAAACGTAGTGGCTATATTTATTATTTTAGGGATGCCGTTTCTGCTTGCGGCGGGGGCGCTCATTGTTAAAAGAGAGCGCGTTTTCGGGGTTATTAATTGTTTAGGGTATTTTACGGTTTTGTGCGCGAGCATCGCGCTATTCAAAGAAATCGTATTTACAGGGCATATCAGGGCATTTTTTGATTTTATTTATGCGGATCTGTTAAGCTCGGTTTTTATTGTGGTTACCTCGGTAGTCGCTTTTGCCGCGGCGCTTTACTCCATAGCTTATATCAGAAAGGACATAGAGCAAAAGATAATTTCCGAAAGAAAGGCAAGGCTTTATTACATACTTTTTAACCTGTTTTGTTTTTCCATGTTTTTCGTTTTGGCGGTAGATAATTTAAGCGTGCTTTGGGTGGCGATTGAAATGACCACTCTTGTATCGGCTTTTCTCGTAGGATTTTACAACTCCAAAGAATCGGTTGAGGCGGCCTGGAAATATATAATTATTTGTTCTGCGGGCATAATCTTCGCGCTTTTGGGAACCATACTGTTTTCTCACGCGTTTTCAATCTCCGGCTTAAGCGCAAGCTTGAATTGGTCTGATATGGTGTCTGCGGCGCGGATAGCGGATAAAAATGTTCTGAAGATTGCCTTTATTTTTATTCTGGTCGGTTATGGGACTAAGGCGGGCCTTGCGCCCATGCACACATGGCTGCCCGACGCTCATAGCCAGGCAGTAGCTCCGATAAGCGCGCTTCTTTCCGGAGTGCTGCTTAAAACAGCCTTTTACGCCATTTTAAGATTCGGCATAATCTTAATTAAGAGCGGAGAGTCCGCGTATTTCGCGCATTTGATGATTTTATTCGGCGCGATATCATTGGTTATCTCAAGCGGTTTTATTCTGGTGCAGAAAGATTTAAAGCGGCTTCTTGCTTACAGCAGCATCGAACACATCGGAATAATTTCTCTTGGTTTCGGCCTGGGCTCGCCCTTAGCCGTTAGCGGAGCTATTCTGCATATTTTCAATCACGCGGTAACCAAGTCGCTTATGTTTTTCGGCGCGGGCAACATAGTCAGCGCTTACAAAAAGCATAATATGAACACAATCAGAGGCGTGATTAAGGCGATGCCGTTTACCGGTATTATGGTTCTTCTTGGAGTTTTCGCGCTTTGCGGTTTTCCGCCTTTTTCCGTATTTATCAGCGAGATTATGATCATTATGGCCGCTTTTGCTAACGGTTCTTATTTTATCGCGGCTTTATTATTATTGTCCTTGGGGATTATTTTCGGGGCGTTTATTTTTCATTTCGGGAAAATGCTTTTCGGTAATCTTCCAAAAGGCGCGGCGATTCAGGCCGAGCCGTTAAGCGGCAAGGCAGCGTTTTTATTCCTGTTTTTTTTGATTTGCGGCGCGGGTGTCGCGTTAATATTTAAGTATAAGGATTTATTATGGCTGGCGCAGAGATTGTTGCAAGGATAAAAAAGGTTCTCCCGGATTTTACGCCGCTTTCCGTCATGCAGCCTTACGCGGATGAAATCGCGATTCAGGCCGGGCAGAAAGATTTTAAAGACGCCTGCCACGCGCTGCATAAGATCCTTCCTTCGCCGGTAATGATGCTTTTTGCCTGCGATGAGCGTAAGCAAAGGCAGAGCTTTGTCCTGCGCTGTGTATTCGCGGATTTTAAGAACAGCAGGTGGATTATTGTCAGCGCGGATATCGCGCATGAGAATCCTTCTTTTGCCACCCTTGCCAGGAGCATGCACTCAGCCAGCCTTTTTGAAAGAGAGATTAAGGAGATGTTCGGGATAGAGCCTAAAGATAATCCGGATTTAAGGCGGTTAAGGCTGCACGACGAGGTTTGGCCGGAAGGGAATTATCCCCTGCGAAAGGATTTTAACGCGGCGCAGGCAGGAAACTTAAGCGATTATAAATTTGCCAGAGTTGAGGGAGAGGGGATATTTGAGGTGCCGGTCGGCCCGGTGCATGCCGGAATAATTGGCCCGGGGCATTTTCGTTTTAGCGTTGCCGGTGAGCCGATTATAAACCTGGAGCTGCGGCTGGGGTTCACCCACAGGGGAGTGGAAAAGCTTTTTGAGGGCAAGCTTTATACCGGCGCAGTCAGTTTATCCGAACGCGTTTCCGGTGATTCGAGTTTCGCGCATAGCCTCGCTTTTACACAGGCGGCAGAGAAGATTTCCGGGCTGACGGTTCCTGCCAGGGTGAGTATTTTAAGGGCGATTTTTTTAGAGCTTGAGCGGATGTATAACCATGTAAATGATATAGGCGGGATTGCGGTGGATGTGGGTTTTAGTTTCCCTTGCGCATACGCCTCTATTATTAAAGAGGCGATCCTTCAATTAAATGCCGGGCTTGCCGGCAATAGATATCTTAAAAACATTAATACCGTAGGCGGGGTTTTAACAGATATTGACGAAACCAAAAAACAAATTCTTTTCGATTCTCTTAAGCGCGTAAAACAGGATTTTAATGAGTTAGTTAAGATGCTGTATTCCAGCGTGTCTTTTATGGACAGGGTCGATGCCACGGGAGTTTTACGCAGAAAGACCGCCGAAGATTTGGGCGTAGCCGGTTTGGCCGCTCGCGCCTCAGGCATCCCTGCGGACTTAAGGAAATATTTCCCCGGCGTATACAGCCAGGTTAAGTTTAAGATGGCGACCCAGGAATCAGGGGATGTCTTGGCAAGGTTGCGAGTAAGAATCTCGGAATTTGAAGAATCAGTCCGCCTGGTAGAAGTGTTTGCAGGCAAGCTCACCGAATCAGGGCAATTAAGGATAATCCCCCAGATAAAGGAAGGCAGCGGCCTGGGTTTTGCGGAAGGCTGGCGCGGCCCGGTTCTGTGCTGGCTGGAAACAGGCCCCGAGGGCTTAATTGAAAGGTGTAAGATAGTAGATCCGTCTTTTCTTAATTGGCAGGGGTTGTCTTTCGCTGTGCTCGGCAATATTATCCCGGATTTTCCCTTATGCAATAAAAGTTTTGATTTATCATATTCAGGAAACGACCTATGATACATATATTAAAGGCCAGGATTTTAAAAGGCGTGGTGACACGGAATATTGAGCCGAAGTTGCTAGGCCGGATTGAATCAGGCGGCAGCGAATTAAAATCGCTAATCTTAAAGAAGTTTGCCAGATCTTTGCATATCCGTGAAGTTGATACCGGATCATGCGGCGCTTGCGAATCCGAGATTATCTCGGCGAATAACCCCATATATGATTTGCAAAGATTCGGCATAAACTTTGTGGCATCGCCCAGGCACGCGGATTGCCTTTTAGTGACCGGGCCTGTTTCCAGGAATATGCTCATTGCCCTAAAAAAGACTTATGAAGCCATGCCGGAGCCTAAATTTGTGATTACCTGCGGCGACTGCGCTTTAAACGGCGGTTTATTTAAAGAGTCTTATTATGTGGAATCCGCGGTAAAAGATATCTTACCGGTAGTTTTGCATATTCAAGGATGTCCGCCGAGCCCGATGGATATTATCCAAGCGTTATTAACATTTTTACGAAACAAGAAATGTCCTCTATAGATAACAAAATTCGCTTGTTTCCGCACGTAATTAAGCTATAATACATACCTGTAACTAAAAATAAGCGTTCCCTCTTGAAATGTGAGAGGACCCCTATGAATTTTATATAAAACAATGAGCAGGCAGCAAGAAAAGATAAGGTGTAATAAATGACATCGCGCGAGATGGACCTTACTAGTCCGGCGGTTTTTATCGGCAAGCAGGGAAAGGGTGTTATAAGTTTCGGGTCAGGACAGCCTGATCTTCCTCCGCCTAAAGAGGCCATAGAAGGAATAGATATACGTAAAGACCTAAGATACGGCTTAATACAGGGAGAGCACCCCTTGAGGGAGAAATTGTCTAAGGAATATCCCGACTCAACTGCTGAAAATTTTGTCATAACAAACGGCGCTTCTGAGGCCATTGATCTTATCTTTCGCGCATGGGGCAAGGGAAAAGTGCTTCTGCCTAAACCTTATTATTATTCCTATCTTCCGCTTGTCAAGCTGGCCGGCATGGAACCCGTATTCACAAACCTCGTTGAAGGCAGGATAGACATCGACGATTTTAAAAGCAAGATAAAGGGTTGCAAGGCCGTCCTGATAAATTCACCGTCAAACCCCACGGGCCGGGTAGAATTAATCGAAACGCTTAAAGAGATAGAAAAGATAACCGCCAAGCTCGGAGTCTATGTTGTTTCAGACGAAGTGTATAAGGACCTCATATACGAGAGAGAGAATTATCACATTAAAGGAGATCATGTAATCACCGTAAATTCGTTCTCCAAGACCTATGCTATGTGCGGAGTCAGGGTCGGGTATTTATGGAGCGCCGACAAAAAGGTGGTCAACGATGTCATTGAACTGAAGACCCACACATCAATGAACACAAATCTTGTCGGGCAGGATATGGCTTTAAGGGCTATGGCAGCGCCGCAACAGTATATAATTGACCAGAAGAATATCTGGCGTAAACGCAGAGACAAGATATATAAAGGATTTTGCGATTTGGGGTTTGAGTTATGGAAGCCGGAAGGAGCCTTTTATATACTGCCCAAGTGCAAAAACGCGCGGGAATTTCTTACGACGCTTTTTATTGATTATAAAGTAATATTTTATTTGGGAGAATGGTTCGGGGCTCCCGATCATATCAGGTTGAGCTATGCCCTTGATGAAGCCGAGATAGATAAGGGGCTGGAATATATAAAAGAAGCCATGAAGAAGGTGCCCTGTCTTTAGCGCCGCGGACGGATTCGCTGCTTAAAATTTTCTAAGCAATAATCTGCTTAAACATTAAAAGGATAAATAGATGGCCCCGGCTCTATTCTACCCGAAGACAAATTATTTCAGCATCCTGGCTATAGCCCTGCTTATTGTCACAGGGACTGTAATATATTCCAACACGTTCCATAGCCCATTTCAATTCGATGACGAAGTTAATATATACGATAATTTTGCAATAAGAAATATCTCCGATTTAAAGGCCATATGGAATTTCTTCCCGACCCGCTTCATTACCTATCTATCAATATCCTTTAACTATCATTTAGGCCGGTTCAATGTCCTTGGCTATCATATCTTCAACCTTTTTATTCATCTATCTAGCGCCATAACAATATGGTGGCTTGCCGCCATCATATTACAAACGCCGGCGCTTAGAGATAATAAGATATCCGCCCACTCCGATACAATAGCGTTATTTACAGGCCTTATATTCGTATCGCACCCTATCCAGACCCAGGCAGTTACTTATATAATCCAGAGGACAGCATCGCTTGCCGCGCTATTATATATCTTATCGCTTGCTTTTTATATCAAATCCCGATTATCGCAATACGAAAAAGATAAATCACGCATACGGTTTTTTTATTATGCCCTTTCATTCATCGCCCTTGTGACGGCTATGTTTTCAAAAGAGATGACAATAACGCTCCCCCTTATGATATTGCTGTCCGAATTATTTTTTTTCAGAGGCAGGGTTACTGACTGGAAACCCGTTATACCGTTTTTTGCCGCACTGCTAATTATTCCTGTCACAATGGCGGCAACAAAATCTGTGGATTTTCACAAGATGCGGCTGATGCGCGAACCGGGCCCGGGCATCCTTCCGCTGAACTATCTTTTAACTCAATTCAGGGTTATTGTCACATATATAAAGCTTCTGTTGGTTCCCGTAAACCAGAATCTGGATTACGATTAGTCCGTATCAAAGACATTATTCGATATGCCAACCCTATCTAGTCTTAGCCTCTTAGCCGTTATCCTGATAACCGCCGTAAAGATATTTCGCAGGCACAGGCTCATCTCGTTCGGCATCTTCTTCTTTTTCTTAACTCTTTTGCCGGAATCAAGCATCATTCCGATTCAAGATGTAATTTTCGAGCATAGGCTTTATTTGCCGATGGCAGGTTTCGCGGTTTTTTTGGTAAGCGCGATTTATTGCATCTTTGAAAATAAGGGGATAAAACCGGTAATCGCAATACTGTCTATCGCGGTTATCTTTTATTCAATACTCACTTATAACAGAAACTTTATATGGAAAGATGAATTTACATTATGGAACGATACGGTCCTTAAATCCCCTAATAAGGCAAGGCCGTTTAATAACCGTGGAAATGCCTATGAAAATAAAGGCAATATCGACCAGGCCCTATCCGATTACAATATAGCGATAGAAATTGATCCTAAGTATCCCAAGGCCTACAATAACCGCGGAAATGCCTATTCAAGAAAAGGCAATTTCGACCAGGCTCTATCTGATTACAATAAAGCAATAGAAATCGATCCTAAGCGTCCCAAGGCCTACAATAACCGTGGAAATGCCTATCTAAGAAAA
>JAZDPX010000029.1:0-34465 GCA_043797125.1 Candidatus Omnitrophota bacterium
ACAACAATCCCAGCAAAAACAGGACCTCGAGCAACAACAGCAAAAACAGAAGCAGGATTTAGACAACCAGCAACAAAACCAACAAGGCCCCCAGCCGCAGAAGGCCCAACAACAACAGGGCCTTCAACCGGAACCACAGGCAGCTACATTCGAAAGCAAGCAAAAAGACAGCGTTGCAAAAAAACCCACAGGCAAATTTTTATCGGAAGATCCGTTACAGGATGAAGGGGCGAAAGCAGATTTGGTGCCTTTTGAGGAAGGAATGCGGCAAAAGGGCATTTCAAGGCCGGTTGAAGATGAAAGCCCTGCCTTAGCCAAAGAGCAGGCGTATAAGATACTGGAGAATTATCAAAAGAACCAAAGGGCATATCTCGAGAATAAAAAAGAGCAGGAGCGGAAATATTTTCGTGCAAAAGTCCTGAAAAATTGGTAAGATAGTTATAAGTCAAAATTAAAAATGCAAAATTCAAAATTGCAATTAAAAATGAAAAATTTTAAACAAGCATGGATTCCTCTGTTGTTAGTATTATCATTGTCAACCGCAGCCCAGGCGCAGGACGAAAACTGTAAAGCGCTCCTGGATAAGGATAGAATCCGCGTCTATGAAAGCAGTATTTTGAGTATCATTTTTTATGAATTAGAAAACATACAGGCGCCTCAGCTGCCACAGATAAAAGGTTTTGATTCAAGGCACCTGAATTCCTTGAGGATAGTGGAAAAACAAAATTACCTGCCGGTTAAGGCAGTAAAACACAGGTATGCGCTTATTGCGAAAGCAGAAGGCCGGTTCATGATTGAGCCGATGACGTTTGAGATAGACGGACGAACCTTCAAGACGGCGGCCTTAAATATAGAAGTCCTGCCGCCATTGCAGCCGGATACTACGCAGGCGGCTTCTCAGAAAAAGACGCCGGCTAAGGCTTTGCAAGAAGGCGTTCTCGTGCGAATAATACCAGAGAAAACAGATCTTTACTTAAACCAGCAGGTAGGCATAGAAGTAAGGCTCTATGTAGATAAAAAGAAGATTTCCTTGACAGACGTAGAATATCCTATTTTACAGCACAGTAATATTTCAATAGGCAAGTTCTCTGAGCCAGAGAGAATACAGCAGACCGTGGGCGGAGAGATTCATGACGTCTTAGTTTTTAAAAGCACTATATTCCCGATGAAAAGCGGTGAGTTTGCGTTGGGGCCCGCGGAAGTAAAATGTAATCTTTTAACCAGGAAGGAAAAAGAGGCATTGGCCGCTTCGGGAGCTATAACAGATTCCGGATACGAGTATGTTAAAAGCCCCGCAGGGTTTAGCTCATCAACCGTGATGATTAGCGTGCTGGATTTTCCTGACACCGATAGACCCGTTGGTTTTTCCAACGCCGTAGGCGAGTTTAATTTTACCGCGGAACCGGATTCAAAACAGGTAAAGGTCGGCAGCGTACTGACGCTCACAATGAAAATCAGCGGCAGCGGGAACCTTGGAATGATTACTGCCCCGGCTGTGACAGCGGATGGTTTTAAGATTTACCAGCCCGAAGTCCAGGTAAAAAATGATATCAAGGTATTTACGCAAATCTTAATACCTGAGAAAAGCGGTACATTAAATATTGACAGGATAAATTTTAGTTTTTTTAATCCGGATGAGAAAACATACCGGCAAGTATACCAGGGCCCTTTTCAAATCAAGGTTTTCGAGGCCGAAGAGCCTTTACCCGCAATCAACGCGCCAACGCCCCAGCTTATACCCGGTGAAGTTGCCGCTTATTCGCTAAAGGAGGATCTGGGAAAAGACATTGTTTATATAAAAGACAACATCGGAAAGTTAAACAGAAAAACAGCGCATTTTTATAATAATAAATTATTTTATGTTATTCAGGCTTTGCCTTTTGTAATTTTTATGGGTATTTTCCTGGTTCACAGACACAGAACCAGGCTCAAGCAGGATGAAGGCTACGCCAGGTATGTAAAGGCATTTAAGCACTCCAAAAAGAATTTAAGCAAGGCCAAGGGGTTTCTTAACCCGAAAACCAAAGAGCAGTTTTATTCTTTGATCTTTACGGCGCTTCAGCAGTATTTAGGAGATAAATTTTATATCCCCGCGGGCGGCATAACAATCAAGACAATAGATGAAATAGCGGCATCCGGAAGACTGAGTGAAAACATAATTAAGCTATTAAAACAGTGTTTTTCCGATTGCGATAGAGTGCGCTTTGTGCCGTTGGAGTTTGACAAAAATGAAATGGTGGATATTTTTAAAAATGTATCGCTTGCCATAGACAGCATTGAAAAAAGTTTCAAAAAGCCGGTGAAAATAAAGCAGCTTATTTTAATTGCTGCCGCCGCAGCGCTGGCGTTGTCTTTGCTGCAGGCCGAAACTTACGCCCAAGACACAAAAGCCGAAAGTTTTGCATATGCCAAATTCATAAAAGCAAATTCGCTATACCAGCAGGAAAAATTTGAGCAGTCAATCGCAGAATACGAAGATATAGCGGGCGCAGGTTTTGAAAGCGCTAATGTATATTATAATTTAGGCAACGCGTATTTTAAAATAGGCTCTGTCGGCAGGGCGGTTCTTAATTATGAACGCGCAAAACGCCTTGCCCCGGGCGACGAAGACCTGCGCACAAATCTTGAATACGCCAAATCTCTAATAGTTGATAAATCAATGCAGGAAACCGCCCCCTGGTTTATAAAGGCCGTAAATACAATTCCGGAACGCTTTAGCGCGGATGGGTTTTGCGCTTTGATTCTTTTGGTAAACATACTTGTATTTGTTTTGCTCACGCTTAGTTTATTCAGAATGAGGGCAACCAGATTTTTTACTTTTATCATAGCGACCCTGGTAATTATCTATATCGGCAGTTTTGCAGTACTGATTAGGAAGGTATCTGTTATAAACAACAACCAAGAGGCTATTATGCTTGTTCCGGAAACAGATTGCAGGTTTGGCCCGCTGGACAACGCCACCACGCACTTCAAGCTATACGAGGGATCCAAAATAATGATCCTTAAGAGTGAAGGCCCCTGGAGCAAAATAAAAAGATTTGATGGTAAAATAGGCTGGGTAAAGAAAGATTTTTACGAAGTTTTATGACCGAAAGATTTTATAGGTCCTGGTCCAAATCGAGCGGGCTTGTTTCATTTAAGGCAGCTGTTGCAGAGACAGACCTTTTTATTTCCGCAGGCAGAGATTTAACTCTCGAGGCAATCAAGGCCATAAAAGAGGCGCGCCTTGATATTGAGGAATATATAAGAGCCCATCCTTATTTTAAGGAAACCTTAGAGCCTGTCCCCCTAGATAAAGCAGCGCCGCAGATAGTAAAGCAGATGATAGACGCAGGACTAAAGGCACTCGTCGGGCCAATGGCAGCTGTTGCGGGAGCTGTTGCTGAAGCGGTGGGCAGGAAGCTTTTAGGTATGACAAAAGAGATTATAGTTGAAAACGGCGGGGATATATATATAAACTCAAAATCCGCGCGTAAAATAGGAATATACGCGGGGCCATCGCCCTTAAGCAATAAGGTAGGCATAGAGATAAAGAGCGAAGATACACCCTGCGGCGTGTGCACATCCAGCGCGACAGTGGGCCCAAGCTTAAGTTTCGGCAGGACTGACGCGACTGTCATATATTCAAGAAATTGCGCGTTGGCGGACGCTGCAGCCACAGCAGTCGGCAATATTGTCCAGACAAAAGATGAAATAAATGACGGTTTAAACCTCGCGAAGGGAATAAAAGGCGTTGAAGGCGCCCTGATAATTATTAAAGACGCCATGGGCGCCTGGGGCAAGATAAAAATAGTTGATATTACTTAGTTTTTGATATATACTAGCGGGAACTAAAATATATTTCACAGATGATCGCAGATTAAAGGACACAGATGATCGCAGATATTATATCTGTGATCATCTCGCATCCTTTAATCTGTGCTAATCTGCGAAAACACAAGGAGCAGAAATGAAAAAGAAACGAATAGTTCTGCATTTTCCGCCGAACTTAATCGACAAGCCCATAACCTATCATTTGGTAAAGGATTACAATCTCGCGTTTAATATCCTGCAGGCGAGGATTATGCCTAATGAAGAAGGGCTTATGGTTATCGAGCTTATTGGCTCTGATAAAGATTATGAGAAGGGTTTGAAGTTTATCCATGAACAGGGGATAAAGACTCAAACCTTAAAGAAAGATGTGAAAAGAAACGATGCGCGTTGCACGCATTGCGGAGTATGCGTTGCAATATGCCCAAGCGAAGCATTATATACGGATACCAAGACAAAAAAGATTATTTTCGATACTACAAAATGCATAGCGTGCGAGCTTTGCGTTCCGGCCTGTCCGCCGCGCGCGATGGAAGTGAAATTTTAGGAGATTCCCGCTTTCGCGGGAATGACAAGATAATGCATAAGATATTAAAAAAACAGCAGCTAAATTCCGATATATGCCTTTTGGAATTTGAGGCTTTGGATATCGCGAAAGCCGCAAGGCCGGGGCAGTTTGTAATTTTAAGGGTTGATGAGAAAGGCGAAAGATTTCCTCTGACAATATATGATTTTGACAAAGGAAAAGGTACGGTTACGGTTGTCTGCCAGGCTGTGGGGGTAAGCACTAAAAAATTATGCGCCTTGAATAAAGGCGATTGCATCCAGGATATCGCGGGTCCGTTAGGCCATCCTTTGCAATCTGAAAAAATAGGCAAAGTTATTTGTATAGGCGGAGGCGTCGGCACAGCAGAGGCATATCCCATTGCAAAGGCGTACCTGTCTGCCGGCAGGCAAGATAAAGAAGCTTGCAATGACGTTACAGTCATAGTCGGCTCAAGGACTAAAGAGTTTTTAATATGTGAAGAAGAATTAAAACAGGCAGGCCTAAAAGTGCTTGTCGCGACTGATGACGGTTCATACGGGAGAAAAGGTTTCGTCACGGATATACTGAAAGAACTTTTAAGTAAGGATAAATATGATTTAGTTTACGCGATAGGCCCGATAGTGATGATGAAGGCAGTGTCTAATATGACCTTAGCTTATAAAATAAAGACATTGGTTTCTCTAAACTCAATAATGATAGATGGAACCGGCATGTGCGGCGGCTGCAGGATAAGATATAACACTCAATCCAAGTTTACCTGTGTAGACGGCCCTGAATTTGACGGACTTCTCGTTGATTTTGACGAGCTGATTAAAAGGCAAGGTAGGTTTGTGGATAAGGAGAAGCAGGCGCTAGAACATTATAACTGTAAAATAGGATTGAATAAAAAATGAGATTATTTTACACAGATGATCGCAGATTAGAAGAAACAGATGATCGCAGATATTATATCTGTGATCATCGTGCGTTTTTTCATCTGTGATAATCTGTGCCAAAAAAGAATGACTAAATGGAACACAAAAAGAAAATGATGCAGGAGCAGGGCCCGAAAGAGCGGATTAAAAACTTCAACGAAGTTCCTTACGGGCTCACTGAAGAAGAGGCGATAAAAGAGGCGTCGCGCTGTCTTAATTGCAAAAAGCCTTTTTGCGTAAGCGGGTGCCCTGCTGATATTGATATACCCGGATTTATTATGGCGCTTAAGAATAAAAAATATCAGGATTCAATCGCTATAATAAAAAAGACCAATAATTTACCTGCTGTGTGCGGCAGGGTATGCCCGCAGGAAGACCAGTGCGAGAAGGAATGCATTCTGATGAAGAAGGGCAAGCCCATTGCCATCGGATACCTCGAAAGGTTTGTGGCGGATTGGGAAATGGAAAAAGGGGACAGCGCCCTTTTTTTAATTGAAAAGCAAGGAAAAAGGGCGCTGTCCCCTTTTTCCAAAGTTGCCGTTATCGGCGCCGGGCCAGCAGGCCTAACCTGCGCCGCGGATCTGGCAAATATGGGCTACGATGTAACAATGTTTGAATCTTTGCATGCCGCAGGCGGCGTGCTTACCTACGGCATACCCGAGTTCAGGCTGCCAAAACGCATTGTTAAGCAGGAAACCGAAAACATAAAAATCTTAGGCGTGGATTTAAAATTAAATTACATTATAGGCAGGACAAAGACAGTAGATGATTTAAGGAAAGAAGGGTTTAAGGCATTTTTTATCGGGGTCGGGGCTGGCCTGCCTAATTTTATGGGAATAGAAGGCGAGGATTTAAACGGCGTATATTCCGCGAATGAATTTTTAACAAGAATAAATCTTATGAAGGCGTATAAGTTTCCTGATTATGATACGCCTGTAGATGTAGGAAGGCGCGTGGCTGTTGTAGGCGCGGGAAACGTGGCAATGGATTCAGCGCGCTGCGCAATGAGGATGGGCGCGCAAGAGGTTTATATAATTTACAGAAGGTCTGAAACAGAAATGCCTGCCAGGGCTGAAGAGATAGAGCATGCCAGAGAAGAAGGAATTATCTTTCATCTGCTTACAAACCCCGTAAAACTGTTAGGCGATGAAAAGGCGATTTTAAAAAAAATAATTTGCATAAAGAATAAACTTGGGCGACCGGATGAAAGCGGCAGGCGTAGGCCAGTGCCGATAGAAAATTCTGAATTCACAATTGACATAGACACCTTTATTTGCGCCATAGGCAATGATCCAAACCCTTTGCTGATTAGCACATTAAAATCCTTAAAAACTGGCAAGAGGGGCAATATAGTAACTGACGACGATGGAAGGACCAATCTTGAAGATGTATTCGCGGGCGGGGATATAGTAACAGGCTCCGCGACAGTTATAGCGGCAATAGGCGCCGGGAAAAAGGCAGCTAAGGCGATTGATGGATATCTGAAAAGGGGACAGCGCCCTTTTTTTAACTGAAAAGCAAGGAAAAAGGGCGCTGTCCCCTTTTCAGAGGAAAAGAAAATGTTACAGGAAAAAATTACCAATGATTTGAAAGATGCGATGAAGGCAAAGGATGCTATGAAAGTTTCCTGCCTGCGCATGATGATAGCGGATATCAAAAATACCGTTATTGCAAAAGGGAATGATTTAACTGACGAAGATGTGGTAAATATCCTGCAGAAACAGCGAAAGCAGCATGAAGAATCCATAGAGAGCTTTAAAAAGGGCAACAGGCTCGATCTCGTTGACAAGGAAACCAGGGAACTTGCCATAATATTAACCTATCTGCCTAAGCAGCTTGGGGACAATGAAATAAAGGAAATAATAAAGGCAGCTATTGCCGAAGCGCAAGTAACAGACCCGAAGGATATGGGCAAGCTTATGGGTATTGTCATGCCAAAGCTCAAAGGCAAAGCAGACGGTAAGGTAGTGAATAAAATAGTAACCGAGCTTTTAAAGAGTGATAAATGAAGCACAGATGATCACAGATTAGAAGAAACAGATGATCGCAGACATTATATCTGTGATCATCTCGCATCTTTTCATCTGTGATAATCTGTGAAAGAAATCTTTAAATGGACAATAATAACAAACACATAGACTCATGGCTTTTTGTCGCGCTGTTATTTATATCAACGATAACAGTAGGCCTGTTTTTTAAAAATGGCGCCAATGTTCCTCTTTCTGTAATACCCATTATTGCAGGGCTAATAGCTTTTTTTCTGTGGAGCCTTGTGCATAAAAGGCCGATTGTCGAGATGTATTCAAAAGCCTACCCATACAGGAAACTAAAATTATGGGGCGGGATTTTAGCTGTCTTGTTTTTTGAATATACGCTTTTCTGCGGCTTAAACACCAAGCAGCTCCAGCTGACTGATCAGCACCTATACTCTATTATAGCTGTTTTTGCAGGCGCAATAGCGTTCTATTTCGCCTTTATAAGGATGAAAGTCAGCTTACGGTATTTATTTTTGGGGGTGTCTATTCCCATATTTGCCGCAGGCTGTTCTATGGGCATGGGAAGGTATTTTGGATTTATTAATTTTTCAAGTCCCGCAGAAAATGTTATAAAAACTGTTATCATCAACACTTCTTACTGGATTGTCTTTAGCATTTTGTATCAGCTGGTATGCGAAGAGGCGGCTTTCAGGGGGTTTCTTATGCAGCGGCTTATAAGCAGTAAAGATAAAAGGGCGCGCGCAGTAATTCTTTCGTCCCTGGTATTTGCGTTATGGCATATTACAATCGGAGTTTTTAAAGGAATGAATGTTGCCCAGGGCTTAGTCAGCTTTGCCGAGAATTTTGTAATAGGCTGTTTTTTGGCCCTGCTTTTTTTAAAAGGGAAAAATCTGCTTATTTCCGCGATTTCCTATGGTATAATAACCGGGTTGAAGATTAGCATGCTGGCCAGCGGCAAATATCTGGGCTTGAGTGAGTATTTCAGCATAACAACAACTGCTTCGGAGCTGAAGTTTATTTTGTTATGGCTGGGATGTTTATTAATGGGCGTTATACTGGTTTTGACAATTCCAGAGAAAAAAAGGCCGGCGGTTGTGTATTATAGAGGGAAGTTGGAATGAAGAGTATCGGAGAATCAGAGTATCAGAACGAGAGTATTAGATTATCAGAAAATCAGATAAAATCTGATAATCTGATACTCTGATGTTCTAGCTCTGATAATCTGGTCTTCTGATATTCTAACGCTTGAAGTGAAATAACATGAAAATCGTAGGTTTTCTTTTGCTAGTTTTAATTTTAGTTCACCCAGCATGCGGAGGCGATGAACCGATGAGTAAAAAAATATTGATGATAATAGCGAAAGACGGGTTCAGGGACGAAGAGTTATTTGAGCCAAAGTCCGTATTTGAGAAGGCGGGATATAAAGTAATTGTAGCATCTTCTTCAGCGGGTATTGCAACGGGCAAACTCGGCGCCAAAGTTATGGTGGATGAAACTATTGATAAAGTTGATGCGCAAGGCTATGATGCGGTTGTGTTTGTAGGCGGGCCCGGCGCCGCGGAATATTTTAAAAATCTTACAGCGCACAGCATTGCGAAAAAAGTAAACGAACAGAGGAAATTGTTATGCGCAATTTGCGTAGCCCCTGTAATTTTAGCGGAGGCAGGCATTCTAAAGGGGAAAAGAGCAACGGTTTGGGTTTCAGACGCAGCTTCAATAAAGGCCAAAGGCGCTGATTATGCCGGCGAGGGTGTTGTTGTCGACGGCAATATTATAACGGCAAGCGGGCCGAGTTTCGCGAAAGAGTTTGGGGAAAGGATAGTTGAGAAATTAAAAATTAAAAATTAAAAATGCAAAATTACAATTAAAAATTCAAAATTATTAAGAAATTTTAAATTTTGAATTGCAATTTTTAATTTTACATTTTGAATTTTGAATTAATCTTATGGCAACAATACTAGATATAAAAAAGTATCCCGATAAAATACTTCGCGCCAAATGCACTCCGGTGCAAGCTGTCAATGACGAGATAAGGCAGCTCGCAGAAGACATGCTTTTTACCATGCGCGCCTCTTGCGGCATAGGGCTTGCAGCGCCGCAAGTTGGGGTAAGTGAGTGTATTATAGTGGCAGATATAGGCGAAGGGCCTGTAAAATTAATAAACCCGAAAATTATTCAGAAGAAGGGAAAAAGTGTTATAGAGGAAGGCTGCCTTTCGTTGCCTGAAGCGCTGCTTAAGGTAAAGAGGGCCCACGCCGTGAAAATAAAAGCGCTTGATGAGGCAGGTAACGAAGTCACAATTGACGCCGAAGGCCTTCTTGCGACGGTGATACAGCACGAGATAGACCATATTAACGGCATCTTACTTATAGATCATGCGAATTTTATAAGAAAGAAAATGATGGAGCGCAGATTAGCACAGATTAAAGGATGCAAGATGATCACAGATACCGTTGGAAAAGAATCTGCGACCATCTGTATCCTCTAATCTGCGATCATCTGTGTATATAAAAATGAAATACTGCCCTGAATGCAAAATGCAATACAGCGACTTATGGTATAAATGCATGAAATGCCACGCAAAGCTAGCGCGCAGGCATAAAGCCCTTGCAATGCTTGGAAGAAAACTTTGTGCAACAAGCCCCAATGGCTCTGAATCCATGTTAAGCCAATTAATAGAAGAGGCAAACTCGTTAATAATTTTTACTACAACTGACGGCGAGGCCTTGATGTGTAATGGGGTCGTTGAATTTTTTACCGGATATTCGCGCGATGAGATTTTGCAACAGGGCTGGTTGAATCTTTTGTATAAAGGCCAGGATGTAAGAAAAGAAATGTTTAAGGCAGTTATGAAAAGCTGCCTTATAAGCATTATGTCAAAGACATACGAAGGCGCTATTGTAAGAAAAGACGGTTCCGAGTGCATGCTTTCATGGCGGCTTGCCAGCATAAGGGATAAGAATAATAACGAATTGGGCCTTTTATGCATCGCGCATGACGTAACAGACAGAAAAGCGAAAGAAGAAGATATAGATGTCCACGGGCAAAAATTTAAAGATATATTATCCAGCTTAATGGAATACGCATTAATGACAACAAATCTCGAGGGCAAGATAACATATTACGGCTTGGGGGCAAAAAATGTTTTCGGCTTTCCCGAAAATAAGGTTTATCTGGAAGATATTTCCCTGATTTATCCCGAGCATAGTAAGGCAGAGATTATAAGGCAGATCTCGATAGATATACAAAAAAACGGTAAATTCGAAGGCGAGATCGAGCTCATAGATAATGATAAAAAAGAATTTCCGGCCATACTTACAATCACGCCTCTTTTGAATAAAGAAGGCCAGACAATAGGATATACATATGTAGCCAAGGATATAACAGAGAAGAAAAAGATAGAGCAGCAGATGGTGCAGTCAGCAAAAATGGCGGCAGTGGGCCAGCTTGCTTCCGGCGTAGCGCATGAAATAAATAATCCTCTGCTGGTAATAATGGGAAGGCTTGAATTATTGGATGACGAAGAGTTGGCGGAAAATGTTACAAAGACAATAGAGACAGTGCAGGCGCAGTCGCAGCGGATACGCACTTTAGTAGACAGGCTTTTGTCCTATTCAAAGAAAAGAAAACCCGACATGAAACCTCTGGACTTAAACCATCTTTTGAAAAATGTCGCGCCGCTATTGGCATATTACCCTGAATTCAGAAAGATTACATGGAAAGAAAATCTTCAGGATAATCTGCCTCTGGTTAAAGGAGATTTTAATCAGCTCCAGGAGGTCTTTGTCAATTTGGGCCTAAATGCCTGCCAGGCAACCAAAGAAGGCGACGAGATCACGGTTGTCACAAGGCATGATAAGCAGAATAATTTAGTAGAGGCGCTGGTGACAGATACAGGTTCAGGAATGAACCAGGACCAGATGCAGCATTTATTTGACCCGTTTTTCACAACAAAGGAAAAAGGCACAGGCCTCGGATTATCCATATGCAGCAACATTATAGAACAGCACAAAGGAAAAATAGATGTGGAAAGCGAGATAGGAAAAGGCACAACTTTTACAATTAAACTCCCGGTTGTAGAAAAACCAGAAGAGATAGAGGAGGTTTCGTTATGAGGATATTGATTGTTGACGACGAGCAGGATGTGCTGGATTTATTTAAAGACCTTTTTACCAAACAGCGCTACCATGTTGAATGCGCCTCAAGCGGACAGTCTGCCTTGGAAATGATAAAAAAGCAAAGGCCTGATGTTGTTCTTTTGGATATTAAGATGCCGCAGATGTACGGGCTCCAGGCCCTGCAGGAGATAAAGAAAATAGACCCGACAATTCACGTGATAATGCTTACAGCTTACGGATACGACGATAAACTGATAAATGAATCAATAGAAAAGGGCGCATCCGGATACATCAGCAAAAATCTGCCGCTTAAACAAATAATCAACACATTTAATACGTTGGTGCGGACCATACCTCGATGATAAAATTTGAGGTAATAGCTTAGCTTTCGGAAGTCCTCCCGACGTAGCGGAGGCTTAAGCCTCCGCTACGTCCGAGTCGAGATACTTACAGTGGCTGAACTATTACAATTTAAGCAGGAGTGGCGGAACTGGCAGACGCGTACGCTTCAGGAGCGTATAGGGCAACCTGTGGGGGTTCAACTCCCCCCTCCTGCACCAGTAAGAGGAAATATAAGGAAAACCTAATATGTCAGGCGTAACTATATTATACATTTCAACTGCGGCAACAAGCATAGCCATTGCATTGATATTAGCGCGCATCGCGAAATTGTCAGCGCGCGCAAAAGTTAATCTTGAGAATAAAAAGGCTCAAGAAGGCCTTTCTTCAGGAGCGCCCGTCGATGAATCTATACGCCAGGGCGTATATGAACAAGTAAGCGAATATATTCATTCCAAGCACAGCGCCGCGCAGGTCAGCAAGGCAGTGTCAGAGGTTTTTCAGAAGGAACTGCAAAAGAGATTAAACTCCACCAAAGAGGAGCTGGAGAAAAAGTACAACGGCATTATAGAACAGAAGACCAAGAGCGAAGAATTCACATGGAAAAAATATAAAAGTGTCCTTTCCGATAAAAAAGAGACGGACGCTGTTATAAGAAGCATTGCAGAGGGCCTGGTTGTAGTGGATTCAAACGGCAAGGTTATAATGTTAAATCCCGCCGCTGAAAAACTTCTCGGAACCTCAAAGAAGGATAAGTTAGGCAAATCCATATTAGATGGCCTGAAAAACGAACAATTGGTCTCCTTAGTCAAAGATTCTCCTGATAAAGGCGATAAGGAAATAGAGATAGTAAGCCAGGAGGACGAAACCAAAAAGACACTGCGCTCAAGCAGCGCTGTCATAGAAAACGAAAACGGCCAGGCCATTGGTATGGTTTCTGTCCTGACAGACGTTACCAAACAGAAAGAGCTTGATTCGATGAAATCAACCTTTGTGTCTAACATTACACATGAACTGCGCACGCCTCTGGTGGCTGTCCAGAAATCAATAAGCCTGCTTTTGACAAAAAGCGCCGGAGATATCTCAAATGTGCAGGAACACTTTCTTGTTGTCGCGGACCGCAATATAAAACGCTTAAGCCTGCTTATAGACGATCTGCTTGACCTCTCAAAGATGGAGGCCGGCAAAATGCAGCTTAAATACGAAACAATGTCTATTGATAAGGTTATTGACGAAGCTGTTGAGAATTTGGAGACCTGGGCAAAAACAAAATATGTAAAAATAGTAAGAAAAATCCAAGATGGCCTGCCTGAGGTCAGCATAGATCCGAACAGGATAATCCAGGTTTTAAATAACCTGATAGGCAATTCAATAAAGTTTACTCCTAAAGACGGCAGTATAGCTGTAACAGTTTTAAAGGACGCGGGCAATTCGTTGCAGATAATCGTCGAAGATACAGGCGTCGGAATACCAAAAGAGGACATCCCTAAGATATTTGATAGGTTTTATCAGACCGGAGAAAGAACATTGACAGACATAAGCGGCACAGGCATAGGCCTCGCGATCGCAAAAGAGATAGTAGGTTTGCACGGCGGCAAAATTTGGGCAGAGAGCGAACATGGCCAGGGGGCAAGATTTATTTTTACATTGCCGCTTAATAAGTAAAAAAATTATGCACAGATTAGCTTTGCGCAGATTAGAAGCACAGATGATCGCAGATTAAAAGAAACAGATGATCGCAGATTCTTTCCTGACAACATCTGTGATCATCTTGCATCCTTTCATCTGCGATTATCTGTGTAAAAAAACGCAAATAACGGAGGTTTATATCATGAGCAAGAATATCAGGATTCTTTTAGTTGATGATGAGGTAGATTATACGCAGCTTATGGGTTTCTGGCTTAAATGCAAAGGGTATGATATCATTGTAGCATCTGACGGCGAAACCGCGATTAAGATGGTGCAAGAACAGGCGCCGGATATTGTTTTTCTTGATTTAAAAATGCCTGTTATGGACGGCATAGAAACTTTGCGCCACATAAGGAAAATCAGCAAGACTTTACCTGTCATTATTGTTACGGTTGATACTGCCGAGAAAAGATTTTCCGAAGCCGGAAAGTTAGGGACTTCAGGATTTTTCCCGAAGAAGGGCAATTTCGAGAACCTGGAGAAGCTCATAGAAGTGGCTTTAAGGACGCATAAGGATTTGAAGGACAAGGAATAGTTTCCCACCCACAATTACCTTGACCAACAGGTAACTTTGTTATATATTATATTTAAAGTATAACAATTATAATATCTATTAAAAAAGAGAAAAATGAGGTAACAGTTCAGCCATTATGAATATCTCGACTCAGACGTAGCGGAGGCTTAAGCCTCCGCTACGTCTGGAGGCCTTTCAATAGCTGAATTATTACAAAATGAGCTATTATAAATTACTTGGATTTGAAAAAGAGCCGTTTTCCACAAGCCCTGACCCGGATTTTTTTTACCTTTCAAAAGAGCATGAAGCAGCGCTGACAAACATTTTAATAGAGCTGCGGTTAAAAAGAGGTTTGGTGGTAATATTGGGTGACGTGGGCACAGGCAAGACCTCGCTCTCCAGAAAGCTCATTCAGGAATTAAGAGAGAGAGAAGATTTTATTTTTCATATTATTCTGGATCCTTCCTTTGACAATGAATTTCTGTTCGTCAATTCATTAGCCAGAAATTTCGAAATAGATACAAACTCCATAACGAACGACAACCCGCTTTCAATTTTAGATTTAAGAGAGGCAATTGAAAAATTCCTTTTTCAAAAGGGCGTTACCGAAAACAAGACCGTTACCTTAATTATCGATGAAGCGCAGAAGATAAACGAAAAATCCCTGGAGGTCCTGCGCGTGCTTTTGAATTACGAAACCAATGAATATAAACTTCTGCAATTAGTCCTTTTGGGCCAGTTAGAATTGCACGCGAAGATCATGAACATAGCCAATTTTTTTGACAGGATAAGTTTTAAATACACATTAAATCCGTTGGGCCTTGACGAGACCAAGGAAATGATAGAATTCCGCATAAGGCAGGCAGGCTACAAGGCGAATATGAATTTGTTTTTAGACGACGCCATAAGAGAGATTTACCAATACAGCCACGGTTACCCCAGGCAGACGACAATGCTCTGCCACAGGGCGTTAAAAAATTTAGTCGCGAATAATAAATTTGTTGTGGACGCGGAATTCCTGCGTGAAATGATCAGCAAGGAGATAAAGACAGGATGGCACAGGAGAAATCTACTACTCCAGAAAAACAGCTACTAAGGCTGATAGAAGGCGACAGCCATAAACCGGACGGCATGGATACGCATGCCTATGTGGCTAAAAAACGCAGCGCCTCCGCCTTTTCTTTAAACGCATGGCTTGGCAGGATTTCTTTTTTTAAGGGCAGTATTAAAAAGAAAGCGGACGGGGCAGCCGCGTATCAGTTAAATGTGCGCCTTATTAATAAAGGCCTTACGTTTTGCGCGCTTGCTTTGTTTGTCTTTACCGTAGGTTATGTTTATACATCGCTTAGTAAACTAAAACACATACCCGAGATGATATTAGAAGTTCAAAAACAGGCAGCTTTGGATGATGTATATGATACCTCAATCTTAAAGGCATCTTCTTACTATTTAGAGAAGGTAAGGAACAGAAATATTTTTGTGATGGGCAAGGATCAGGAGCAACTTAAGCAGGAGGCCGCAGAAGCCGAAGACGCAGGGCCCCCCGCGGAAGAAGTAACGGCAATTTCTCAGCGTTTTAGGCTTGTAGGCATTTCCTGGTCTGGCGACCCTGACGCGATGATAGAAGATATGACGACGCAAAAAACACTATTTGTAAAAAGAGGCCAGATGGTAGAAGATATAAAAGTCCAGGCTATTTTTAAGGATAAGGTTATTTTGATCTATCAGGGAGAAGAAATAGAAATACGATGAAGGCAATGATTACACAGATTAGCACAGATGAGAAGATACAAGATGATCACAGATGTTGTAAGGAAAGAATCCGCGATCATCTGTTTCTTTTAATCTGCGCTAATCTGCGCAAGATGCAATCCTTATTTATATTACAATGCATTGTGCTGTGTTTTACAGGCTTTGCTTTAGCGCAGGAAGATGATACTCAGCAAGCCGACACCCAACAAACTGATACGCAGCAGGAAAGCGCGCCGGCAGAGGATATTCAATTGGCGCAGGCAATGGCCGCGATTGATCAGTCTGCGCAAGCCATCCCTAAAATAGTGCCTTTATCCGAGGGAATAGCTGGTAGGATTTCTTTAGACCTTCGCAGTATTGACATAGTAGAGGCGCTTAAATTTTTGTCATTAAAAGCAGGCCTTAACATTGTTACCACAAACGCCGTTGCCGGCCGGGTCACGCTTACTGTTGATGATGTGGCAATACAGGATATATTTGATATTATGCTGCGCTCGAACAGCCTTGCGTATATGAAACAAGGCAATATCTATAATGTGATGACAGAACAGGAATATAAGGCGCTGTTTGGAAAAACTTTTGCAGACATACGCCAGGTTAAAACCATAAGAATCAAATACGCCATACCTGACCAGGTATTTGTGCTGTTGGATACATTAAAAAGCGACATCGGGAGAGTGTTGGTTGAGCCTGATTCAGGAACAGCCCTGATTATGGATACTCCTGCGGCAATTGCGGAAGTGGAAAAGGCCCTGGAAGTAATGGAGCAGAAAACCACTATGCGAGTTTTTACTCTTCAGTATGCCAATGTGAAAGACATAGAAGAACAGCTAAAGCTGCAGGTAGAGTCTAAAAAGGTAGGATTAGTTAAGGCTGATGAGCGCTCAAACCAGATTGTTGTTCAGGCGCTGCCGGAGAGGATGCCGGACATAGAAGCGCTGATAAAGGCATTAGACACAAAGACAAAAGAGGTTTTAATAGATACCAGAATAATAAAGATCAGGTTAACCGATACCAAAAACCAGGGGCTTGAATGGGAGGGCTTATTTAATATAGGGGCGCGGGCAGGCATGAGTTATTTTGGTTCTACGCCTTTTAGCGTGGTGCAGTCTGTTGATGATGCATGGATGTCAAGAGGTGAGTTTCTGGATGGTATGTATCCTGGCGGCAGCCAGAGCATTGGAGCCTATCCTTCCAGCGGCTATTCAACAAATTATTCATCAAGCAATAAGGTTGTGGCAGGAGAAGCAATGCACATAGGCATGATAGACAGAAAAAGAGATTTTGACCTGCTTCTCAAATACCTGCAGACCTTAGGCAAGACCCAGATCCTTTCCAATCCGCAGCTTGCCGTTGTAAATAATCAGGAGGCAAGGATACACGTGGGCGAAAAACAGGCATATGTTACCACAACAACCACAACAGGACAAAGCACCACGACAATCTCGGAAGAAGTTACTTTTGTGGATATTGGAATTCAATTAGCTGTAACCCCCAAAATTAATGATGACGGCTATATTACCATGAAGATAAAGCCGGAGATCTCAAGCGTAACATCTTATCTTGAAACGCCTACAGGAAATAAAATCCCTATCATAGACACCTCCATGGCGGAAACTACTCTTATGATTAAAGACGGCGCGACAATTATTTTAGGAGGCATGCGTAAAGAGGAAAAGACAGATACTACGGACCAGGTGCCTGTCTTAGGCCAGATACCGATTCTCGGATTATTATTCAGCTCCAGCTCAAAAGGCACCAGCAGGACCGAACTGTTGATAATGATTACCCCGCATATTGTCATGGGAGATAAATTGGTCACCGCTGATAAAAGAGAGTTTGAATCTACGTCGGGCAAAGAATATATTGATTATTCCAAGCTGCCGGCAGAAACGGGTTCTGCGTTGCAGCAGGAGCCTCAAATAGAAGGGATAAAGGCTTATAAGGAGTACACAACAATAATAGAAGGGCATGATGCTTTGCAAACAAAATAAGGGTTATATATTGCACAGATGATCACAGATTAGAGGACGCAGATGATCGCAGATGGACTATATAAAGATTTAACTTATAAGATAATAGGCGCACTCTACGAAGTTCATAAAGAATTGGGTAGCGTGCATAAAGAAACTATTTACCATAAGGCAGTAGCCATAGAATTTAGTGATAGGAATATTCCTTTTATTGAAGAGAAAAGTCTTGATGTTAAATACAAAGGAAAGAAAATAGGTCTTTACAGGCCCGATTTCATAATTGAAGATAAAGTAATTTTAGAGATAAAGGTTGCACCCATGATAACCAAGGCGATGCATGACCAAGCCTATTATTATATTAAAGGAACAAAATATAAACTTGTCCTTTTGGCAAATTTCGGAACTGCTAAAATGGGCATAAAGAGATTAATTTATACGAGCAATCTGTGATCATCTGTGTAAAAAAACCATATTATTCACAGATAATCGCAAGATTAAAAGAAACAGATGATCACAGATTATTTTCCCACGCATCTGCGATCATCTTGTATCCTTTAATCTGTGCTAATCTGTGATACCAAAGAACAGGCCTTTATTTAGTTGACAGGGCATTGTAAAGAGAGAGGGGATTATGAATAATAAGTTAAAATTGCTGGTTTTGGCGGTGCTTGTCTTAACTGTAACCGAGGGTGCGGGCTTGGTCTATTTTGCCAATAAGTCGCAAGGCCTCGCCAAAAAGGCGGATGCTCTTTCCAAGGAGTCACAGGAGCTGTCTAAAAAAATAAGCGGCATAAGCCCTGGCTTTGAAAAGATAAGCAGCGAAAAACAAAAAATAGAGCAGGATTATAATGAGCTTGTTGAAAAGTACAAAGTGGTTGAGCGCGACCGCGATAATTTATTTAAGCAGGCCAAGAGCCTCCTCGGAGAAAAAAGGAGCACTGAAGGCCTGCAGAAGTCTTTAGATAAAGCGCAGACAGAATGCGCTATGCTTGTGTCTGAAAAAGAGCTTGTAATAAGCCAAAGCCAAAAATTAGAGGCTCAAGTTTCCGAGCTTGAAAAGTCAGGAGTTGGATTAGAGGCAAAAATAAACGAGCTTCAGGATGCCTATGAAAAGGCACAAAAGGGCACATTGATACAGGAATTAAAAGACGAAATAGCTCAGTTAAAAAAGGAAAATAAGGTTCTGAAAGCGGAATTAGAAAAACAGAGCAAGCAACACCTGGCAGATCTGGAAAAAGAGAAAAAGCGAATTGAAGATAAAAACGCCGGCATAATAACAGGCTTAAAAAATGAGTACGCCCAGCTTCAGAAGCAGTATAATCTGGAGCAAAAATTTAAAGGCGAGCTCAATAAAAAATACGATAAGACAAACGATGAGATGTCAGTCGTGAAAAAGGATCTGGATTCCTACAAGAAGAGTTTTGCAGAGGCGGAGAAAAAGAATAAAAGGCTTGAGAATGAAATTGCCAACGTGCCGAAGAAATTTACGGAAATGGCAAGGCAGAACCAGGAGCTTATTAAAGACAGCGCAAAGATGCATTATAACCTGGGAGTATTTTATACTAAACAGCAGGAATACCGCCGCGCTATCGCTGAATTTTCAAAAACCGTCGAGTTAGATAACGAAGACCCGTACGCGTATTTTAATTTAGGCTACATATGCGCTGAATATCTTTCAGACAGGGAAAAAGCAATCGAGTATTTCAGGTATTTCTTAAGATACGCCAAAAGCGACGATAAAGATGTCGAGTGGGTAAAAAAGTACCTGCTTACATGGGAGACGTTCAACGGCAAAAAGCCGATGTGAAGGACTTGTGCATTGTAACATAAATAAAAATTGTATCTTGCACAGATTAGCACAGATTAAAGGATGCGAGATGATCACAGATACTTTCAAAAAAATCTGCGATCGTCTGTATCTTCTAATCTGCGATCATCTGTGTAAAAATATCAGACCATTATTTAAGTGATAGAGCAATAGGAAAACATGAAACATATCTGCTGTATT
Organism: Candidatus Omnitrophota bacterium; assembly: GCA_043797125.1. GTDB lineage: Bacteria > Omnitrophota > Gorgyraeia > JABMRG01 > JAFGKX01 > JAZDPX01. The sequence continues at coordinate 19,662 of JAZDPX010000029.1, forward strand.
TTAATAATTTTGTTTTCTGTCTGTGGTTTTGCGCAGGCAGGCAAGGATCTGGAGTTTATTATAGCCTGCGATAAGGATAAATACACTACCAAGGAAAGCATATCCATGAATTTTACATTAAAAAACAAAGGCAAAAGCGATATATTTGTCAACAAAAGATTTTATTTAAACTCCGAGACAGCTTTGCAGGACGCAAGAGACATGTATCTTATAGTAACAGCGCCTGAAGGCGCAAAGCTTGAATATACAAGGCCCAGCGACGATACGGGATTTCCGAGGACAGGCGATTTTGCGTTGTTAAAACCCGGGGAAGAAGCAAGTATTGACAGAAAAAGGGCAATAAGCAATAATTTTGATTTTAAAAAACCGGGCAAATATAAGATAATGGGCGTTTACCATAATAAATTCGGCAGGGAAATCGGAATAGACGCTTGCACAGATAAAATTGAGTCCAACCCGTTAACAATTGAGATAATTGAATGAAGATGATGGTAATAGTTCAGCTATTAGAAGATATTCGACGTAGCGCAGGCTTAAGCCTGCGCTACGTTCGAGGCGAGATACTACGCAAATGTAGGGGCGCCATTTATGGCGCCCTCATAAAGGGTTCGATGAATCGAACCCCTACAATGATGGTTGCTGTGCTTTTATTCGCAACCATTGTTGTTAATGATTGCATGGCGAGTGAGGCGGATATTATAGGCGAAGCATTTGGAAAGCCGGTAACCGAGAAAGAGTTTGGCTATTATCTTAGAACAGCGCAGATATTTACGCGCCAGGGCAAGGATGAGAAGGCTCAAGGTGGCCAACAGCGCGATGAAGAACAGCTTCGCCTTGAGGCGTGGCAGAATCTGATATATGTTACTGATGCAAAAGTGCTGGGTATCGTTGCAAGCGAAGAAGAAACAAAGCAGGAGCTGCAACGGCTTTTATCGGATAAAAATATGGAATACGGCAGCAGCGATTATAAGGCAATGGTGACACTTCAATTCGGCGAGTCGCCTGAGGTTTTTGAGCGCCGCGTACAGGACCTTGTGAGCGTTAACAAGCTTTTAGATATTAAGAATAATCCCGAAGTAACGGTGACAGACGAGGATATGTATCAGAAGTTTTTAGACGAGTATAATTCCTTTGAGAGTGAATACATATGGTTTGCAACAAAAGAGGCTGCAGAAGAATTTTTTGAGAAGGTGAAAAAAACACCAAAACTTTGGTATGATACGTATAATGAAAAGGCCAAGGAGGGCCAGAAGGGAGCAACCTGGATAAATTCAATGTCTCTGATAGCGTTGATAGACCTATGGAAAATCCCCAGAGAAGACGCCTACCGCATACATGCCGGCAAACGAGGTGATTTTATCGTAGCTAGGTTTTATTACGGAGACGCGGTATTCCGCCTGCTTGACAAAAAAGAAGCGGACACAAAGGAATACAACGATAAAAAGAAGGAGTATTACAAAGAATCCATGACAAGGTCGCAGAAGTATAGAATTTCAAAGGCGTATTTTGACGATTTGGCAGAGCGCGCAAAATACAGGGATTATGTGGCTGAAAAAAAATTTCAGGAAAAGAAAGGCCAATTGAAAGAAAAAGCAAAAATAGTCCTTGAGACAAATCAGGGTAAAATAGGCGTAAAGCTCTTTGTTGACATAGCGCCCCTTGCCTGTGAGAATTTCATTAAATTAGTTGAAAAAGGATATTACAATGGTATAATATTCCACAGAGTTATAAAAGATTTCATGATCCAGACAGGCGACCCCACAGGTGCGGGCACGGGAGGCGATTCAATATGGGGTGTGCCTTTTGTTAATGAAGTAAGCGAAGATGTTCTTTTTGATAAGCCCGGGCTTCTTGCAATGGCAAACTCAGGTGCTGATACAAACAAGAGCCAGTTTTTTATAACTGTAAAACCCACTACCTGGCTTAATAAAAAACATACTATATTTGGCGAAGTAGTAGAAGGATATACGGTAGTTGAAAAAATAGCAAACACGCCAACAGATCCAAGCAACGATAAACCCAAAGAAGAACAAAAGATAATAAAGGCCTATGTAGGCGAGATAAAAGGAGGAGGAGAATGAGTACGAAACATTTTAAGAGCAGCGTGTTATTAGCCGCAGGCATATTATTAACGGGAATTATATTTTTTACATATTCCATAAGCAGCGCCGGGCTTTTTGACAGAGGCGCCAAAAAAAATGAGACAAAAGCAGCTGTTAAGGTAGAAAAGAAAGCAGCTAAAGAAGAAAAAAAGGCGCTTACGGAAGAAGAGAAGAAGCAGGAGCTTATAACGCAGGCAAGGGCGCAGCTTGCCAATACTGTCTGGAAGGTCACTTTAAGAGAGTCATTGGCCAACGCGGCTCCGGAAACAAAGCGAAACGAAGAAGAGGACACTATATATTTTGAGGACCGCAAAGTAAGAACCGATAAACTGACAAAAGAAGGTTTTCTCTCATCCAACTACACGGTTAGGATAAAAGGCAATGATTTCAATGTTATTATCTGGGAGACAATGCAGACGAGCGAAAAAAGCGGAGTCGCTTTCTTAAGAGGCGACATAAACTGCAAAGTTGAGGAGATGGCTACTACTACAACGCCGATGAGAGGCGTATTAAGCTGGCATATTGACGATAAAGTCATAAAAGACTACACCTTCACAAGCAAAGAGAAAAGCGCATATGTGCCGCCGCCAGTTGTAGAAGAGCCAGTGCCAGTACCGGCAGCAGCAGCACCGGCAGTCGTTGTAGAAACGCCGGCAGTTGTTGAAGTAGCGTCGCCAGTAGAGGTATCGGCAGTTACAGAAACACCGGCTGCTGTTACTGAGGCGCCGGCTGTCGCGGCTGAAGCCGCGGCTACGGCTGTGGTTACAGAGACGCCTGCGGCGCCTGTAAAAGAAGAAGTAAAGGAACAGCCAAAAGAGGAAAAGAAAAAGAAGAGGGGATGGTTTTAGGCAGTATCTTGACTCGGACGTAGCGGAGCCTTAAGGCTCCGCTACGTTTGGAGCTGCAGTAGTTGGTAACGGCAATATATTTTAGCCCCTTACCTTGACTTTACCATAACCGGTGGTATACTATAAGTAGACTCATTGAAATTGAATAACGTCCAAGTACGATTCATAAATAGCAAACCCGGAGTAATCCGGGGGCGCAAAGTCGTGCGTCCGGCCATTTTGATTTTAGCAAAATGGCGGGATAGGCAGATTGCTGAATTGTCGATAAATTAGACAAAAAACCCAGGCAGTTTGCCTGGATTTTTTTTTGAAAAAGGCAAAGTGACAGGCACTTCTGATGAAAGCGCCTGTCACGAAGCAAAAAAGAAAGAGAGAAAACCAAAATGGCGAGGCTGCCGAGAGTTTATATTGAAAGTATTCTTTATTATGTTACTTCTAAGGGAGGTAATAGCCAGAATGTTTTCATTGAACCTTCAGATTATAATGATTACCTCGGCCTTGTTGCCAAATATAAAAATCAATACGGCTTTAAACTTTTTTCATACGCGCTTTTGCCTGCCCACCTTCATTTGCTTATAGAGCTTAAAAATAACATAGGCATCTCAAACATAATGCATGATGTCAATTCTTTATACACAAAAATATTTAACTCAAAATATGGCAAAAAAGGGCACCTCTTTCAGGAAAGGTTTAAGGCTGTGCTGGCAGAGAAGGAGTCGCACCTTCTTCAGCTTACCCGGCACATTCACCTAAACCCCAAAAGGGTGAAGCTTGTTTATGACCCGGCAGACTACCCATATTCAAGTCACCGCCAATACATAGACCCGGAAAAAAGAAAAATGCCGGACATAAAAGAAGAAATCGAAGAAGTTTTCAAACAGCTGGGCTCAAGAGAACAGGCGTTTGATGAATATGTGAAAAAGAGCGAGCAAAGACAGCTCGATGAATACATAAAACAGCTGCGAAGAAGCAGAATACTCGGCAGCGAAGAATTTCAAAATAATATTAAAAAGGCCATAGAAGACGCCGCAAAAAAACAGGATATACAGCCGGTAGCGCCGAGGAAACAACAAGTGCTGTATATGATTCTTGGCGCTACGGCGGTGTTTACCTTGGTTATAAACATGCTTTATTTTACGGGCAAGCATAAAGAGCTTCAGACAGAATATGACAAAACTTTGGCAATGTATGAAAGGACCCTTGAAATGCTTAAACGCGAAAGGGCCAGAGCTGATGCAGGCGCCGGTAATTCACAGGAATACGCGTGGAAGATTCAGGTTACAGAGAACGCATTAGAGGAACTCAAGCAGGAAAGGCAGGAGGCCGCAAAATTAGCCAATGTAATAGACGGTTATGCCTGGAATATCCAGGTTAGGCAGACAGCAGGCGCGCAGACAAAATTTCACACAACCGACACCATCATTTTTTTGGATAACAAAGTCGGCTCCGTAAATCTAATGAAAGAGGGTTTTTCAAATACCCGCTACACAAAAAGAATCGCAAAAGACGGCACGGTTACATGGGAGACAATCCAGAGAGACGCCAAGGGCGGTACGGTTACTTGGCAGGGCAATTGGGACAAAAAGGCGATGAGGGGCATGTTCAGAAAATGCTCTGCAAGCGGAACGATAGCGGATTTTTCTTTTGTTGCGACAGGAGAAGGAATTAAACAAAGCCCGCCTGAGGGCGAGGCTCGCCTCTCGGCGAAGCCGAGGGCAGGGAGCGGAAAATGAATAAACGATTATTTTGCGGGATAATGGTTTTGGCGCTTGTTTGTGTCGGCAATGTAGTAATTGCCCAGGGAGAGCAGGAAGAAAAACAAAAAGAAGAATTCAGGATAGTAACCAAGGACATTAACGGCGTAGTTGGCACACTGACCTCAACATATATCTCAGTAACCTATGATACAAACGAAGAAAAGGGCACAGAATATGAAATGATGCTTTGGGTAGACGATAAAACCGAATATATAAGAAAGGCCCCGGAAGAAATAATCGCAGGCGACAGGGTAAATGTTAAATACGATGAACTTTACAAAAAAGACGAAGAAGGCGTAGAGCGCGCTTTCAAAAGAGTTGTCAGGGAAGTTAGGTGCTTGGGCCCCGGAGTAAAGGCGCTCAGGTCTGAATAAACATATAAAAGGAGGGCAGTAAAAATGGAAACCCGGATGTATTTAAAAGACAGCTTTAATAGATCAGTTTGCATGAGAGTGTTGCATCGTGCAATTGTGTATGCGTTGGTCTTTGTGCTGTCCTTTCTGGGCGTTCCATTACCAGAGATGCAATATCTTCCTAAGCCGCTTTATAAAGTAGCAAAGGAAATAAAAGATATATTAAAGACCCCTGAAGCCGAAGCAGTGCAGGGAAAGCTTGTCCAGTATGCAATAGTGAACCCTTCACCAACTCCGGTCGGATCTTATGTTGGAACAATGACTCTTGGCACCGCAGTAGATACTAGTAAATCCGTTATATTTACCAGTGCTAAAAACGACGTAACCAGGACTTATGGCAAATCAGGAAATGCAGAATGGGGAGGAGAGGGGATTCAACATTGGACTACCTATTTTGGAGATGTGAGTAGTGTAGTTGCCCAGCGTAACATGATAGACCCGGACGATGCTGCCCCAAGATCAGGTTCTGCTTCTGCTTATGTTGTAGAATTTGGCACCGCGGCAGACGAGAAAATAAGGAACATTGCAGGAATGACTGTTATGACCTCCAATGGGACAAATTCCGTATTAATTAAAGAGATAGGCCTTCCTGAGCCTGTAAAGGAGAATCAGAGCTTTGTTCTTGTCACCAAATCAGTTGAGTTGGCCGCTTCTGCTAACACTGAGGCAGCTACTCTTGTGGCAACCCTTTATAAAAAGAATTCGAACACGCCCACAGGTTATGTTGATACACTTAAATTGGAGCGTTTTGCCGTCCCAAGCGGTTATACGGCTTTTAAAATTGTCCATGACCCCCCGCATATGACTATAAACTATCAGGTAGTAGAGCTCCAGAGCAGAGCTGTAGTTAAAAGCGGCACTACCAGTATTCTTTATAATAGTGCCTCAAGGGTAGTTGATATAACTTCCACTCCTATAACCACTCTTGGTAAGGCCTTTTTGGTTTTTAACTATGCCGGCGGTATAGACACTAATGGTGTAGAAGGTTTGATATGTGTTCGAGGGACGATTACTAATGTCAATACCCTAACCTTTACCCGGGGAACTACCGGTTCGACAGCAAACCAGGATGTGAAGATTGCCTGGTATTTAATTGAGTTCACCGACGAGACTAAAGTGCAAAAAAATACCGCAACCATTAATGCTAGTTCAACCTCAACAACCGCCACGCTGAGCCCTGTGGTAGACCTTGAGCGGGCATTTGCAGTTATCTCGACGTCCGGCGGCACTACGAGCGTTGAAAATTGGGGCGATCTTTCAGTGCTGGCGCAGATAACCGCAGATAACACTTTAACTCTGTCCCGCACCAGTTCAGCCGTAGCTGTTAGCATAGACTGGTTTGTAGTTGAACTCGCCCCATTTACAGTGACCGATCCTGACGGCCAAGAAACAGTAGTAGCGGGTGATCCATTTCCTATTACATGGACTACTTCATCTTCGAGTAAATTAACTACCCTGAAACTTCAATGGGCTTGTGATGGCGGGACCGTCTGGACCGATGTTGTCGGAGGAACTGCTGTAAACCCCCAGGATAAGAGTTATACATGGACCGTTGGTTCTGCCGCGGCAGAGGTAGATACGGACTGTAAAATTAAGATCACCAATAACAACGCAGGATATGGCGAGGCTCAAGGTTATGTTGATAAATCAGATGCCAACTTCACGATGCTAAGCAAATTAGACCTTATAGCTCCTGATGATGGAGAAGAGTGGGTTGTAGGAGATACTAACAGCTATATTACATGGAAATACTGGGGTAATTTTACAGGCACAGCAAACCAGGAGATAAGTTTCTGGTATGAGACAGCTCCGGGCGGAGGATGGACGAAAATTGCGGATTATGATGTAGATGACGGAGGAAAAGGTCAGGGTGTTTTATGCGATTACAATTGGAACCCGGGTGGAACAGGACTTCCTCTGTTGGCAGCTTCAAACCAGGTTAAGATAAAAGTAGAATCAAATACAGAGCCTGAATCAGGCGCAGACCCTGATATTTTGGATAAAAGCGCTGGTGTGTTTACAATTCAAGGCAGTATTATTGTTACATATCCTTCAGGCGGCTTGGAGGGCACAAATAAATGGCCCTCGGGAGTTGAGAAAAATATTGACTGGGATCTTAATTGCGCGGCAAGCGGAACAGTGGATATACTTTATTCATTAATAGGTAATGACCCTGATCGCTATAACTGGGAAGTAATAAGCGAAGGCGTTGTAACTGCTGATGATACCCCGTATCCGTTTACAATGCCCCTTGATGGAACGCCCACTACCAACGCATTTATATGGGTATGCAAAACACTCGATGAAACAACAGGAGGCAAGGCAAAATTTGAGTTAACGCGCTCCATAGGAATTACCCAGCACAACGGCGGCTCAACATTAAGGGTTGGCGATAATAACGCGGATACTAAAATAGTATGGTCGTTAGGCGGAGACCCCGCAAGCAGCATGCTTAAAATTTTCTATTGCGATGATTACAGCGGTTCAAAGACCTGGGTGCCTTTCCCGAATAACGGCACAGGCTATACCGCATCGTTGCTTGAAACCGCGTGGACAGTGCCGACTATTGAAAACAGCGAGGACTGCAAGATAAGAATAGAAGATTTTACCGATAGCAGCATTTATCGCGAGTCCGAAGATACTTTTTCCATTAAGGCCAAGCTCAATATTTATCAACCGGCTGCCGCAGCGATTATTGATTCAAGCGTAGCAACTAATTACATAAAATGGACTATAGACGGCATTTTAAGCGACGCAGATACCTACAAAATATTTTATTCAACAGACGGCACAAGCTACGGCTCAACGCCCATAGCCACTGCCCCGGCGGATTTTTTGATTAATGACAAACAGTTTCTATGGACGACGCCGACTACCACTAATTTGGATGACGATGATTCAAAATTAAAAATAGTAAAAGAAGGCGATGATAGCGAAACAACAGGCACAGTAGGGTTTTCAGGGTTGTTTACTATACGTGGCAGCCTCACTGACCTAAAAATAGACGGCCAGCCAGGCGGCGACATATATAACTATGGAGATACTATTAGTTTTACATGGGTCGCATATCCTGCCACGCAGGGTGATTTAGGAACTGTTGAATTGCGCTACAGCACAAACAGCGGAGGAGATTATAACACTATATTTCATACCTGCGACGCCTATTTACAGGCATTTGACTGGAATATAGACGATAATAGTATTATCTGCGACACAGTGCGATTCCAGGTGCGCCTTTCAACAGATTCTACCGCGTTAGTGCGCGCAAATACCACCCCTGATACTAAAGTATTTTCAAAAATTGCGATGGTAATACCGTCTATGAATCCGGCAGACCCACTCCTGACATGGGAAGTCGGCGGAGAAACAAACCCTACGATACAATGGAGTTACGTAGGAACAATGACTACGGTAAACTTGAAATATTCATTAGATGGTAACCCTGAGCACGCTTCAAACCCCTTAGCGTCGGGCCTGGATGCTGATGAGCCATATGCCTGGCCAATGCCCACGGATGATACCTTATTTAAGGAGCTGGATTACGGAAAAAATGAAGACATATTAATAAGAGTAGAAGACGCTGATTATCCGGGCTATGTTAAAGCTGTATCACAGCAACCGCTTACAATTAAATCCAGAATCGCGGGTGTTACGCTTAGCGCCACCACCATTTACACAGGCACGCCTTTTCAGCCCATAGACTGGACCACATACGGAGATGTGCCGTCGATCAATATTTACTATTCCATAGACGGCGCAGGTGGCCCGTTTGACAACGAAGTAATTGCCCCGACACCAAATGCCGACGGATATGATGTATGGCCGAAGGTAACCTGCCCGTTAAGCGCCCCGCTCGGAGTTGACACTTATGATGTATATTTCAAGGTAGAAAGCGCCGCTCACCCATCTGACATATCCGGTATTTCCGATGAAGTTATTGTAAAAGGCAAACTTGAAATAACAGCCCCGACTACAGCGAATCAGGGCGTTAGCTCTTTAATCTCGACCCATACCTTTAAAATCGAATGGATTGTGAACAATGACGTCGGAAACACCGGCGATTATGACATGGGGACCTTAAATCTTCGCTACGCTCAAAACGGTTCATCATACGGCTCGCCATTTTATACGCCTTCTTGCAGCGGGAATAATTATTATGTATGGCCGTCGGTTCCTGAACCTATCAGTGGCACTCTCCCCCTTCTTTACCCGCAAATAAAAATTGAAGACGCTGATAACACTGCAGATGTAAATGATGAGTCAGGGACATTCCATATAAGAGGCGCGCTTTACAAAACAGCTGTTTCAGACCATCAGATGATTTGCCCCAACGGCGGCGAGCCTTATGAAGTGGATATCGATACCATACCAATCAGCTGGAAATTCAAAGGCAATATCGGAACAGTCGCTATAAAATATAATATGGACGGTGGAAACTACAGCACCTTAGACACGCCCCTCTATAATGTTGGCGATACAACCGGCGGCCTGGCAATATATCTATATACGCCGCCTCATGATTTAGGGATGAATGTGGCGGACACCAATTACAGGGTGAGAGTAGAGGCGACTACCGGAAGCGAGGCGGATTATGTATATGCCGGCTCTCTTTCAGATTTTATTTTAAAGGGCGGTATAACTTTGAGTTCCCCGGGCTGCGGCGGAGTGGGCAATGAGGAAAAATGGTTTATAAGCAGCGCACAAAGCATTGTTTTTGACGTAACAGGCGGAATACCGCAGGTAGATATATGGCTCGATACCGACGGAGTGCTTGATTTTGACGAATTCCTTATTGCAGATGATTTTGCAACAACAAACGGCGAAAATATATATCCATGGGCTGTTCCGAGCCTAAGCGACGCAGAGAAAAAGACTATTACCTCCGATGACTGCTGGGTGCGCGTTAAATTTGACGCTACCACATACAGCGATTCCTCAAACAATTTCTACATAAAACCCATATTCCAAAGTGGGTTAACCGAAATAGAATCCGACACTTTATGGACAGTGGCTACAAACAGCGAACAATTTTCCTGGGTTACAAAAGGGAAGGTGGATTATGTAAGGCTTAAAAACTCCCCTGACGGCAGTAGCTGGTATAACAGGAATGTCATTGCCAACCCATCAAGCGGTTCGGGAAGTTACATATGGAGCATACCTACGGATAATACAGTCGGTATAAACAGTTCTCTTATTAAATTAGTCAAAGTAACAGGCACTGATCCCGACTGGGTGGAAGATACCGATGTTGTAATAACGTCTCCCGCAACCTTTTCAATAAAAGGAAAGATAAATATTATAACTCCTACAAGCGCTACTACATATAATGTTTTGGATACAGCTCAAATAAGATGGAGTGCAGATGGCGATGTAGGCACTGTCGGTATATGGTATAATGTTACCCCAGGTTATCCTGACGGAGGCTGGGATTTTGTAAAGGACCAAGGCGGCATAAATGACGCTACAGGCATACCGGCTGATTATTGTACCAATCCCCCGGATACATATTATACATTTACCATTCCCGCGCAAGTAGCATCAGCAAAGTTTAAAGTAGCGGAAGATGAGTTTCCATTAGTAGTATATGGCATATCACCTACAACAGGAACTCACACTATTCTCGGAAACATTCTATTTGACCAGCCGCCCGGGGACCCTGATACAAAGGGCGAGACCATTGAATTAGGCCCTGGAATTGACCATACAATACATTGGTCCTTAGTAGGTGAATTTACTTCAGGTTTAAGGGCATATTGGAAAAAGGTAGGTGAGTCCGAGTCTCAATGGCATCAGATAGGCAGCGACTTGGCAGGCGATGTTACACAGATAGACATTGATTTTCCTAATGATTCAAATCCTACAAACCCGATAACAAACGCAGCAGGCACAAATAAGGTCCTTTTCAAAGTCTTAGACATTGGGCAAATCGAGACATATGCGCAAACGCCAACCAACGAGGGAAATGCAATAACCGCGTATCTGGATTGGGTTGGGCCGACTGTTCCCGCGGAATTTACCGTAGGCCAGACATATACAGCAGACACTCAAAAGGTAGCATGGTTAAAATACGGAGATATCGGAAACCTAAAATTTGAATTATATTATAACGGGCAATATATAAACAGCGGCACAAACCTCTCAAACAGCCATGATTCAGGAGGCTCAGGCACAACTAATTATCATAATCCCAACTGGCAAATTCCGGATAAGATATATAACGCGTGCAAAATCAAAGTTTCAACCACAGACGCAGCCTATCCTATCTTAAGCTCCGAACACGATACAGGAACATTTAAAATAAAAGGCAATTTAGCAAGCGATGCTATTGTTACGCCTAATGCCTCTACTACATGGTATGTAGGTGATACGCAAACTATTACATGGGACGCTGTTGGCAGCATGTACAGCGTTGAGATTAAGATTTATATACCTGGCTCAGGCTGGATTCCTATTGATAGCAATTATACAAACGGCGGCCAGGGCCTTAATTACGGGACAAATAACTATTACTGGGTATATACAGGAGCGACATTACAGGATCAAAAGACATACCAGTGCCAGATAAGGATTATTTCAAATCAGAATACAGAGATACTGAGCGATTCATTGCAATTTACATTTAAGCCAAGGATAACTGTTTCAAATTTTGCTTCGGATCAGATTGCAGGGGCCTCGCCCATTGTTAATTGGACATATACAGGAACAAAGACAACACAGGTTAACATACAGGTTGATTTAAACGGAGACCTTAACTGGTCTGACGCTGTTAATATTGACCCAGACGTAGAGGTAGACGAAAACCAGCCATATACGTGCATAAATACTTTTCCTGCAACATTAGCGCCTGCTGCAAGGCTGCGCGTTATAGATAACAGCACATCATATGTATATGGCTACACTAGTGCCCCGTTTAAGATAAAAGGCCAGATAGATATCTCAAAGCCTGATGCAACCTGCACAAACTGGAAGGTTGGCGATACAAATAGGAATATTGAATTTAATGTAAAGGGAAATATCGGAGATGTAAAGATATACGCTGATTATGACGGCAACGGCACAAAAGACCAGGAACTGCATACAATGACAACCGCGCCCGGATATAACAGCTGGACATGGGAAGACCCGACCTCTGAAGTTGGAATAGGAGACCACGTAGGGATTAATTGCAAAATAATAATTGAAGACCTTGACGTGCCAGGCGATGCCGCAGATACATCCGACCCATTTTATATTATAGGCGGGTTTACATTTACAAAACCCGTAACTACGCCGAAAGAAACGCATAAGATTGATGACGATACTGTTCCTCTTAATCCTACGGGCTATGTAATAAAATGGAAGACAACAGGAACAAACATAACGGCTGTAAAACTTGAATACTGGAACAAGGATGATAACGGCGGAGCAGGCGCATGGAGGACTATTAAGGCCGATGTAGCAAACGATTACTACGGCGAAAATGAAAATACCTATACATGGGATGCTGATAATACCCCGCCGCAGGATAATGGGCTTCCTGTTAATCTTGCCGCGACAAATGTGAAATTTAAGATTACCGCGTCGTCCCCTGTCCAGTCCGCCACAGCATTAGAATCTCCGGAGATAGTTCTTTGCGGAAAGGTTATATTTGATACAGGGGATACGCCAAACTCAAGCAGTATATGGACAGTAGGTATTACCAATACAATTTCATGGCATGTTTATGGGCCTATGGCTACTGTGAAATTAACCTATAATAACGGCGCAGGTTATCTTGAGACCCCGATAATCAGCTCAACAACAGCTGACAGCGGAACGCCCGGAGATAATCAAGGTTCGTATGATTGGAAGATTCCTGTGGATCCGAGCGTGGACGCGTATATTTGCGAGCCCGAAGATAATGAATATTCAAAGATAAAAGTAGAAGACACCAGCCTTGGCCAATATACATATCATGAATCACAACCCTACATTGTAAAAGGCGTGCTTAGGTTAATAGCGCCTAATGTATCAAGCGGCTTATTCTGCGGAACTCTCTACACTATAACATGGGAAAGAGACGGCCGCATTAATGCTGTTAATGTAAAATACGCAACAGACGGCTCAACCTATTCAAATCCGATTGAATCGAACAGGGCGTTTGCAACTAATTCGGCGACACAGCAATCAACCACCGAGCAATGGCCATGCCCCGAGACCCCGGTTACCACAACATACAGCTTATTGGTAGAAGATGCCAAATACGAAAAGGCGGGTAGCGCAGGAACATTTATTCCATCAGCCCCATTTAAGGTAAAAGGCGATTTCACTTTAACAAAGCCGGACGTATCAAATGAATGGCAGGCAACAACCACGCATACCATTGAATGGGATGTAGAGCATGGTAATATTGCCAAGGTAAGAATCATAGCATCTCCTTCAGGCGCGTTTGGCGCAGATGAATACTCTGTTGCCACAAACATAGATGCGTTTGATGTCGCAGGAGGCGGCGGGTTTAATCCTGTAGGCGATCCTGTCGGATTTGGAAAATATGACTGGTGCATACCTTATACAGCCCCTCTTACCTCTGACACAACAACAAAGTTTAAAGTCAGGCATAATGACGTTACGAATTTCCCGGAAGTAATAAGCGATGCCGCGGATTGTCCTGGTATGAGGATAGTAGGCAAGATAACAGTAAGCACCCCGACAGGAGATGATTGGGTAAAAGGAGATACTGATAAGCAGGTTAATTTCAGGACATATGGCTCCAATATGGGCACTGTATGGATATATTTATATGATACCTCGTCAGAGCATATGCTCTGCACCGTAAACGGCGTAGCTACTAACGGTAACGGCAACGAGGAAACATTCAGCGGTTTTACAGTTCCTGACGCGAAAAATCATAACTGCATAATAAGGGTAAGAGACGCGCAATCCAGCCCCGGGGCAGAAGGCGAGTGCACAGGCGTATTTAGTTGCTATCCTGTAATAAGCAATATCGCAATAACGCCTACTAACCCGCCAAATGTAGCGGATGTCTGGATAGCAGGCTCAACGGGCCAGATACTAACATGGTCTGTTAACGGAAGTAATAAGATTGATGCTGTTGATATATATTATAGCGAAACAGGTGAAAGTGGATTTAATTTTGAGACAGACACGCCGGTTAAAAATGGATGGACCACATCCGAAGTATGCGATACAATTACAGTTCCTACCGCAAGGACCATACACGGGGTATTTGCAGTAAGAGACGATAATTCTAATTTTGATGATTATGTTAATGAAATAGGCACGGAATTCAGAATATGCGGCAAAATAGACATAAGCGAGCCGGATGACACCCACACATGGAATATAGGAGCAACCGACAAATTAATTAAATGGTCATACGACGGAGACATATCAACAGTTGACATAGACGTAAACTACGGCCGCGTTGGTGATACCTGGCAGGAATTGGTCAATGGTGTATTAGCAACCGACGGAACAGCCGGGTATAACCCCTATCCTGTCGTAGTAGGCGGAGTTCCCGACAAAGCATCAAACGGCGTGCAGTTTAGAATATTTGACACTAACACCGATTACAATGACGTAACAACAACAGATTCAGAACCATTCGCCATAACAGGTTCATTTACATTTGTAGCTCCAGACCCTGTATTCAAGGTTGAAACCAATACCCCATCCATGGATATAAAGTGGTTCACAATAGGTAAT
>JAZDPX010000030.1:0-2422 GCA_043797125.1 Candidatus Omnitrophota bacterium
GTGGGCATCCGTATATTGCTGAGAGAGATCAGGCAAGGTTAATGAGACACCTTGCTCTCACCTTTTCTCAATTCGTGCTTTTACGACTAGAAGGTATCCTTCGTGCAAAAGCAAAATAGAACAAAGTTTATAACTCTTAAACTAGTTTTTTCATTCACCTGATATAATCTTTTGACCAATTTTTGACATTTGCTCACCCACGTCAATTTGTGAGAGCATGCCATATACCCCATCAGTTATACTCAAATTTGAGTGCATCAAAGTCTGACTTACAGCTTTTAAAGCCTGTATATCTTTCGCGTTTTTTAAGGCTAAAACTGCGAATCCGTGCCTAAATTTATGGGGAGAGTGATAAGGTAAGCCAACCCTTTGTAGCCAGTCTTGTAAATCCTTTCGCGCAGGAGATGGGCTTCGCGGTGCGCGGGCAATTGGCTTAACCCAGTCTAGCAGCGCGCCCGGCAGTGTTATGCCGCGCTCGGCGATGGCAGCACGAATGCCGTCCTCAGCGCGCTGGGTGGCAATGTCACGGCGACGCGCCTGGTATATGCGGGCGTTTGCGGTGGTAATCCGCGTCTTGATGCCGACCACATGGCCTTTTGTGAATCTACCGTTATCGTCACGGTCTGCTGTCATATATTAAATTTATCACCTAACTATGTATCCCCAACACGGGAGGTGTACCTAGATGCTCACAGGGAGACCCAGGATAGGCGCATTAATAGGTTTGCCATCCCCAGACGACATGGTATCTGTACGAGGCGCGCGCGTTGTCTAAGTTGGATTTGCCCTTCTTGCACCAAGTAGAGCCCGACGAATGCGAGTAGGCTATTAGTTTATATTGCGACCTATCACTTGCACCCATTAAAGGGTATAAGGGTAGCCTCGCTAATATCCATATAAACAATATTTGTGCTTGAGAATTCGGTAGCCTGTTCAAGAGATAAGTACTTTAGCCAGCCCTCGGTCAATTTCAAAAAATTTGAGAGCCTCAACAAAGCAGTAACAGCAACACAATCTCCCTGTCTTATATCTGGAAAATAGGTGTTTGTTCCAAGTAAATAAAATGGCAAATTGCTGGATTGCACATCACTACCCTCAAAAAAAACCATTTGTCTATAAATTCCGAATGTATTTCGAATCTGACTGATTTTTCCATAAACACAGACTTTTTTTCCTATATGTCCATAATCAATTAATTCTGGAGATATACAGCCTGAAAAAGGGTTTGGCGTCATAGTTGGTGGTGATAGGAATGTGGGGGGCATTGAATCCATGATTGTTATGATAATAGCTGCCGCGAGAAGAACCATCCCAAGAATCAAGGCCACAACAACCGTTTTGCTCTTCCTCCACAATGCAACAAGGCCAGTACAAATAAGCCACCATAAAAAAAAGCCTACCACCGACCCTATTGTCAAGTCGCCTATCCACTCCACCGAATTCTTTGGTCTGAGAATTAATCCGAGGACTCCCAAGAAAGTAATAACGGCAGCAGCTTTTGCACCTTGAACCCACACAGACGGCTTGACTGGCGAAGATTTTTGCTGACCAACAGATTTGGCAGGTGATTCAGAGGCTTGGGGTAAGTCGCGCCCGCAATAACGGCAGACTATGGCTTCATCTTGAATTTCTTCAGCACAAAAAGGACACTTTTTCATTGTTCTCTCTCGATGGCTTATTATTACTATACCCTCGAATCTGTGCGATTACAAGTAGTACCTTGACGGTCTGCCGATTTGGAGTGATACTTGAAGCGCGTCAAGCTTCTTTTGTACGACCATACGACTCTTAAGAATTGCATAGCCCTATATGTGGGGGGAATACCGCATATTTTGTGCTCTAACCGCTATATATGTGCCCCCGTAGCTCAGCGGTTAGAGCAGGCGCTCAAATCGCTTGGTCGCTGGTTCGAATCCAGCCGGGCCCACTATTACTACAATTTGCTTTTCGCAATTAATAAATTGGGGGATAACCTTTTTTTTAGAAGCAGATAAGTTGACAATTGTGCTAATTATGTTTATAATAAACACGATATAAGTTTATAAACGATTCTATCTAAGAGAGTATTTTATGAGCCTGACTAAACAAAAACGTGATGAAATAAAACAATATATTTTGTGGAATGTTCGTGACCATTCGAAAGACATAGCGCGTTTTACACAAGATAAATATAAATTATCACGCACTACAATATTAAATTACATAGCCAAGCTTTGCCTGGAGAATCAAATAGGAATTGATGGTTCAACGCGCGACAGAATATATTCCCTGAAACCAGCGAGTTCTTTTAAGCAAACATATCAAATACAGGAGAAGTTAGCTGAAGATAAAGTTTGGCGAAATGATATTGCTCACTTATTTAATGGTATTAGAGAAAATGTAATAAATATTTGCCACTATGGTTTTACAGAAATCTTTAATA
>JAZDPX010000031.1:0-2073 GCA_043797125.1 Candidatus Omnitrophota bacterium
ATTTGAGGGCGTTCCGCTAACAATTTAGACACGCAATCACTTACCTCTGGGGGCTCCACAAAATAAATATATTTTTTCCCTGCCAGATAGTTCAAAAACTCACCATGCCTGCGGCTTACCGCAGATTTAAAAACAACAACATATCCTCCGCTGGAAGCAGCCTCTGAAGCCATGGAAATACTTTCAGGAGAAACAACTACCGCCTTTGACAGCCCGAGGATTCCTCCCACGGCGCAAGGTAAATTATTTTTATTGGCAATAACAAGAAGCTTACAGCGCGCATACCCTGTAAATTCTTCCGAAACCAACCGCTCAATATCAACGGAAGTCCTGCGAGATGTAGTAACAAGCAGGAGCGCGTTTTCTTTTTCCGCCAGGCTCTTAACTTGTTGTATTATAACCGCCATCTGTTCTTTTCTCAAACAAAAATCTTTCGTATCCCCCCCTATTAATAAACCTATATAGAACCGGCTATATAATAACGGCAGTTTCATAAATTGCAGCAAATCGTCGCTTTGAACCTTTAAATAATCCGGGCTTATTAAGTTTAAGGCGCCTTCGGTTTCCACTACATTCTTTCTTCTTGGAGCAAAGTCATGCCTGGGCATAATCACCATATCAAACCTGCCCATACTCAAAACAGACGGCCGCATAACCGCTATTGACTTTGCCCGCAAAGCTTTTGAAAATATATGACTGACAGCCGCCACTTGAGAACCGCAGGAAATCACAATATCGGCTTTTGTTTTTATTAAAGACTCGGAAACATTTTTTTCAAGAAACATTTTAAAACATAGAAAACAACTCTGGCAACGGTATTTAACGCAAAGGCAAGCGCATAAAGGCAAAAGTAATTTCGCTAATCTGCTTTTTGGCCTGACTTCCAGAGTTTGAGTGGAAACGCTAAAACCTTTATCCTCTAAGTATCCGCGCATCGCCTCCAGCACAGCCTGAGACTGCCTCAGATGCCCGGTTTTACCGTCACTTAAAACCACAATGGCCTTTTCCCGGCTATGCTTCCATATCTTATACGACCAGAGATATTCGCTTGGGTTTTGCTCGATATGGCGTTCAAAATTTTCTGCCAACCTCTGCAGGTTATCCCGAAGGTCCTTGTCAAAATCACCGCTGCTAATGATTTGAAACGGCGGGTCAACAATAATCCTCTGGCGCGCTCCTTTTTCACGGACAAGAAAAGTCGGCAATATTGTAGCGCCGTATTTCAAAGCAAATCTTACTGTCCCGGAAGCCATCGACGCCTGGCCGCCCAAAAAATTAACCAGGATACCGGTTTTACCTCCCTGGTCAATAGTCATGCCTATGGATTCGTTATTCTTAAGTGCCTCTATCAACTTACGAGCCCCGTAAAGTTCGTTATTCGCGCCCCCGGATATTCCTGAACTTTTTAAAGCCGCGTCCTGCGGCAACTCTTGCCGCTGGATTATCTTACAGCCTTTCTGTATGCGGTATTCATTAAGCAGCCTGTTTAACTTAGGATACCTCTGGTTACGCACAAACAAATAAAACGGCAAGCCAAGATTCGCGCTGATAATATTATACAGCTCCCAGCTTCCTTCATGGACTGCCGCGAATATTACCCCCTTGCCGACAGCAAGCGCCTGATTCACATAGTCCAGGCCTTCTATTCTTATGTATTTATCAAAATATTTCCTGTCAATTTTCGGGATTAAAAATATCTCGATTAAATTCTGTCCAAAATTTCTGTAAAAACTTTTTGTCACACGCAGACATTCATCAAGCGCCAATTTCTGGCCTAAAGCGAATTTTATATGAGAATAGACAACCGCGCGGTGTTTAGGGTCAAAATAATAGAACAAATCTCCCAGCAAGCGGCCTAAAAACAAGCTAACCCCCGTAGGCAGGAAGCGTAAAACAGGCCCCAGCGACCTAAAAAGGATACAACTAAAATAATCGAGAAAGGAATCCTTGTTCATTTTTTGTAAACGTTAATTCAACGCGCAAAGCCAGGAACTTTAACCAGGCATAATCAGCCTGATTATAATACCGCGCCAGCCTTACCGCGTCTTTCTCAGTGGTAACAATTGTGTCAAT
>JAZDPX010000032.1:0-78465 GCA_043797125.1 Candidatus Omnitrophota bacterium
GCCTGCTTTTGCTGTTATTCTCACCCGCTTAGCTACGTCATTAGGCAGGCGGGCTGCCGAGCTGTACATTAACAAATTAAGGCGGTTATTTTAAGGGTAACCCTTAAAATAGGTTCTGACTTCGTCGCAACCAGACCGCCACTAGCAACACCAGGAAAAAGCTCTCTTAGATGAATTCTATGAGAGCTTTTTCATTTGCTCTCCATGGCGGGGACGACGGGGCGAAGAACCCAAAAGGGGCTTTTAAGGGGAAAGACCGTTTCCCCTTATCGGCGTAAATCTCTCCCCCGCGGAAGGAAAAGGAATAGCTCGGCCGATAGGCCGAGCGTTAGGGAAAAACCATCAGGGTTTTTCCCTAAAACCGAGCGAAGCGAGGTTATTCGAGCCCCTCGTCCGGCACTCCGTTTTTGCGTATTTTGCCTTTTCATATTCAAAAGCTCACATACAATTCTTGACCTGGTCAGATTTTGCCAGGTCAGACTTGAGCTTGTACCTGTCCCCCCAGTTTCCCCTTGCGTTGCGCTTTCCGCGGGCGTATTATATAATATTAACGATGGGGACATGTTGCCTGCCTACCGGCAGGCAGGCCGAAAGACTCGGGGACAGTTACCCCTAACAAGTTGGTAAACGGTACATATACGTATACGCGTAAAAAATAATTGACATTTGTAATAAATCTAATATAATGGACTTGTGTCCAAAAAATGAGATAGTTGAGGTTACCATGTTAAAGAAGATATTTTTTAGCACATGCCAGCAGAGAGTACTGCATTTTTTATTGGCTCATCCTGACCAGAAATACTACGACAGAGAAATTTCAAGGCTTATCAAGGCGGGTAGGGCATCTACCAATTATGCGCTTCATGATTTGATAAATGCAGGCCTGGTTAAAAGAGAGAAAAAGGGAAGGATGTATTTCTATTACGTAACCACGGAAGACCCTATTATAAAGCAGTTAAAAATAACGCAGAATCTAATCGATATTATGCCCCTGGTCGAAAAACTTAAAGCCGTCTCGCTTAAAATAGTTCTCTATGGTAGTTTTGCAAGAGGCGTTAATCATGCTGAAAGCGACATTGATTTATTTGTTCTTACAATAGATATTAAAAAAGCTAAGGATATTATCTATAAGAATTCCTTGGAGGGAAGGCTTCAATATATTATTTGTAGCCCACAAGACCTCGTTAAGCTTAAAAGGAAAAATCCTGTATTTTATAAAGAAGTTTCAAGCGGCATGATTCTTTATGAAGGCAAAAAATGAACGCCGAATTTCAAAAAGCTATAGAGAAGAAGAGGATACTTCCGTTTAGGCAAGGTAAACAGCAGGTGAAAAAAGAATTGCGGGAAGCTGAAAACGATCTATCCGAAGCTATTAACAGATTTAATAATGAGAAATATAAATATGCAACTATAAACGGCTACTATTCAATGTTTCACTCTGCCAGGGCGTTGGTTTATTTTAAGGGGTATCGGGAAAAGAGTCATTATTACTTACTTGTTGCCTTAAACAGTCTTTTTGTGGATACCGGACTTTTGTCAGAAGATATAGCGTCAGAATTTCATGATGCTATGGTCCTGCGAGAGGACGCTGATTATCACGGGAATTTTACAAAAGAAGGGGCGGAATCAGTGTTAAAAGCGGCGAAAGAGTTCTTAGTAAACGCCAAGGCAGTTTTAAAAATTAAGTAGATTTTATATCCTTTCAGACTGAAGCCCCCCAGGAACTTACCAAAAAACTCAAATCACGATAATTGGAAAAAAATTTCTTACGTATCCGTACCGTTTACCGACCCAATCGTTAACCTGTCCCCCTAGTTTTACCCTTGACTCCCCCATGCTTGTATGTTAACCTTAATATGTGGGGTTAACATATGTTAACCTATTCAACGGAGATGCCAAATGAAAGATAAAGAGTTTATTACCATAGCGCAACTTGCCAAAATGTTAGGCATAAGCAGAATCGCCGTATACAAAAGAGTTAAAAAGGGGCAGATAAAGGCAATAAAAGCCGGCAAGGCGTATCTAATCCCTGGAGAAAGCGTAAAAGTTATATTAAAAGAAAAATTGAGCCAGCAGGATAAGGATAAAATTTCATCAGCTGTTAAAAAGACCGTTGAAGAATACGGCGATGTGCTAAAGATGCTGGGAAACGAGTAGTGGAAATAATAACATTAAAAGAGGTTGAATTTATCGCGTTTAGGCTTGCCAAGGAAACCCTGTCCTTTAATGAGCCTATACCTGATTTTTCAACACGCTTTCCCAATATTTTAGAAAGCTGTCTTTTGACCCCTTTTCAGCAGTTTGCCAAAAAAGATCTTTATCCTTCACTTATTTCCAAAGCCAGTATTTTATTTTATCTGATGGTTAAAAACCACCCTTTCCAAAATGGAAACAAGAGAATAGCTATGACAGCCTTGTTTGTTTTTTTATATAAAAATAAAAAATGGATAAAAGCTGATAAGCAAGAATTATATAACTTCACCATCTGGATAGCGCAAAGCCCGGCTAAATTAAAGGATGAAACCGTAAAGGCGGTTGAGAAATTTTTAAAGGTTCATATTGTAAATTTGTAAAAATTCGTATTCGTACCGTTTACCGAGCTAATCGGGAACCTGTCCTCGCCTTAAGCTTGTACCTGTCCCCGCCTTAATTTTCCCTTGCCTTGCGGTTTCTGCAGGCGTATTATATAATATTAACAATGGGGACATGTTGCCTGCCTACCGGCAGGCAGGCCGAAAGACTCGGGGACAGTTACCCGAATAAGTTGGTAAACGGTACATATCTGTTGAATTTTGAGGACTAAGCAATGGAGAAAAAATCAGCGCTTGTTGCATTTGTTATTATAGTGACTCTTATTTGTCAGCAAACCCTTTTAGCCTTGGCTAATTCAGGGGTATGGGGCCCTTTGCAACGCGGACTTATGACTCGTTTAATTCCTTTGGAACAAGAGCATGTTCTTGGCCAGCCTATAAGGTTTCGACTTGAAATGATAAACGAAACTAATTCGTCAAAAAATTATGATTCCCAGCAAGTAAAAGTTAATAATTCAATGCTGATAAAGGACCATAATGACAAAGTTATTCCTTATAGCGCTGAACAATATATGACAACAGGTAGCCCTAGACGTATACAGCCAGGCGAAACAGTTATACTTTTTGATAATTTTGATATAACGTCACAGTACCAGATAGACAAGCCCGGAGAATATACCATTCAATTCCGTGGCCAAGGACAGGCTTTTGGCGACGTTCCAATACCACCATCAAATGTTATCAGCATAGAAATAGTGGAATAAAAAAGACATAAGCGCGTATCGGGTACCGAGCCAACCTGTCCCCAATTTGAGCCTGTAACTGTCCCCGCCCACACTTTACCCTTGAGTTGCCAGAGGCTGTATGTTAACCTATTCATAAAAGAAGCAGGTAGATTAACCGCAGGAGGCGAGATATGGGCTGGGGATTATTTGGACAGATTATATTATTAATTATCATAGCTGCGTTTGTTAAGACTTTCGTGAAATGCATGCATGATTGTTATTGCAATAAATGTAAGAAATAAGGAGAAACCATGAAAGCATTTCTAGTAGGGTTTTTATTTATTATAGCTGTATCAATTTTAAGCGTGCTTGGGCTGTTGTTATATCCGGTGCTATTTCTTTTGACGTTTGTGTTGCGCATAATAATAGCTATAGCGCTTGTTATTTTCGCGATATGGCTGCTTGGAAAATTTATAATCTTTGTGTGGGAAAGCCTGCGCGGTAAATAAAAGGAGTAGTTTAAATGGGCCCAAAAAAAATCATTTTATCTATAGTTACGGTAATCTGCTTAATAGCCTTGCTTCTTTTGCCCAGGAGCAGGAGGCTATTAAGCTTTTAGCGCCCCAGCTTGAAAGCGGAAAATTACTAATGCAGTCACTTAAAGAAAGAAAGTCAATCCGTGACTTTAGCGATAAGGAACTTTCCCTTGAGACTATTTCAAGTCTTTTATGGGCTGCTACAGGAGTAAACAGGCCGGATTCCGGTAAGCGCACAACGCCGACAGCGGTAAATTGGCAGGAGATAGATATTTATGTTGCCCTTGGAAAAGGGCTATACTTATATAATCCCAAAGAACATATTCTGGAGCTAATTTTAGCAAAAGATATACGCAAGTTTACGGGAAAGCAGCCATTTACGCAAATAGCACCCTTAAACCTTATATATGTAGCTGATTTTTCCAGAATGAGTTGTGGCGATGAGGATAAGGTGTTTTACTCTGCAGTGGATACAGGATTTATAAGCCAGAATGTGTATCTTTTTTGCGCATCTGAAGGATTAGCAACAGTTGTTTTAGGGATGGCGGATAAACCTGCCCTATCCGGGATAATGGGCCTTAATAAGAATCAAAGGGTAATCCTTACCCAGCCGGTAGGGTATCCGAAGGAGTAATGCGATGAAAGGCCCTGTTACCGGCAAAAATATATTGTTGAATTTTGGTAATCATTGGATTATACTAATAAATATGAAAATACGAGTGCTGTTTATCGCTTTATTTTTTACGTTATTATGGAATAACGGTATTTCTGGTTTGCATTTGCAGCCGGTTTCCTGTTTTGCGGACACATGCCATGAATGCGGAGGTACCGGTAATATTAGCTGCCCGGATTGCGGTGGAAGCGGTATTTCGGAATGGACGACCATCCACGGAGAAGACGCGGCTTACGGCTGCGAGGCGTGCGGCGGTGTAAGAGGCGATCCGATGTATGGCACAGGAAGCCAAGGCAGCGGTTATATCAACTGCCCGACGTGTGGCGGAAGAGGATTCGTTGATAGTGAAGAAACCGGCGCATATTCCAGCGCATATGAAAGTATAGGCAATGAGATTGGAGGGATGTTGGGCGGGGAGTCGAATGCTATTGAGCAGCAGAATATGATTGAGCAGCAGCAGAATGCGCTTGAGGAACAGCGAAGGAAAGCCCAGGAAGCCCAACGGCTTAAGCAGGAAGAGTTTGAGAAGAATAAGCAGGCAGCGTTACAAAGAATGAAGGGCATTACTGAAAATGAGATGGGTTTAAAAGGCATGGATACAGGCATTGAATCCGAGCCGGAAAGTGCAGGGCAAACAAAATCCGGCGCCCTTGGCCTTAAACCACTTTTTGAAAAGCCAACGAAAGCCACGCCGGTTGATACCGCGGCAAAAGGGCCCTTAACACTAGCTACGGGTATCGAGGTTCAAGATGGAGTTTCCGATCCCGAGCAGCTAAAAAAGGATCTTTTAGGTAATTTTTCCGATGCTGTCGCCGAGCGGACTAGCCAACCCAATGAACAGGTACAAGAGATAATGCGTTCGTTTAAAATGAAGGAGCCGCCCAGCCCGATAAAAAATATAACCAATCTAGCGCCCGGAGATGTTATTTTGGTGGCAGCGTTTCCGCTTAAAGATTTACGCAAGGCCGGCCTTTGGAACGTAGGTTCGAGCAACGTCGTAAATATGCTGGACCGGTGGGGTACGGATGGCTCAAAGTCTCCGGCGTCACACTCCGCGATTTTTTTAGGCGAGCGTAACGGCAAACGCTGGTATCTGGATAATACAAGCAGCCATGGCCCTATTATTATGGAAGAGGAGGCGTTTCTCAAGGAATACGGCGAGCGCCAAATGGACGTAGCGACGTTAGTCGGCCAACCGCTTTCAAAAGAAGAAGGCGACCTATTATGGAAAGGCGCACATGAAGAGAGGAATACAACAACGTATTGGCCGTCAAAAATACGCAACTTTTTTACGCCAAGTGACCAAAGTAAGGTTTGCTCCGAAACTGTTCAGTGGGTACTCTTGCGCTCGGGCCGCAGAGTACCTGATTCAAAAAACGAGAACGCAAAAATACTGGGAATTGATACCCCACTCAACAAAGAACAATTTGTCACCATTAGCCCGGCGGATTTTTACGCCAACGAGCAATATTTTGTAGTCCATAAATTAGGAACACAGAGAAAAGAGGAGAAATAATGAGGCGCCGGTTGAATAAAATTTTTTTAGCCGTGTTTTTTCTGTTGCTTGCCGCGTTGTTTGTAGCGTTGCCGTCGCGAGCGGAAGATTCTCAGGAAAACCTCAATCAATATGTCGCAGACCTTCAGAACAACCCCTATGACAGCGCCCTGCGTGAGAAGATAATAAAACTTGTACAAAATATGAACGTCAAGCCCGCAGTCCCAAAAGAAGTTATAAAAATCGAAGGCGCCGCTGAATATGCCTTTAGCAATGCCAAGTCAGAGTCAGATTATCTTGACGCAGCTAAGGAATATGAAAAGGCGCTTTTACTCGCGCCATGGCTTGCCCAGGGTTATTATAACTGCGCAGTGGCGTATAAAAGCGCCGGAAAACTCCAGGAGGCGATCGACGCATTTAACTTTTACCTGATGGCCGCGCCCGACGCCAGTGACGCGCAGGAGGTTCAGAAAGAAATCGGCGGCCTGGAATACGCGTTAGGAAAATCTGAAGAAGAAGCCGAAGTCGTAAGGCAAGTCAGCGACGTCATAGAGATTTTTAGAACGCTAAGCGGCGGCGGTGATTATGAGCGTTGGATAGCTGCCTCGGTAAACCCATGGAACTGGCCGTCCGGGAAAGCCATACCGGGAGTTAATGGGGAGGAATTTAAAGGAAAAAATTGGTATCAGTTTGGAGAAGGCATTCTTTATAAACTCGTCTTTAAAAAAGACAGGATATTAGTTTGTTTTGTCACTGATTTGGGTGCTGTAAAGCAAGATGAGCCGGACTTGATAGGCATACCGAAAGGTCCGACTATTAGCGATATTCAATGGGGCAGGCCGGCGACTACCGAAGAGGATATTGCCGAATACGGCGCCGATGGCATAAAGCCTGTATGGGCCAAAGTCAATGAAAACACCTGGGAAATATTCTGGAGCTGGGATAGGCCGGCAGAAGACAAGTACTATAATCCCAATGCGCGTTATAATTATACCTGGTGTAGAAAGCCGAGATAATCTTCAATAGATTACGCTTAAATGAGATTAAATATTTGGAGCATTAAAAGAGGCTTAAAGGCGTTTGCTTTGTTTTGCCTTATAGCCTGCCTGTCTTTTTTTACAACAGGTTGTTATGATGTCAAGGATGAGGTTATCTCGGCTAAGGAAGCGGTTGCTATACCGGATTTGCCGACAACATACATGACATATACCATAACTCCTGTCCCGGGCTCTAACGATTACCGTTTCACAAATACGCCCGGAAATAATGCACCGCCGGAATCAGGTTACGCGCGGGCAGTCTTGCTTAGAGATAATATTTATATCGTGCAGGTAAAATATGACAATTACGCAAATTATATGGTCATGTTCCTTAAATTCATCAACGATGCAAACGGTAAAGAGCTCAGGACAGTATTTCCCGAGATTAAAGCGGAACCGTCGCAATACAATGTTAGATTGGATGTGGGCGGGTTTTTCGACATGACGCTTGTCGGTGGCCGTGAAAATATCATGGCTTTTCTTAAGGCGCACGCAAACGCGAATTTTACAGGAGAGCCCCCGGCAGCTTCTAGGCTTAAGGAGAAGGTTCTTAAGGCGGTTGAGTGAGAGCGAGGAATGCATGAACAAAGCAGCAGCAAAAACGATTATTAACTTTTACGGCTTAAGTTTCATTGTAGCCGGGCTGGCGGCGATTTTTATTTATTTTAGAATAGCAGTAGGTGCGTTTATCTTTATATTTGCCGGGGTGATGTTATTGCGCAGAAGGGCCTTTGGTATTTATTGTGTTTTATTCGCAGCGTTTATAGTAGCAGGAGTGGGGTTGATGCTGGCTGGAATAGCAATTTTTGACATACTACACCGGAATTATAAATTTGACTTGTTGTTTATAGGGATGGCCCCGATAATTCTTTCTTTTTTAACATTTTATCTTTTCACAAGGCCTGAGGTTGCCGAGGATTTTGGTTTAGACAGAATAGCGATATTGGAGAAGGTGGATAAGAAAGAACTTATCACTACCGCGCGCATTTTACTTTGGATTGTCATAATCATCGGGGTGGCGCTTTTAGCATGCTATCTGGTGGCAATGCTGATGTCTCGCTAATCCAATATTTTATGATTCACTTCCTGTAGGCATATCATATCAATATGAAAAAACTGCTGTTAATAGTCGTAATAATATGGGCTTTGCTCATTTTTTACAACAAATTTGTAGCCCCTGTCATCGTGCCTTTTTTTAAAGAACATAAAGGCAACGTGGATTTTTTTGGCAGATCAACACCCACACTTGATAAGATAAACAATGAGTAAGCGCTAGTAAAGAGGCAAATAGGAGCGCATATGATTTCTTATAATAGAAATAGCAAAGGTTTCTTTTCAATAGTAGGACTTTTGCTGGCCGCTGCACTGATTATGGTTTTGGTTTATATAATGATGAGAAATTATGTTAACCCGCCTATTGACGCAAAAGAAAAAGAGGCCTTAGGAAAAAGCGGCATTGACAGCTCAAGCTATAAAGGTATTTTAGACAGCACAAAGAAAAAGATCCAGGACATAAATAAGCAAAAGCAAAATCAGGCAAACGACGCTGATTTAACGCAGGAGGAATGATGATCTGGCTTAGTATCGTCATGCCAAAAAAAACGACAATGCCTTCGGGAAAAAGATTTTGGAGTAGATAATGACACCTACAAGAAATACGTTTTTGATGTTCGGAAGCCCCGAGATCGGGAGGGATGAAATCAATGAAGTTGTTGCAACGATGAAATCCGGCTGGCTGGGAACCGGGCCTAAGGCATCAGATTTTGAAAAGATGTTTAAAAAATATATAGGGTCTAAATATGCCATAGCATTAAGCTCATGCACAGCCGGGCTGCATTTATCTTTGGTAGTTGCCGGAGTAAAGCCCAAAGACGAAATAATTACTACGCCGATGACTTTTGTGTCTACGGCAAACGTTATCGTGCATACAGGGGCCATACCGGTTTTTGCAGATGTAAAGAAAGATACTATGAATATCGACCCGGCAAAGATTGAAAGGAAAATTACCAAGCGCACGAAAGCAATTATCCCCGTTCATTTAGCCGGAAGATCCTGCGATATGGATGCTATATTAAAAATTGCTAAAAAACACAAGCTGATTGTTATTAATGATGCCGCGCATGCAATAGAGGCAGAGTATAACGGAAGAAAAATCGGCGCCCTGGGAGATATGGCCTGTTTCAGTTTTTATACAACAAAAAATATTATTGCCTGTGAAGGCGGTATGCTGACGACAAGCAACAGAGAATACGCAGATAAGATCAAGACCCTTGCCTTATATGGGTTAAGCAGGGGTGCCTGGGAGAGGTTTTCTGATAGAGGATACAAACATTATTTTGTTACGTGCGCCGGATTTAAATACAACATGACAGATCTGCAAGCCAGCATAGGTATTCATCAGTTAAAAAAGATAGAAAAAAAATCAAAGAAAAGGCGCAATATTTGGCTAAAATATAATAATGCCTTTAAGGATTTACCCTGTTCTATTCCTGCGCAGGTTGAAAATAATACAAGGCATGCCTTTCATTTATATACGCTTTTAGTTGATATTGACAGACTTAAAACAAGTAGAGACGGCATAATAAACGCCCTCTATAAAGAGAATATCGGCACAGGTATCCATTATACATCTTTGCATTTACACCCTTTTTACGCCAAGACGTTTGGTTATAAAAGGGGCGATTTTCCAAATGCGGAGTTTATATCGGATAGAACAATTTCATTGCCATTATCTCCCAAGCTGACCGACAAAGACGTCGCAGATGTGATTACTGCCGTAAGAAAAGTTTTAAATCATTATAAAAGGTAAAACCGCATTATGGATTACGATGTTTCTATAATTATTGCCTGCTACAACGAAGAACAGATACTAAAGCAACACGTTAAAGAAATACAAGCGGTTATGAATAAAAACAACTATTCATACGAACTTATTTTTGTAGATGACGCTAGTGAGGATAAAACAAGGGATGTTATACTGGATATATCAAAAAACAACCAAAACACCAGGTATTTCTTCAGCGCAGAAAACATCGGCAGAGGCGGAAGCATTGTTGAAGGCATTAAAATGGCGAAAGGTAAAATAGCCGGTTTTTTAGATATAGATTTAGAGATTCAAGCAAATTATATACCGGCTATGGTTGAAGCTGTCAATGCCGGATACGATATTGCAACGGCCCGCAGATTTTACCAGATGACTCTAAAACCGACGGCTATTATTAGATATATTTTAAGTATATCCTACCAACAGCTAAGAAGATGTTTTTTGAACGTTCCGTTAAAAGATACCGAAGCAGGCTTTAAGTTTTTTAATAGAGAAAAGATACTGCCTTTAATCGAAAAAACAAAAAATAAGGGATGGTTTTGGGATACGGAAATTATGGCTATTTCGTATTATTCGGGATTAAAAATCAAAGAAATCCCATGCTTGTTTATAAAGAATCATAATATAAAAAGCAAGGTTAGAATTTTTAGTAGCAGCCTTAATTATTTTATCGAATTGTGCAAGTTTAAAAAAAGCCTAATGCTTGGTGAAAACAAAGGCATTATCTATTGGAACCCCACGATCTACAGATTTTTTATGCAGCTACTTTACGGAAAGAATTTTTACGCCAGGTATAAGGCTATTGCAGAATATATACCCGAGCACTCATCAGTAATTGATGTCTGCTGCGGAGACGGTTATCTTTATTATGATTTTTTAAAGCCCAAGAATATAGAGTATACGGGCTTAGACATAAATGTGGCCTTTATTTTGGATGCACAGAGTAAAAAAGTTAATGTAAGGCTTTTCGACGTCAAGAGCGACCCCTTACCAAAAGCCGAATATATCGTTATGCAGGCAAGCCTATGCCAATTTATACCGGACCAAAATATAATATTAGAAAAACTTCTTAACTCAGCCACAAAAGCAGTTATCATATCAGAACCAATTCAGAATCTGTCTAATTCAAGAAACCCAATAATATCTTTTATGGTTAGAAAGTTAGCTAAGCTGACAACAGGGTCTACTGTAGAAAGATTTAACGAGAAAAGCCTGGAAGAACTTTTTAATAAGCATAACAGCCTATTAAAGGCTAGGTTTAAGATTCCTGGCGGCCGTGAAATGATCGGTGTTTTTGAACGCAAATAAAACAAAACAGTTTTTATGTTTGTTAAATCAATTTTAATTTTAGCAGTATTTTTATATTTATTTTTTAGTTTGTTGGTCCAAGATATTGGCAGTTTCGATGAATCATATTTGATTGTAGCGGCCAAGACTATAAATCAAGGCATAGCTTACTATCGGGATGTAATTTGTATTGTTCCGCCATTAAGCCTATATCTGTGCGCCTTTTTTATAAAGCCATTCAATAGCCCGATTTTTGCATCGCGCATTCTTGAGCTGTTTATCTTACTTGCCTCCCTGATTCTATTATACAAAACAATCAAGCATCTTAAGGTGTCTGAAAGTTTTACCTATTTTATTTTGCTGTTATTCGCCTATAGATTGCAATCGCTTAGACATTGGTACAGTTATAATACTCTTTGTGTGATGTTTTCATTAATATCGCTTTTATGTTTTCTAAAATTTTTAAATAAAAGATCGTATAAACATATTTTTTTAGCAGGCCTGTTTCTGGGGTTAATGGCATTGACAAAACAAACCATAGCCCTTGCTTGTACTGCAGCTATAGCATTATGCCTTGTTTTTGACAGAGCCGGCAAAAAGGAGATCAGCCTTCAAAGGGTTTTATCTGTTTTAGCTTTTGGAATATCTGCGCCAATTTTGGTTGTGGTTTTTTATTATTTTAAAAATGGATTATTGCAGCAATTTGCGTCAGGGTATTTTCTTGCGATATCTACTAAATATTTTGAAAACGGAATAAGTTATTTCAGCAAGCATGCGGGTTTTAGTGACGGCGGCTGGTTGCGGTTTTATATGCTTCCGTTAATTGTAATTTTAATTTATGTATTTTTTTCGCTATACCTGTATTTTTCCAAAAAAAAGACATACCCCGTATTAGGCTATGTAGTTATATTCAGCGCGGCCAATTTCTTTGCCTTTATTTATCCGATTGCGGATATTTTTCATTTTGCCCACGCGTTTTATTTTGTAATCCTAATTATTGCCTGCGCCTACAATATTTTTACGGCAGAGCAGCCCAGCCTTAATATAGGAAAATTTAAGTTTACGGCAGAGGATCTGGCCCTTATTTTTGTAATTTTACTATCTGCGGCAACATATGTCATTCCTGATTATTTATCATTTGTAGTTTTATTTGTTTTTTTTGCAGAAAAAATGGCAGGAGACAATATTTTTGTCCCGTTAAGCCGTTATATTAAATTAAAATACGCTTTTTTAGTTTTATGTTTATTTTTATTTTCATCGATGTTATCCAGCACTATTGGTAACGCATGCCTGATGCATAAAAGAGTATATTATCAAAACATATTTATATCTAAACAGCAATTTAGGCTTATCAGCGAGATTAAAAAAGAATTAGGAGATTCAAAGCAATACGTATTGCAAGCCCCCAGTTTTCCGCTCCTGTATCTTATAGGGAATTATATAAACCCTACCAGGTTTTATATAATACATCCAAACGCTGTTATGCCGCAACATCAACAGGAAATCATAGATGATTTAAAAACAAAAAATGTCAGAACCGTAGTTTTAGACATTCCTCTTTATGCAACAGATGCCACTGGCTTTAATAGCCTTTTTCCGGATATTGCGGACTTTATTAAAAGAGAATATAGCGAATGCAAGGTGATAGATAATAAAATACATATATATAAGAAATGAAGCATTTGAAACGCTCCTTGCAGGTTTAATTTCAACAATATGATTTATTTATTCTAATTTTATCTTGATTTGCCTTTCATGGCGGAGTATTATATTAACACTAGATGTTTTAACCAGGATTTTTATGCCTGTTCAGGAGCATTAGAACCGAAGGAGGATAGAATAATAATGAAAACAAAATTATTATTGCCGGTGTTGGCAGTTATTGTATGTTTTTTAATTGTAAATTGCGCGCCTATTCTGGCCGCGGAGCTTACTTCCAAGCAGCTAAAAGACATAGAGAACGCCATAAAAAAAATAAAGGATAAGGCAAGAGGCGTCCAAAAAGAAGGTTATGATGAACTTTTATCAATAGGGCCTGACGCGACAAGCCAGCTTATAGATTTATTAAAGGATAAAACAGTTGAAAGAGAGGCCTTGAGACAGGCATGTAATTTATTAGGAGAATACAAAACTAAGGACAAGGAAGCGGTTACGGTTTTAATATACACTTTAAAGAATCCATCCTATACTGTCCGCGCAGCTGCCTGCGAAGCGCTTGGAAAAATAGCGGATCAGTCGGCCGCGGAAGAGTTGCTTGGAATGCTTGTTGACGAGGAAAGCTTAGTCAGGGAAAAGGCAGCGTACGCTCTAATAAGTTTTGATAATAAAACCATTCCAGGAAAAGTTTGCGAACTTTTAAAAGACAAAGATGAATCTGTTAGAGTCGCAGCCATTACGCTGCTTAACGAAAAACTGGATCCGGCAACTATTAATTCTATAATAAACACCCTGCAAAAAGACAAGGCCCCCAAAGCCCGTCAGATAGCAGCCCGGGCGCTAGGCGGCTTAAAGAAAAAGGAAACCGTCGATGTTCTTATGGAATCTGTTGTTGAAGACAGCGATAACCTTGTAAGAGAAGAGTGCGCATCTGCATTAGGGCAAATAAACGATGCAAAAGCTGTGCCAGCCCTGATAGAAGCCATAAAAGATGGCTATAAGGACGTGCAGTTAAAAGCATTATATTCGCTCAAGAAAATAACAGGTCAGGACTTTGGGAGAGATTATGAGAAATGGTCGCATTGGTATAAAAAATAGAAGGCGAACGGGCTTTACGCTGGTTGAAATTATGATAGTGGTGTCAATTATCGCGCTTTTAGCATCTCTTTCCATACCGATTATATTGCGGGCTAGGCACAATGCTGATGAGGGCGCTGCGCAAACGTCGCTTAAAACCATATGCGGCGCTTGCGTGAGTTATTTTGGAGCCAATGAAGCATATCCTGATTCGCTTGAGCAACTTGCCGGTGAAGTGCCGCCGTATATTGACCCTGTTTTGGCCAGCGGCTCGTCCAGCGGGTATGATTTTGCATATGAGCCTGGAGATGACGGCGTCTCATTTACATGTACTGCAACTCCTCAAGTGCCGGGTAGGACAGGAACGCGCATATTTGTCATAGATCAGAGCGGGCTTATAACAGAAAGCGAAGAAGAATAGAGCAAAAAAGCGAGGTAAACAATGCCGCTGTATAAACTGATAAGGCCTTTAGGCATCAGTACATATATTGTTTTGTTATTAACTGTAATTTCCGGAATGCTCATATTGAAATTCCATGTAAGATGGGTCAAGATGAAATGGCATATCTGGTTGGGTTTTTTAACCCTGCTGTTAGGCACACTGCACGCAGTTATAATCCTTTTTTATAGATGAAAAATTCAATGTTGTTATACGGAAGAAATTCAGTCTTTGAGCGGTTAAAGGCAAATCCATCAAGCATAAAAGGTATATATCTGCAGGATAATTTCAATATGCAGGCTATTGAGCAATTAATAAAGGCAAATAGCATTAAGGCAGAACGTTTAAGCGCCAATAAATTATCTAATCTTAAGCCAGCCAAAGACCTGCAGGGGATTGTAGCAAGGATAGACCCATTTAAGTGTATTCCTTTTAACGATTTATTAAATCAGGCGCAAGATAAGCAGTTGACGCTTATATTTCTGGATAGGATAAATGACCCTCATAATCTCGGCGTGATTATCAGGACAGTGGCCTGCTTTGGGATGATGGCCTTAATAATTCCTGAGTTTAACGCGTGCGGCGTCAATGAAACAGTTTTACATGTGGCTTCAGGCGGCGAAAATTACGTTTCTATATCCGCAATTTCCAATATCCCCACAGCCATAATCAAGGCAAAAAAACAGGGATACTGGATAACAGGCGCTGTTGTGGACGATGACGCTGAGGATTTGAATAAAATTTCTTTTACTTTTCCCTTAGGGCTTGTGTTTGGGTCTGAAGGCGAGGGAATCCGTTACGGTGTGCAGAAACATCTGGACCTGAAAGCGCGCATTCCCATGGAAGGTGCTAAACTCTCGTTCAATGTCAACATGGCTTGCGGCATTTTTTGTTATGAGATTTGCAAACAAAGAGGACTGTCCATATGACCAAAAAGGCAAGTAAAGAGAAAGCATCTATCAGAAATATGCTAAATTTTATTTCAGAAGCAGGCATGCTTAAGCGCGTCAGCCGTTCGGGTTGGTCAGTTTTGGGGATAAAGAACGCAGAAAGCGTTGCAGATCACAGTTTCAGATGCGCTGTGATAGCTTATGTATTGGCCCGCATGGAAAACGTAGAGCCGTACAAGGCATTATTAATGGCGCTATTTAATGACATACAGGAAGCCCGCATTACCGATTTGCATAAAATGGCCCAGCGCTATATAAAAGATGTGGAGGCAGTTGAAGATAGCGCATTTTATAAACAGATAGGTTTTCTGCCAGAGAATTTGAAGAAGGAGCTCTCGGCAATGCGTAATGAATATACACGGCAAAATACAGCAGAAAGCGTTATTGCAAGAGATGCGGATATTCTGGAATGCCTTATTCAGGCTAAAGAGTATTATCAGCACGGCTTTTTAGAAGCAGCTAAATTTATGAAAGGCGCGCCGCAATTTCTTAAAACTAAAAGCGCCAAAAACCTCTGGCGGCTTGCAAGAAAAAACGACACCAGCCGCTGGTGGTTAAGTTTGAGCGAATTTAAAAGATAGAGTTATCCACAACCGTAGCGCAGGCTTAAGCCTGCGCTACCGAAAATTGCAGGAGCTGGTGGTTAAGTTTAAGCGAATTTAAAAGATAAGGAGCCCGATATGCGCTTAGTAGTTTTTTTATTGCTAATTAGCAGTATCTGTTTTTGTCCACAACTTAGTTACGCGCAGCAAAAAGATAAATTAGAGCAGGCGATATCGCTTTATCAGCACGAGAATTATGAAGAAGCGCTCCAGCTGCTTAAGCAATTGCGCCAGGAAAACCCGGATTCTTCAAATGTCGCCTATTACACGGGCCTTACGTATAAACGCCTGCAGGATTATCCTTCTGCAAGGCCTCATCTCGAGGCAGCCGTCACGCTTAAACCGCCAGTAAAGAACGCATATATAGAACTAATAGATCTGCTTTATCAATCCGACCAAACCGAAGATGCAAAGAAATGGATAGAGCTAGCCAGAGAGAATGAAACTTCGCCGTCACAACTTGCATTTTTCAGCGGCCTTTTATCCTTGAAAGTAAAGGATTTTGAAAGCGCTATAAAATCATTCGACGAGGCGCAAGAGCTTGATCAGGCGCTTGCAGATACCATTAAATATTATAAGGCCCTTGTATACGCGCAGTCAAAGCAGCTTAATAAGGCAAGGGATATTTTCAGGGAAATTATCACCAAAGACCCAACCACAGATCTTGCGGCATTTGCGGACGAGTACATGGATGTTCTCTCTATTCAGGAAAAGGCAACCAGGCCGTTTAAGGGCTACCTGGGGTATGCGCTTCAATATGATGATAATGTTATCCTGAAGCCCAATGATAAATCGCTGTCAACAGACACAGCGGGCGAGGATGATTGGCGTTCAGTCTTCGCAGGGTACGCGGAATATAATTTAAAGCCGTCAGATTTTTTTGGTGTGAAAACAACATATTCTATTTCTGATTCGAAGCAGTTTGATTTAGGATTCTACGACATGGTAAGCCAGGAGGTGGGGCTGCAGCCAGCATTTTATTTAAAAAATGCGGCGGTGAGTTTTCCTGTTCGTTGCGTATTTTCAAGGTTAAACGATAAAAGGTATGTCCAGACCCTTGATGTAAGCAACTTAAATAATATAAAGATTAATAAAAACCAGATGCTTCAGGTTATGTTTCAATATAACAGGGATGATTTCAGATGGATAGTTACGGTTGACAATGACAACAAGGACTCAAATGAATATATCGGTTCGTTAGGCTGGTTTTTGTTTTTTACAAAAAACAACGAGGGCTTTATTAACCTGCGTTATGCCGTAAATTTCGATGACGCGAAAGGCAACAACTGGAAATATTTCGGCAACAAGCTGACCTTTACCAGCACCGTTCCTATCGGGAAAAAATTAAAATGGAGCTTAGTCGGCGATTATTACAGGCAGGATTATAGAAAAATAAACACTTCTTATGATAAAGAGCGCTATGATAATATCCTGACTGTGTCAAACCTCGTGTCTTATGAAATATTTAAAGATATAGATTTGCAAATCCAGCATACATTTATGGATGATTTGGCAAGCATAGGAGTTTATAAATATAACCGCAACATATATAGCTTAGGTCTAAAATACAGATTTTAGACAAAAAAAGGGGTGCTTTATGAAAAAGGCAGTAGTGTTTAGCGCCGGGATTATTCTCTTGATAATGGCAAACGCGTTATTTGCGCAAGAAGCAGCCCAAGTGGGTGTTGTAAGTTATCAGGAGGGCACATGCGATATCACGCATATCGAGCAAAGCCCGTTCTCTGCCCGGGAACAAGAACCCGTATATGCAGGTGACCGCTTACGGACAAAAAGTTATTCCAAGCTCGAAATAACTTTTAACGATAAAAGCGTTGTAAAGGCAGCGCCGGGCACTTGCCTGACCATAGCTGAATATTCCATCAATAATGATAAAACAAGGCAAGGCGCGCGCATACAGCTTACAAGAGGCAAGATAGAAACAATTGTTTCCAAAACAAAAACTTCGGATACTTTTGTTATAGATACTCCCAACGCGAAAGGAAGCGTTAAAGGCTCTGATGTTTTTGTGTCTTATCAGGCAGGAAAAACAAACGTCCTTGTGAACAGCGGCACTATCCTTGTTTCGAATTTTAGCCTGCCTAAGGATGTAATTGAAGTAACCGGGGGCGATTCCACCACAGTTAGCTTTAACGAAGCTCCGACGCAGGTTCGTCCTTTTTTTAATACCGAACAGAAATTATTCAGAAGGGATGTGGAACGCTCGCTTATTAAAAAATTCACCACCGCGGAGGGCGCGGTAAATATAAACGGCAAATTAGTTGAAGTTATCGGCGACGTGAGTATTTTGAAAAAGGGAACAACGGAATGGAAAAAAGCTGTCAAAGGGGATATTGTTTCCGAAGGAGATAATCTTAAAACTGACAAGGACGCAACAGCGGTAGTTTGCTTAGATAACGGTAATATGATTTACTGCCAGTCGGGCACGGAGCTCGGGGTTGAAACCTTGAACTATGACCAAAATAATTTTGAATCATCGAACGGCAGCCTTAAGTTTGTCGTAGGAGGAGGAGTGGCGCAGCAATCAACGGGTCAAGTAGCAACGGTTCAGGTAAGGACTCCGACCGCAGTTTGCGGCGTGCGAGGCACTGTAATGTATGTTAATACTCAAGAGGGTTCAACGCGGTCGTTTTTTGAAGGCGGCGACGGATTTATGACAAGCACTATTTCAGGTGAAACAGCAGATATTGTTGCCGGCCAAAATGCTACAATTGACGTTTCAGGAGTAATTTCCGCGCCTGTATATACATCGAATGAACAAAGGGAGGGCCTGGATCAGACATGGGTTATGCCGGTTGTTGACAACTATGCCACAAAAACAGAATCAAGCCCGATTAATACAGGGCCAATAATACAGCCTATGCAATTTTCAGATGCTACGCAAAAAGATCCTATGAAGATGCTGATAAAACCCTTTAATGTTTTTACATACGGCGATGTTATTAACCAAAACCCGCCGCCGCCGCCACCACCGCCGCCAATTTACAGTATTAACCTTGTTAAAAATCCTGCAGGCTCCAACCCTGCCTTTACTACTGCAAATATGTTCTTGGATCTTTTTTCAGATCATACGTTTAAGGCAGACGTTAATGGAACGTGGACTCCGGGTATGCCTGCAAACTGGACTTTGGTTTTTGAAAATCTTCCCGCTCAAAGCAGCAATAACGATGATGTGAGCGTATTTAACGGAAATCAATGGTCGGATAATAGTGATGGGCCATGGAACGCAGATGTATCTGGTGTTGTGTTAGGCACTTACCCCGATAAGTCTCTTTCCGGAACAGCGAGCGGCACATACACAGGAAGCGGCGGGCCGCCGGATACATTTCAGGGGATTGCAGAAGGCACATGGAATGATATATAATAATGTGAAAAGGTATGACATTTGCGCCATATTTTTGGCAATCGTCTGTATTATAATTTCAGGCTGCGCTGCCGCGACATTGCCGTATATAAGATATGAAAACAGCGAAAGGCTTAAAAAACTTTCACTCGGCATGACGAAGCAACAAGTGCTGGATATTATGGGCACAAAACCGATTAAGGCGCATAATAGTTTTGGCGAAGAGATGGGGATTATTGATAATCCCTACAAAACTCAAGGCTTTGAAGTTGAAGGCAAAAATTACGAGGTTATATATTACTATACTCAAATTGTGCATTCCGACGGAATAATTAATGAAGACGAATTAACGCCGCTTGTTTTTTGTGAAGATAAATTAACCGGCGCTGGCTGGGATTTTTACAGGGATATAACAAAACAACAGGGAGGAAACTAATCATGGCAGGACGTAAGGTGTTGGTTGTGGATGATGATAAGTACGTGTGCGATGTTGTTAAATTGATGTTGGAAAAGAAAGGCTGCGAAGCTGTTATTATCTCTGACGGAGAGGCGACTGTCGAAAACGCGGAAGCTGAAAAACCGGATCTTATATTATTGGACATAACTTTGCACGATATAAGCGGTTTTAAGGTTCTGGAGCGCCTGAAAAACAATCCGACTACCGAGAAAATTCCGGTGGTTATGATGACCGGCAGGGAAGATTACGCCTCTATGGCAAGGGCCAGGGGCTTGATGGCGGATGATTATCTTACAAAGCCGTTTTTATCGGATGAGTTGTTTGAGAAAATAAGCAAGTATTTCAAATAATAGCAGAATTTATATGCAATAAAAGGCCGCGGATATATAGCGGCCTTTTTAAAAGGAGGCTTATATGGCAAGCGAAGGGATTACAGCGATAAACGAGAAGATAAAGAAAGAAAGCGTGTTTGTGCAGAGTTTGGTGACAGAGATAGAAAAAGTCATAGTTGGGCAGAAGTATCTGATAGAAAGGCTCTTAGTTGGGCTTCTGGCAAACGGGCACATACTGGTCGAAGGCGTGCCCGGGCTTGCCAAGACAATGTCAATAAAGACATTGTCGCAGGCTATAAAGACAAAATTTCAGAGGCTGCAGTTTACGCCTGACATGCTGCCTGCCGATATAGTGGGCACGCTTATCTATAATCCGAAAGACGGCGCGTTCACGACAAAAAAGGGCCCGGTGTTTGCCAATATTATTCTTGCGGATGAAATAAACAGGGCCCCGGCGAAAGTCCAGAGCGCGCTTTTAGAGGCAATGCAGGAGCGCCAGGTCACAATAGGCGAAAACACTTTTAAACTTGACGACCCTTTCCTGGTTATGGCAACGCAAAATCCAATAGAGCAGGAAGGCACCTATCCTTTGCCTGAAGCGCAGGTGGACAGGTTCATGCTTAAGGTAAACATAACTTATCCAAGCAAGGAAGAAGAGCATAAGATATTAAAGAGGATGGGCTATACCGACAAAAAGATCGAGGTAAACGCTGTTGTAACTCCGCAGGATATTATAAGGGCAAGGTCTGTTGTGGATGAAGTATACATGGATGAAAAGATAGAAAAATATATTCTGGATATTGTTTTTGCCACAAGAGAGCCTAAAAAATACAAGCTGGATGAATTAAGCAGCCTCATTCAGTATGGCGCCTCACCACGCGCGACCATATATCTGACATTGGCTTCCAAGGCGTACGCGTTTATTCAAGGCAGGGGCTATGTAACGCCGCAGGATATAAAATCAATAGGCCCTGATGTCCTGCGCCACAGAGTGATAATAAGCTATGAGGCGGAGGCTGAAGAGAAAACCTCCGATGATATTATTAAGAAAATATTCGATGAAGTTGAAGTACCTTAAAGTTGGTCGATAGTCGATGGTCTATGGTCGATAGTCAAAAATGATACCGAAAGAAATACTTAAGAAGATACGGCGCATACAGATTACCACATCAAGGATGGTTACTGATGTCTTTGCCGGCCAATACCAGAGCGTATTCAAAGGCAAGGGCATGGAGTTTGATGAAGTAAGAGAATACCAGCCCGGTGATGATATCCGCACTATTGACTGGAATGTTACCGCGAGGATGGGCCATCCTTATATAAAAAAGTTCGTCGAGGAAAGAGAGCTTACTGTAATGCTGCTTTTGGATGCCTCTATGTCGTGCCGTTTCGGGTCGGTTAAGCAGCTTAAAAGCCAGCTTGCCGCGGAATTATCTTCCGTGCTTGCCTTTTCCGCGATACAGAACAATGATAAAGTAGGCCTTATAATATTTACCGACAAAATAGAAAAATTTGTCCCCCCAAGAAAAGGCCTGCGCCACGTCTTAAGAGTTATCAGGGAAGCGTTATATTACGGGCCGCAAGGCAAAGGCACTGATATATCTCTTGCGTTGGAATATTTAAACCGCGTTACAAAACACAAATCCATCGCGTTTATCATTTCCGATTTTTTTGACGATAAATTCAAGAAGCTTTTGGCGATATCCAACAAGCGCCATGATATTGTCGCCGTTACTATTACAGACCCCAGAGAAATTAATTTGCCGAATGTAGGAATTATCAAACTCGATGACGCGGAAACCCAGCAAAGCTTTCTTGTTGATACGACCAGCGCAAGTATTAGAAGCACATATAATGCGGACGCTGTTAAAAGGATAAAAGAGCGCCAGGAGCTTTTGCGCTGGGCCAGAGTAGATAATATAGATATATATACGGATTCACCTTACACAAAAGAACTGGTAAAATTTTTCAGGATGAGGGAAAGGCGGATGGCGTAAAGTGTATGCGATTGCGTTTGCGGCTGATATAAAAGACATAAAACCCCCGATACTTAGGCATCCCGCTTCTTTGCCTAAGAATTATTTTTTGCTTTTTGTTGTTGCCGCGCTGCTTTTGGCGGCAATACTCTTATTTATGAGATATTTGCGAAAAAGAAAATTAAAGGCCCAAACGCAAAATTCTGTTCAGATAAAAAGGCCTGCGCACGAAATAGCTTACGAAGCATTGCAGGCCTTAAAACTCAAGAACCTTCCGGGCCAAGGCAGGATAAAGGAGTATTATATCGAGCTTTCCTGGATTGCCAGGATTTATATAGAAAACCGTTTTAACATCAGGGCGCCGGAGATGACTACGGAGGAATTTCTGTTTTTCTTAAGAGAATCGGAAGTGTTATCTGGGGCGCATAAAAATTTGCTCAAGGAATTTTTGACGTTGTGCGATATTGTAAAATTCGCAAAATATGCCCCCTTGCAAAACCAGATAGATGACAGTTTCGATGCTGCCAAAAGATTAGTTGATGAAACAAAAGAGCAAAATATAGCTGTAGCGCAGGCTTAAGCCTGCGCTACGGAAGGAAATAAAAAGGTATCATAATATGATTTTTAAGGATGTTTGGGTTTTATTGTTTTTTCCTGTTGCCTGTGCGCTTTTGTATTTTTTTAAAAGAAGAAGCACAACCTCCGGCATCAGATTTTCTTCCGCAAGATTAGTCAAAGGATATAAACCCACCTTAAAACTTGTATTAGCGGACAAATTATTTTACTTGAGGCTTGCCGCGATATTCTTATTTTTTATAGCCCTGGCAAGGCCGCGGATACCGCTGGAAGAAACAAAAGTAGAGACAGAAGGCATAAATATCGTTCTGGCAATTGACTCATCAGGCAGCATGCTGGCCGAAGATTTTAAGATAGCCGGCGTACGCCAGAACAGGCTGCAGGTGGTAAAGGGCGTTGTCCGGGATTTTATTAAGGCAAGAATTTCAGATAAGATAGGCATAGTTGCTTTTGCGGCGCGCGCGTATACCGTATGCCCGCTGACTCTGGATTATGACTGGCTTATCAGCAATTTGGAAAGGATAGAAATCGGCGCCATTGAAGATGGCACAGCGATAGGCTCCGCTATAAGCTCTTCTTTAAACAGGCTTAGGGATACACAGGCAAAAAGCAAAATTATTATTCTTTTAACAGACGGGGTCAATAACGCGGGCAAGATTTCCCCTCAAGCCGCGGCGGACGCTGCCAAAGCGCTTGGAATAAAGATTTATACGATAGGCGCGGGAACCAAGGGCCTGGTGCCGTATCCCGCGAGAAACATGTGGGGCCAGACAGTTTATCAAAATGTTGAGATAGACATAGATGAAGATATATTAAGAGAAATCGCGCAAAAGACCAACGGCCAATATTTCAGGGCAACAAGCACGGAGGCGCTAAAAGACATCTATAAAGAGATAGACTCACTTGAGACAACGCCTATCCAGGAAAGCGGTTTTCAGGAATACAAAGAACTGTTTAGCAAATTTTTGGTTTTTGGATTAGCGCTTTTGATTTTAGAAATAGTTTTATCTAATACGGTTTTAAGGAAAATACCATAATGAGATTCGGGCAGATTGCGTATGCTTTTGGTTTTTGGATAGTCTTAGCCTTGAGCCTTTTTTTTGTCTGGGCGTTTAAGGAAAAGGCCAAGGCAATGCGCAGGTTTGCCGATCAGGGCTTTTTAAAGGAGCTTGCGGCTACGCTAAACAGAAAAAGACAGATAATAAAAACAGTAATAATTTTATTAGCTATTTTCTTAAGCGTTCTGGCTTTAATGCGCCCGCAATGGGGATTTAAATGGCAGGAGGTCAAGCGAAGAGGCCTTGATATACTTATTGCCATAGACACATCTAAAAGCATGCTGGCTACAGACGTAAAACCAAACAGGCTTGAAAGGTCCAAGCTGGCGG
The DNA here is from genome assembly GCA_043797125.1 of Candidatus Omnitrophota bacterium. Classification (GTDB taxonomy): domain Bacteria; phylum Omnitrophota; class Gorgyraeia; order JABMRG01; family JAFGKX01; genus JAZDPX01. The sequence goes on from JAZDPX010000032.1 coordinate 23,926, forward strand.
TTAAAGACCTGGTAAAAAAATTAAAAGGCGACAGAATCGGGCTTGTGGCGTTTTCCGGCACGGCATTTTTGCAGTGCCCGCTAACAATAGATTACGGCGGGTTTTTGCTGGCTTTAAATGATTTAAATACAGGCATAATCCCCAGAGGCGGCACAGCTATATCAAGCGCCATAAAAACAGCCATCGACAGCTACAAGGGCGGACAGAAAAAATACAAGATACTCGTTATTATTACCGACGGAGAAGACCTTGAGGGCGACGCGGTTAAGGCGGCAGAGGACGCGAAAAAGGAAAATGTAAAGATTTTCTGCATAGGAATAGGAACCGAAGCAGGCGAGCTTATACAATTGACTGACGAAAACGGCAATAAGTCTTTTTTAAAGGATGAGAACGGCAATGTCGTAAAATCAAGATTAAACGAGGTTATCTTAAAGAAAATAGCCCTATCAACGGGCGGGGCGTATGTGCATTCAAGCGGCGCTGAATTCGGGCTTGATATGATTTACGAGGAAAGGCTCTCCAAGATGGAGAAACAAGAGATAAAAGCAAAGATGAATAAGCTTTTTATCGAGCGCTTTCAGATACCATTGGTTTTTGCGCTGCTTCTTTTAATCATAGAGCCTTTTATAGGCGACAGAAAGAGGGGGCAGGCTATGTAGTTGTAGCGCAGGCTTAAGTAAATGTAGCCGTAGCGGAGCCTTAAGGCTCCGCTACGGCCAGGTTGGGATGTCAATATGAAGAATTTTATAATAGCTATATTTATTTTGTGTTTTCTGGCAAACCCCTGCATGGCTAAAACGCAGCCCAAGAAGATAATAAAAAAGGGAAATGCGCTGTATAAGCAGGGAGAATTTCATGACGCGCTGAAACAATATGAAGAGGCGTTTTTGCACGCGCCTGATTCTGATATCGTGAATTTTGATTTAGGGGACGCCTTGTATAAAATAAAGGATTTTAAGCGCTCAATAAGCCATTTTGAAAAAGCCCTTATCACAGAAAACGCTTCCCTTGAGCAAAAGGCCGGCTATAATATAGGGAACGCCAAATATAAATACGGAATAAGCCTGGAAGAGGCTGATTTATCAGCAGCAATAATCTTATTAGAACAGGCCCTTCATCATTATGAGCGTAGTCTCGAACTTAAACCTAAGGATAAAGATACGGAATTTAATTATGAGTTTGTAAAAAAGGAACTTGAGAGGCTGAAGAAGAAGCAAAAGGACCAGCAGCAGCAACAGCAAGGCCAGCAAGGGCAACAGGGTCAGCAGGGCCAGAAACCTGAGGGTGGTCAACAACCACAAGGGCAACAGCAGCAGCAAGACCAACAACAGCAAGGCCAGCAAGAACAAAAACAAGACCAGCCGCAAGGTGGCGAGCAATCCCAAGGAGGCCAGCAGCCGCAGGAACAAGAGCAGCCGCAGGAACAAGAGCAGCCGCAGGGCTCAAGTCAGCAGCAAGATGCAAAAGGCCAGGCATCAGAAAAGCAGGCAGTAATGCTTCTTGAGGCTTATCGTCATGATGAAGAGCCCACGACTTTGTATAAGCAGAAGATTAATACAAGCGGGATGCCGGAAGCGAAAAAAGACTGGTAATTTTTAGACTCGGATGTAGCGCAGGCTTAAGCCTGCGCTACATCGGGAGATATTGCGAGAGTTAAACTATTACAAAAATGCAAAATGCAAAATTTAAAATTAACATATTAAAAGCACTCTTGGCCATAGTAGTTATTTTTGCATGCGCTGCGGCGATTGCCGAGGATATTAATTTTGAGGCGACGGTGGATAGAAATAAGGTTTCCCTCGGTTCGCGGTTTATGCTAAGCCTTAATTTTTACGGGACGCAGAGCATCCAGGAGCCTGACTTACCGAGCATAGAAGGATTCGATTCGCAATACACAGGCCCTGCCACGACAATGTCCATTATAAACGGCAAGGTCTCAAGTTCAATAACACACAACTATATACTTACACCGCTTAAAGCCGGTAAATTCGAAATACCTTCCTTAACAGTCGAATACAACGGTAAAACTTACTCCTCAAGCGCGATACCAATAGAAGTTGCGCAAGGGCCTGTCAGCCCGCTGCCAGGCGCGCAAGGCTCAACGCAGCAGGAGGCTTCTTATGATTTAGGCGACAGGATTTTTCTTGTTATGGAAGCTGATAAAAATACAGCGTATATAAACGAGAATATTGCTGTAACAATTAAACTTTACATGAATAAGCTGCCTATTCGGGATATACGGTATCCGGAATTTGAGCATGAAGGGTTTTTGGCGGATAAATTTGACAAATACAAGCAGTATAAGGAAGCTATTAACGGGGTTTTATATGATGTTATGGAATTTAAGACAAATGTTTCAGCTACACAGACGGGTGAACTCAAAATCGGGCCAGCAAGCTTAAAATGTAATCTCATCGTGCAAAGAAGGCCAGGCAGAAGAGGCTCTGTATTCGACGATGATTTTTTCGGCTCGGATATCTTTGACGATTTCTTCGGGCGTTACGAAACATATCCTCTGGACTTGAAGTCAATGGATATATCTATTTCCGCGTTGCCCTTGCCTGATGAAAATGTTCCCGCTGATTTTAACGGCGCAATTGGGGATTATAATTTTTCTTTGGAAGCTAATCCGAAACAGCTCAAGGTGGGTGACCCTATTACCTTAAAAATGGCCATAAGCGGTAAAGGCAATCTTAATACAATTCAGGCCCCAGCGCTTAATTTCGGCGATGATTTTAAGGTTTATGATCCCGAGATAAAGCAAGGCGATAATGTTAAGGAATTCGAACAGGTTATAATACCCAAAAGCGACAAAATAAAACAGATACCTGAAATTTCATTCAGCTTTTTTAATACTCAGTCAGGTAAGTATGAAAAAATTACTAAAGGCCCCACGCCTATTATTGTAGAGCCGCTTGCCAAAGGCGACGAGCTGCAGGTTTTAGCAGCTCCTGAGCAAATTGTAGCCCAAGCGCCTAAGCAAGAAATATTAGGCAGAGATATCATATATATTAAAGACACGCCGGGCGAGTTAAAGAAAAAAGGAGCATTTTTATGCAGGAGCAAGGCGTTTTTAGCGCTGCAACTATTGCCGCTTTTAGCTGTCATATCCGTACTTATTTTACATAAGAGGTACAAGCGCCTTACAACCGATATCCGTTACGCAAGGCGCATGCGCGCGCCGAAAAAGGCAAGAAAGAATCTGCAGGCGGCAAGGCAGCTTCTTAATACGCAGGGTGCGGATAAATTCTTCGAAGCTGTTTTTAAGACTTTGCAGGAATATCTCGGGGATAAATTCCATCTTCCGACCGCAGGTATAACCTCAAGTGTGGTAGATGAGTTAAAAAAATATAACATCGATCAGGACGTTCTCTCTAAACTAAAGGATTGTTTTAACAGCTGTGACGCGGCGCGTTATGCCGCCTCCAGCATTACAAAAGACCAGATGCAAAACGCCTTTAAGATGCTTGAAGAGATAATTGATGAACTTGAAAGGGTAAGGCTATGAAAGTGCGGCTTGCTATTATGGTATTAGTATTCCTTATAATTTCAGTTTTTGCGGCTGCGGCCCGCTGCGACGATGCAAGTGATGCCCGCTCATATTTTGCCAAGGCAAACGCCGATTATGCCGCGGAAAAGTTTGATGAGGCAATCGCTGATTACGAAAACGCCTTAAAAACAGGCTTTGAGAGCAGCGAACTTTACTATAATTTAGGCAACGCCTATTTTAAAAGCGGACAATTAGGCAAAGCTATTTTAAATTATTCGCGCGCCAAGCGCTTTATGCCGAATGACGCTGATTTAAAATCAAACCTCGAATATGCGCAGTCTCTTATAAAAGGCGGGGCGGCCGCCGCGCAGGCGAACTGGTTTGCGCACTTATTTTTAAAATTAACAGATTTATTTAGCCTGGATAAAATTACTTTAATAAGCTCAATCCTGTATTTTATATTAGCTGCCTTGATTATTTTGGCAATTGTACTGAGCGATTTAAGAAAAATCATAATTTATGCCGTAATAGCGGTCTGCATATTATTAAGCATATCCGCATCATCTTTATATGCGCAATACTACAGGACAATCGTTGAGAAGGAAGCGGTTGTTGTAGCCCAGACCGTTGACGCCAGATTCGAGCCTTTTGATGACGCGACCGTGTTTTTCAGTTTAAGCGAAGGCGAAAGCGTTGTCGTAGTCGCGGAAAGAGAAGACTGGGTAAAGATTAAGCGCCTTGATGCAAAGCAAGGCTGGATTAAAGAAGCTGACATAGAGTTGTTATAGCTAACTAAGGCCTCAGGGTCCTGCCCGTCACAAGTTCGGTTTTTGCAATGTTCAGAGCTGTTTAGCAAAGGCCTGTGACAATCCTCGCAGGGACGCAAAAAAATCCCCAGCGAGGATTTTTTTGCTCTGACCTCGGCCTTCGCTCTCGCCTGTATGGAAACAAAGCAAAACTATAGTCGTTCGGCTGGGGCCCCTCCGAAATTCACCTAAAGATAGTAGGTCAGGCTTAAGCCTGACCTACTATCCAAGGGTTCAGTTTCGGTGTCCCCAGCCTGCACTCCTATGTTTTGCCTGCAACCAAAACAAGTGACCAAATCTTCCGCTATTGTTTTTTCGGCTATGCCCAAGGGGCTTATTGCCGTGAATCCTTAAGCAAAACCTAACATTTCATTATTTTGTAACAAAATTCCAAAAAATCCTTGACAGAAGTGCTATAAATTGCTAAAATATTAGCACTTTTTAAATCATCAAACCATATCAATAAAAAGTTTAGAATAATCAGGGGAAACCTAATATAATAGGAGGGGAAAAAATGTCAAAATTGACACAAAAATTTTTCACCATTATTATCTGCTTAGCCTTTATCGGGCAAAGCACGAATCTGGGTTACTTACCTTCACCAAACTCATCTAATACGCATACCTTGCGCGGAATGGCGTCGCAATTCGAAATATTACAGGAACTAGAAGAAGAAATGGCAAATGTAATGCCGAAATTTTACACAGCTGAAAATACCGGGCCCTATATGCCATATTATCAGTTGGACAGATCCTTTTTGCAGGGAAAGGTCGGATTTGCAAGGCTTGGATGCGATACGCCTATGGATAAAAAGAAACAGAAGGAAATGAAGGATCTGGTTAAAGAGAAAAAAGATATGTCCCTTCTTCTTACCGATGTCAGCCGTATAGCAGACCCTGCCAGAATAGACTCCGCTATTGAAACTTTAATACACGTTATACGAAACGGCGGCAGGGTAGTGCTGCAGCCCGGCTGGATTGGCAGGCCCGAAGGTAAAATTAAGGCAGAATTAAGCGTAGTTCCGGTATTTTTGTATATAAGGGACAAGCTTGTAAAAGCAGGAGTAATAAAAGAAGATGAAATGATCCTCTGTCCCACGGATTTAGAAAAAAGAGAATGCAAAAGCAATTTCCAGAATGTAGGCGTAATTCGGGAGGCTATTAAAACCCATCTTAAAGATTTTAGGAAAGATGGCGAATCGGATAAGGATTATAACAAAAGAAAGGGCAAGGTTAAGATATTGTGCCTTGAAAATCCAAGATTCGATAAAGAGTACGATAGCTTTAAATACAAAGATTTTAAGGATAGCAAAATAGAGGAACCTGCATTTATAAAGATGCTTAAAGAGGAGATTGCTTATGTTGTTTATGATGACTTCAATCATCAGCACAGGCCGCCGGCTGATATATCCCTTCTGCCTGAATATGTACCCTCTTTTGTGGGAAAACGACTGGCTGAAGAAATCAGAATGGCTGATATATTATTGGAGATACTTAATAAGAGAGATAGAAAACCTTTTGCCTTATATCTTGGAGGAAAGAAAATAGAGACAAAGCCAGGCAAGATTTCCAAGGTAACGGTTGCGCTGGAATTAATCAGAAACGATATGATGCGCAAGGATGACAGGCTTCTCATAGGCGGCGGTGTTGCGTATGCCTTTTTGGTTGCCCAGAAATATATAGATAGAATCATAACAGGCTTCGTAGATGACCCCGATAAAATAATCAGCCAGGAGGCTGTAAAGAAAATTACTCGCGGTGAAATAAGTGATGTTATCGGAGATTCATATATCTCGGATGACCCGTTTGATACAGAAGAGGGTTTAAAACAGGCGCATGAGAGAATTTATACTTTCGCGCAGCTTTTGGTTGAGGCAGCGAAAAGAGGCATTAAGGTCGGGCTGCCAATAGATCACAAAGTCAGAAACAACAAAACCGGGCAAATAAAAGAATGTACAGGTAATATTGAACGTGGCTGGTATGGTATTGACATTGGTTCCAAAACTCGAGAAATGTATAACGGTGCCAGAAAAGGCATAAGCGCAGGTTTGATTGCAGGGCCTATGGGTATAGCTGATGACCCCGACCTTCCCGAAGGCACAGAAGGCACAGACATAGTCCTTAATGGCCTTGCGGAAGAGACGAGGGATAACGGCGCCTATACATTAAGCGGCGGAGGCGAGACAACGTTCAGGGCAATGGAGATTAAAGTATTGCTTTCATGGCTTTCCTTAGGAGGCGGCGCTTTGCTGGAATATATTCAGAAAAATCGCGAGCTGCATGGCCTGCTTGCGCTAAAGAGATCAGCGGAGAAATTTGCCGAGGGGAGGGTGTTAGCAGTTTCTGATGCGAAATCAGTGGAAGACACCATTCAGCAGATTAGGCCCTTATATGAGTCGCTGAATAAGATAAGAATAGCCATGCCTTCCAATAAAATACAATATAAAATATGGGCGTTAATCAACTATTTCAGAAAAAAGATAGCTACGTTAACAGGCGCTCCGTGGAAGATACCTATTACTGCGGGGAACTGGAAAGAGAATATAGGAGAAGAAGAAGATGCAAAAAAATTGATTAAAGAAATGATATATGACCTTCGTTTCATAGAAGGGGTTATACCTTTTATATGTCCAACAGCTGCGCATTTAAAAATTGCCGCAGAAGCCATAAAAGAAATGGAAGACAAGGGAATTATAGCAAAAGGAAAATTCACTCTCGGAGCCCAGGATGTGAGCGCCTATGGGGATAAAGAAATGAGCCCCTATTATAAGGATATAAGAGAGCAGTCAGGCAGAACGCATATAAAAACTATAATAAATGCAGGCAAAGGATATGTTAAATTTATTATTGTAGGCCATTCCGAGACATGCAGGACTCCTGTAGGGGTGGGCGACGAAGAGGGAGGCGCTGTGCCGGCCGGGCCAGCTTACGATCCTTTATGTGATTACGATGTGAATAACAAGGCGAAATTAACATTAAAATACGGCCTTACTCCAGATATATGCATAGGCGAAAGTTACGCGGAAAGAAACGCGGAAAAACTATATCCAACTGCTGACGCAAGAAAGGCCTTTCTTTTAAGACGCGGCATAACAGATGATACCGGAGAACCGGCATGGAAGCAGATTTTAAGACGCCAGATTCAGAGGAGGTTTTTAGGCCCGGATCCCGACGGTGCGATTACTACTAAGATTACCAAGGAAGATATTTTACAAAAAGGCATCTATCTTTCCTACGAACCTATCCACTTTATAAGTTTTGGCAACGTAAACGCGGTCGTGGATATGAAGATTGTCGAAGAAGCCAACAGATTTATCACCTCGGAGATACTCAAGTTGTATGATAACGATAAAGACATAAAGGATAAGATACAGACCGAGGTAATAAAATACGGCGGCAGCGCCAATGAAACAAACGGCGAAGAGATAATCTCTACTATTTTCACCATAGGCACCATAGCGGGTGGAGCGAGCAGAACTTCAGCCAGATACCTGGGCCTTAACGTGGCATTCGGCGGCTGGATGATTCCCCAAAACGCAATTTTAGAAATCGAAGCGGAGCTTAAGCAATTGCGCAAGGCGCTTAAATCTACGCCGGCTGATTCAAAAGATGCGTCTTTGGCCTTAGAAGGGCAAATAAACCTGCTTAAGGAATTAAAACAGATAGTGCTTGAGATTATGAAAAAGCAAGGTATAGCTATACCGGCGCCAAGGATACCGACCGAGCAAGAGATGGCCATATATCTGCAGCTTAAAAAGGTAAAAGCTGTTACAGACGCTCAAGCGCAGTATGCCGGAGCTTATATTCCAATAATTGATATGGTAAGACAATTTTATAAAAAGGCAGAAAAGACAGTAATAGATAAAAAGAAAGGGATAGAAGCGCTTGCTAAATATAAAAGTGTTTCATACAAAGACGTAGACAGCATAGAAGATGATAGCGTAGTTATATTCTGCAATCCGGAAAAAGATATGTTTACGGCGAGATTATGGTCATTCGCTTCGTACAAGAACGACTATTATAAAGATTATAAAGATTACACAATCTACATAATAGGCCATGCGGATGAGTTCGAGGCTGCGATAGCGGCGGAAGAGGCGAAAAAGCAGGCGAAAGAGGATGCGAAAAAGACTGAAACTGATACAACAAAAACGAACAACTATAATGCTACTGAAAGTGGCCATGTTGATAATATGCCTGATTTAACGGGCTTTGGCCGTAACGTGCAGATGCCATACACGCCTTCAGAGGCGGAGATGAACCTGTATATTGCGGCTGTAAAGGTACAAAACGTTACTAATGTAAAGGGCGTTCAAGTTAAAAGAGGCGATGCCTTTGCAGAAGTATATAGTGACGAGGCCACCAGGTTAGAGGGCGAGGCAAAAAGCTTTGTTAAGAAACAAGACCTCAAGAAATACAAGCGTATTTCATATAAGAACAGAAAAGAGATACCTGACGGATCATTGGTTCTATTACCTGCTAAAGATGCAGGAAGGGACGGATACAGGGTGACTATATGGTCTGCAAAGAAATACAATAAGGGGGTTTACTCTGGGGAGTTGTATAAATACTTCACCTCCTCCACCGCTTATATAATAGGCCACAGAGATGACTTTGAAGTTCTCATAACGGAGTCGCCAAAAAAATATGCTGAGTTATTAACTATGCAGTCTGGATGGGGTGACAAGTGGACCGAGTATTACCATATAGTAGCTATAGATAAAGCAATCGAGGACTATACAAAAGAGTTGAATACAAGGGAACGCGACTTGTTAACACCGGAAGGCATATACGAAGAGTATTGCAAGGTATTAGACGGGGCAGACAGCGCAGAGTTATACAAGATGGCATGGGAATTCGCGTTACGGAAAGATTTTAAGAGCTTATCAACAATATCTGATATAAAGCAAGTAGCGCCCGGGGACATAATTATTATTACCGATACCAATCCAAAACAGAAAAGTGTCATTAATGTAATTGTGTATGACCCGCAAGAGCATGACTTAATTGTATCTGCCGCGATTTCCGATTTTAAGAAAGCCGAGGTGCGCTACATAGGCAATAAAAATATGTTTGAAGATAAAATATCTGTAACAGCAAAAGACGTATTAAAAGTATATCTGGAGTTTAATAAAAGCGTGACTAACAATGATAAGTTTTTTAAAACCCACGGCATCAGGAGTACAATTGTTGAAAAGTTTGTGCGTTCCGGCAATTTTAAAAAGCTGCCTGTTGTCAAAAATCAAGACTATCTGCACTCGGGGTCGCTGTTTATTGCCGCTAAAACACAATGGGATAAGCAATTAAGCGGGGATGTTCGCCTTATATTTGTAAGCGCTGGCAAGAGACATGCAATAGAGTATGGAGACTGGTGGAGCGCTGACGGGTCAAAAATCAGCGAGTATGAACTCCGCTGCATAGGGCCTATCGCGTTAATAAAGAATGAGTTGGGTGAAAAGGCTGTTTCTAAGTTGAAAGACGAGATCGGCTACATAAAAGTTGAGTTAAAGAGACGGGAAAAACTAAAGAAAGAGATGACGGGAAAAAAGACGACTGTTTCTTCCGAGAAATCCCTTACCTGGCAAATTCCAAAAATTACTCCGAAAGATATACAAACTGTGTATGATGAGTACGTCAAAAAATATGATAGATGGTACCCATGGTCTATAGACCCGAAACGCCCGGATAATATTCCCGGATATGGGCTATTTTTAGAAGAAAAGGATATTCGCCCCCTAATAAATCCAAAGGGCATATGGGCGCTACGCAAAGTTATAGATAAAATAGCGGAAGAGGCTAAGATAGAAGGGAAAAAAATTGACTTAACAACGCACCCTGACGACCGCTTGTATCACAACAAGCTAGTCGAAATATGCCGGTGGACGCGTGTCGATTTAGGTAATGCGCTGGATATGATGCTTAAGGAACCAAACCGTCTGGGCTATGTGCTTACAAGCAAAGAAGACGCAATATCAAATTGCTTATATATTTCCAGTCTTACTGCTTATGAGTCTCTCGACAGCGAACAACAGAAGCGTTACAGAGATGGACTAGGGGGATGGCGCAATAAAACATTGCATCAACTAGCTGATGAGCGTATTGCCACAGGAGAGGAAATTGCCAGTATGGACCTAACGCAATTCAAGAAGTATAAGTTCCGTCAAATACTGGTACAAACAGAGGATAAAAAGACGAAAGAAAAGACGCAAGGACCCAATTACGACGTTACCGAACTTGCAAAAGGAAAAGTTGATGAGTTTACACCAGGAGAAGGTGCCATTCCTGGTGTTATGGTTGGCGCAAATAATGCCCTCCAGACGGCCTTAGATATTATTAATACACCATCTTCCACCACGGACGAGAAGCAAATTGAAGAGTATGCAAAATCATTAGATAAGGCTGAAGAATCGCTTGACAAGGCAATAAATGCAACAAATTTGAAGGATGATTTTAGCGGTTTTAAGGCAATTGCTGCAGAAGGCACAGGCCTGCCTACGGGCACCATAGATGAAGCCAAGGAGCAGTGGCAATACAGCACGAACATTCTACACGCGGTAAAAGGAATAAGTGCTGCAACAAGAATAAGAGGCCTGGAAGACGCAAATCAGGATATTATTAAGCCGTTTACCATGTTTATAGATAAAACAGCGCCTTACCAGAAGCAACTTGAATGGGCAAAAGAGCTGGGTGTGTTTGATGTTGCAAAAGAGAAGTTCGGATGCCAGACAATAGAATTCGATCCTGCAAAAGATAAGATAGACGAATTATTAAAGCAAGCAAACGTCAGCAAAGACATGGCAATGTTTATCTCGCAGCCTAAATATAAAGAAAAACTTGAAAGAGCTGAAATTAAATCCATAATTATAGACAAATTCGAGCAGGGTATGTTCATAGATTTTATGACCCTGGCAGGTTTTTCAAAGGTAATGCTCTATCTGGCCAAATATGGTGAGAATCAGGAATATAAGGACATTAAATCCAATTTATGGAATCTTGCCCAGCTGTTGTATAGGTCCTTAACTGGCGAGAGTGCGGTGCTTGAAAAGGATAGTATAACCAGTTTTGCAATTAATTTACCCTTGCCTGAACCCAAGGCTTTACTACCAGACGAGAAGTTGAGAGAGCTGATTAAGATATCCGCGGAAACAGCAGGCAAGGCGTAAGCCGGCGTAGGGCAAATGTAGGGGCGCCATTTATGGCGCCCTGATGTAGGGGGGGCTTGATTTATCAAGCCCACAAAAATAGGGTTCGATAAATCGAACCCCTACTGCTATTAAGCAAAATAAGGGGATTTCATGCCGAGTTTACCTAAAAAAGCAGTAACTGTCCTTATTGCCGCTATTTTCATCGCGCAAAGCGCAAATCTGAATTACCTTTCCGCTCAAACCCAATTAAACACGAACGCATTGCGGGCCATGTCCATGGCTATTGAGCTTGATCCAAACAAGGCTATTATAGAAAAAGTAAAAGAATACTACGCTGAAAAAGGCATAAATGCCGATGATTATTATGTTCCGCCCATAGTAGGCAAAGATATATTTGGAAAAGAGCTGACCATAAATAAAGGCGATATAGTTATCCATGCTAACCATCGCGCAGACAGAGTTTTTGAAAGCTTATTTTCCCTTACAGATCCTGATTTTAATAAAGACAGCCAAAGGTTTGATACCCCTGATTTGGGCTTGCATGTCGTCGCCTTTGCTAACCACGATTCAAAATATTTCGCTAAGCATGGCATAGAAGCTGCTTTTACCATCAACGAAGAAGACTACAGGCCTTCATACGATTCCTTGGTGGATGTCTTGTATGAAAATAATATCAAGCAGGGGTATTTTACAGAAACAGATAAGGGTAAACATGTAAGTTATTTTTTAGCAGGCCAGCGTAATCTTCCTTATGAGGATATGGGGATACACGTGGAAATCGTTGCTTCTCAATCAGTATCTGATAAGGAAAAAGACCCTAATATGCAGTATAAGGAAATAACATCAAACGCCATTAACTTTTTACAGAATAACAGCTCTGATGAGCCTGCTTTTATTTTGGTAAATTATCCTGTCGATATCCAAGGCCACAATATTAAATGTAATAAGCAAAGAGCTATTGATACAATATCAGCCTGCGATAGGGAAGCTGAAAAACTATATAATGCGGTAAAAGAAATGGGCGGTGTATGGATAGATACATCCGACCACGGCAACGTTGAAGAGTTAGCTGTTTTGGATAAAAATGGCATGCCTGTAACGGATAAATACGGCAATATCCCTTATGACCAGCATACTGCTAATTCTGTTCATTGCATAATAGACGGTTTAGGAAATGTTAATCTTAAAGATGGCAAGGGCCTGGCCAATATCGCCCCCACCGTCCTTGAAATTTTAGGAATTGATAAGCCGAAGGATATGGAAGAAAGCCTGCTTAAAGATTATAAATACAAAAAGATAAAAGGCCCTGTTGTGGTTGTTGTGCGCGACGGCTGGGGTAAAAGCAAGTTTACTAACCCTGAGGCATTGGAATGGAATGGATTAGAACTGGCTAAACCCGCCTTTTTTAACCGGCTTAAAGAAACCGCCCCCATTACTTGGATTAAGGCGCACGGAAGCGCTGTTGGCCTGCCTGATTATCAGGAGGGCGATTCTGATAACGGCCATCGCACCATAGGGGCAGGAAAGATACTGCCGACATTATATAAATTAATTATAGACCAAATAGAATCAGGCGATTTTTATAAAAACGAAGTTCTGCGCAATATCTTTAAAAAAGCCATAGAAGAAAAGCACGATATATGCGTGATGGGCCTTGATTCCGACGGAGGAATACACTGCGATCATAAGTATTTTCTTGCTTTAATAGAAATGGCAAGGTGTTTTGACATTAAAAAGCATGGCATAAAGCTGAAGCTTTTTCCGATTTTAGACGGAAGAGACAGGATGACCAGAATATATGAACAAAGCGGAGCTTACTATCTTGAGGATTTAGACAGAAAGATAAAAGAAGCGGGTCTTGCAGGCGCTGCATATATAGCTCAAACTGTCGGAAGATATATGGCAATGGACAGAGACGCTGTAAACGCTGATAAGGAAAGAGAACGCCTTGAGCAGAAATTATCCGATGCCTTAAAACCGGATGATCCCGCGAATAAAGCTGACAATATTGTGAAATTAGTATCAGGTATTACAGCATCTGTGACTAAGGAAATTGCAAAAACAGAAAAAGAGCTGGCCAAGGCAAAAGACGCGCCAAAACAGGCATTTTTTAACAGCATAATTAATTGTTTGAATGCCATTGGGCAGCTTAATGAGAAATTTAATCTTGAAAACGCGAAAGGCAAAAATAGGAATAATGAGAAAATAATTGAATTAGGAAAGAAAATAGCTGAAAACAAAAGACAGGAGTGGCTTATCCGCGCTAGCGCATTATGGCAGGAGCGTTACAAGGTAGCTTACGATGCCTGGGTTTATGGGAGCAAAGCTCCTCAAATGAAGTTCATGGAAGCCGCCGCGCACAAAGATGAGCCTTTGAGCGAGACGGTTGATTATTCAGAACCGCAGCCTGCAGATAAAAAGGGTGTATGTGTACAATACAGCTATGTTCTGCATTTAAGAAATAAGTTAAAAAAACATTTTGATACAACAACAACTTCAACTCTAACAGCTGCGGAACTAACATTAGAGGAAATAATAGTGGAATGTGTTAAAAATGAAGTATTTTATGCTTCAAACCCATTATTTATTAAAGATTCTGAATCTATAAAAGCTGATGGGGTTTATTTTTCAAGCCGTGCATTTAGGAGTAGAAAGTCAATCACGGAACAAAATAAGCTCTGCAAGGATATATATATTCTTACGGGTGCGGGAATGGCCGATGTTGAGTCAGTAGCAAGATGGCAGTACCTGTTTGTAGGTAACCTGGATGAGAAAATATTAAAAAATGGATTCTCTGATAATCCAGGCGCAGAGAAAGTCTATCCTAATGATTCGCAGAAGCTGCTGGACATCGCAATTCTTGCGGCTGCGTAAGAAGAGTGTAAAGCCGTAGCGGAGCCTTAAGGCTCCGCTACGGCTTGCCGGCTGGCAAGCGTTAAGTGTAAAGTAACAGCGTAGGATATTTGATGTAAAGATAGCCGTAACTATTACAAATAACGTTGCGGCTATTTTAATATGAAGGATTTAATTTTGTGACTAAATTTTTTAGAAGGACAATCGCGGTTATTATTATCGCCGGCTTAGGCGCAGGCCAGGCGAGCGCCGACGCGCTCAGGCCTTCTGCCTTCGTGAATGGGCCTGAAAAAACAGCGCAAGAACAGGCCTTCGAAAACCTTAAAAAGGCTTTTGATTTAAAAGGCGCGATAACCAAAGCTTTACTTGCCGAAGCGATAAATGAATTAGAGGATATATTTAATAGCCGCAGCCAAAGCGCGCGGGATACAATAGTAAACAATATTGCATATCCGTTTTTCGAAAGAGAAAAAGCCTCCCCCGGCAAAACCGCTTCGGAAACCCCGATAAAGAAAGATCTGCTGGATAAAATTAAAGTTTTCGGGATAGATGTTATTCCTACGGGGGACGTTACTTTCATGTGGAAGGAGACAGCAAAAAATGGGCCTTTGGAATTAACAAACGTAATATATAATTCCGGCGGCGGCTCTGTGAACATAGCGAAGGTGTTCGCGAATTTTAATGAATATTTCGGCCTTATGTCTTTTGCGGGCAGAGGCAGATTCCATAAGAGATGGCGCCAAGATTTTGAAAGCGAGCACGTCATAAATTTCAGGTTTTTTACAGAGCAGCTTCACCGCAAGATAAATATTTATAATATTGTCAAGGGCGAAAAACTTCCTGTTCTATGCAGCAGGGGAAATACTATTCCAAGGGTTATAGTTAATGAGTTTTTAAAAATATTCGAAAAAAAGCTTAAAAAATGCAAAAATGTTAAATTTTTGACACTAAACGCCAGCTCAATGGTGGCGTTTGAAGACGCAGATGCGCTACGGGCATACAAAAAGATTATAGAAATCGCCCATAAGCATAAAAATAAAATCGAAGTTTTGATAGATTTTTCCTCGACCACAAAGCCGGATGTTATAAAAGCTGTTTTAGAATTAAATGAGCCAAGGAAGCGGCCTTGCGATATCATCACTCCGAGCCTTGAGCAGTTTATTAAGATATTGGAAAGCACAGGCTTGGCCAAAAAAAACGAGTTATCCAGAGATACGCTGACCGACAAAAAAATAGCTACCTATGCCTGGCAGCTGATAAAGGACTATAACCTTTCAGCTGTCTTAATAAAGAGAGATAAGGACGGTTTGATATTGGTCAGGAACAATTATGAGTTTATGAGAGAAAAAGGGCTTGAGGTTGAAGTAGTATCTGAAATTGCTGCCGGAGACGCCGCTGCCGCCGGGCTTTTAATCGCTTTATCTGAAGGCAAAAGCTGGCAAGAAGCCATTAAGACGGCGGATTTATTTGGCGCCGCAACGGTTATTTTGCCCGCTACCGAGGTGGTTACCCCTGAAGCGCTTGATTTTGTCAAAAAAGAACAAATCCTGCAGAATATCTCCCAAGCGGCGTAAATATCTGTGAATCTCGCCAATTTTTATTTGACATTATATAGTATTAGACTATAATGTGGCGATGAATATGAAGGCCTTAGGCATAAACGCAAGCGCGAGGAAAAACGGAAACTGCGCTATCCTGCTCACCGAAGCGCTCAAAGGCGCAAAAGAGCAGGGCGCTGATACTGAAGTGGTGTTTTTGGATGAGCTTAAAATATCCGCATGGCGGGAAAAGCTGCCGAAAGACGATATGAACGCGCTTCTTGCAAAAATTAAAAGCGCGGATGCTATTATCCTGGCCTCGCCTATATATTTCGGCTCATTAAGCGCGCAGGCGAAGATTATGATAGACCGCTGCCAGGGATTATGGGTGCAGAAGGAAATAAAGAAGCAGAAGATAAGACAGAATAAAGCACAAGCAGCATTTATATGCGCGCAAGCGGCTGATAAAAAAGAATTTTTCCAGAACGCGACGCAGATCGCAAAGAACTTTTTCGCTGTAATAGAGGCGGAATATAAGGAAGAGTTATTTTGCGTGGGGCTTGAGAAGGCGGGAGATGCCCACAAACACCCGGAATTTTTAAAAGCAGCGTATACCTTAGGAGGTAAAATCGTATGAGCGAAGAAAAACCAAAAGAAGAAAAACCCACAGCCCAAAGCTTAGAGCCCAAAGCTCAAAGCCCACAGCCCATCGTTGTTGGTGCCGGCCAAAAGAAGGTAAAAAAGATCAACAAGATGACTATGAAGGAATTAGACAAGACCCTGGAAGATGTGCAGCAGAAGATGGGCAACCTGAAATCAAAATATGCCTTAGAGCTTCTTAAAAGAAAACGGGAACTTGCCGGATAGGTTTTGGATTCCCGCTTTCGCGGGAATGACAAAGAGGAGGCAAATAATATGAAAGTTATAATTGACGAATCGTTATGTACAGGATGCGGACTTTGCGAAAATGTATGCCCGGAAATATTTAAGGTAGATGACAATGTAGCAAAAGTCATATCAAAGGATTTCTCCTCATGCGATCCGCAGCAGGCAGCGGATGACTGTCCTGTCACCGCAATAATTATAGAGTAATTGAACAACACCCAGATAGCAGATATATTTGACAAAATAGCCGATATACTTGAACTTAAAGGTGAAAACCCGTTTAAGATCCGCGCATATCGCAGGGGGGCTGTCTCTATCAGGTCAATGCCTCAAGAAGTATCCGAATTTGCCAAAAGCAATCCCCTTACGTCTTTACCCGGCATAGGCAAGGACCTGTCAGAAAAAATAACAGAGCTAATAAACACACATTCTCTCAAATATTATGAAGACCTGAAAAAAGCCACGCCCGCAGGCCTTCTTGATATAATGACGATTCCCGGAGTAGGTCCGAAGACCACCAAGCTTTTATACGACTCACTTAATATAGACAGCATTGAAAAGCTAAAAAAACACGCCCAACAGCATAAGCTAAGTAAACTCCCTCATTTAAAAGAAAAAACCGAACAAAATATATTAGAAGGCATAAGCTTTCTTGAGAAAAGCTCAGGGCGAATGCTTCTTGCCAACGCAGTGTCTGCGGCGGAGTCTGCAATAGATTACCTGAAAAAAGCTGCGCCTGGCGCTGTTTTTTCCGCGGCAGGAAGCACGCGCAGAATGAAAGATACCATAAGGGATATTGATATTCTTGCGGCATCAAAAAAGCCAAAAACGGTAATGGATGCATTTGTGCATATGCCGCATGTCGATAAAATATCATCTAGCGGTGAAACAAAATCCTCAATACTGACAAAGGAAAATATCCAAATAGACATGCGCGTTGTTGACCCAAGCTCTTACGGCGCGGCGCTCGTGTATTTTACAGGTTCAAAAGAGCACAATGTGGGGCTAAGGCACCTTGCTATGAAAAGAGGCCTTAAGATAAATGAATATGGCGTATTTAAACACAATACCAATAAAAGGATTGCCGGGAAAACCGAGCAGGAAGTATATAAAAGCGTAGGCCTGGAATTTATTCCCCCGGAATTGCGCGAAAACAGGGGCGAAATAGAAGCTGCCGCAAAAGCCAAGCTGCCTAAACTCATAGAGGCTAAAGACATAAAAGGGGATTTGCACGCGCATTCAGATTATTCGGATGGAAAGCACAAACTTCAGGATATAGCGCAGTATTGCAAGGAAATCGGTTACGAATATATTGCCATAACCGACCATTCAAAATCCCTTAAGATAACAGGCGGTTTAAGCGAAGAAGCGCTTGCGAAAAAGAACAAGGAGATAGACGCCTTAAATAAAAAAATAAAAGGCATTAAAATATTAAAAGGCGCGGAAGTGGATATAGATTCGCAAGGCCAACTTGATTATTCAGACGATATTTTAAAAGACATGGATGTTGTTATAGCTGCCATACACACAAGTTTTAAGCAGCCCAAGGATATAATGACAAAAAGGATACTTAAGGCAATGGATAACAAATATGTCCACATAATAGCGCACCCCACAGGAAGGCTGCTTAATACAAGAGAGGCCTGTCAGGTAGACTTAAACGCGGTTATTAAACACGCCAAAGACACAAAAACAGCGATAGAAATAAACGGTAACCCCCAGCGTCTTGATTTGGATGATATTCACGCAAAGCAAGCCGCTGAAATAGGAGTGAAGATTGTTTTAACTACTGATATGCACCGGCTTGAACAATTCGAGTATATGCGCTTCTGTGTATCAGTAGCCCGTCGGGCATGGCTTACCAAAGCTTGCGTCCTTAACACGCTTTCAGCAAGTGCTTTCTTGCAGGCCTTGAGGAAGTAATAATAGCCGTAGCGGAGCCTTAAGGCTCCGCTACGGTTGTGGATTATAATGAATAACAAAAACCATGATGTTATTGTAATCGGCGCGGGCCACGCAGGCTGCGAAGCTGCTTTGGCAAGTGCGCGCATGGGATGTCTCACCCTTATTATTACATTCAGCAAGGAGAAAATAGGATACATGTCCTGCAATCCGGCCATAGGCGGCTTGGGCAAGGGGCAGCTTGTCAAGGAAATCGATTCACTTGGCGGTGAAATGGCGCGCGCTACGGATTCCTGCGCAATACAATTCAGGATGTTGAATACCTCAAGAGGCGCTGCTGTGCGCTCATCGCGCGCGCAGGTTGACAGAAAAAGGTATTCTTTATATATGCAGAAGCAGCTGGCAAGCGAAAAAGGCCTCCAGATACTTGAGGATGAGGTTATAGGGTTAACGGTTAAAGGTGCGGTTGTTACAGGCGTAGAGCTTGCCGACGGAAATAAAATAAACGCCAAGGCAGTAATAGTAACTCCGGGCACATTTTTAAACGGTTTGATACACATTGGCATGAAAAGCTTTGAGGGCGGTAGGATAGAGGATAAAAAATCAAGCAAGCAGCTATCAGATTACTTAAAAGCCTTAGGGTTCAATATCCTGCGCTTTAAAACAGGCACATGCGCGCGTTTAGATGGCAAGACAATAGATTTTTCAAAGATGCAGCCTCAAATAGGTGACGAACCTCCTAAGCCTTTCTCCTTAAGCACGAAAAAACTTGATATTAACCAGGTTCCGTGTTATATTACTTATTCTAATAATAGGACACACGAGATTATTCTCAAAAATCTTGACCGCTCACCCCTATTTAGTGGAAAGATTACAGGCACAGGCGTTCGCTACTGCCCTTCTTTTGAAGACAAGGTAGTTAAATTTCCTCATCACGATAGGCACCAGATATTTATTGAACCCGAAGGCAAGGATAGCGATGAATTCTATCCTAACGGGCTTTCGACAAGTTTGCCGGAAGACGTTCAGATGGAGTTTATACATTCTATTCCCGGCTTGGAAAACGCCAAAGCCAACCGTTTAGGTTACGGGATAGAGCACGACGCAGTAGACCCGACGGCACTTTACCCTACTTTAGAAACAAAGCTCATTGAAAATTTGTATTTAGCCGGCCAGATTAACGGCACAACAGGCTATGAAGAGGCAGCTGCTCAAGGCCTGATAGCAGGCATAAACGCCTCGTTAAAAGTAAAAAATAAACAGCCTTTGATTTTGGACCGTTCAAGCAGCTATATCGGAGTTTTAATAGACGATCTTACAACTAAAGGTACAAATGAGCCTTATCGCATGCTTACATCGAGAGTCGAATACAGGCTGCTTTTGCGCGAGGATAACGCTGATGCGCGTTTGCGTAAAATCGGTTTTGAGTTGGGCCTTGTAAGCGAGGCTGAATTGAAGGATACCGAGGAAAAGCAGAAAAATATCGCGCAGGGAATAAAATATTTGGAAGAGCACAGCACATCCGTCGACGGCGAAAAGATCAATCTTTGCCAGTTTTTGAAGAGGCCGCAGGTAAGCATAGAAGGCATAAAGGAAAGTATACCCTTTGATTATTCCGCCGATGTACTTAAAGGCATTGAGATTGAAGTTAAATATTCAGGCTTCATCAAAAGGCAGTCCGCGCAGATAAGAAGCTTTAAAAATCTTGAGAAGATAAAAATACCCGCTAATTTAGATTACGTTAATATGAGCGCGCTTTCGCTTGAGACAAAAGAAAAGCTTTCCAAATTTAAGCCTGTGAATTTAGGCCAGGCGAGCAGGATATCGGGGATTACTCCGGCAGCGATAAGCGTGTTAATGATATACCTGAAGAAAGAGGGGACGGTTCACTCCCAAGCGTGGAAAGTGTCCCCAAAGCACAGAAGTGGGGGTAAGGGGACACTTCCCAATCTTGGGAGTGAACCGTCCCCATATCGTAAATTTTCACAATATTTAAAAGACAAATTCGGATGCAAAGTTTATAAAGTAAGCGTTGACGCGGGATTTGACTGTCCTAACCGCGACGGAAAGTTAAGCAAGGCAGGATGTATATTTTGCGATAATAAGGCGTTTAGTTTTAACAGCCGTTTTAGTCAAAAGCCGCTTAAAAAACAGATAGAAGACGGTATAGCGTTCGGTAAAAACAGGTACGCGGCAGAAAAATTCATAATATATTTTCAAGCTAATACAAACACATACGCGCCGGTTTGTGTTCTTAAGGAAAAATACGACACAGTTAAAGAATTCGGCGATATAGCAGGTATAAGCATAGGCACTAGGCCTGATTGCGTTAATGATGAGATTTTAGATTTAATAGCAAGCTATGCGTCAGATTACGATGTGTGGGTTGAGTATGGTTTGCAGAGCATACATAAAAAATCTTTGGAATTTTTAAACAGAAACCATTCTTACGAAGATTTTTTGGACGCTGTTCGAAAAGCAAAAAAAAGAAACATTAAGATATGCGCGCATGTGATTATAGGCCTTCCCAACGAAACGAAAGATGAAATTTTACAGACAGCAAAGGAGCTGGCGCGTCTTAAAATAGACGGCGTAAAAATTCATCCTCTTTATATTGTAAAGGGAACAAGCCTTGAAGCGCTTTTTAGAAGCAGTGTGTATAAACCGCTGGAATTAGATGAGTTTGTAAATCTGGCAGCGGCATTTTTGGAGAATCTTTCGCCGGACACCGTGGTCCAGCGAATAGGCGCTGATTGCCCTCCGGAAATGCTTGTTGAGCCGTCGTGGATACTTGAAAAGGAAAGAGTTCTTAACATGTTGGATGAAAAGCTAAGGAGTTAAAAAATGGCAAGCACAGGCGTAAAAGATTTTATGAAAATGATTGTTCAGAAAAACCCGGGGGAAGCTGAATTCCACCAGGCAGTTGAGGAAGTAGCCACCCCGCTATTTCCGTTTTTGGAGAAAAACCCGAAATACAAGGAAGCCAAGATACTTGAAAGAATCGCGGAGCCGGAGAGAGTTATCATGTTCAGGGTTCCGTGGCTTGACGACAAAGGCAATGTCCAGATAAACCGCGGTTTTCGTATCGAGATGAACAGCGCGTTAGGCCCGTACAAAGGGGGTTTGCGTTTTCACCCGACTGTTTATCTTGGACTTCTGAAGTTTTTGGCTTTTGAACAGGTGTTAAAAAACAGCCTTACAACGCTTCCTATGGGCGGCGGTAAAGGCGGGTCTGATTTTGATCCAAAGGGGAAATCAGATAATGAAGTAATGAAATTCTGCCAGAGCTTTATGACAGAACTTTTCAGGCATATAGGCCCGGATACCGATGTGCCGGCAGGTGACATCGGCGTCGGAGGAAGAGAAATAGGATTTCTTTTCGGCCAGTATAAGCGCCTTAAGAATGAATTTACGGGCGTGTTAACAGGCAAAGGCCTTAACTGGGGCGGCAGCCTTATCCGTCCTGAAGCTACAGGTTATGGATGCGTTTATTTTGTTGAGGAGATGCTAAAGGCGCAGGGTAAATCCATAAAAGGAAAGGTTTGCGCGGTATCAGGTTCGGGCAACGTAGCGCAGTATACCGTCGAGAAACTTATTCAGCTTGGAGCAAAGGCTGTTACGCTTTCTGATTCCAGCGGATATATATACGATGAAAAAGGCATTGACGAGAAAAAGTTGAATTTCGTGTTAGAGCTTAAAAACGTCAAGCGCGGGCGCATTAAAGAATATGCCCAGAAATTCAATTGCAAATATGTTGAAGGCAAAAGGCCATGGGAAGTAAAATGTGACGCGGCTTTTCCGAGCGCCACGCAAAATGAAATAACAGGCCCTGACGCAAAGGCCCTTGTTAAAAACGGCTGCATCGCTGTTGGTGAAGGCGCTAATATGCCTACAACTCCCGAAGGCATAGAGGTATTCCAGGAAGCGAAGGTCTGCTACGGCCCGGGCAAGGCAGCTAATGCCGGCGGAGTCGCGACTTCAGGGTTAGAGATGTCGCAGAACAGCCAAAGGCTCGCATGGACCCGCGAAGAAGTTGACAAACGCTTGCGCAATATAATGATATCCATTCACGAGCAGTGCGTAAAATACGGCAAAGATGGCAAGCATATTGATTATGTAAAGGGAGCAAATATAGGCGGGTTTGTAAAGGTTGCCGATGCGATGATGGACCAGGGATTAGTTTAAAAAAAAGGGAGCGCGTTATGCCAAGAAGAGACGATATCCATAAAGTGTTGATTATCGGCTCAGGCCCTATAATTATCGGACAGGCTTGCGAGTTTGATTATTCAGGCACGCAGGCCTGCAAGGCCCTGAGAGAAGAGGGATATGAAATAGTGCTGGTGAATTCCAACCCGGCTACAATCATGACAGACCCGGGCATGGCTGATAAAACATATATCGAGCCGCTTACGCCGGAGAGCCTTGAAAAGATTATAGAGATAGAAAGGCCGGACGCGCTTTTGCCTAATTTAGGCGGTCAGACCGGGCTTAATCTAGCTTCCATGCTTTTTAAGAGCGGCGTGTTAAAAAAATACAACGTTGAGATTATAGGCG
Source organism: Candidatus Omnitrophota bacterium (assembly GCA_043797125.1). Lineage (GTDB taxonomy): Bacteria > Omnitrophota > Gorgyraeia > JABMRG01 > JAFGKX01 > JAZDPX01. Next base: position 47,098 of record JAZDPX010000032.1, read on the forward strand.
TTAAGGCCGATGCTATTGAGCGCGGAGAAGACAGAATAGCATTTAAGGAGACAATGAATAAACTCGGCATCTCGATACCAAAATCAAAACATTGTTATTCCGTTGAAGATGCGGAAAAGATAGCGGAAGAGCTAGGGTTTCCTGTTGTATTGCGCCCCGCGTATACGCTTGGCGGCACAGGCGGCGGGATGGTCTATAACGTTGAAGAATTAAGAGTTGTTACAGCCAGGGGCCTTGCGGCAAGCATAATAGGCCAGGTCTTAGTCGAGGAATCGGTCTTAGGCTGGGAGGAATTGGAGCTTGAAGTTGTAAGAGACGCGAAAAATCAGAAGATAACAGTCTGCTTTATTGAAAACATCGACGCGATGGGCGTGCACACAGGCGACAGCTTCTGCGCAGCCCCGATGCTGACTGTGCCCCAACCTTTGCAAAAACGCATGCAGGAACTTTCGTATAAGATCGTAGACGCAATCGGCGTTATCGGCGGGACAAACATACAGTTTGCCCATAATTTGGAAGACGATAGATTAGTTGTCATCGAGATTAACCCGAGGACATCGCGTTCTTCAGCGCTCGCGTCCAAGGCGACAGGTTTTCCCATTGCGCGCATATCAACAATGCTTGCGGCAGGCCTTACCATGGATGAAATTCCATACTGGAGAAAAGGCACCCTTGAGAAATATGAGCCATGGGGAGATTATGTTGTAATTAAATTCGCGCGCTGGGCATTTGAAAAATTCCCGCAGGCAAAAGACATCTTAGGCACGCAGATGAGGGCCGTGGGCGAAGTTATGAGCATAGGCAAGACCTTTAAAGAGGCGTTCCAGAAAGCAATTCGCTCTCTTGAGATAAAAAGATACGGAGTCGGAGGGGCAAAGAATTTTAAACAGTTGCCGCTTGAGGAATTAATGAAAAGATTAGTCAACCCGTCAAGCGAACGTATCTTTTTAATGTACGAGGCCCTTAGAAAAGGGGCAAGTGTTGAAGAACTTTATAGGCTTACATACATAGGCCGCTACTTCATACAGGAAATGAAAGACCTTGTTGAATGTGAAGAGGAGCTTCTTAAGTACAAATGGAACAGCCTGCCGGATGCAAAACTCGCTAAAGCAAAAGAATGGGGTTTTTCGGATAAATATTTATCGCAGCTGTTTAATGTTAAGGAGTCTGAAGTAAGAAAGAAAAGAATTGCTATAGGAAAATACGGAAGATTCGAGGCAGTGCCTGTAAGCGGCGTTGAAAACGCGGCGTATTATTATTCCACGTATATCGCCGAGGATTCGGTGCCGGTGTCAAAGAATAAAAAGGTCATGATCTTAGGCGGCGGGCCGAACAGAATAGGGCAGGGTATTGAGTTTGACTATACCTGCGTTCACGCGGCCTTTGCCTTGCGGGATGAGGGTTACGAATCTATTATGGTGAATTGCAACCCCGAGACAGTGTCAACGGATTACGATACGTCAAACAAGCTGTATTTTGAGCCTCTTACGGTTGAAGATGTATTGACAATTTACGAAAAAGAAAAACCCGAAGGCGTTATTGTGCAATTCGGCGGGCAGACACCGTTAAATATAGCGCAGGAACTTAAAGATAACGGCGTGAAGATTCTGGGCACCACTCCCGAGAGCATCAATTTTGCGGAGGATAGGGAACGTTTTCGCGAGAAGATGATAAAGCTTGATATCCTGCAGCCTGAAAGCGGAACGGCAAGGTCTTTGGAAGAGGCTGTAAAAATTGCCAAAAAAATAGGATATCCTCTTATGGTCAGGCCTTCCTATGTTTTGGGCGGCCGAGGCATGGAAGTGATATATGAAGAGTCTATGCTGGAAAAATACGCGAAAGAGGCCATTGAGGTGAGCCCGGAACACCCGATGCTTATTGATAAATTTCTTGAGCAGGCGATTGAGTTAGAAGTGGATGCGCTTTGCGACGGAAAAGATACTTTTGTCGCTTCTGTTATGGAGCATATAGAACTCGCAGGAGTTCATTCCGGGGATTCCGCATGCGCTATTCCTACAAGGACAATTTCCCAGAAACATCTTAAGACAGTTGAGGATTATACTGACCGCATTGCAAAAGAGCTGAAAGTGGTGGGGCTTATTAACATACAGTTCGCAATCTGCAATGACAAGGTGTATATCCTTGAGGCAAACCCGAGGGCATCGCGCACCGTGCCTATTGTTTCCAAAGTAATGAATATTCCGATAGCGCGCATAGCAACTCAGGTTGTGATGGGTAAGAAGCTGAAATGTTTTCCTGAACTTGTGAAGAAGGCGCTTCCTTACGTAGGCGTAAAAGAGGCGGTGTTTCCTTTTAATATGTTTCCCGAAGTTGACCCGCTGCTTGGCCCTGAAATGAGGGCGACAGGCGAAGTTATGGGAATAGCCAATACTTTTGCGCTCGCGTTCTATAAGGCGCAGCAGGCCACACCCGCAAAGCTTCCTATAACGGGAAATGTTCTTCTTACGGTATCAGATCAGGATAAAAAGGCCCTGCTTCCTATTGCAAAAAAGATTAAGGAGCTCGGGTTTAATATTTACGCGACTGAAAACACAAGCAGTTTTCTTACGCAGAATAATATCGCAAACACCCGTATAAAGAAACTGCACGAGGGGGGAAGGCCCAACATAGCGGACGCCATAAAAAACAAGGACATAAGCCTTATTATAAATACGCCTGTGGGCAAAAGCAGCAAGCACGATGACAGCTACATACGCATGATGGCAATACAGTATAAACTGCCGTATATCACATCAATGGCAGCTGCGCAGGCGAGCATTGAAGGCATCGAAGCCGCAAAAAAAGATAAGGCATTGCCAAAGGCGCTACAGGATTATTATAAGGAGCTCGATACAAAAAACGTTTCCAAAAAGAAACATCCGGTCAAGGTTAAATAAAATGCAAAAAGACTGGGTAGCTGTTTTAGATTTTGGCTCTCAATACACGCACCTTATTGCAAGGCGCATAAGAGAGTGCGGGGTATATTCCCAGATAGTTTCGTGCGATATAAGCAGCAAAAAGCTTATTAACATAAAGCCTTGCGCTATTGTGCTCTCAGGCGGGCCGGCAAGCGTTACAGCGAAAAATGCCCCAAAGCCCGACGGAAGAATTTTTGATTTAGGGCTCCCTATGCTTGGCATATGTTACGGCGCGCAGCTTATGGCAGAAGCGCTAGGAGGCAAAGTAAAAAAGGCAAGAGCCAGGGAATATGGCAAGGCCATTGTGGCTGTTAAATCCAAAAAAGATTTATTTAACGGGCTTGCTTCAAAAGAAAAAGTTTGGATGAGCCACGGCGATATGATCTCGCAACTACCAAAAGGTTTTCGCATAATAGGTTCAAGCGTAAATTGTCCTGTCGCGGCAATGGCTGATGAAGAAAAAAGATTTTACGGGCTGCAATTTCATCCTGAAGTCGCGCACACCGATAAAGGCAAAAAAATCCTGCGCAATTTCCTAACCAGCATCGCTCATTGTAAGCCTCAATGGCGCATGAGCTCTTTTGTAAAAGATACAATAAACAAGCTGCGCAAGGAAATAGGCAAGGAAAAAGTCCTATGCGCTTTAAGCGGAGGCGTTGATTCTTCTGTTTTGGCGATACTGCTCCATAAGGCAATCGGCAAACAGTTGACAGCCATGTTCATAGACAACGGTTTATTGAGAAAAAACGAAGCGCAAAGCGTATTAAAGAGATTCAAGGGCCACTATAGGATTAATCTTAAATTTGTAGATGCCGAAGATGCTTTCTTAAAGGCCCTTAAGGGTGTTACAGACCCTGAGAAAAAACGTAAAATCATCGGCAGGATTTTTATAGAAGTTTTTGAAACGGGAGCGAAAAAACTCGGGGAGATTAAATTTCTGGCTCAAGGGACGTTGTATCCCGATGTAATTGAATCAAAGTCCCCTCTCGGTGGGCCATCTGCAACTATAAAAACGCATCATAATGTCGGCGGGCTGCCTAAGAATTTAAGGTTTAAGCTTATAGAGCCGCTTAAAGAATTATTTAAAGACGAGGTAAGGCTTGTAGGCGAAGAATTGGGGTTGCCTGAAGAAATTATTTACAGGCAGCCTTTTCCGGGCCCGGGCCTGGCTGTAAGGATTTTGGGCGCGATAACAAACGAGAGGCTTAATATTTTGCGCGAGGCAGACTCAATTTTAATAGACGAGATAAAAAGATTTGGTTTTTATCGCAAACTATGGCAGGCCTTCTGCGTGCTTTTGCCTGTAAAGACCGTCGGAGTTATGGGCGATGAGCGAACTTATGAAAACGTTATAGCAATAAGGGCGGTTACAAGCGAAGACGCGATGACAGCGCATTGGGCGAAATTGCCGCATGAGCTACTTGAATGCGTTTCAAATAGAATAATAAACGAGGTAAAAGGCATAAACAGAGTGGTGTATGATATTTCATCAAAGCCGCCGAGTACTATAGAATGGGAATGAAATGAGGACGCGATTTAGCGAGCGATAGCGAAGCTAAATCGCATGTCCGAATTTCACCCTTGACATTTTGTGTCCGACTTACCTTCAGGCAAAATGTCAAGGGTTTAATTCGCACCTTCATAGGGGAAATTCATAGAAGAATTAATTTATGTCAACCAAAGGGTTGCCATAAATTAAGTGCTCATTAAAGGAGTGAGGGATGTTAAAAGCTGAAGTTTATATTACGTTAAAAAAGACAATAGCGGATCCGCAGGGCCTGATTATAAAGCACGCCCTTGAATCTTTGGGATACGGTTCTGTAAAAGAAGCAAGGGTGGGAAAGATGGTCATTGTAACTTTGGACACCGATGACAAAAAACAGGCCCAAAAACAGCTTGACCAGATGTGCAAAAAGCTTTTGGCGAATCCGGTTATCGAGGATTATAGGTTTGTTATAACAGAGGCAAAATGAAATTCGCCGTTGTAGTATTCCCCGGTTCAAATTGCGACCAGGACTGCTTTTATGTGGTTAAGGAAGTTTTAAAGCAGCCGGTTGAATATATATGGCACAAAGACACGAGCGTAAATAGCTTTGATTGCATTATCCTGCCCGGCGGTTTTAGCTACGGCGATTATTTAAGGACAGGGGCGGTTGCCAGGTTTTCCCCGATAATGAAGGAGATAGTCAAGTTTGCTAAAGAAGGCAGGACAGTTATCGGTATATGCAACGGCTTTCAGATTTTGCTTGAGGCGGGGCTTTTGCCCGGGGCAATGCTTCGAAATACAGGGCTTCATTTTATCTGCAGGCATGTCTATATAAGAACAGAAAATACAAAGACAAGATTTACCTCGTCGTGCAAAACGGACCAGGTCTTAAAAATACCCATTGCGCATAACGAAGGCAATTACTATATAGACAAAAAGGGATTAAAAAAGCTGCAGGATAACAACCAGATAGTATTCAGGTACTGCAGCAAGCAGGGTAAGGTAAATGATGAGCACAATCCAAACGGGGCGCTGGATAATATAGCGGGTATTATAAATAAAAAGGGCAATGTCTTGGGGCTGATGCCGCATCCTGAAAGAAGTTCAGAAGAGGCACTAGGCTCAAGAGACGGTTTTTTAATTTTTGATTCAATTGTAAAATGGTTAAAACAAAAGCAATAGACAAAGATACATACAGGGCGTTAGGCCTGACAGACACCGAGTATGAAAAGATTTTAAGCCTGTTAGGGCGTGTGCCGTCACCTACGGAACTGGCGATGTTTTCTGTCGAGTGGTCGGAACACTGCGGTTACCCGCGTTCGCGAAACCTTCTTAAATTATTGCCGAAAAAAGGAAAATACCAGGTCTTGATAGGAGAAGATTCGGGCGGCATTATAGTAGATGACCTGGCCATTGTCTTTAAAATGGAAAGCCACAATCACCCCTCGCAGGTAGAGCCGAAACAAGGCGCTGCCACAGGCGTAGGCGGAATAATAAGGGATATCTTTACAGCAGGCGCAAGGCCTATTGCTTCGTTGAATTCTTTAAGATTCGGGCCGTTAAGCGAACCATATAACAGGTATCTTTTAAAAGGCGTGGTTGACGGAATACAATTTTACGGCAACTGCCTTGGCGTGCCTACCGTCGGCGGGGAGATATATTTTGACGAAAGCTATTCGGGAAATTGCCTTGTAAACGCAATGAGTATCGGCATAGCGAAAAAGGACTGCCTTGCAAGGGCAAAGGCCTTTGGTGTAGGCAACTCGATTATGTACGTGGGCTCAAGCACGGGAAAAGACGGTATCGGCGGATGCAGCGTTTTGGCGTCGAGTGAATTTAAAGAAGGCGAAGAAAAAAGGCCAACAGTCCAGATAGGCGACCCTTTTACGGAAAAATGTTTGATAGAAGCGACATTAGAGGCATTAGCCACGGGCCACGTAATCGGAATCAAGGATATGGGCGCAGCAGGGCTCACCTGTTCAACAAGCGAAATGGCTCAAGCCGGAGGCTGCGGCATAGACATGGACCTGGATAAAGTTCCGCGCAGGGAAGAAAACATGGAACCATGGGAAGTGATGATGTCCGAATCACAGGAGAGGATGCTGGTTTGCGTTAAAAAGGGAAAAGAAAAAGAAATAGAGAAGATTTTTCAAAAATGGGATTTACACGGTGTTGTTATTGGAAAGGTTACTACAGACGGCATTGTGACAATTAAAGATAAAGGCAATATTGTGGCCCAAGTAAAGGCAAATGATTTAACCAATGCCCCTGTCTATGATATGCCTTATGTAAAGCCAAGCTCCCTGGATGAAATTATAAAGTTGGATATGAAAACAATTCCCCAACCTGAAGATTATAATGAGGTATTAATTAAATTATTGGAGTCACCATCAATAGCCAGCAAAGAATGGGTTTATCAGCAATATGACCACATGGTGCAGACAAACACAATATGCCTGCCTAATATGGGCGCTAGTGTAGTCAGGTTAAAAGGCACTAAAAAGGCAATTGCAGCTACCACTGACTGCAACAGCAGATATTGTTTTTTAAATCCCCATAGAGGCGCGCAGATTGCGATAGTGGAAGCGGCGAGAAATTTAGTAGCAGTCGGCGCAGAGCCTGCGGCAGTTACAGATTGCCTTAATTTTGGAAATCCTGAGAAACCTGACAGATTCTGGTATTTTAAGAATTGCGTAGAGGGTATTATAGATGCCTGTAAGGCATTTAATATTCCAGTTGTAAGCGGCAACGTCTCGTTTTACAATGAAAACCCAAGAGGCGCTATTTACCCGACGCCTTCAATAGGAATGATCGGAATCATAGATGATGTTAGCAGGGTCTGCACTCAGAATTTCAAAGACAAGGCCGATATAATAATGCTTTTGGGCGATTGCAAGGAAGAATTAGGCGCAAGCGAATATTTAAAGCAGGTTCACGGCCTTGTCAGAGGCGATGCGCCAAGCCTGGATTTGGCTTCGGAAAAAAATATCCAAAATGCAGCGCTTAAAATGATAAGAAACGGCCTTGTAAAATCCGCTCACGACTGCTCTGAAGGCGGATTAGCCGTTGCCATTTCAGAATGCTGCATAAGCGACAAAGAAAACATGATAGGCGCGGTGATTAATAATCTTCCCTTTGATATCAGGAAGGACGCGCTTTTATTCGGAGAAACGCAGTCGCGCATTATCTTAAGCTGCAGTATGGATTGCGTTGATAAGATAAAAAAGACTGCCAAAGATAATGATGCCTCGCTGCATATAATAGGCACAGTCGGCGGCGATGTTTTAAAAATTTCAGCTAAACAAAAAGAGCTGATAAATATGCCTGTTGAAAAATTACATGACAGCTGGAGTAATTCTTTGAGGAAAATGATTGGTTGAGCGCAGATGATCACAGATTGAAAGACACAGATGATCACAGATATCTGCGATCATCTTGTATCCTTTAATCTGTGATAATCTGCGTTAAAAAAATTATTTTAAAAAATGATAGCGGTAATTGATTACGGCTTAGGAAATATAAGAAGCGTCTCAAAGGCCCTGGAGAGAGTCGGAGCTAAAGTAAAAGTAACTGACTCACCCGGCGAAATAGCCAAGGCCGAGGCGCTGGTGTTTCCCGGCGTAGGGGCTTTTCGCACCGGAATGAAGAACCTTAAAGAAAAAGGAATACTCGCCGCAATACTTGATGCCGTAAAAAAAGATAAGCCGTTTTTAGGGATATGCCTGGGGTTTCAGCTTCTTTTCAGCGAAAGCGAAGAACATGGGCCGACGAAAGGCCTGGATATTATTAAAGGAAAAGTAATAAGGTTTACGGGCAAAGTTAAAGTGCCGCATATGGGATGGAATACTGTAAAGCTTCAAAGCCCACAGCCCACAGCCCACAGCCCACAGCTATTTGATAATATCCCAAATGACTCCTATTTCTACTTTGTGCATTCGTATTACGCTGTGCCAGAGGATAAAAGCGTTGTAATCGCAACCACAAAATACGGGATAGAGTTTGCTTCAGTCGTAAATAAGGGCAATGTCTGGGGGGTGCAGTTTCATCCCGAGAAAAGCTCTGATTTTGGGTTAAAGATATTGGAGAATTTTGTTAAAAATGTTAGCTAAAAGAATCATCCCATGCCTTGATGTAAAAGACGGCCGCGTGGTAAAGGGGATAAACTTCATTAATTTAAAAGACGCAGGAGACCCTGTTGAATGCGCCGCAGCCTATAGCAAGGAAGGCGCTGACGAACTTGTATTTCTGGATATAACAGCAAGCCACGAGGCAAGAAAGACAATGCTTGAGGTTGTGCGAAAGACAGCGGAACAGGTGTTTATTCCTTTTACGGTCGGCGGCGGCATATCAAGTATCGAGGATATAAGACTGCTTCTAAAGACCGGCGCAGATAAGATTTCAATAAATACAGCAGCTGTCGAGAACCCGGATTTGATTAAGCAGGGCGCCGAAGCGTTTGGGAGTCAATGTATAGTTGTTGCTATAGACGCGAAAGAACAAAAGCCAGGACCATCGACCATCGACCATCGACCATCAACTAAAACATGGGAAGTATATACTCATGGGGGAAGAAAGCCTACTGGAATCGACGCTATAGAGTGGGCCAAGAAGGCCGAGAGCTTAGGCGCTGGCGAGATTTTACTTACAAGTATGGATAGAGACGGCACAAAAGACGGTTATGATTTAAAATTGACGCGCGCTATTTGCGAAGCTGTTAATATTCCTGTAATCGCATCAGGCGGGGCAGGGACTTTGCAGCATTTATGCGATGCGTTGTCAAAAGGTAAAGCAGACGCAGCTCTTGCAGCTTCGATTTTTCACTACGGAGAATATTCTATTAAGGAAGCGAAGGGGTATCTTAGGAAACAGGGGATAGAAATCAGGGTTTAAAATTAAAAATTCAAAATGCAAAATGCAAAATTGCAATTTAAAATTCAAAAACTGGAGTTTTTTAATTTTTAATTGAAATTTTACATTTTTACTTTTTAATTTTGAATTTCAAAATTTACGGAGTAAACTGGACAATGTGCGGTATATTCGGAATACACGGCCATAAAGAAGCTGCGAGGCTTACTTACCTGGGGCTTTACGCGCTGCAGCACAGAGGCGAGGAAAGCGCAGGCATAGTTACATACGTAAATAAAAACATCAAATACCATAAAGGCATGGGCCTTGTAAGCGACGTATTTGATGAACGCGCTATTAAGTCCTTGCGCGGTGATTTTGCCGTAGGCCATGTGCGTTATTCCACCACAGGTTCAAGCATAGCAAAAAACATACAGCCGTTTTTTATACACCATAAAAAAGGTTATATCGCGATTGCCCACAACGGTAATCTTACAAATGCTCATAAACTGCGCCAGGATATGGAAGGCCAGGGCTCTATTTTTCAGACTACAATAGACTCGGAGATAATAGCGCATCTTTTTGCCAAGTCAGCAGAAAGTACCATGCAGGATATCGTAACCGATGCGCTGCTTAAACTTGAAGGCGCATATTCACTGGTTCTTATGTTTAACGACGTCTTGATAGGCGCAAGGGACCCGCGCGGTTTCAGGCCTCTATGTTTGGGAAAGATAGACGGGGCATATGTCCTTGCAAGCGAGACCTGCGCCTTAGACCTTGTGCATGCCGACTATATACGGGATATTGAGCCCGGCGAGATAGTCTTTATAAGCAAAGATACAATAAAATCAATTAAGCCTTTCGGGAAATGCAGGAATTCATGCTGCATATTTGAGTTTATCTATTTTGCGAGGCCTGACAGCAACATATTCGGCGCTAATGTATACAAGGCAAGAAAGCGCTTGGGCGAGCAGCTTGCTAAAGAGCATCCTGCGCAATGCGACTTAGTCATGTCTATACCTGATTCGGGAAATTACGCCGCCGTAGGTTTTGCCCAGAAATCAAAGATGCCGCTTGAAGTCGGGATGATAAGAAACCATTATATAGGAAGGACATTTATACAACCCTCGCAATTTTTACGGGATTTCAGGGTAAAGATAAAGCTCAATCCCATCAAGGATGTTATAAAAGGAAAACGTATTGCGGTTGTGGAAGATTCCATTGTGCGCGGCACGACAAGCAAGGCCAGGATAAAGACGTTAAAAGACGCAAAAACCAAAAAGATTCATATGCGTATCAGCTGTCCTCCAATTAAATTTCCGTGCTTTTACGGTATAGACTTTCCGACTAAAAGAGAGCTGATAGCGTCAAAATACAGCGTAAACCAGATAGGAAATTTTATAGGAGTGGATACCCTGAAGTATCTAAGCTTAAAAGGCATGTTAAAAGCGATGCCGCTTGAAGAAAATAAATTCTGCACGGCATGTTTTAGCGGGGATTATCCTACGCAAGTGTCGAAAAACATCACAAAAAATATTTTAGAAAAATAAAAGAAGGGCTTTACCATGTTGAACAAAACAGGGTTTGATAATTACAAATATTTAAAAGAACAGACAGAGGCTATCCTAAAGAGGGTAGAAAAATTTAATGACAAACTGTATCTTGAATTCGGAGGCAAGCTTATTTTTGATTATCACGCCGCAAGGGTCCTGCCCGGTTTTGACCCAAACGTGAAAATAAGGCTGTTGCAGCAGCTTAAGGATAAGGCGGATATAATACTTTGTATTTTCGCGGGAGATATAGAAAGAAGAAAGGTAAGGGCTGATTTCGGCATTACCTATGATGTTGACGCGCTTAAACTGATAGATGATTTAAGAAAATGGCATATTGAGATATGCGCCGTGGTGATAACGCGTTTTAATAACCAGCCGGCGGCAAAAATATTCAAGAATAAATTAGAAAGAAGAGGCATAAAAGTATATACCCACGCTGCTACAAAAGGGTACCCGAAAGATGTCGATTTAATAGTGAGCAATAAAGGCTACGGAGCGAATCAGTATATAGAGACTAAAAAGCCGCTGGTTATTGTCACCGGCCCGGGGCCGGGAAGCGGCAAATTAGCCACTTGCCTTTCGCAGCTTTACCATGATTATAAGAAGGGTAAAATGAGCGGATACGCGAAATTTGAAACATTTCCGATATGGAATCTGCCCCTGGAACATCCTGTAAATGTTGCTTATGAAGCAGCTACAGCTGATATCGGAGACTTTAACCAGATAGACACATTTCATTTAAAGGCCTACAAGAAAAAGACAGTCAATTATAACCGCGACGTAGAAATATTTCCCGTAATAAGGAAGATACTTTTGAAGATAATGAAGACCAAAAAGCCGATATATAATTCTCCTACGGATATGGGCGTAAACCGCGCAGGATTCGGAATTACTGATGATAAAATAGTCAGGGAGGCTGCAAAACAGGAGGTTATAAGGCGTTATTTCAGGTATAACTGCGAATACCTGATGGGATTTGTGGAAAAGGACGCTGTCGAAAGGCTGGAGTCACTGATGAAAAGGCTTAAGCTCAAACCGCAGGACAGAAACGTCGTTGAACCCGCGCGAGTTGCTGCTGAAGACGCGAAAAACAAAAATAAAGGAAACGAGGGAATTTTTTGCGGCTCTGCAATCGAGCTTAAAGACGGCACGATCGTTACAGGAAAAAATTCTGAGCTTCTTCACGCCGCATCAAGCCTTATCTTAAACGCGGTAAAAAAATTGGCGGAGCTGCCGGATAAAATACACCTTCTATCACCCAGCACAATAGATGCAATAGGTGTTTTAAAAAAGAGCATCTCAAACGCAAAGAGCGTAAACCTCGATTTGGAAGAAGCGTTGATAGCCCTTAGCATAAGCGCGTCAACAAATACGGCTGCGCAGCTTGCCATGGAAAAATTAAACCAACTGCAGGACTGCGAAGTGCATATGACCCACATGCCTACGCCAGGGGATGAAACAGGATTAAGAAGGCTCGGGGTTAATCTTACGACAGATGCTAATTTCTCCAGCAAAAGCCTTTTTGTGGTATAATAAATACCGATATGGCAAAGACTAAAAAGACACATACAAAAGAATCAGATACCGGCAAGCAAGTGATAGGCGCCTTAGCCAAAATAAGCGAGGTTATTACCTCCGATCTGTATCTTGAAGATATTCTAAAATTAATAGTTAATGTCACTGCCGAGGCAATGGGCTCCAAGATATGTTCTCTTATGCTGCTGGACAAGGGAGGTAATGAGCTTTCAGTCAAGGCCACGCAGTCTGTGAGCGAAAGATATAATAAAAAACCTAATATAAAATTGGGTCAAGGCATAGCCAGCATAGTGGCTAAAACAGGCGAGCCCATTACATCCGCGGACGTAAGAAAAGACGAGCGTTATTTAAGCCGCGATGTAGCGATAAAAGAGAAACTTTGTTCTTTATTATGCGTGCCTTTGATTTTTAAAAAGAGGGTCATAGGCGTGCTTAACTGCTATACAGCAAAGCCGCATCGTTTTACGCAGAATGAGATAAGCGTGATAAAATCCGTTGCGAATCAGGCTGCCATTGTTATCGAGAATTTCAGGCTGGTTATTGAGTCCAAGGTAATAAAAGAAGAGCTTGAGGCCAGGAAGATAATAGAAAAGGCCAAAGGCATCTTAATGAAGCGCGAGAATTTATCCGAGCAGGACGCCTACCAGAAAATCCGAAAATACAGCATGGATAACCGCAAGTCCATGCGTGAAGTTTCCGAAGCGATTGTGCTAAGTGAAGAGATAAAATGACTTAGCAGGCCTTAAGGCCTGCTAAGTCATTCCCGCGGAAGCGGGGATCTATCTTTTGCGTGCTTGCTTTCGCTTGTCGCTCGCAAAAATTGGATGCTATGCGGCGGAGTCGATGGCTGCATAGGAAGAAATCTTTTCAGTGGGTATGGTATCTATTAATTTTTCTAGCGCAACGATTGCTTGTTGTATTTCAGGCACGATTTCTCTTAATGCCTGCATTTTATGTTTTGCATCATCACTTTTACAAAAAGTCTGATACAGGATGTAGCGAAAAGCACTATTGGGAGGGATATGATCATTTTCTGTATTTACAAAACCAAAAATTTTTTCATATTTAGAAAAGTCTTTTTCTTCAACAAAATCAACAAAAGGCCGAAGAGCTAAGCTAAATTCCTCAATAATTTGCTTAGCTAAAATACTATTTTTTCTTAGTATTGAGGGGCTATTCTGACCATTGCAAATATCTTGCTTTATTCTAGATAATCTCTCTTTGGAGAAAAGCCCTCTGTATACAATAACATGCTCTGCGCTTGTGTGAAATTTATCATTATTCCTATCCTGCGGGCTTCCTTTTACCCAAAAATCAAGTGGAGGTATTAGATTCATCAAGCTTTCATAGAGCTCTTCAGCATACATAAGCTGTGCCTGTACGTTTTCAAGTGACGAAGCTTTTTTTAGCTTTGGTTTTTTAGGAAAGTTAAAACCGCAAGGCAGCTTTATTATAACTGTCGTACCTTTGCCAAGTTTTGATTTTACATCAACCGTGCCGCCAATATCTTTAATAATATAATAGGCTGCTGTAGCGCCAATTCCTGTATGGGTTTCCATATAGCAGCTGTTGCGTTCTTTACTTTCATTTATATTAAATAAAGCCGGCCTTTCCATGATACAGTCATGTTTTAAAAAATCCTCTGAAACGCCGCCTCCTTTGTCTGTAATTTGTATTTTCACAAAGTTGCCATTTTTCGTTATTCGCATTGTGACCGTACTATGTTCATAATTTGTTGTTGAAAAATCTATGGCATTTTCAACGATTAATTCTATGGCGCCCTGTAGCATTACATCGTTGCAATAAATGTCTACAGGATTCTTTAAATTATTTTTTATTTTTAATTCCACATCCCCACTTACCACCTTGTCGTAGCGTTTTTTGACCCTTTCATTTACATTCTTTATAATTTCGCTAATAGAATGATGTTTATAGCTGTGTTTATATCCCTGCGGGAAATCTATAATAGGTAATGATGCCTCTAAAATAATATTCAAATTTGTTAAAATAAATGTAAACACATCAATCCTGTCAGGTTCTTCTTTGTCTTCGAAAAAAAACTGACTTTTTAGAAAATCATCTGCGAGAACTTCTCTAAGGATTTTCTCCATGTTTCTTTTAACTAGTATGATATTTCTTCGTTCGTTAAATAGTATGTCATTATATTTAGTCAAGTCCGATGAAGCAGTTGCATAATTTAAGGAATCCTCTCCCGCTTTTTCTAGCATGCTCCTTAAATTTTCATTGTGTTTAAAATATAGTTCAGTCGTTTCTTTAACCATATCATACATATTATAAAAATGTCTGCTTTTACCTGACCCCTCCTCCCAATAATCATACCATCTATTGCACGAACCCATTAAGGAACCCATGCGCGCAGATGTATTATGGTAAGCTTCAGGTATTCCGAAAATGTTAGCCGTAGGTAAACTCAAAAGTCGTATTGCTACAATAAAACGTTCTATATCTTCTCGTTTTTCCTTTGGTAAAGTATAGAATTTTTCTTTTGGTGAGAGTTTTTTCAAAGAGAGGTTATTTGCTATCGGTCGTAGTGAATAAGCAGACTGCGGCATTGTTAATATAATAAGCAGTATAATTGTTATGATTTTCCTCACGGCATAGCCCTTTAACTTCGTAACACCTTTAATTAAATGTCTTAATTAAGCCGAAAATACTAAATCCCATAGGTAGAAACTTCAAAGAAGTTCTACCTATGGGACCCTTTTCAAAATTACATCCATATTATAGCATATGAGAGTAGCATATTCAAGGAAATAAAAATAATAGTCTGTGCCAAGACATGCCCCGCTTCTTAAATCTATGGGCGATGAACTTGTCGACGTTAGATTCCATGGCTCCTGAGCCCTTTATACGGCGCCTTATTGTTTTATCTTCTATTCGCTTTATGGGGTTTATGCCTTGGCGGTTCTGATCTATATATACGTAAAGATCATTTATGGAATCCTTCATTCTTATGTCCTTTGTCCTGGTAAGTATTCTCTTTATAGTGGAAAGCGCTTTGTCTATCTGGTCTTTCTTTATGAGGTCATTTATCTTAAGCTGCATATCTGGCCTTTTAGAGAGGGCGCGCTTTATGTTTCTTTTTAAGTGGAACTTGCTTAGGATATATATGGCGCCTGGGAAGCAATCTTTAATCCCGGCTGTTATATACGCGCCTCCATCTCCGCCGAATATAACCGCTTTTGAGCTTGAGAGCCGGAGTTTCTTTTCGGCGATGAGGCTTAAGTTTTCCATGAAGAGACGCCCTTTTTCAATGCCGGAATATGTAAACTTATTCTTAAGCTTTAATGAGGCGTCAAAGCCGGCATTGTAGCGCTTGACTTTGCTGCCCCAATCTTATTAAAGAAGTAGTGATATTTTTTTAATAACAAAGCGTAAACAAGTCTACTGTTAAAGCACGCTTTAACAGTATTTGTTTTTATTAAAGAAAACTTGACATTTCTTTAATAGTAATGTATAATTTCTATGCTATGAACAAAAATAGAGGGGGCATATATATAACCCAATCACAAGGTTATAAGGCTTTTATCCCAACAAAACTTCCGCCAAAACCGCCGCTTAATATCGATAATACAATTATAGAGTTGTTATCAAAGGCAGATATAGCTATCGGCCGCCTTTCGGGTATATCTGAAACACTGCCTAATCCTGACTTATTTGTCGCCATGTACGTAAGGAAGGAAGCTGTTTTGAGTTCTCAGATAGAAGGAACAGAAGCGTCCTTAGAAGATTTATTAGAGTATGAATCCGGAAATGGGGTAAAAAAATTGCCAAATGATATAACAGAAGTTGTCAATTATATTAAGGCAATGAACTATGGATTAAAACGCATAAATGAGCTGCCTCTCTCTCTTAGATTAATCAAGGAAATCCATTTTGAATTAATGGAAGGTGTTAGGGGCGGTGATAAGACTCCGGGCGAGTTTAGAAAAACACAAAATTGGATAGGCCCAAAAGGATGCGTTTTAAACAATGCGAGGTTTGTGCCTCCTCCGCCGCATGAAATGATTCAGGCCTTGAGCGATTTAGAAAAATATATGCATTCCGAGTTAAATTATCCGCTGCTGATAGAATGCGGGCTTATCCACACTCAATTTGAAACTATACACCCGTTTTTAGATGGTAACGGCCGCATAGGAAGATTGCTTATCGCATTTTTTTTATGCCATAAAGGAATATTGAAAAAACCATTGCTCTATTTGAGTCATTATTTCAAACAAAACCGCCTTGAATATTACGATAGGCTTATGAATGTAAGGGAAAAAGGAGATTTTGAATCCTGGATAGAATTTTTTCTGGAAGGCGTTAAAGAAACAGCCCAAGAGGCCTGTGAAGCATCTTATAAAATATTGAAGTTAAAAGATGCTGACAGAAGAAAAATCAGTGAAATTTATAAAGAATCCTCAAAAACAGCGTTACTGCATGAAAAGTTATTTGACAGGCCTGTTATTTCAATAAAAGATATAGCTGCTATTATAAATACCACTTTCCCAACAGCAAATTCCATTTGCAGCAAACTTATTAAATTGGGTATATTAAAAGAGGTAACAGGCAAAGAAAGAAATAAATTGTTTACTTATAAAAGCTATTTGGATATTCTTAAACAAGAAGCTAATGTTTAAATGTTACGATTACAGCTACTAAGAAGCAGGCCTCTTGACAAACCCAAAATCGTGTGGTATAGTTATGTTGTAACAAGGCGCGATGTTGGCGCTTAAATTTTAACAAAGGCGTTCGAAAGAACGCCTTATTTTTTAGGACAAAGGTGTTCTTATGCCTGAAGAAAGGCATGGGAACACCTTTTTTATTGATAGGGGCCTCGTGGTCCTGTTCTATCTTTGGTTCGGTTTTTGCAATGCTTGGTGCTGAAATCTTAAGCAATCTTTTGTGTGGTTGCCTTCGCTTGCCGCTCGCAAAAAGGATTTTTCGCCTTCGGCGAAAGGCACTTTTTGCTCGCTGTGGCAAAAATTGCTCACTTCTCGCCGGGTTTTCGCAATTTTTGACAGTCGCTCCGGCAACACACACAAAAGCTTTTGCAAATGTATCTCACCTTGCAAAAACCTCACCGACACTAAAAGTCAGGCCGAGGGGTTATTTTAGGCAAAGTTAGCGGCGGGTGTCTGGCCGAGCCGAAGCCCTCACCGCCCGCAACGAAAGTGAGGACGGTGAGGTGGCTCGGCCAGACAGGCCCCGCCACTCTATAAGCTTAAAGGTAAATCCGCAGAGGTAAAGATGGATTTTAAGATTTTACTGGAGAAAATAACGCCTGCGCTAAAGGCCATTGCCAGAAAGAGGCTGCTTTACAGTTTCTACAGCGAAGAGGACCTTTATCAGGAGATGTGCCTTTTTCTGTGGAGCAGGTATAAAGATGGTATGCCTATCGGTTTTAATGAGTCGTATATAATTAAGGCATGCGAATTTCATATGTTGAATTTCTTAAGAAAAGGCAGGCCAAAGGTAATGTTGATGAGCTTGGATGAGCCTATTACGTCAGAAGGGCTCAGGCTTGAGGATATTTTAGAAGACAAAAAAGATACCTTTTCTGAAAGCGCAGATAGAAACATAAGCATAGATGATATTAAAAACATAGGCCTTACGCCTAAAGAAAATAATGTATTCTCGCTTTTGCTTAAAGGTTACACAGTAAGGGAAGCGGCGCAAGAACTGGGCATCTCCCATGTCATGGTGCTTAAATATAAGAAGAATATAATAAGGAAGTGGGTTACCAAGAGTAAGAAAAATTTACTTTAGTATATGTCAATGTCCACTTTTAACATAGGAGATAATATGATAAACGCTGGCGATACTGCATGGGTGCTTGTTTCAACGGCGTTTGTTTTGCTGATGACGCCGGGCCTCGCATTTTTTTACGGGGGCATGGTTAGGAAGAAGAATATATTAAGCGTATTGATGCAATGCTACATAATTATCTGTGCCTTAAGCATTCAATGGGTCCTGTTTGGGTATAGCCTTTCTTTTGCTCCAGGAGGAATTTTCTGGGGAGGATTAAAATGGTTTGGTTTAAACGGCGTAGGCATGGAACCTTACGCAAATTACGCCCCTACAATTCCGCATCAGGCGTTTATGATTTTTCAGGGAATGTTCGCTGTAATTACCCCGGCTTTAATAATAGGAGCTTTTGCCGAAAGAATGAAGTTCTCCGCTTTTCTGGTGTTTAGCCTGCTTTGGGCAACGTTTGTGTATGATCCGTTAATTCATTGGGTGTGGGGCGACGGAGGATGGCTTAAACAGCTCGGGGTTCTTGATTTTGCCGGAGGCATAGTAGTGCATACGAGCGCCGGCATAGCGGCCTTAGTAGCTGCTATAATAATAGGCAAAAGAAAAAATCTCGATACCAATACGCCGACTCCTCATAACCTTCCATTTGTAGTATTAGGCACAGGCCTTTTATGGTTTGGCTGGTTTGGATTCAACGCCGGCAGCGCTTTGGCAGCAAATGGTTTGGCAGTAAATGCTTTTGTTGCGACAAATACAGCTGCAGCAAGCGCTGGTTTAATTTGGGCATTGCTTGAATGGATACGAAACGGCAAGCCTACAGTGTTTGGTGTTATAACCGGTTCAGTTGCCGGCCTTGCTACGGTTACGCCAGCCTCGGGATTTATCAATGCGTCATCGGCCTTAGTCATAGGCGTATTAGCCAGCATACTTTGTTATATAGGAGTGGCGGTTATTAAACCTAAATATGGTTATGATGATTCATTGGATGTGTTTGGCGTTCATGGCTTAGGAGGTATATTGGGCACATTAGCGGTAGGTTTATTTGCTTCCAAGGCTATTAATGCTGCCGGTAATAACGGCCTGTTTTACGGCAACCCAAAACAATTGGTAATTCAGTTAGTCGGTGTTTTGGTTGCCGGTGTTTATGTATTTATAGTTACATTTATTATATATAAATTTGTAGATATATTCTTCAGAATGCGCGTAAGCGAAAAAGAAGAGCTTATGGGCCTTGACTTAACCCAGCATCGCGAAAGGGCGTATACGGTATTAGAATAAGGAGAGGTTATTATGAAACTTATAATCGCAATAATTCAGCCATATAAATTAGAAGAGGTTAAAGAACAGCTATATAAAGAGGAAGTCAATCTTATAACCGTAAGCGAAGTTTTAGGCCATGGCCGCCAAAAAGGCGTAACAGAGGTTTACCGAGGGCACAAAGAAACAGGCAACCTCTTAAGAAAGGTGAGGATTGAGATAGCTGTAAATGAAAATTATGTGGAGCGCACCATAAACGCGATTATAAAAGGCGCAAAAACAGGCGAAACAGGAGACGGTAAGATCTTTGTCTTGGATTTGCCGGAGTGCATACGTATCCGCACCGGGGAGCGCGGTGGGGTAGCGATAGGTTAAGCGTTAATGACAGGCGAGAGTTAGAATATCAGATTATAAGAGTATCAGAACGAGATTATCAGAGAATCAGAGTATCAGATAAATCTGGTGATCTTATGTTCTGATATTCTCGCTCTGATAATCTGGTCTTCTGATAATCTTTCTCCAGCCTTGACAACTAAAAGAAAATTTTGCAGCACGGTTACCAAAACCAGCAAAAATTTACTTGTATATATGGATAGCAGCAGTATGCACGGCATTGCGCAAGGATTGTGCAAAAACTCACTTAAAACAAGGGCGTTTTAAAGCAATATAATCTTTAAAACGCCTTAATTTTTAACAAGCCTACCATGCGGTAAGGCACAAGGAGGAAAAAATGGCAAAGGTAAAAATAAGCGCAAAAACAAGCAGCGGTCCAGGTAAAAACACCAAAGAGGACATTTTGCGGCTTGCAAAAGAGAAGGATGTAAAATTCATCAGGTTATGGTTTACTGATGTAATAGGCCAGGTTAAGAGTTTCGCTATTACGGATAAAGAATTAGCAGGGGCATTGGAAAATGGCATGGGCTTTGACGGCTCTTCAATTACAGGATACCAGGATATAGAAGAGTCGGATATGATTGCAATGCCTGATCCAACCACATTTACGATACTTCCGTGGAGGCCCGGTGAAAAGGCAGTTGCCAGAATGATATGTAATATATTAAATCCGGATAGAACGCCCTATGAAGGCGACCCGAGGTACGTATTAAAAAAGGCTCTTGAGCGCGCCAAAAAAATGGGGTTTGACCATTTTTATTTAGGGCCTGAGCTTGAATATTTTTATTTTAAAAATGATCAGGGAACTGAAATTTTGGACAAAGGCGGTTATTTCGACCTCACCACCCTTGATGTCGCAAGCGATTTAAGAAGAGAGACTGTGCTGGCTTTGGAAAAAATGGGCATACAAGTTGAGTATTCTCATCATGAGGTCGCTCCGTCCCAGCATGAAGTAGATATGCGATACAAAGACGCTTTACAAATGGCGGATTCTGTAATTACTTACAGGGTTGCTGTGAAGGAAATAGCAAGCAAATTTGGGGTATATGCTACGTTTATGCCTAAGCCGTTATTTGGTCAAAACGGATCAGGCATGCATACTCACCAGTCGCTGTTTAAGGGTGATAAAAATATGTTTTTTGACCCAAAGACAAAGGATTTTCTTTCGGAAACAGCTTATAGTTATATTGCCGGGCTTTTAAAACACGCGAAGGAAATATGCTCCATATTTGCGCAGACAACAAACTCTTATAAAAGATTGGTTCCGGGTTACGAAGCTCCGGTTTATATAGCGTGGAGCCGCAGAAACAGAAGCGCCCTTGTAAGGGTGCCGCTATATTATCCGGGCAAAGAGCTTGCAACGCGCTGCGAATTCAGGGCATGCGATCCGGCTTGCAATCCATATCTGACATTTGCAGCTATGCTGCACGCAGGCTTGGAAGGTATAGAAAAAGGTTATAGAGCTCCTGCGCCTATGGATCAAAACCTTTACCATCTTACAGATACGGAGAGAAGGAAAAAAGGCATAGAAATTCTACCGGACAGCCTTGGGCAGGCAATAGCAATAACAGAGGAGAGCGCACTTGTTAAAAAGATACTTGGCGATCACATCTTTCCGAGATTCATCGAGCTTAAGAAAAAAGAATGGGATGATTACAGGATACAGGTTACTCAATATGAACTTGATAAGTATCTTTCTGTAATGTAACTCCGGGAAAAATACCCCTTACTGCCCTTTGGGCAGAAGGGGGTATTTTGTGAATGCGGATGCACAAAAAATAGGCAATTGTTTTAAGAGGCATTGCGATATGAACAGCGGCAACGATATAGATAAAATAGATGAGTTCTTTTTTACGGCAGAAAAAGGCGCAATCTATAACTGCGTCATAGCCCATTTTGAGAAGATACTTATAGAAAAGGCGCTGGAAGAAACTTACGGCAGGCAGGTTCTTGCGGCAAAACTGTTGGGATTAAACCGCAATACCCTGCGCAAGAAGATTAAGGACCTGCATATTGATACGCAGGTATTCAGGCAATGAAATATATTGGTTTGCCTAAAGCACAGGGTTTATACGACCCGCAGTTTGAGCACGATAGCTGCGGAGTCGGATTCGTGTGCAATATTACCGGCGAAAAATCCAATGATATTGTGAAAAAAGGCATCGAGGTTTTAGAACGCCTTAGCCATCGAGGCGCAGTGGGCTCTGATCCTAAGACAGGAGACGGAGCAGGCCTTCTTATTCAAATGCCGCATACGTTTTTATCAAGGCAATGCGAAGAAAGGGGTTTTTCTTTGCCCGGAGCCGGTGAATACGGCGCAGGCCTTGTTTTTCTTCCTCCGGATGAGAATGAACGCAATTTCTGCATGGATATTTTTAAAAAAATTATTAGCGAAGAGGGCCAGACCCTGCTTGGTTTTAGAGATGTTCCAATAGATGATTCTGTAATCGGCAAAAAAGCTAGGGACACCAGGCCTTTTATAAGGCAAATTTTTATCGGCAAGGGGAAAAACATTGAAAGCCAGCTTCATCTTGAGAGAAGGCTCTACGTAATACGAA
This sequence comes from Candidatus Omnitrophota bacterium, assembly GCA_043797125.1. Classification (GTDB taxonomy): domain Bacteria; phylum Omnitrophota; class Gorgyraeia; order JABMRG01; family JAFGKX01; genus JAZDPX01. The sequence continues at coordinate 69,404 of JAZDPX010000032.1, forward strand.
AATGCGTAGAACGCGCCGTAAAAAAGTCAACCTTGCAGCAAAAATCTTTTTTCTATATTACAAATCTTTCTTCAAGAACCTTAAGCTATAAAGGCCTTTTAATGCCCGAGCAGCTTGATAAGTTTTTTATGGATCTTCAGGACAGCTCAATGCAAAGCGCTATATGCATGATACATTCACGCTATAGCACAAACACATTTCCCACATGGGATTTGGCGCAGCCGTTTAGATTTCTTGCGCACAATGGCGAAATAAACACCTTAAGAGGAAACATAAACTGGATACGCGCAAGAGAAAGGCTTTTAGCAAGCGAGCTTTTCGGCGCGGACATCGAAAAGATAAAACCTGTAATTGTTGAAGGCGGCAGCGATTCAGCTGCTATTGATAATGTTTTTGAACTTCTAGTGCTTTCAGGACGGACGCTTGAGCATTCCATGATGACGCTTATACCGCCTGCATGGGAAAAGGACTCATTTCTAAACAGGCAGTTACGTGAATTTTATAAATATCATGCCTGCATTATGGAGCCATGGGACGGGCCTGCGGCAATTGCTTTTACAGACGGAGAAGGCATAGGGGCAGTGCTGGATAGGAACGGCCTGCGTCCTGCGCGCTATATTATAACAAAAAACGATTTTGTAGTGATGGCCTCCGAAGTAGGTGTATTGGATATAGCGGCGCAAGATATCAAACATTCAGGAAGGTTGCAGCCGGGAAAGATGTTTTTTATTGATACAAAGCAAAAGAGCATAATCGGTGATGATACAATAAAAAAAGAGGCTGCAAAGCTGCATCCTTATGAAATATGGAACAAAGAAAATATGGTAGATTTGGATACGCTTACATGGTCGGGTTTACCTATAAAAAAATCAGCCGATCTTATCTCTGACTTGAAGGCATTCGGGTATACGCGCGAAGACCTTAAGATGATTATTGCCCCGATGGCAGAAGAAGGTAAAGAGCCCATTGGTTCTATGGGCAATGACACGCCGCATGCCTTTCTTTCGGCACAGCCTCAACTGCTTTATAGCTATTTTAAACAGCTTTTTGCGCAGGTTACAAATCCGCCCATAGACCATATAAGAGAGGCGCTTGTCATGAGTATGGAAAGTTTTGTGGGCCCGGAGAAAAACATGCTTGATGAAACGCCGAGGCACAGCCATAAACTATATGTAAGACAGCCGATACTTACAAGCGAGGAGCTTGATAAAATACGCAATATTAATGTCAACGGTTTTAAAACCAAGACCATATACACATTTTTTAGTTCAGAAAGCGAGAAAGATTTCGAATGCGCTTTGGAGAGGGTGTGTTTTGAGGCTGAATACGCGATAGAGACAGGCCACGCGTTTGTTATTTTAAGTGACCGCGGCTGCGATAAAGATAATATCGCGCTGCCGTCGCTTTTAGCTGTAAGCGCCGTGCACCAGCACCTGGTGAGAAAAAATATACGCTCCGAAGTCGGCTTAATAATAGAGAGCGCGGAACCAAGAGAAGTGCATCATTTTGCATTGCTTTTTGGATACGGCGCAGACTGCATAAACCCTTACCTTGCATATGAGGCTGTCGAACACCTTTCTAAAGAGGGAAAGGTTGCGGTTGATTGCCAGCAGGCTTTAAAAAATTACAGAAAGGCTGTTATAGACGGGATATTAAAGATACTTTCTAAAATTGGGATTTCAACTCTGCGAAGTTACCGCGGAGCCCAGATATTCGAGGCCTTAGGCATAAACCCGGATGTCATCGACAAATATTTTTCAGGCACTGTATGCAGGATAGGCGGCGCAGGCCTAAAGGAGATTGCGCAGGAATATATAAGAAGGCATAAAGAGGTTTACATGGAAAGAAAAATCCCCCAGCCGCCTCTTGCAACGGGCGGGGTATATCAATGGAAAAAAGACGGGGAATTTCATCTATGGAACCCTGAGTCCATAGCAGCCTTGCAGGATGCCGCAAGAAGAGCGGATTATAAAAGATATAAAGAGTTTGCAGGGTTTGTCAATAACCAGAAAGGCAATCCCACAACCTTAAGGGGGCTGCTCGAGTTTAAAAAAGCAAACCCTATTTCAATTGATAATGTGGAGCCCGCTGAAAAAATAATCAGGCGCTTTGTAACAGGCGCGATGAGTTTTGGTTCTATAAGCAAGGCGGCACACGAAACCTTGGCCATCGCAATGAACAGGCTTGGCGCGAAATCCAATACAGGAGAAGGCGGAGAAGACCCCAGCAGGTTTACACTATTGCCTAACGGCGATTCCGCCAAAAGCGCGATAAAGCAGGTAGCCTCGGGCCGCTTTGGCGTTACAACCAACTATCTTGTCAATGCCGACGAGATACAGATAAAAATAGCGCAAGGCGCTAAACCCGGCGAAGGCGGGCAGCTCCCAGGGCATAAGGTAAGCCAGATAATCGCAAGGACCCGTTATACCACCCCGGGAGTTACTTTAATTTCTCCGCCGCCGCATCACGATATTTATTCCATCGAAGACTTAGCGCAGCTGATATTTGATTTAAAGAATGTAAATCCGAATGCGCGTATAAGCGTAAAACTTGTGTCTGAAATAGGCGTTGGCACTGTCGCGGCAGGTGTTGCCAAGGGCCACGCTGATATGATTTTAATTTCAGGAGGAGACGGAGGCACGGGCGCATCGCCGAGAAGCTCAATAAGGTATGCAGGCCTGCCATGGGAGCTTGGGCTGTCGGAAACGCATCAAACCCTTGTTTTAAATGACTTGCGTTCACGGGTCCGTTTGCAAACAGACGGGCAAATGAGGACAGGAAGGGACGTCGCGATAGCGGCGTTTTTAGGCGCCGAGGAATACGGTTTCTGCACATCAGCGTTAATTGTGATGGGTTGTGTTATGTTAAGGCATTGCCATTTAAACAACTGTTCTCTTGGCGTTGCGACGCAGGACGCGATGCTTCAGAAAAGATTCACCGGCAAGCCGGAACACGTGATAAATTATTTTCATTTTATCGCGCAGGAGCTTCGCGAAATTATGGCATCCCTTGGTATGCGGACAATAGATGAGATGGTAGGCAGGACAGACCTTTTGGATGTAAATACAGATATAATTCCCGACAAGGCAAAAGGCGCTGATTACGCAAAAATTCTCTATAAACCGCAGGCAAGCGAGGATGTCGGAATATATTGTAAAATAAAACAGGATCACGGTATAGATAATGTGCTGGATAAAAAGCTTATAACGCTGTGCCAGGACTCTTTAAAAGACAAAAGGCCTGTTAAGGTAGAACTTGAAATTAAAAATACAAACAGGGCAGCCGGGGCAATGTTAAGCGGCAGGTTATGTTCTTTATACGGCGAGGAGGGCCTTGGCGAGGATACTATCAGTTGTAAATTCAAAGGTATCGCAGGCCAGAGTTTCGGCGCATTTTTAGCGGCGGGAATAACCTTTGAGCTTGAAGGCATGGCAAATGATTATGTCGGAAAGGGCATCTCAGGCGGGAAAATTATTATATACCCGGACAAAAGAGGAGATTATAAAGCAAGTGAAAACATCATAGTAGGAAACACAACATTCTACGGCGCTATCTCAGGCGAGGCGTATATTAACGGGATAGCAGGGGAAAGATTTTGTATTAGAAATTCAGGGCTTTTTGCTGTTGTTGAGGCCGTAGGAGACCATGGCTGCGAATATATGACAGGAGGCAGGGTGCTTGTCTTGGGCGAAACAGGCAAGAATTTTGCAGCAGGCATGTCCGGCGGCATTGCGTATGTTTATGATGAAAATAATAATTTTACGGATAAATGCAATATGAAGATGGTCGCCTTGGAAAAAACAACAAAAGATGATGAGGAGACTATCTATAGATTATTATACAACCACCATAAATATACCGGCAGCAGCAAGGCTAAAATAATTCTGGATGATCTAAGACAAAAGATGAGCCGATTCGTGAAAGTAATGCCGATAGAATATAAATATCTATTAGAGGGTATAAAGATTGAAAAACAATTAGATTTGCTGGAGCCGTCTGACGGATAAAAGAAGTGTAAAGCGTTAAGTGTAAAGTGTAAAGTTAAAGGATAAAGGAAAATGGGAGATCCGAGAGGATTTTTAAAAACAAAAAGGCAGGAGGCAGGATATAGGCCTGTTTGCGAACGCATTAAGGATTATAACCCTGCGGCTGTGCTTCATTCGGAAGAAGACGCTAAGCAGCAGGCTTCAAGATGCATGGATTGCGCAACGCCATTTTGTCATTGGGGTTGCCCCATAGGCAACTATATACCGGAATGGAACGATTTCGCTTTTAAAGGGAATTGGAAAGAAGCTTTTGAGCTTTTGGAAATTACAAATAATTTTCCGGAAATCACGGGAAGGGTTTGTCCCGCGCCATGCGAATATTCATGCGTGTTAGGCATAAACGACGACGCAGTTACAATACGCGAGAACGAACTCGCTATTATTGAAAATGCGTTTAAAAAAGGGCTGGTTATGCCAAAGCTGCCAAAGATACGCACCGGCAAAAAAATAGCTGTTATAGGTTCCGGCCCAGCGGGATTAGCAGCTGCTATGCAGCTTAACAGGGTCGGGCATACGGTTTTTGTTTTTGAAAAAGATGAAAAAATAGGAGGCATCTTACGCTACGGCATACCTGATTTTAAGCTGGAAAAATCTATTCTTGACAGGCGCATTAAAATTTTGGAAAAAGAAGGTATAAAATTTAAAACTTCCGTTAATGTGGGCATAGATTATCCGGCTGAAAAATTATTAAAAGACTTCGACGCTATTTGTTTAGCAGGCGGCTGCCGCACTCCGAGGGACCTGTCGATAGAAGGCAGGCAATTAAAAGGCATATATTTTGCAATGGATTATTTGATTCAGTCAAATAAAAAGGTTGCAGGAGAAAAAATTCTCAAAACAGAGCTTATTGACGCAAAAGGCAAAAGAATAGTTGTTATAGGAGGAGGAGATACAGGTTCAGATTGCGTCGGCACAGCAAACAGGCAGGGTGCGGCATGCGTTACACAGATAGAACTTTTAGCCAAACCTGCGGAATGCAGAAGCGAGGATTGCCCCTGGCCGCATTACCCGTTTTTATTAAAGACATCCTCAAGCCACAAGGAAGGCACCGAGCGCCTTTGGACAATTCAAACAAAGAAGTTTATAGGCAAAAACGGCCGCGTAAAAAAATTGTACTGTCAAGCCCCTGACAGCGCATTTGAAATAGAGGCAGACCTTGTGATACTTGCTATGGGTTTTATTCATCCGCAGCGCGCGGGGCTGTTAGAAGACCTGAATGTGAAATTTAATAATAAGGGCAACGTAGAGACAAATGAAAATTACATGACATCTGTGGATAAGGTTTTTTGCGCTGGGGACATGAAGCGCGGGCAGTCGCTTGTTGTCTGGGCAATATCCGAGGGCCGAAGCTGCGCGTATAACATTGATAAATATCTGATGCAGGAAAGCTGCCTGCCGCGTATTTAAAAAAAGGACCATATGATGATAAGCACAGGATTGAAAGGCTTGGATGAGGTAATCACAGGTTTAAGAAAAGGCGATAATGTCGTCTGGCAGATAGACGATATAAAGGATTATAAGGCGCTTGTGGGCCCTTTTGTAAAAAAGGCCCTGCAGGATGGCAAAAAGCTCATATACATGAGATTTGCCGCCCATGCGCCGCTGCTTAAGCCTTCAAAGGATGTTAAGGTCTATAAGCTGGACGCTAGCAAGGGGTTTGAGTCATTCGCGACAGAGGTTAACAGCATTATTACCAAAGAGGGCGTCGGCGCCTATTATGTGTTTGATTGCCTGTCGGCGCTTTTATCCGCGTGGGCAACGGATCTTATGATAGGGAATTTTTTTATGGTAACATGCCCGTATCTTTACGAGCTGGATACCATCACGTATTTTTCGATATTGCGAAATAATCATTCATTTAAGGTGATAGCGCGCATCCGCGAAACAACGCAATTGCTGATAGACGTGTATAATTTTGAGGGCAGTTTCTATATACATCCGCTTAAAGTATGGAACCGCTATTCCCCGACGATGTTCCTGCCGCATTTAAAAGAAAAAGACAAGTTTCTTCCCGTTACAGACAGCGCCAACGCGGCAAAACTGCTCTCGTACATAAGCCAGAAAGGCGCAGAAAGCGCGAAAAGAAACCTTGATTACTGGGACAGGCTTTTTCTTCGGGCGCAGGAGATTATCGAATCAAAGAATTCGCAGAAACAGGTAAGCAAAATGACAAAGCAAATAACAAGGATAATGTTCAGCAGAAATGAAAAGATACTCTCGCTCGCTGAAAAACATTTTTCGCTCGAAGAGCTTATAAATGTAAAATCAAGGCTCATAGGCACCGGATTTATAGGAGGAAAGACCGCGGGCATGCTCATGGCAAGGAAGATCCTGTCAAAGGAGCCCTCGTTGAATTGGCAGGAGATAGTTGAGCCGCACGATTCCTTTTATATAGGCTCGGATTTTTTCTATTCATATATTGTGCAAAACGGTTTATGGAAACTGCGCGTTGAGCAGAAGACCAGGGAAGGCTATTTTAGGGCAGCGGCTTTATTAAAAGAAAAAATGCTGCATGGTATATTTTCCGAGGAGATCATGGAGCAGTTTCAGCAGATGATAGAATATTTCGGCGCGTCTCCTATAATCGTGCGTTCAAGCAGTTTGCTCGAGGATAGTTTCGGAAACGCCTTTGCCGGAAAATACGAAAGTGTTTTTTGCGCCAACCAGGGTACGCCGGAGCAGCGCTATATCCAGTTTGTGGAAGCCGTAAGGAGAATTTACTCAAGCACCATGAGCGAAGATGCCTTGGCGTACCGCTTGCAGCGCGGCCTGGATATGGCGGATGAGCAGATGGCCCTGCTTGTGCAGAGGGTGTCAGGCTCGTACCATAAGCATTACTTTTTGCCTGACATAGGAGGAGTAGGCGTTTCATATAATACATATGTGTGGAATAAAAAACTAAACCCGAAAGCGGGCATGTTGAGGCTGGTTTTCGGGCTTGGCACAAGGGCGGTAAACCGCATAGAAGGCGGATACGCAAGGATAGCGGCGCTGGACGAACCTTTACTTAAGCCTTACGCGGAAATGAAGGATGTGAGGAAATTTTCTCAACACGACGTGGACCTGATAAATATTGATAAAAATGAATTTCAGACAGTCGGGCTTAATGATTTGATAGGTGAGAAACTGGATTTAAAACTCGATTTTGTGGCAATCCAGGATAGCGAAGCGACGCAAATGATGGAAGAAAGAGGCATAAAAGATAGAGAATACTGGATAATTACTTTTGATAACCTGTTTCGCGATAAATCTTTCATAACCTATTTTAAAAAATTGCTCCAAACGCTCGAGGATAATTATAAGTATCCTGTTGAAATAGAGTTTACAGTTAATTTCACGGAAAACGGAGAATTCAAGGTAAACCTCCTGCAATGCAGGCCCCTTCAGACAAGGGGCCTCGGCAAAAGGATAAAGATGCCGAAGGATATCAGCAAAGATAAGATATTGTTTGAGTCGGAAGGTTATTTTCTCGGCGGAAATATTTCCCAGGATGTCGGCAGAATAATATACATAGAGCCAAAAGAGTATATCGATCTGGCGTTATCTAAAAAATACGACATAGCGCGCGCTGTCGGCAGGTTAAACCGCGCCTGCGGCGAGGAAAAAATACCTTTGCTTTTATTGGGGCCAGGCAGATGGGGCACGACAACCCCGTCTCTGGGAGTCCCTGTAGGTTTTTCGGAGATAAATAATGTTACGATTTTAGGAGAGATCGCTTTCCCCGGAGGGAATTTAATGCCCGAACTTTCTTTTGGGACGCATTTTTTCCGGGATCTTATAGAAACCAACATATTTTATGTAGCGCTGTTTCCTGACAGGAATAATGTTGTATTTAATCAAAAAATGTTGTATTCTTTTAAGAATATATTCGGGAATCTTTTGCCGGAATTCAAACAGTATAAGGGCATCATAAAGGCCTATGACACAAAAGACAAAGACTTAAAAGTAATGTCCGATGTAATATCGCAAAAGGCGATTTGTTTTTGCAGGTGAGCTAAAGATTATATAAAAAATTATACTGTTTTTATGTATACACAGATTAGCGCAGATAAAAAGATGCAAGATGATCACAGATATTCAATTTGGTTAAAATCTGCGATCATCCGCGTCTTCTAATCTGCGATCATCTGCGCAAAAAAATAAGGTCAGAAATATGAAGGCATTAATTGTATTGGAAGACGGCGCTGTTTTTGAAGGCTATTCCTTTGGCGCTGTCGGCGAGCGCTGCGGCGAAGTTGTATTTAATACCAGCTTAACAGGTTATCAGGAAATCATCACAGACCCCTCCTATAAAGGCCAGATCGTTACCATGACCTATCCCCTAATCGGAAATTATGGCATTAATCCGCAGGATATGGAATCGCGCCGGCCGTTTTTAGAAGGGCTTATTGTAAAAGAGGCCAGCAGGATACCAAGTAACTGGCGCTGTAAGCAGACACTTCCATATTATCTTAAAAAGAATAACGTCATGGGAATAGAAGGTATAGACACAAGAGCGCTTACAAGGCATATCAGGCTTAAGGGCGCAATGAAGGCTGTTATGTCCACGCGCAGCGTCAGCCCGAAGATCCTGGCGAAAAAAGCAAAAGCTTCGTCAAGTTTAGTAGGCGTGGATTTGGTTAAAGAGGTTACTTGCAAAAGTCAGTATACCTGGAGAGCCCATAGCCCAGTGCGAAGCGAAGCGAAGCCTCCCCGAAGGGGACAGCCCATAGCCCATAGCTTTAAAGTCGTAGTAATCGACTGCGGCGTTAAGTATAATATCCTGCGATGTTTGGCGCAAAGGAATTGCGAAGTTATAGTTGTTCCGTGCAGCACAGGCGCAAATGAAATTTTAAAACAAAAACCCGACGGGCTTCTTCTTTCAAACGGCCCCGGTGACCCCGCGGCTGTTTCCGGCGTCGCTGAAACCGCAAGAAAGCTGTTAGGTAAACTGCCTATTTTTGGTATTTGCCTTGGCAATCAGATGCTTGGCCTTGCGCTGGGCGGTAAAACATATAAATTAAAATTCGGACACCA